>NZ_QUIV01000014.1:0-1418 GCF_003480315.1 Clostridium sp. AM33-3 | reverse complement strand
CGGAACCGCATGTCCGGTGGTGTGAGAGGTCGGCGGCGATAGCCGCCTCCTACTCGATCTAAGAGAGAGCTTCCAAAACAGATGGAATATCTGGGTAAGGTATTTCCTATGGCAATTATGGCTACTCTTGTGGTATACTGCCTAAAGAGTATTCCGGAGTCCGCGCTTCAGGACAATCTGATTCTGCTTGCAGGTGTTGCGGTGACAGCAATGGTTCATCTCTGGAAGAAGAGTTCCATTTTGAGCATCACCGTGGGAACGGTGGTGTACATGGCGTTGGTACATATGATTTAGAGAAAGGGAAATACGATGTTAAATCAGTTTTCAAGAACAGAATTATTATTTGGGAAAGAAGCCATGGAGCGGCTGTCGCAGTCCAGAGTCGCCGTGTTTGGTGTCGGTGGAGTAGGCGGTTATGCTGTGGAGGCACTGGTGCGCAGTGGTGTGGGAGCCATAGATATCATCGATGACGATAAGGTGTGCCTGACCAACTTAAACCGTCAGATCATAGCCACCAGAAAAACCGTTGGAAGATATAAGGTAGACGTGATGGAAGAGCGCATCCATGATATCAACCCGGACTGCAAGGTCACCACTCACAAATGCTTTTATCTGCCGGAGACGAAAGATGATTTTGATTTTTCCAAGTATTCCTATGTGATTGATGCAGTGGATACGGTAACGGCAAAGCTTCAGCTTGTCATGGAAGCACAGGAGAAACAGGTGCCGGTCATCAGCAGCATGGGAGCCGGAAATAAATTGAATCCGGCTATGTTTGAAGTGGCGGATATCTATAAAACTTCTGTCTGTCCGCTGGCAAAGGTCATGCGTCGGGAGCTGAAAAAGCGCGGTGTCAAAAAACTGAAGGTCGTGTACTCCAAAGAACAGCCGATCAGACCAATTGAGGACATGTCCATCAGCTGCAAAAATCACTGCATCTGTCCGCCTGGAGCCGAGCATAAATGCACCGAGCGCCGGGCTATCCCGGGTTCCACTGCATTTGTTCCGTCCGTAGTGGGGCTGATCATTGCGTCAGAAGTCATCAAAGATCTGGCAAAATAAAAATTTGAGTTACAAAGCTGAATAAAGGTCCGGAAGTGAAAGAGACTGCCTTCCTCTATTTTCACATATCGTTGTTTGCTTGCTCTCGCTAACACGCGTTCGCCTGTGTCGGATTAACATCCGCCACATTCGGACGTGTGTGCTCAAGATGCAAACACCTGATATGTTGAAAATCCCGGAAGGCGGTCTCATTCACTTCCTGCTGTATTGGCTTCGCTAAAAAACAGTAGCTACAGCCCATATTAACTCTTCCATAAAAAGCTAACGCAGCCAGAACGCTACTATCAGATAAAAGCCGGATTACAGGCTTTCGTCAGCAACGTTCTGGCTGCGTTTATTATTATCGTAGAATAACC
>NZ_QUIV01000013.1 GCF_003480315.1 Clostridium sp. AM33-3 | reverse complement strand
TTATTCTGTATGGTCTGACCGAACCTTCGGACTCTATTAGTTATTCTTTAAATTTTTATATTGTTATTCCCGCATCTGCAGAAATGCCCGGTACAGATTCAATGTTCCATACCCCCACTGGGAATTGGGATAGCGGAACGCTTCCTTGCGTTCTGCCCCGCGGATGAGAATGGATTTTACGGAAATGCTGGTGAGGGTTGTGTCATTTCCCTGGGTGAACCCCCAGGAGAAGAGGCAGGCCACAGCTCCGGCGGTGATGGCGGCGGCTATGGAGGAGCCTGTTTTTCGGGTGAGGGAAATGGAACTGGACGGCGGGACAGCTTCACGGACGGCGCTGTCTGTCTGCCGGGGCAGGCGGGAAGTGCCGGGCAAAATCCCCGGTCCTTGCACGTTGACGCCGGGGGCAGCAAGGTCCGGCTTGATCTGTCCGGTGGCGGTGAAGCCGCGGCTGCTGTGGATGTAGAGGATGCCGGTGACATGATTGTATGTGCTGACGGTCAGAAGCAGCGGCGCATTTCCCGGATCGGTGATGGTGATGTCCGGGTCCGGACGGAGAAAGCCGGTGTCCTCCGTGAGAAATCCCTGCATGGGGAGCCAGATATGAAATTGCCCGGAGACAAGCAATGTGGGATAGACCCGGATATGCCAGATACCGGGAGCCGGAGCGGTAAAGCGCAGGAAGGCTAAAAAGCGCCCGGAGGAGGATTCGGTGATCTGATAGCTGATAAAAATGCTGGAAGCATCAAGCTTAAAAGAGAATGTATTTTCCTCCCCCACAGACATGGGGACCCGTTCGATGACTTCCCCGGAGGGCGAGATGAAGCCTAATGTGTAAACCTCCGAGGCATCGGCCCACAGCTCCATGGAAAATCCGGAGGTGGAATCTGCCACGCGAAGCTCCACATCCTCATATTTCTGATCCGGGGCAAGCTTCCCCAGGTAGTGATGCCGGAATCCGGATTCATTGCCGGCCCCGGTGACGCAGGCGAAGCCACGGGTGCCGCTTAAGGCCTGCAGCTGCATGGCAAGGGGCGAGATTCCGCTGTGGCTTCCCTGGCTGGTCCCTGCACCGAGGCAGAGTACCAGAGGCATCCGGTACTGTCCGGCTACACCCAGCAAAAATGCGGCTGCGGTCATGATATCATTTTCCTGGTAAGCGTCAGCGTCAGCCGCCACTGCAAAGAATTCCCGCAGATACTGCTTGGCAGGCTTTAACCGGACCACCGCCAGCATGGCATCCGGCGCGGCACCGGAAAATGCGGACGGGTTCTGTATCTGGCGGCCTGCGGCAACTCCGGCCAGAAAGGTACCGTGTCCGTTGGTATCAGTGGATGGCACCAGCTCAAAAGGATTTTCCGAGGCCAGGGCACGGTTTATCTCTTCCCGGCGGTAGACGGTGCCGTAGAATGGCTGAAATCCTGCCACCGGCTCAGGTGGATTTTCGCTTTCCAGGGTCTGATCCCAGATGCGTAAGATCCGACTGGTGCCGTCCGGATTTTGAAACAGTGGATTTGTATAATCGATCCCGGTATCGATCAGCCCGATCAGGACGCCCTGGCCGGTGCTCATGAGATTTGGCTGGGAAAAGACCGGGAGGATTCCGGAGGCTTCCGGTGCCGTAGTATCCTGAAGACCGTAAAGCTTGGGAATCGCTGAGTAGGTGTGATGCGCGAAGCTTAAAGGGAGGACACCGGAAAGCGGCACATGGACAATGGCGTATTCCTGGCTTACCAGATTCACACACCGGGTCCGGGCCAGCTCATAGAGTGATTCCACAGCCCGCGGAGAATAGCGGACGATGAAATCGGCAACATCTTCTGAGGCGGGTGAAATATTGCAGGAAATCATGGAAACTCCCAGAGGTTTTTCCTGATAGTATATGACGAAAAATCAGAACTGTTACGGATAGATTGCGATTTGACGGCATTGCGTTTCAATAGTACAATAAGAGTAACTGCGCGGCAGCCTGCCGCTTTCAAAATCGCAGGAATTTTTGAAAATCAGGAGGAATCTGTCTATGCTCTATACAGGAATCATTGCAGCACTTTCATCACTGGATCTGGGGATCAAATGGCTGATCGAACAGGAAAAACCGGAAGAGTTCCCGAAGCCGCTGCCGCATGCAAAAGGAAAAATCCTGCTGTACCGGAATCACAACGCCGGTTTTCCCTTCGGCTTTCTGGAACAGCATGCAGAGCTTGTGCGGATGCTGCCGCTGGCGGTGATCTCAGGACTGGCCGGTTTTCTGGCTGCGATCCTTCCGCAGAAAGGAAAAACCGTACAGAAATTCGGCATTGCTGTTATTCTTGGCGGCGCTGTCAGCAATCTTTATGACCGCATGATCCGTCACTATGTGGTGGACTATTTCAGCATTCAGTGTGGAAAACTGAAGAAGGTTGTCTTCAATCTTGGGGATATCTTTGTATTTCTTGGCTCCGGCATTCTGTTCGGAGCGGAGATCGTAAAGGAAATCCGGAGGATGCTGCCGGAAAAAACTCCTGTTGACAGCAGTCGTGAAACCATGTAAAATCGAATGAAAATAAAAAAGGAGCGAAATATTTCTATGTTAGATTCTGGAGACAGTACGGGCATACAACTGGCGGCGGTTTTGATCCTGCTGATGCTGTCAGCGTTTTTCTCCTCGGCGGAGACTGCCCTGACTACGGTAAACAAGATGCGGGTGCGTACTCTGGCAGAGGGTGGTGACAAGCGTGCAGCCATGGTGGCGGCAGTCATCGAAGATCCGGCCAAGATGCTCAGCACCATTCTGATCGGCAACAACATTGTGAATCTGTCAGCCTCTTCCCTGATGACAACCCTGACCCTGCGCGTGTTTGGCAATGCGGCGGTTGGCGTAGCCACCGGCGTGCTGACGCTGCTGATCCTGGTATTCGGTGAGATCACGCCAAAGACTATGTCCACGCTGTATGCGGAGAAAATCTCTTTTGCCTATGCAGGTGCCATCCATGTGCTGATGGTGGTTCTGACTCCGGTAATCTTCATTGTCAATAAGCTGTCCATGGCAGTCCTCTTTCTTTTGCGTGTAGACCCCAACAAAAAGCAGGATCCCATAACAGAGGATGAGCTCCGGACGATCGTGGAAGTAAGTCATGAAGAAGGCGTTATTGAGAGCGAAGAAAAGAAGATGATCAACAACGTATTCGATTTCGGGGATGCTGTTGCCAAGGATGTTATGGTGCCGCGTATCGATATGGTCATGGTAGATGTAAACGCAACCTTTGACGAGCTCATGGAGCTGTTCCAGAATGAACGCTTTACCCGTATTCCGGTTTACGAGGAAAATACGGACAATGTCATCGGCATTGTGAATATGAAGGATTTTATTCTGTTTGATCATGAAAAGGAAAAGAATTTTTCCATCCGTGATTATCTGCGCCAGCCACTCTATACCTACGAATACAAGAAGACGGCCGAGCTGATGCTGGAGATGCGCAAAACCTTCAACAATATCGTTATCGTACTGGATGAGTACGGTGCCACGGCAGGTCTCATTACCCTGGAGGATATGCTGGAGGAGATCGTGGGAGAAATCCGTGACGAGTACGATCAGGATGAGGAAGACGAGGTCAGGGAGGTCAGTCCAGATGAATATCTGGTCAACGGTTCTGCCAAGCTGGATGACTTAAATGACCGTCTGGGGCTGGAGCTGGAGTCTGAGGATTATGATTCCATCGGCGGTCTGGTGATCGGCCTGTTAGATCATCTGCCGGAAGAGGGCGAGGAAGTCGATTACGGGAATCTTCATCTAAAAGTAGAGGAGATGGACAAAAACCGGATCGGAAAGATCCGTCTGCAGATCCACCATCAGGAAGAAACAGAGGATGGAGAACCGGAAAAAACAGAGGAGCACGAATAAAACAGCGAAAAAGAAGAGGATGCAGCAAACTGGTTCCGACACGTAACGGCTCCGGATTTGCTGCATCCTCTTCTGTTGTGTCAGCTTAAAATTCCGCCTATCATGCCGCCGGCCGCGCAGCAGGCCAGAACCGGGAGCATTCTGGTAAGTTCCGGCATCTGACCGTGGCGCAGCAGGACAGACGCGGCAAGGAGGGCCAGAAAATAAAGCATTCCAGTGAGCAGCCCCCAGAAAAATCTCCGTGTACGCAGCGCCTTGCCGCAGAGCAGGCCGCCTGCGAGGCAGGAGATGACATAGAGGGCGTAGACGGCTGGAGTGATCTGGGATTCCTTTAGCTTGAGCCGGTACAGGACGAGGGTCAGGATGAATAAAAGCAGGGCAGATAAGAGATAAGAGGCAAGCAGGGAAATTAAAACGGCTTTCGGGCGGGATGGAAGCATAAAACTCCTCCTTTTCGGGAATACTCTGATTGCTTCATTTTATTCCGGGCTGTCCTCAGATATACGCGATATAAAATGGCTTAAATACTAAGAAAATCAGGCGGAAAATTACAAAAATATCCTTGACATGCCATCATCAAACGGATATAATGATATGGCGTGCGAAAATCGCAGGATTTTTTGATGCGCAAAAAGCTGAAAAGAATTACAGCAACCAACAGACAATATCACAGGAGGTGAAAGGAATGCCAACATTCAACCAGTTAGTGAGAAAGGGAAGACAGACCGCAGAAAAGAAGTCTACCGCACCGGCTCTGCAGAGAGGATACAACTCCTTACAGAAGCGTGCAACCAGCACTTCTTCTCCGCAGAAGAGAGGTGTCTGCACCGCAGTTAAGACTGCAACCCCGAAGAAGCCGAACTCTGCACTTCGTAAAATCGCCAGAGTACGTCTTTCTAACGGTATCGAGGTAACCAGCTACATCCCGGGCGAGGGACACAATTTACAGGAGCACAGCGTAGTATTAATTCGTGGTGGTCGTGTTAAGGACCTTCCGGGTACCAGATACCACATCATCAGAGGTACTCTTGATACCGCAGGCGTAGCCAACAGAAAGCAGGCTCGTTCCAAGTACGGCGCTAAGAGACCGAAAGACGCTAAGAAGAAATAATAAGTAACAGCTTACACTAGTAGTACCACTAACGTAAGTAAAAGTAGTTAGTGCCGGGATGATATTGCCTGTGGTTGCAGGAATAGATAGAACCGTGCGCGAACACATTTTTATGGAAACATGTGAGTACCTATGAATTAATTTCTATAATTAAGGAGGGAAGTAACGTGCCACGTAAAGGACATATTCAGAAAAGAGATGTATTAGCAGATCCTTTATACAACAACAAGGTTGTAACCAAGCTGATCAACAATATCATGCTTGATGGTAAGAAGGGTGTTGCACAGAAAATCGTATACGGTGCATTTAACCGTGTAGAAGAGAAGAGCGGCAAGCCGGCTCTGGAAGTCTTCGAAGAGGCTATGAACAACATCATGCCTGTTCTGGAGGTTAAGGCAAAACGTATCGGTGGTGCTACCTATCAGGTGCCGATCGAGGTTAAGCCGGAGAGACGTCAGACTCTTGCACTTCGCTGGATCACCATGTTCTCCCGTAAGAGAGGCGAGAAGACCCAGGAAGAGAGACTGGCAAACGAGATTATGGACGCAGCAAACAACACTGGTGCATCTGTAAAACGTAAAGAAGACATGCATAAGATGGCAGAGGCTAACAAGGCCTTCTCCCACTTCAGATTCTAATAGGAGGAAAAAGCTTTGGCTGGAAGAGAATATCCGTTGGAGAGAACCAGAAATATTGGTATCATGGCTCACATCGATGCTGGTAAGACCACTTTGACTGAGCGTATCCTGTATTACACTGGTGTAAACTACAAAATCGGTGATACTCACGAAGGTACTGCTACCATGGACTGGATGGAGCAGGAGCAGGAGCGTGGTATTACCATTACTTCAGCAGCTACTACCTGTCACTGGACCATTCATGGCCAGGACAACCGTCCGATCAAAGGACAGCCGGAGTATCGTATCAACATCATCGATACCCCAGGTCACGTAGACTTCACTGTTGAGGTAGAGCGTTCCCTTCGTGTACTGGACGGCGCTGTAGGCGTGTTCTGTGCAAAGGGTGGTGTAGAGCCGCAGTCCGAGAATGTATGGCGTCAGGCTGATACCTACAACGTACCGCGTATGGCATTCATCAACAAGATGGATATCCTGGGCGCTAACTTCTACGGCGCAGTAGAGCAGATCCGTACCAGACTTGGTAAGAACGCTATCTGCTTACAGCTGCCGATCGGTAAAGAGGACGAGTTCAAGGGTCTTGTCGACCTGTTCGAGATGCAGGCTTACATCTACAACGATGATAAGGGCGACGACGTTACTGTTTGCGAAATCCCGGATGATATGAAGGATGATGCAGAGTTATATCACACCGAGCTGGTAGAGAAGATCTGCGAGCTGGATGATGATCTGATGATGCAGTATCTGGAAGGCGAAGAGCCATCTATCGAGGAACTGAAGAAAGTATTAAGAAAAGCTACCTGTGAGTGTACTGCTGTTCCGGTATGCTGCGGTAGTGCATACAGAAACAAAGGTGTTCAGAGACTTCTGAACGCAGTTATCGAGTTCATGCCGGCTCCGACCGATATCCCGTCTATCAAGGGTACCGATATGGATGGCAATGAAGTATTCCGTCACTCTTCTGATGAAGAGCCGTTCGCAGCTCTGGCATTCAAGATCATGACTGACCCGTTCGTAGGTAAGCTGGCATTCTTCCGTGTGTACTCCGGTACCATGAATTCCGGTTCCTACGTTCTGAACGCTACCAAAGGCAAGAAAGAGCGTGTTGGCCGTATCCTTCAGATGCATGCTAACAAGAGACAGGAAATTGACAAAGTTTACTCCGGCGATATCGCTGCAGCAGTAGGCTTTAAGATTACCGGTACCGGTGATACCATCTGTGATGAGAATCATCCGGTTATCCTGGAGTCCATGGAGTTCCCGGAGCCGGTTATCGATATCGCTATCGAGCCGAAGACCAAAGCTGGTCAGGGCAAGATGAGTGAGGCACTTGCGAAACTTGCAGAGGAGGATCCGACCTTCCGTGCATCCACCAACCAGGAGACTGGCCAGACCATCATCTCCGGTATGGGTGAGTTACATCTGGAGATCATCGTAGACCGTCTTCTGAGAGAGTTCAACGTAGAAGCAAACGTTGGTGCTCCGCAGGTTGCTTACAAAGAGACCTTCACCAAAGCCGTAGACGTAGACAGCAAATATGCGAAGCAGTCTGGTGGTCGTGGTCAGTACGGTCACTGTAAAGTTCACTTCGAGCCGATGGATGCGAACGCAGAAGAAACCTTCAAGTTCGAGTCTACCGTTGTCGGCGGTGCTATCCCGAAAGAGTACATCCCGGCAGTTGGCGCTGGTATCGAAGAGGCTGCTAAGTCCGGTATCCTTGCCGGATTCCCGGTACTCGGTGTAAAAGCTACTGTATACGATGGTTCTTACCATGAGGTCGACTCTAACGAGATGGCATTCAAGATCGCCGGTTCCATGGCGTTCAAGGAGGCTATGCAGAAGGCAGGCGCTATCCTGCTTGAGCCGATCATGAAGGTTGAGGTTACCATGCCAGAGGAGTACATGGGTGATGTTATCGGTGATATCAACTCCCGTCGTGGCCGTATCGAGGGTATGGATGACTTAGGCGGCGGTAAGATCGTAAGAGCATACGTTCCGCTTTCCGAGATGTTCGGTTACTCTACCGACCTTCGTTCCAAGACTCAGGGACGTGGTAACTACTCCATGTTCTTCGAGAAGTACGAGCCGGTTCCGAAGTCCGTACAGGAGAAGGTTATCAACGAGCATAAGAAATAAAGTAATCTAATTTCCGAAGCAGAAGCTCCGCGGTTGTTTTTATCAGAAAACATGCCGCGGGGCGGCTGGCCGGAGTAGAGAAAAGGCTTGAAAATATTGCGTAAATAGCATATAATAAAGAACAGCCTAACCATATAATCAATCGCCCGTACTAGGCGGGCAAATCAAGGAGGACGTTATAAAATGGCAAAAGCAAAGTTTGAAAGAACCAAACCGCATTGTAACATTGGTACCATCGGCCACGTTGACCATGGTAAAACCACTCTGACCGCAGCAATCACCAAAGTTCTGGCTGAGAGAGTTGCTGGTAACACCGCTACCGATTTCGAGAACATCGATAAGGCTCCGGAGGAGAGAGAGCGTGGTATCACCATTTCTACCGCACACGTTGAGTATGAGACTGAGCACAGACACTATGCACACGTTGACTGCCCAGGACATGCTGACTACGTTAAGAACATGATCACCGGTGCAGCTCAGATGGATGGCGCTATCCTTGTAGTAGCAGCAACCGATGGTGTTATGGCTCAGACCAGAGAGCACATCCTGCTTTCCCGTCAGGTAGGCGTACCGTACATCGTTGTATTCATGAACAAATGTGATATGGTTGACGATCCGGAACTGCTTGAGTTAGTAGACATGGAGATCCGTGAGCTGCTGAACGAGTACGAGTTCCCGGGCGATGACACCCCGATCATTCAGGGTTCCGCTCTGAAGGCTCTTGAGGATCCGCACGGTGAGTGGGGCGACAAGATCATGGAGCTGATGGACGCAGTTGACAGCTGGATCCCGGATCCGCAGCGTGAGACTGATAAGCCGTTCCTGATGCCTGTAGAGGATGTATTCACCATTACCGGTCGTGGTACCGTTGCTACCGGCCGTGTAGAGCGTGGTGTTCTTCATCTGAACGATGAGGTTGAGATCGTTGGTATCCACGAGGAGACCAAGAAGACCGTTGTTACCGGTATCGAGATGTTCCGTAAGTTACTGGATGAGGCTCAGGCTGGTGATAACATCGGTGCTCTGCTTCGTGGTATCCAGAGAACTGAGATCGAGCGTGGACAGGTTCTGTGTAAGCCGGCATCCGTAAAGTGCCACAACAAGTTTACCGCACAGGTTTACGTTCTGACCAAAGACGAGGGTGGTCGTCATACCCCGTTCTTCAACAACTATCGTCCGCAGTTCTACTTCAGAACAACTGACGTAACCGGCGTTTGCGAGCTCCCGGAAGGAACCGAGATGTGCATGCCTGGTGATAACGTAGAGATGACCGTTGAGCTGATCCATCCGGTAGCTATGGAGCAGGGTCTTCGTTTCGCTATCCGTGAGGGTGGTAGAACCGTAGGTTCAGGCCGTGTTGTTTCTATCGTTGAGTAATCACTGATCAGAAATTAATCGAAATTTTTATATAATGTAGATGCGCCTGGTGCGCCTACTGTGTCCAAACGTAAGATGACCCGTGGAGATTTTCTCCACGGGTTTTTCTGTTGTGTGGATTTTTGGAATTTCACACAAAGTTCAAACTAAAGTGCTGGCAGATATGCTATAATGTAGCGAGTGCAAGAGAACCGAAAGCGTGCTCGCACGGTTGCGGTGAACGGAGGAAGTGATTATGAAAATGAAATGGAAACAGCAGGCGGTTACTGCTCTGATGGCGTTGTTCTGCGGAGCAGGTCTTCACATTGCCGCATCGGCAATGCCTGGTGCCCGTTATACCTTCCATGCGGATGTATATGGGCCGGGGGTGATAAACCTTTCTGCTTCAGACAGCTATTCCAGATACCAGTGGGGACTGAAAAATGATGCGGAGCTGCAGTACAGTGAGATCACAAACCGCTTCCGCGACAGTAATCCGAAGCTGGCAAACTACATTGATCTGGCAAATTATTTTGGCATGCCAGCTCCGGTAGCCGGACCGGATGCTTACCGTATTAAGGAGATACGGGCGCGAAGAGGTGTAGATATTAACATTCTGCCAGCGTGGAACCTTTACGACTCCAGCACGGAGGAACACCGTCACGTGGTCGTTGCAGTGATTGATACCGGAATTGATATCAGTCATCCGGATCTGAAAAATGCAATCTGGACCAACGAAGACGAGATTCCGGGAGATGGCATTGACAATGACGGGAACGGTTATATAGATGATGTTCACGGCTGGAACTTTTTTGATGGAAACAACGAACTCTGCAAGGGCAGAGAGGATGACCATGGCACCCATGCGGCAGGCACCATCGCTGCGGCCCGCGGAAATGGCGGTATTGCAGGTATCACGGACAACAACTATGTTAAGATTATGGTGCTCAAGGCACTTGGAACCCGGTACGGTGTGGGAGAGGAAAAGGCTATCATCGAGGCCATCCGCTATGCGGAAGCCAATGGAGCCTCCATCTGCAATCTCAGTTTTGGCACCACGGAGTATTATCCGGAGCTGGAGAAGGTGATGCGGGATTCCAAAATGCTGTTTGTGGTATCAGCCGGAAACGGAAATGCAAAAGGAATCGGGGAGGATACGGATCAGAAACCGGATTATCCCTCATCCTTTGATCTGGATAATGTGATTTCGGCAGCAAACCTGATGTTTGACGGAAATCTTGCAGAGAGCTCCAATTACGGGGCAAAGAGTGTGGATATCGCAGCACCGGGTACTTATATCGTCAGCACCATCGCAGATAACGGATACGGCTTCATGACCGGCACCTCCATGTCGGCCCCCATGGTGACCGGTGCGGCGGCAATGCTGTATTCCTATCGCACGGATCTGCAGCTTTCAGACATCCGGAAGGTTCTTCTGGAAACAGCAAGAAAGCTTCCGACCCTGAATGGAAAGCTCAGCAGCAACGGCATGCTGGACCTGTACGCAGCGCTGAACTATGGAAGAACGACAGAGACAGCGGACAGCGCGCAGACAGAGCAGACTGCAGCAGATGGACAGAATGAGGAAGACAGGCAGGATACAGAGCAGACTACGGCAGGTGGTCAGAATGTGGAAGACAGGCAGGATGCAGAGCAGACTGCGGCAGATGACCAGAATGCAGAACAGGATCCGGAGGCCGGACAGGGCACAGCATCTGCTGCCTCCAAAACAATTACAGCGGGAGGCGGAGAACCGGTCAGCCTGGGGTGGTAAGCGTGTCAGAAAGTAAGCGCTTATGTCAGAAGAGCATTAAAAAAGTATCAGAAAAGCCCATGAAAACAACGAAACAGTTTTCATGGGCTTATTTGATTGCGATCTGTGGTAAAACCTGCCAGATCCGGGTTATTTCTTTCTGGTTTTGTTTTTGTATTCGGATAGAAGACGCTCAAACTCTTCTTCGTCACCAGAGCGCTGGAGTCTCTGTCTGCGGCGTTCGCGGCGCTCGGCAAGTGCCCTGGCTTCTTTCTTTTTCGAATAGATAAGCCAGCTGATCAGACTGATCACTGCAAGAACGAACAGAACGATGAGGATTGTGACCAGAACCCCTGCCAGGGAAAAATTGCTGCGGGCAGGACGGGGGGGGTCTGTGTCAGCACCGTCTGACGGTTCAGACGGAGTCGAAACATCCGTGGAAGACGGGGCATCTGCAGCAGAATCATCGCTGTCGATGGTGACACCATCTTTCGCCAGCAGATAGGCAGTTCCCACTACCCGGTCGTTGTAGCTGTATGTGAGGAGCGCTACCGCGTTTTCGGGGCTGATTTCCGGCAGGGCACCGAGGGAAATGTCAGCATCCTCAAAGGAGGCGCCATTTGGCAGCGTAACAACGCTGTCCGGGTCGATCATCAGGTCTGATGCCCGGAAGGAACCCTTATCAAGGCTGATGGTCTCGTCACCGGTGACATACCGGCTCTCGTAATCTGCAATGGTATAGTTCTGGAAAGACCGGAAGCCGAATTCCAGAAGTGCCTTTCCGTCTACAAAATACTGTCTTGGCTGACCCTTCAGGATAACGGATACCAGACGGCGGTTATCCTTGACGGCGTAGGTGACCAGCGTGTTTCCGGCCTTGATCAGATACCCGGTTTTTCCGGCGATTGCCTCCGGATAGTAATACGGGCTGGTGGAATCTTCGGTCACGCAGAGCCGGTGCTCTCCGCGGATGGTGAAGCCATCCGGGTTCTGGGTGGTCGGCGCGATCCTATGGGTGGTGGCAGAGCTGATCTCTACCAGGGTTTCATTGTCGTAGGCAGCCTGGGCGATCAGGGCCATATCGTAAGCGGAAACATACTGATTATCGCCGTTTAAGCCGGATGGGTTTTCGAAGTGACTTTCCTGACATCCAAGCTCCGCCAGTTTTTCATTCATCATGTCCACAAAGGCAGAAATACTGCCTGCCGTATGCTCGGCCAGAGCATTGGCGGCCTGGTTGCAGGATACTAGCAGCATGGAGTAGAGACAGTCTTCTACGGACAGCTGGTCACCTGCCACAACGCTGATTTTATTTCCGCTGTCGGCCTCAACCTGGTTGACAGCCGTTGTAGAAAATGTTACAGTATCATCCAGATTGCAATTTTCCAGGACGATGAGTGCTGTGAGGATTTTGGTGATACTGGCCGGCGGGTAGGTCAGGTGGATATTCTGACCATACAGAATGGCACCGGAATCCATATCCATGACAATGCCTGCCTCAGCCATGATGCCGGTATCGGAGGGCCAGTCCGGTTTTGCCCAGACTGTCAGAATGAACAACTGGCATGTTAGGACAAAACATACAAATTTTGATATCGTTTGTTTCCATTTATTTAGCAATGTGCAAACCTCCCGTGTTCTTTTTCCGTTTGCCGGTTCGAGTGAAAAGCAAGGAACTCTGCGGAAATTTCCGTATTTTGGCAAACCGGACCTGTCTAATCATACCTTATGTAAAATAAATATTCAACCAAATATTCCATGAAATATTCGTGAAATTGCCACTTCCATTTTCCCTGTATTTGTAGTATCATAGTCTCTGCTACGATATATAGTTGTTTATAAACAATAAAAATACAAGATATAGTATATTTGAGAGGGGTTTAGGCATGACTACGGATGTTAAGACAAATGTCATCAAGAGAAACGGCAAGGAAGTTTCTTTTGATGTCTCTAAAATCGTGAATGCGATCACAAAGGCAAATGCCAGTGTGGATCATCTTCATCAGCTGAATGAATATCAGATCAATGCAGTGGCAGATATGATCGCTAAGCAGGTGGAAGAGGCTACGCATGCGGTAAATGTAGAAGATATTCAGGATATGGTAGAGACCGGCATCATGGAGATGCGCGGTTATGAGGTGGCACAGAAATATGTGCGTTATCGTTATAAGAGAGAGCTGACCAGAAAGTCCAATACCACGGACAATGGCATTCTTGCTCTGATCGAGCATCTGAATGAGGAAGTAAAGCAGGAAAACTCCAATAAGAATCCGGTCATCAACTCTACCCAGCGTGATTACATGGCCGGCGAGGTCAGCAAGGATTTAAGCCGCCGTGTCCTGCTTCCGGAAGAAATTGTGCGCGCGCATGAGGCCGGTATCATCCATTTCCACGATACCGATTATTTTGCGCAGAAGGAGCATAACTGCGACCTGATCAATCTGGAAGATATGCTCCAGAACGGTACAGTCATCAGTGAGACCATGATCGAGAAGCCGCACAGCTTCTTTACTGCCTGCAATGTTACCACCCAGATCGTGGCGCAGGTGGCCAGCAACCAGTACGGCGGACAGTCCTTCTCCCTGGCTCATCTGGCACCGTTTGTGGATATCAGCCGCCAGAAGCTGCGTAAGAACGTGATCGAGGAGCGCAAGGAGTGCGGAGAGGCTCTGGATGAGACCATCATCAACCGTGTAGTAGAACGCAGACTGCGTGAGGAGGTCAAGAGCGGTATCCAGACGATCCAGTATCAGCTGATCACTCTGATGACCTGTAACGGACAGGCACCGTTTGTGACCATGTTCATGTATCTGGACGAGGTCCCGGAGGGACGCACCCGTGATGATCTGGCTATGATCATCGAAGAGGTTCTGATCCAGAGAATGCAGGGTGTAAAAAATGAAAAGGGTGTCTGGATCACTCCGGCCTTCCCGAAGCTGATCTACGTTCTGGATGAAGATAACATTGCGGAGGATTCCAAATACTGGTATCTGACGGAGCTGGCTGCAAAGTGTACTGCAAAGCGTATGGTTCCGGATTATATTTCTGCAAAGATCATGAAGGAATTAAAGGGCGGAAACGTATATACCTGCATGGGCTGCCGTTCCTTCCTGACTGTGGAGGATTCCCAGAGAAACGCAGACGGAAGCCACAAGTTCTACGGACGTTTCAATCAGGGTGTTGTTACCATCAACCTGGTGGATGTAGCCTGCTCTTCGGAGGGCGATATGGACCGCTTCTGGGAGATTTTTGAGGAGCGCCTGGAGCTCTGCCACCGCGCGCTGCGCTGCCGTCATGAGCGTCTGCTTGGAACCATCTCCGATGTAGCCCCGATCCTGTGGCAGAACGGTGCCCTGGCAAGACTGAAAAAGGGTGAGACCATCGACAAGCTTTTGTTTAACGGCTATTCCACCATCTCTCTGGGCTACTGCGGCCTGCATGAGATGTGCGTACGCATGACCGGCAAGTCCCATACAGATCCGTCTGCAAAGCCGTTTGCCCTGGCTGTTATGCAGAAGATGAACGACAAGTGCAGGGAGTGGAAAGAGGCCGAGAACATCAGCTACTCCGTATACGGAACCCCGATGGAGTCCACCACCTATAAGTTCGCGAAATGCTTACAGAAACGTTTCGGTATTATTCCGGGCGTAACCGATAAGAACTACATCACCAACAGCTATCATGTTCATGTCAGTGAGGAAATCGATGCCTTCAGCAAGCTGAAATTTGAGTCCGATTTCCAGAAGCTGTCTCCGGGCGGTGCGATCAGCTATGTGGAAGTACCGAACATGCAGCAGAATATCCCGGCAGTCCTGTCTGTCATGAAGTTCATCTATGAGAACATCATGTATGCAGAGTTGAATACCAAGAGCGATTACTGCGAGTGCTGCGGCTACGACGGTGAGATCAAAATCGTCGAGGATGAGGCAGGTAAGCTGATCTGGGAGTGCCCGAACTGCGGCAACCGTGACCAGGACAAGATGTCTGTTGCACGCCGTACCTGCGGCTATATCGGAACCCAGTTCTGGAACCAGGGACGGACGCAGGAAATCCGCGACCGCGTGCTGCATCTGTAAAAACGGAAATAATATATTGTATGCCAGGCGGACAGAAAAACATAGCAGTTGTTTTTCTGTTCGCCTCTTCACATTTTTTGCGAAAGATAACGGTCATATTTTGTTGATTTTGTGGTAAAATAGACGTCATGCGAGAGAGAATCGACATAATTGGGGAGGGGATACAATGCAGCTACGTGATATCCAGTATGTAATTGCGGCTGCGGAAGCTGGCAGCTTTTCTAAGGCAGCGCTTGTGGTGCACGTAAGCCAGCCTGCGTTGAGCCAGATGATTCAGCGTCTGGAGGATGAGCTTGGGGTGAAGCTTTTTATAAGGAAGAGCAACAAAGTAATCCTCACAGAGGAGGGTGCTATTTTCTGCGAAGAGGGGCGGGAAATCCTGAATCGCAGTCAGCATCTGATTAGCCGGATGCGGGAATTTAAAGAGCTGACCCAGGGAAAGTTGTCAATTGCCATTGCGCCATTTTACCAGAAGAATTTTCTGCTTCCGTTTCTGGCGGAATTCCGAAAAAAATATCCGGGAATCATGGTGCAGGTGGTAGATGCGTTTTCCAATTACTCGGAGGAACTGCTGATGAACGGGGAAGTGGATCTTGCACTGGTTATGCTGCCGTTCCACAGCGGTACGATTCGGTATGAACCGCTTTACCGGGAGCAGATTTATCTGGCGGTTCCGAAGCATTCGGATGTATGTCAGAAGTTGGGGGGATCTGAATCACGGGAACTGGAGACGGAAGATCTGCGGAAGCTGCAAGAGGAGCCATTTATTCTATATGAACGTGGACGGCGTATGTATGAAAGTTCTCAGAAATTGTGCAGAAGTGCCGGATTTGTTCCGAAGGCGGCATTTTTATCCAATTCCTGCGAAAGCCTGAATGCGATGGTGGGAAATGGCATGGGAATCGGGTTTGTACCTTCCTCGGTAGAAAAAACAGCGAACCATGAAGAAATCGTATATTACTCCATCAACAGCCCAGATGCAATCCGGACACTGGCGGTCGGATATTTGGAGAAGAACTTATCGGCGGCTGCACAGGAGTTTGTGAAGATGGCCAAAAAACAGAATAGGATTACTGGATAACAGGAAATCTGAAAGGAAAATGCGATAACCTTTCAGATTTCTTTTTTTATTGCGATAAGTTTATGTTATAGGCATATTGTTTATGGATATTTCCCAATAAAAGCGCGGTGTGTTAAAATGGTGATAGTTAAAAGAGACAAAAAAAGATAAAAATAATGAAAAAAATAAACAAAACAAACAAAAGCCTGAGCGGCAAAAAATAACATTAAGAAAAGAGAGGGATCGCTATGAAAAAAAGAAATCTGAAGGTAATGGCTATGATGGCAGCAGCAGTTCTTGCATTATCCGGATGTTCTGGTGGGGGAAACACTGCGACAGAGGCACCGAAGTCAGACAGCAGCGCAGCTGCTACAGAAGCAGCCGCAGATACCAAGGCAGCCGATGACAGTAAAACGGCCGACAGCGGAAAAGCAGCAGTTCCCACAAATTACCCGACCAAATCCATTGACCTGGTTGTACCGTTTACCGCAGGCGGCAACGTAGACCTTTCCTGCCGTATCCTGGCTCAGGAGATGGAGAAAGAACTGGGACAGCCGGTCAGCGTTCTGAACAAAGAGGGTGGCGGTGCCGTTATTGGACAGACTTATGTAGCAAACTCCAAACCGGACGGCTACACGCTTCTGGCTATGACCTCATCCTTCGTTACCAACGTTCTGAGCGGAACTACTACTTATGATATGGATTCCATTATCCCGGTTGCAGAGTACTGCTTCGACCCGGAGATTATCGTAGTATCCGCAGATTCCGGAATTGAGACTATCGATCAGTTCGTAGAAGAAGGAAAGAAGAGAGAGTTACTGAATACCACACCTGGTTTCTCTACCTCCCATCACATTGCAAGCCTGTTATTCTCCCAGAAGACCGATGTTCAGTTTGAGTATATGCATACCAACGGATCATCTGAGCAGACTGTACAGCTGGCAGGCGGACATGCTGAGGTTGGCTTTACTACTTACGCCGGTGCAGCTTCTCTGATCGATCAGGGCAAGATCAAGGTTCTGGCTATCTGTTCCGATGAGAGAAGTGAAAATCTTCCGGATGTTCCTACCTTAAAGGAAAGTGGTATTGACTTCACGTATGGTTCCTACAGAGGTATTGGTGTTCCAGCCGGCACTCCGGATGAGATCGTTCAGTACCTGTCTGATACCATGGAATCTGTTATGAACTCTGACGAAGTAAAAGACCAGTTTGCAAACAGCGGACTTCCGATTACCTATGCAAATTCATCAGACTTTAAGGCTATGCTGGATGAAGACTACAAGAATATGGAATCCATTCAGGATCTTTTGAAGGAATAAGAAGGGGGAGTACACTGTGGGTAAGAAAGACTGTGGACTTGGAATTGGCGCGATCGTCTTAGGTATTGCAGTATTTGTATATTTTCAGGGCCTTCCTGGTGCTGCAGGATCATACCCGAAGCTGGTCAGCGCGGCTATTGTAATTTTAGGAATTCTGATTCTGGCGGGTTCTTTCAAGGCTGCAAAGCAGGAAGAACCGGCTCAGAAGGAAAAGAAAAATATTTCCTATAAAACCGTGGCTTTGATTGTAGTGTATCTGTTTGCATACTATTTCCTGTTCCAGTATGTGGGCTATGTAATCCCAACGTTTCTGATGATGTTAGCCACATCGGTAACACTGGGATACCGGAACTGGAAGGTTCTGATCCCAACCGATCTGTTGATCAGCATTGGTTTGTATCTGGCATTTACACAGTTATTCCATGTAAGATTCATGGGTCTGTTTTTCTAAAATCATGTGAGAAAGGAGTGGAGAGAAAATGTCCAGTATTTTCTTGGGATTTCAGACGGTAGCTTCACCGATGGTGCTGCTGTTCCTGGTTCTGGGCTGTGTAGTCGGACTGGTAATCGGAGCTCTTCCGGGTCTGACCGGTAATATGGCGATTGCGCTGATGGTACCGATGACCTTTGGCATGCAGCCGAGTGTGGGGCTTGCGTTTCTGGCAGCAATCTACTGTTCTTCCATTTATGGCGGTTCGATTTCCGCAATTTTACTTGGTATTCCGGGAACCATCTCCAGTTTCGCGACAACACTGGATGGTTATCCACTGGCGAAACAGGGGAAGGCAGGCCTGGCCCTTGGAACTTCCACCATGGCCAGTGTCTTTGGCGGACTGTTCAGTGCCCTGGTGCTGATGTTTTTAACCCCGGTACTTGCAGATTTCGCGTTAAAGTTTGGTCCTGGTGAGTACTTTGCAATTTCTCTGTTAGGTATTGCCTGCATTACCAGCATCAGCGGTGACAACATTCCGAAAGGACTTCTTTCCGGCATGATCGGTCTTCTGATCGCAGTCATCGGTATGGATCCGCAGAATGGTACTCCGCGTCTGACCTTTGGCAATGTAAACCTGTTAAGTGGCATCAGCCTGGTAGCTTCCCTGATCGGTCTGTTTGGTATCGTATCCGTTATGAAGACTGCGGAAGCCTGCAAAAATGTGAAAACAACAAGTACTATGCCGACAGTCGATAATGTCTGGATTGGCTGGAAAGAATGTATGCGTCAGTTCCCGGTATGGCTGAGAGCTTCCGTAATCGGAACCATCGTCGGCATCATCCCGGGTGCAGGAACCAATGTAGCGACTTTCATGGCCTACGATATTGAGAAAAAGCTGTCCGGTGATCCGGATTCCTTCGGAAACGGAAACGTAAACGGTGTTGCGGCTCCTGAGGCAGCCAACAATGCAGTAACCGGCGGTTCCCTGGTGCCACTTTTGGCACTGGGCGTTCCTGGAAACTCCACATCCGCATTGTTCCTTGGCGCAATCATGATTCACGGCATGAGAACCGGCCCGGTATTCTTTACCGAGCATCCGGATATCATTTATGGCCTGTTCATTTCCATCATCATTGCGAACATTATCATGGCGCCTCTCGGAATCTTTACCCTTCGCTATATGAAGACCATTCTTTCCGTTCCGGAGGAACTGCTGGCAGGAATTATCTTGGCATTTTGTGTAACGGGTGTATTCGCACTGGCCACCAACCCGTTTGATGTGCTCGTGCTGATCGTATTTGGCCTGATTGGCTACTTCTGCTACAAATTCAAGATTCCGACCGCACCGATGATTGTGGCTATGGTGCTGGGATCCATGACGGAGAACAACTTAAGACAGGCGCTGATCGCAAGCAAGGGTTCTTGGAATTTCCTTTATACCCAGCCGCTTACCCTGACCATCGTAATCATTGCCCTGTTAAGCTTCTTCTTCCCGTTTATTGCAGCTCTGATTAAGAAAAGAACAAAGAAAGCGTAAAAGGCGCAGTATGAAATAACGAATGTACAGGAGGATTGTCAGATGAAAATTACAAAAGTAGATGTGTTTATGCTGGATGCCGGTTCTCAGAGATGGCAGAGAAAACCGATCGTGTGCCGTATTTATACCGATGAAGGCATTTACGGTGACGGCGAAGCCGGTATCGCATTCGGAATCGGAAGCACCGCAGCGTTTGGTATGGTAAAAGACCTGGCCGGCCTGATTGTTGGCATGGATCCGATGAATATTGAAGTAATCTGGAATAAGATGTTTAAGTCCAGCTTCTGGGGCATGGGCGGAGGTGCCATCGTATTTGCTGGTATCAGCGCGATTGATATTGCACTGTGGGACATTAAGGGCAAGGCATTAAATGTTCCATGCTATCAGTTAATGGGCGGCAAGTTCAGAAGTCAGATGCGTTCCTACGCTTCCCAGCTGCAGTTCGGCTGGTGTGACAAAATCGGACCTTATGGCAAACCGGAAGAGTACCGCATGATTGCAAAATATGCTCTGGATGACGGCTACGATGCCATCAAGATCGATTTTACCCAGATCGGACCGGACGGCACCCACCTTCCGAAGAGCGAGTGCGAGGGCATTCCGTCCAGAACCTTCATGAAGATGGTAGAGGATCGTATGAAAGCAGTCCGTGATCTGGGATATGATTTTGACCTGATTGTGGAAAACCACTGTCGTACCGATGCGGTCAGCGCGGTTATGATCGGCGAGCTGTGTGACAAGTATAAAGTTATGGCTCTGGAAGAGCCGGTTATCCCGATGAATCCGATGATGCAGAAAGCGGTTCACGACAAGGTGAAAACTCCGATCGCCAGCGGTGAACGTCTCTATGGACGCTGGCATTATATGAACAATTTTGCGGAGAACAATGTACAGCTGTTACAGCCGGATATCTGTAACTGTGGCGGTCTCACCGAGTCCAAGAAGATCTGCGATATGGCACAGGTATTTGATGTAACGGTACAGGCTCACTGCGCAGGCTCCCCGATCTCTACTGCAGCAGCACTCCATATCGAGGCAGCAATTCCGAATTTCTGCATCCATGAGCATCACTTCCGCAGCACCCAGCCGGATTTGACCAGACTGTGCAAGTACGATTACCAGCCGGTTAAAGGTATTTACACCGTTCCGGAGCTTCCGGGACTTGGCCAGGAAATGACCAAGGACGCAATGGACAATGCATTGATGCATGTAACCGTAGACAGAAACGAAAAAGGGCTGTAATTCTCTCTTATGTAACATATAGCAAAAACACGGCAGACTGTGAAATGCAGGCTGCCGTGTTTTTGTTGTTCTCTTGGCTAATTCTGACGATTTTATGAAAATTATGGTGTGCACCCTCACGTGCCTTGCACCTGATGAAATTTAATGGTATACTGTCGTGGTAAATTACCCGTATTGCGGCCAGCAGGGCCGGAAAAACAATAAAATGCCCCGTTTGTGGGCGGTTTTCGGGTCAAAAGGACGGATGAAAGGAATCCTATGTCTTCAAATAACGAATACGCGATCCAGGTACAGGATGTGAGCAAGATATATAAGCTGTATGACAAGCCGATAGACCGGCTGAAGGAGTCTCTCAGCTTAACCCATAAAAACTACCATAAGGACTTCTTTGCACTGAGTGATATTTCATTCAATGTAAAGAAGGGTGAGACGGTAGGCATCATCGGAACCAACGGTTCCGGAAAATCAACGATATTAAAAATCATCACCGGAGTGCTGACCCCGACAAGCGGACAGGTCCGGGTGAGCGGAGTTATCTCGGCGCTTCTGGAGCTGGGAGCGGGCTTCAACATGGATTACACCGGCATTGAGAATATTTACATGAACGGAACCATGATGGGCTTTTCCAAAAAACAGATGGACGAGAAGCTTCCGGATATCCTGGAATTTGCGGATATCGGAGACTTTGTTTACCAGCCGGTGAAAACCTATTCCAGCGGTATGTTTGTACGGCTGGCTTTTGCATTGTCAATCAATGTGGAGCCGGAAATCCTCATTGTGGATGAGGCCCTTTCTGTGGGAGACGTGTTCTTCCAGTCCAAGTGCTACCGCCGCATGGAGGAGATCCGGAAGAACGGAACCACCATTCTTATGGTTACCCACGATATGGGCAGTGTCATCAAATACTGTGACCGGGTGGTGCTTTTAAACAAGGGTCATTATGTGGCTGAGGGCGCGCCGGGCAAGATGGTGGATCTGTACAAGAAAATCCTGGCCAACCAGATGGATGATCTGGAAGAGGAGCTGCTGGAGATGAATGATTTCTCCGGTGGGATGGATGAAGAAGACAGTATAAAAAATACTGCTCCGGCAGAACATGCTGAGGCAAAGCTGGTCCACAGCGGTCTTATGAAGGACAAGATCACCATTAACCCGAACCGTACCGAGTATGGCAACGGCAAGGCGGAGATCTATGATCTTGGTATGTTTGATGAGCGGGGCAACTTAACGAACCTGTTGTTAAAGGGTGAGTATTTTACCATCAAAGAGAAGATCCGTTTCCATGACAGCATCCAGGCCCCGATCTTTACCTACACCATTAAAGATAAGAAGGGCGCGGACTTAACCGGTACCAACACCATGTTTGAGGGGGCGGAGATCCGTCCGGTCAAAAACGGTGACGAGTACGAGGTGAACTTCCGCCAGAAGATGACCCTTCAAGGCGGCGAGTATCTGCTTTCCATGAGCTGCACCGGCTTTGAACAGGGCGAGCATACTGTGTACCACCGTCTGTATGATGTGGCGAACATCACGGTTATTTCCAATAAGAATACCGTGGGTGTTTATGATATGGAGTCTGAGGTGGAGGCGGTGCTGAAACCGGCGGGAGCCGTGAACACGGAAACCGGGAATGCGTGAGACGGAAACTGGTTTGATCGGAACACAAACATGGCGAACAACGAACGTGAACATAAGAAAGAGGTTTTTTGAGCATGAGAAAGATCGATGATGAGATACAGGCGCTCCTCTTAGAGCATCGCGGAGATATCCGGTCCATCCTGAAGGACAACCACAGGCTGGATCTGTTGTATGCACTCTCTTCCCAGCGTGAGCTGCTGCTTGAGTGGTATGACTTTGAACCGGAGGCAGAGGTCCTGCAGGTGGGAGCCGATTACGGTGCGCTGACCGGGCTTTTTCGATCCAGCGTGCGCGCAGTGACGGTGCTGGATGACACGGAAAGTGCTTTGGAAACGGTGCGCCAGCGCTATCCGGGCGCAGCAAATATTTATTACCGAAAGGACAGTCTGGCCGGTTATGCGGCAGAGGCCTGTGCGGAGGGCAAAAAGTATGACTATGTGATCTTTGCGGGAACTCTGACAGCTCCCTATGAGAAACACATTCATGAGGCAAAGTCCCTGTTAAAGCCGGAGGGAATTCTGATCGTGGCTTCAGCCAATGCCCTTGGCATGAAATATTTTGCGGGAACAGTGGAGGAAGAAAATGCACTGACCAAACGTCAGCTGACGGAGCTGCTTTGCGGGGGCAGGGAAACCCAGAGCATGGCCGATGAGAGCGGTGCATTGAAATTCTATTATCCGATGCCGGACTATAAGACTCCGGTCAGCATCTATTCCGATGCATATCTGCCAAAGAAGGGTGATTTAACCCGTGTAACTCCGGCTTACGATTATCCGCCGTATCACCTGATGGAGCAGGGGGAGAAGTTTGACACGGTCTGCGAGGCAGGCCTTTTTGACCTGTATGCTAACTCCTATCTGGTATTCTGGAGCGCAGATCCGAAACAGCTTCAGAAGGAAGATGAGCGGATCTTTATGAAATATAATAAGACAAGACGAGAAGAGTTCCAGATCAAGACCTGCATCTGCGAGCGGAATGTAGCCGGTGCGGAAACAGGAAATAAAGAGCGTTATGTTGAAAAAGCGGCGCTGAGTCTGGACGGCAGCGCTCACATTGCTTCCTTCAAAGAAAAATATGAGAAGCTGACAAAGCAGCACCGTACCTTAAAGGTGGCAGAACCGAAGTTTGCCGAGCACCGCAATTCCGTATTCTTTCCCTATCTGGTGGGAGAGACCTGCGCGGAGAAGCTGGGCGAGCAGTTAGAGGGCGGACAGCTTCCGCTGGATGTGCTGCAGATTGTCATGAACCAGATTTACGATATCAGTCCGGAATGCCGCAGCGCGTTTATCCGCACGGAAGAGTTTGATGAGGTGTTCGGCGCAGACCTGACGGAGGAGGAGCAGAAGCTGCTGCTTTCCGATACGGCCTGCGAGGTTTCCAACATCGACGCATTGTTTGAAAACATGCTGATGACCCGGGAGGGCATTTACTGTCTGGATTATGAGTGGGTATTTTTATTCCCGGTTCCGGAGCATTTTGTGAAATACCGTATTCTCTATTACTTCTATGAGCAATACAGCAGTGTGTTAAAGCAGCTGACCTTAGATCAGATCCTGGGTTACTTCGGCATCACGCCGGAGATGGCTGAGGTGTACCGCAGGATGGAAGAAAACTTCCAGAGCTATGTACACGGCGAAAACCAGGAACTGTATCTGGGCAATTATATGGTATATTCCCGCACTGTGCGTGACATCCGCCAGACCGAAAGCGACCTTGCAAGAGCGAGAGAGCGCATCGAGCAGATGAAGATCCACAGCCGGGAGAAGGACGTGACCATCCGCAAGATCACGGAAGTACAGCGTCTGACCAACAATCATGTCACCAACCTGGAAGCAATCATCCACAACCATGAGCATGAGATCGGGGAGATGGCAAAGACCTTAAATTACTTAAACAAACATGAGGCCATCCTCTTTAAGATCCGCAGGAAGCTGGGCGACAAATTCAACCAGAAGTATCCGAAGGGGTCTGTGGAGCGGAAAAAGCTTCATTATAAGAAGGAATATATGCTGCATCCGCTTCGTTCCATGAAGCTTTACTCCACACCGGAGGGAAGAAATTTACGGGACGGCGATTTCAACATTGGTGAGATCTACCGGGAGCATGGACGCCTGAAATTTGAACAGGTGGAGAACCCGACGGTTTCCATCATTATTCCGGTATACAACCAGATCCACTATACCTATGCGTGCCTGCTTTCTATTTTAGAGCACACGAAGGATGTTTCTTATGAGGTCATTATTGCGGATGACGTATCCACAGATGCGACAGAGCATCTTTCCGAGTATGCGGAAGGACTTGTGATCTGCAGAAACAGTACAAATCAGGGCTTTCTGCGCAACTGCAATAATGCAGCACGCCATGCCCGCGGCAAATATGTGATGTTCTTAAATAACGACACCCAGGTGACGGAGAACTGGCTGTCTTCCCTGGTCCAGCTCATTGAGTCGGATCCGTCCATCGGCATGGTAGGTTCCAAGCTGGTGTACCCGGACGGACGGCTGCAGGAGGCAGGCGGTATCATCTGGAGCGACGGCTCCGGCTGGAACTATGGTCGTCTGGACAACCCGGACAAGCCGGAGTACAACTATGTCAAGGATGTTGATTACATTTCCGGAGCGGCTATTTTATTATCCAATGAATTATGGAATCAGATCGGCGGCTTTGATACCCGCTTTGCACCGGCCTACTGTGAGGATTCCGACCTGGCCTTCGAGGTCAGAAAAGCGGGCTACCGCGTGGTATACCAGCCGAAGTCCAGGGTCATCCACTTTGAGGGCGTTTCCAACGGCACCGATGTGCAGGGTACCGGCTTAAAACGCTATCAGGTGGCAAACAGCAGGAAGCTGAAGGAAAAATGGGCCGATGAGTTCGCAAAGCAGTGCGAGAACGACGGCAATCCGGATCCGTTCCGGGCAAGAGAGCGCAGCATGGGCAAGCCGATCATCCTGGTGGTGGACCATTATGTGCCTACCTATGATAAAGATGCGGGCTCCAAGACCACGTACCAGTATTTAAAGATGTTCTTAAAGAAGGGCTATGTGGTAAAATTCCTGGGTGACAATTTCATGAATGAAGAGCCCTACACCAGTGAGCTGGAGCAGATGGGTATCGAGGTGTTATACGGACCGGAATACCAGGTTAAGATCTGGGACTGGCTGCGGGATCATGGCGATGACATTGCGGTGGCTTACTTAAACCGCCCGCATATCGCGTCCAAATATATTGATTACATTTTAGACAATACCGATATCAAGGTGATCTACTACGGACACGATCTGCACTGGCTGCGGGAGAGCCGTGAGTATCAGATCACGAAGGATCCGAAAATCCGCGAGGATGCGGAATACTGGAAGTCCATTGAGTTTACGCTGATGAGCAAGGCGGCAGTCTCCTACTATCCGTCTTACATTGAGCGTGACGCAATCCACGAGATTGATCCGACCATCAACGTAAAGGATATTACAGCATATGTTTTTGATGAGTTTAAGTCTGACATTCAGGAGGACTTTGCGAAGCGCAACGGACTTCTGTTTGTCGGCGGCTTTGCGCATCCGCCGAATGCAGATGCGGTGCTCTGGTTTGCAAAGGACATTTATCCGCGCATCCGTCAGAAGATGGAGGCAGCAGGTCAGGTTCCGCCGGAATTTATCGTAGTCGGTTCCAAGGTGACCGATGAGATCAGGGCGCTGCAGCAGCCGGACAACGGCATCATCATCAAGGGCTTTGTATCTGAGGAAGAGCTGAGTGAGCTTTATGCCACCTGTCGTGTGGTGGTGGTTCCGCTGCGTTATGGTGCAGGTGTAAAGGGCAAGGTGGTAGAAGCCATCTACAACGGTGCCCCGATCGTCACCACCTCCATTGGAGCGGAGGGAATTCCGCAGGTAGAGGATGTTCTTCTGGTAGAAGACGAGCCGGAGGCATTTGCCGAGACCGTGACCAGACTGTACCAGAGCCCGGAGGGCTGCAGGGCACTCTGCGAGAAGACCCAGAGCTACATCCGCACCCATTTCAGCATGGATGCGGCATGGAAGGTCATTGAGAACGATTTTAAGAGATAGCTAAGGAGAATATACAATGCAGGCAATTTTACTGGCCGGTGGTCTGGGAACCCGGCTCCGGAGCGTGGTAAGCGACCGCCCGAAGCCTATGGCCCTGATCGGAGAGAAGCCATTTATGGAGTATGTGGTGCATGAGCTTTCCCGCCATGGCATCACAGATATCATCTTTGCCGTGGGCTACAAGGGTTCCATGGTGGAGGAGTATTTCGGGGACGGAAGCGGCTTTGCCGCACCGGACGGAACTCCCATCACGGTTCATTATGCTTACGAGGAAGAACTTCTCGGCACAGCCGGAGCCATCAAAAATGCCGGCAGATTTGTCACGGAGGACAGCTTTTTTGTCCTGAACGCGGACACTTTTTATCAGATTGACTACAGCCGCCTGGTGACCATGCAGCAGGAGTCTGATCTGGATATGGCACTGGTGCTCCGGGAGGTGCCGGATATTTCCCGGTACGGGGCAGCGGTTCTGACAAATGGCCGCCTGACCGGTTTTAACGAAAAAACTGCCCAGGCGAAGCCGGGCACCATCAACGGCGGCGTGTATTTGATGAAGCGCGCCCTGCTTGACGAAATCCCGGCAGGAAAGGTTTCCCTGGAAAATGAGATGATCCCGAAGTGGCTGTCTGAGGGCCGTCCGTTAGGCGGTTTTGTAAATGATGGTTACTTCATTGATATTGGTATTCCGGAGGCTTATTATCAGTTTATTGAAGATGTAGAGAGAGGAGTAGTGGTATGGTAATCAGGGGACGGGCACCGCTTCGCGTCAGCTTCGGCGGCGGCGGTACGGATGTGGCACCCTTCTGTGTGGAGCAGGGCGGCGCCATCATCGGCAGCACCATCAACAAGTATGCGTACTGTTCCATCGTTCCGAGAGAGGATGATCAGATTATCGTACACTCTCTGGACTTTGACATGACAGTCAAATATAACGCGAAGGAAAATTTTGTCTACGACGGACGGCTGGATCTGGTCACCGCTGCTTTAAAGGCCATGGATATCAACCAGGGCTGTGAGGTTTATTTACAGTGTGACGCGCCGGCCGGTTCCGGCCTTGGAACCTCATCTACTGTTATGGTTTCGCTGTTAACGGCTATGGCGCGCTGGAAAGGCGTAGAGATGGATGCATACCGCCTGGCGGACCTGGCTTATCAGGTTGAGCGTGAAGATTTAAAGATTGACGGCGGTTATCAGGATCAGTATGCGGCTACCTTCGGCGGCATCAACTTTATTGAATTCCATGGCCGCAACAACGTGGTGGTCAACCCGCTGCGCATTAAGAAGGACATTCTGCATGAGTTGCAGTATAACCTGCTCTTATGCTACACAGGCAATATCCATGTGTCTGCGAATATCATCAAGGACCAGGTGAAAAACTACGAGAAGAAGGACGCCTTTGATGCCATGTGCGAGGTGAAGGCCCTGGCCTATGCCATGAAGGATGAGCTGTTAAAGGGAAATCTGCACAGCTTCGGAAAACTGCTGGATTATGGCTGGCAGAGCAAAAAACGCATGAGCAGCAAAATCACAAACCCGCAGATCGATGAGCTTTACGATGAGGCCATCAAGGCCGGGGCGCTGGGCGGCAAGCTGCTTGGCGCGGGCGGCGGCGGTTATCTTCTGATGTACTGCCCGTACAATGTCAAGCATAAGGTGGCAGCCCGCATGGAGCAGATGGGCGGCCAGATGGCAGACTGGAACTTTGAGCTGCGCGGCGCCCAGTCCTGGATCGCAGATGAAAACCGCTGGAATTATAATGAGGTGAAGGTACATCTGCCGAACGGAGATTACGAATTTAAATTATAAGGATATTTTATGGAAAAAGTAATATTTCTGGACCGGGACGGTACATTGAATGAAGAGGTCAATTACCTGCACCGGAAAGAAGATCTGGTGCTCCTTCCGGGAGTGCCGGAGGCCTTGAAGGCTTTTAAGGACCAGGGCTACAGGCTGGTGGTGGTCACCAATCAGGCAGGCGTGGCCCGCGGCTATTATACCGAGGACGATGTAAAAGAGCTGCATCGTTATATGAACGAACTGCTGGCCGGACAGGGAGTGAAGATTGATGCGTTTTACTACTGCCCGCACCATCCGGAGCATGGAATCGGAAAATACAAGGTCCGGTGCCACTGCCGCAAACCGGAAACAGGCATGTTCGAGATGGCAGAACAGGATTTTGCGGTTGACAAGGCATCCTCCTGGATGATCGGTGACAAGCTGATCGATATGGAAGCGGGCCGCAATTACGGAGTCCGTACTGTGTTAGTGGGAACCGGCTACGGTGCCGGAGTCCATGAGGAACAGAAGAAAAAGGGAGACTTCCCCTATGACCTGTACGCAGACGATTTACTGGAGGCATACAATGAAATTAACAGAGAAACAGCAGGAAATCTTTGAGGAGCTGTTTGTACGCTATCCGGTTCTTGAGAAGAACCGGGAGGATATTTTAAAGGCATATGAGGTTCTGGAGACCTGCTACCGCACAGGCGGAAAGCTTCTGGTAGCCGGAAACGGCGGAAGCTGCGCGGACGCGGAGCATATTGTCGGGGAACTGATGAAGGGCTTTCGAAAGCGCCGCCCGTTAGACGAAGCACTGCAGCACAGTCTGGCCATGGAAAACATAAGCCATGGGGCAGATCTGGCCCGCAGTCTTCAGGGCAGCCTGCGGGCCATTGCACTGGATGGACATCCGGGACTTTCCACGGCCTTTGCCAACGATGTGGACGCGGATATGATCTTTGCCCAGAAGGTTTGTGGATATGGGGACAGGGATGATGTATTCCTGGGGATATCCACCTCCGGAAACTCTAAAAATGTGGATTACGCAGTGACCGTTGCGAAAGCAAAGGGCTTAAGCGTCGTCGGCCTGACCGGAAAGGATGGCGGCCTGCTCGGAAAGCGGGCCGATGTGGCTGTCATCGTTCCGGAGACGGAGACCTTTAAGATCCAGGAACTGCATCTTCCGATCTATCATGCACTGTGCCTGATGCTGGAAGAGGCCTTCTTCGAGGAGTAGGAATATGATGAGTCATACTTTTGCAATCTGTGCCTATAAGGATTCGCCCTATCTGGATGCCTGCATCCATTCCCTGAAGCGGCAGTCGGTGAAGTCAAAGATCATTCTCTGTACCTCTACACCAAGTCCGTTTCTGGAGGCTATGGCAAGGATCCACGACATTCCGCTGTATGTGCGGGACGGAAAAAGTGACATTCAGGATGACTGGAACTTTGCCTGTGAAAAGGCGGATACCCGCCTGGTGACCATTGCTCATCAGGATGACTGCTACCACCGGGATTACGCGGCCTGGGTGCAGCGGTGCTGGGAACGATACCCGGACACCACGGTGTTCACCACAGACTGCGCGATCTTAAAGGGTGAAGAGCTGCAGAGACCGGGCATGATCCAGTTTATCAAGATGCTTCTGCGTCTGCCGCTGCGCCTGCATGGACTGGCAGACCGGACCTTTGTGAAAAAGGCAGCGCTGGTGTTTGGCAACCCGATCATCTGCCCTTCCTGTACTTATGATAAAGAGGCGCTCGGCACGCCTCTGTTTGACTCGCCCTATAAATTTGCGCTGGACTGGGATACCATGTGGAAGCTGGCGGCGCGGCCGGGCCGTTTTATCTGCGTGGAACGTCCGCTGATCCGTTACCGGATCCATGACGGAGCTACCACAAAGGCCTGCATTCAGGATCACCGCCGCGGGACAGATGAGACAGCTATGTATGAGAAAATCTGGCCAAAGCCGGTGGTGAAGGTACTGATGCACTTTTACCGGAAAGCGTATGCGGCTTACGATAACGCGTAAGAGCCTGCAATGACCGGAACGCAGCAAAGGAAAGCGCCGTGCTTCAGGGCCATCCGGACTGCAACAAAAAATTGGAGTATAATTATGGAAAAGATGGAATTTAGCGGAAAGCAGAGGGCGGAGGCCATGCAATACCGGTGGACGAAACGGGCAGATGTCTGGAAGACGGAAGCCCTGGTCCTGATCCTGCTGACTGCCTTTACGTTTGTGATCAACCGTCACATGGAGATCAAGGGTCTTTACATGGACGATCTCTATCAGTGGTTCTGCTTTAACGATAACCCGTTCTTCGCGGCGGTGTTTACCAGCGGCGGGACACGTTTCCGTGCCCTTTACAATCTGGCGGCATGGACAGAAATGAAACTTTTCGGCACCCATGTAAACTGGTATGTGCCCTTTAACATTGTGCTGAACTCCTGTCTTGCGTACAATCTTTACCGCATGGCAAAACGGTTCAGCCATTCTGCGTATGTGGGAATTTTATGTGCGGTCATGTTTCTGATGTCCCGTATGTCCTACTACCAGATCGGCCAGGCGCTGGGGCTGATGGAGACCATGGCCATGTGGATGGCGCTGGGAATCCTGTATTTCCTGCTGGAGTTTCTGGGCGAAACAGATGAGGCGGCTACGAACCGGAAGTTTTACCTGGCGGTGGTTCTTTATTTCTGTGTCTGCCTGGTGCATGAGCGCTATATGGTGTTGCTTCCGCTGTTTTACTTTTCCCTGATCTTTCGGCTGTCAAGGAACTGGAAGCTCTGGGCGGCTCCAACTGTTGGATTTGCCCTGATCCAGCTTCTGCGGTTTGTTTTTATCGGCACCATCTCCCCTCCGGGGACCGGCGGAACCGACGTGGTAGATACCATTTCCGTGAGCTCTGTGCTGCACTTTGTGTTAAGCCAGATTGCCTATATCTTCGGAATCAATGCAGGACCGGAGCACTTAAATGGACAGAACTTCCGGGAAGCGCCGCTGTGGGTGATCATTCTCATTGCCCTGGCAGATCTGATGATCGCGATGCTGGTGCTAGCCTTTCTGATCCGTGTGATCCGGAAGGGAAAGAAGATGGTTCCGTACTTGCAGAAGGCATTCCTGTTTGTGGCATTTATCGGAGCCTGTATCGTCTGCTCCAGCGTGACCATCCGCGTGGAGATGCGCTGGGTCTATGTTTCCCTGGCGGCAGCGCTGCTATTCCTTTCCTGGATGTACGGCAGTCTGACGGAGCAGATGGCAAAGCGTGGGCGCTGGATCCAGGCACTTCCGTACTTAAGCCTGTTCACGCTCTATGTGCTGTTCATGCTTCCGGTGGAGCATTATTACCGCGGCCTGTTTCCGAACCTTTATTACTGGGCTGACCAGGAGCACTATAATGCTCTGGCAGAAGAAACCTACGGACAGTACGGTGTCGGGATCTTTGGAAAGACCATCTACATTGTAGGGGACAAATTCGAGATGGATGATTTCACCCAGGCGGAGTTTTTCCGGGTATTCGACCGGTTAAACCGCGATGACTGTGTGAGGGTCGTTCATATTAAGGATCTGCGTGACATTGGTCTGATTACCGATGACATGCTGGTGATCCAGGAGGATCCGGAGAACAACCGGTTCCAGGATATCACCCATGCGGCATCCCTGTTTAAGTGCCGCCCGATCTACGGCTTTTATGATGATGGCTGGTTAGATGAGAGGGCATCCGTCCAGGTGATGGCCGGAAGCACAGGAGAAATTCATTTAAGCTTCAACTATCCGCGGGATCTCACGGATGACCAGTGGCTGACCGTGTATGTGGACGGTGAGCCGGCCGAGTACATTAATTTTACGGAGCAGAATGAGGAGTGCACGATCCAGGTGAATCCGTATCAGCCGGTGACCCTGCGGTTTGAGAGCAATTTCTATGTGCCGAATGCACTGGAAAAGCGCGGTGTGACACGGCTGGCCGTGCTTCTGAAGATGACTGCGGATTAAAATACAATGAAACATACGGAGGAAAGAAGATGAAGGTTGTAATTCTGGCAGGCGGTCTGGGAACCCGGATCAGCGAAGAGAGCCATTTAAAGCCGAAGCCAATGATCGAGATTGGCGGACGTCCGATCCTGTGGCACATCATGAAATATTATTCCGAGTTCGGATTCCATGATTTTGTGATCTGTCTGGGCTATAAGCAGTATGTGGTAAAGGAGTTCTTTGCAGATTATTTCCTGCATACCTCCGATGTGACCTTTGACCTGGCTAACAACAGGATGGAGGTTCACAACAACTATGCGGAGCCGTGGAAGGTAACGCTGGTGGATACCGGTTTAAATACTATGACCGGCGGCCGTGTAAAACGTATCCAGCCTTATATTGGCGATGAGCCGTTTATGCTGACCTACGGTGACGGTGTGTGCAACGTGGATTTAAAGGGACTGGTGGAGTTCCACAAGTCTCACGGAAAGACCGCGACCATCACGACCGTCAGCATTGACCAGCAGAAGGGCGTGCTGGATATCGGTCCGGACAATACAATCCGCTCCTTCCGAGAGAAGGCAGCATCTGACGGCGCCATCATCAACGGCGGTTTCATGGTGCTGAATCCGGAAGTTTTCTCCTATCTGAAGGATGATACCACTGTGTTTGAACAGGAGCCGATGACCCGCCTGGCAGCAGAGGGACAGCTCATGTCCTTCTATCACGATGGTTTCTGGCAGTGCATGGATACGCAGCGTGAGATGCAGCTTCTGGAGACGTTGTGGCAGTCCGGCAACGCACCATGGAAGATCTGGAAGGAATAAAGAAAGCTTGCTGAAATATCTGGCTGCCGGAACAAGCGGCAGCAGCAGGGAGAGAATACAATGAAGTATGATTTGAATACATGCAGGGATTTTTATCAGGGAAAGCGCGTTCTGGTGACCGGTCACACCGGCTTTAAGGGCTCCTGGCTGTGCCGGATCCTGACACTGGCCGGTGCGCAGGTGACCGGTTATGCGGCCGAGGCACCGACCGACCCGGCCCTGTTTTCGATTGCCGGGCTGGCGGATACCATGGACAGTGTGATCGGAGATATCCGGGATTTGGGGCATCTGAAAGAGGTCTTTGACCGGGTACAGCCGGAGATCGTGCTGCATCTGGCTGCACAGCCCATCGTGCGGGATTCCTACAAGGATCCGGTCTACACCTATGAGACCAATGTGATGGGCACGGTGAATGTGCTGGAGTGCGTGCGCCTGACGCCTTCCGTGAAGTCCTTTTTGAATGTGACCACCGACAAGGTGTATGAGAACCGGGAGTGGGAGTATGGATACCGGGAGTGCGATCCGCTGGATGGCTATGATCCGTATTCCAACAGCAAATCCTGTTCCGAGCTGGTGACTCACAGCTATCAGAAGTCCTTCTTTGCGGACGGACACTGTGCCATTTCCACTGCCAGGGCCGGAAATGTGATCGGCGGCGGTGATTTTGCCAACGACCGGATCATCCCGGACTGTGTGCGGGCCATGGAGGCAGGCAGGGAGATCGTGGTGCGCAATCCCTATTCTACCCGTCCGTTCCAGCATGTGCTGGAGCCGCTGTTTGCTTATCTGGAGATTGCCCAGAAGCAGTACGAGGATCTGGCATACCAGGGCTATTACAACGTGGGCCCGGATGAGTGCGACTGTGTGACCACTGGCGAGCTGGTAACCCTGTTCTGCGATCTCTGGGGCGAGGGCGCTTCCTGGGTAAACCGCCATGATGGAGGTCCGCATGAGGCAAACTTTTTAAAGCTGGACTGCTCAAAGCTCAAGAAGACCTTTGGCTGGAAGCCCCACTGGCACATTCAGGATGCCATCGGGAAGACCATTGTCTGGTCGAAAGCGTACCTGGCCGGTGAGGATATGCGGAAGGTGATGGATCGGCAGATCGGAGAATATTAAAGGAGAGTAATAACATGGAAAAAACACAGGAGCAGGCACGCCAGGAAATTCTTGACCTGGTAGCGGATTACTGCAGAACCTATCATATCGATAATAAGAAACCTTACAAGCCGGGCGACCGCATTCCGTATGCGTCCCGTGTGTACGATGAAGCCGAGATGGTGAATCTGGTGGACAGCGCTCTGGAGTTCTGGCTGACCTCCGGCCGCTATACTGATGAGTTTGAGGCGAAGCTGGCTGAGTATCTGGGCGTGCGCTACTGCGCCCTGGTAAACTCCGGCTCCTCCGCAAATCTGGTGGCTTTCATGACTCTGACTTCTCCGCTTTTAAAGGAGCGTCAGGTGAAGCCGGGAGATGAGATCATTACCGTGGCAGCAGGCTTTCCGACTACTGTAACCCCGGCCATCCAGTATGGTGCGGTTCCAGTGTTTGTGGATGTAACCATTCCGCAGTACAACATTGATGTGACGAAGCTGGAAGAGGCCTATTCTGAGAAGACCAGGGCAGTCATGATCGCCCATACTCTGGGCAACCCGTTTGACTTAAAGGCTGTAAAGGAGTTCTGTGACCGCCATAACCTGTGGCTGATCGAGGACAACTGTGATGCCCTGGGAAGCCGCTATACCATTGACGGCGTGGAGAAGTTTACCGGCACCGTGGGTGACATCGGAACCTCCAGCTTCTACCCGCCTCATCACATGACCATGGGTGAGGGCGGAGCTGTCTATACCGATAACCCGCTGCTGAACAAGATCATCCGCTCCTTCCGTGACTGGGGACGCGACTGTGTCTGCCCGTCCGGCCGGGATAACCTGTGCGGACACCGCTTCGACCGCCAGTACGGCGAGCTGCCGCTGGGCTACGATCACAAATACGTGTATTCTCATTTCGGCTACAACTTAAAGGCCACCGACCTTCAGGCATCCATCGGATGTGCGCAGCTTGACAAGTTCCCGGGCTTTGTGGAGCGCAGACGTCATAACTTCGACCGGCTGAAAGCAGCGCTGGCTGACACCACCGGCAAGCTGATCCTGCCGGAGCCGTGCGAGAACTCCAGACCGAGCTGGTTTGGTTTCCTTATCACCTGCAGGGAAGGTGTGGACCGCAACGCAGTAGTTCAGTACGTGGAGAAGAAGGGCGTACAGACCCGAATGCTGTTTGCAGGTAATCTGACCAAGCATCCGTGCTTTGACCAGATGCGTGCAAAGAAGAGTGGCTACCGTGTGGTGGGTGAATTAACCAACACCGACCGCATCATGCAGGATACCTTCTGGGTAGGCGTTTATCCGGGCATGAGCGATGAGATGATCGATTATATGGCAGCAACGATCCGCGAAGCCATCAACCAGTAATACCCGGAAAAGAGGTCGGACAATGCAGTACGATTTAACAAAGGTCCATGAGATCAACCTGAAGATTTTAAAAGAGATTGACCGGATCTGCAGAAAATACAAGATTAAATATATGCTGGACGGCGGCACATTACTTGGTGCGGTCCGCCACAAGGGCTTTATCCCGTGGGATGACGACGCGGATATCGCCTTTACGAGAAACAACTATGAGGCATTTTTAAAGGTAGTAAGACGGGAGCTTCCGGATACCATGGAGCTTCTGATGCCGGAGGATTTCCAGGGTGGAAGGGCTTTCTTCGATTTTACGGCCCGGGTCATCTACAAAAACAGCCGCCGTCATGAGGATTCACCTGAGGTACAGTATTACGAGGGAAAGCTGAACCATCTGTGGGTGGATCTGTTCATCATTGACGAGCTTCCGCAAAGCAAGGCGGCAGCAGGCTTTACCCGGCTGCTTCACAAGAGCATCTATCTTCTGGCCATGGGACACCGGTATCATCTGGATTTCTCCAAGTACAGCCTGTTCCATAAGCTGGCGGTAGGCGGCGGTTCCGCAGTCGGAAGACTGGTTCCGATGAAGCTGATCTTTAAAATGCAGCATGCAGCAGCTTTGAAGGACAAGCATGGTTGCAGCAGCCTGCGCTATTACAGCAATTACCAGCCGGATTACCTGTATGTGACCATTCAGAAGGAATGGTGCGAGGAGATTACCGACATCGAGTTTGAGGGCGAGACGCTGATGGCATCGAAGTATGCTCATGAGGTTCTGACCTGGGTGTACGGCGACTACATGAAGCTGCCGCCGGAGGCAGAGCGGGTACCGGCCCATTCCACAATAGACATTCAGGTATTTGACGAGGAAGCATAATGGAAAAGAAATTATCGGTAGTCGTATCGGTATACAACGAAGAGCAGGCACTGCCTATGTTTTACGAGACAACAAAACTGATCCTGGAGATCCTGCCATGGGATTATGAGCTGTTGTTTGTCAATGACGGAAGCCGGGATGACAGTCTTTCCATCCTGCGGGAGTATGCAGCCCGGGATGAAAAAGTGAAGGTCGTATCCTTCTCACGCAACTTTGGCCATGAGGCGGCCATGATTGCAGGCATTGATTACGCGGACGGAGATGGCATCGTCTGTATGGATGCGGACCTGCAGCATCCGCCGGAATGTCTGCCGGAGATCGTCCGGAAATTTGAGGAGGGCTGCGGAGTTATCAGCATGGTGCGGACGAAAAACAAGTCTGCCGGGCTGATCAAGAACATCACTTCCGCCGGATTTTACCGGGTTATCAATACTCTTTCCGATGTGAAGTTTGAGCCTAACGCATCGGATTTTTTCGCGATATCAAGGGAAGCAGCCGAGGTGCTGCGGAAGAACTACCGGGAGAAGGTGCGGTTTTTGCGCGGCTATGTGCAGAGCATCGGATTTCAGAAGACGACGATTACCTATGAGGCTCATGACCGGGTAGCGGGAGAGAGCAAGTACAGTATCAAAAAGCTGCTGGTCTTTTCTCTGAACACGATCATGTGCTTCTCCAATCTGCCGCTGAAGCTTGGCATCTATGCCGGGGCTTTTGCGGGACTGCTGGGGGTGGCGGTAATGATCTACACACTGTTCACCCGTCAGGGTGCGCCCAGCGGCTACGCTACCATCGTGATCTTAAACTGCTTTATGTTTGCGATCCTGTTTCTGATTGTGGGCATTATCGGAGAGTATATCGCGATTCTGTTCAGCGAGCTGAAGGACCGGCCAATTTATATCGTGCAAGAAACACAGAATGTGGAGAAAAAATCTGTGTGAGGGAAAAGAAAATCCGCCGGAGTTATTCCGGCGGATTTGCCTGCTCTTTCAGGTAGGCATCGGCATCTTTAAAGAAGGATGAGATAATCAGCAGCATGATGATCCCCACCGGGAAGGCCGCGATGATGGATACGGTCTGCAGATTGGACATGGAGTTTTCCGAGAAGATCAGTGCCAGCGGCAGCAGGATCAGGAAAATGGCCCAGAACAGCTTCACATTCCGGTGCGGCTCCTCATCGTTCTGCAATTCCTTATAGGTGTAGGTAGATGCCACCATGGTGATGGAGTCAAAGGATGTGGAGTAAAAGGTGATCATGCACAGTACCAGCAGAACGAGCACGGCCTTGGAGAGCGGAAGCTGCCCCAGGATATCCAGGATGGCATGATACAGGTTTCCGTCTGCGGCATAGGAGGAGAGCACATCCAGCTTTCCGTGCATCTGCAGGCCGAGACCGTAGTTTCCCATAATAATGAAAGAAGTAAAGGTTCCGGAGAGGCCAAACACATAGCCGCCCAGGATGACCTGGCGAAGGGTACGGCCCTTGCTGATGGAGCCGATGAAGAACGGAACAGCTACACACCAGACCATCCAGTAAGCCCAGTAGAAAATGGTCCAGGTCTGCGGGAAGGATGAGGTACGGAGGGAGTCGGTCCAGGTGGCAAGGCCGATAAAGTTCTGGGTCAGGTTTCCCAGAGCAGTTATGCCTTCTTCAATGATGAAGCGGGTCTGGCCGCCGAAGAAGAAGACATAGGCCAGCAGGCCGAAGAACAGCCAGGTACAGGTGGCAGCGGAAAGCTGCACACCCTTCATGCCGAAGTAGACACTGAAGGTATAGATCGCGCAGACGATCACCAGGATCACCAGAGTGAGTCCGGTGCTCTGCGGGATGCCGGTTACGCTGCTGATGGCACCGGCCAGGAGCGGTGTTGCCAGGGAAAACGTGGTGGCAGTTCCTGCCAGGAGCGCAAAGACCGCAATCAGGTCAATAAGCTTTCCGGCAATACCGTCTACTTTATTTCCAAGAACCGGACGGCAGGCCTCAGAATATTTCTGTCTGGTCCGTTTGCGGACATGAAGCATGAAGCCGAAGGCTGCGGACAGCACCAGATAAAAGCCCCAGGGGATCGGTCCCCAGTGAAACAGGGGATATGTGGCAGCCCATTCGTGGAGTGTGCCCATCTCAGCCGTGTGCGGGTCTGAAGCATACAGGATCCACTCACAGCAGGAATAGAACAGGATGTCGGCAGCCAGGCCGGCAGTGAAGATCATGGAGCCCCACTGAAAGCCGGAGTAAAGTGGCTTATCCGTTTCACCCAGGCGAATTTTTCCAAACCGGGAAAACGCGATATAGAGGGAGCAGACAAAGACACCAAGTCCAATGATGAGGTAATAGCTACCCATCTCATCACCCAGGAAATTGCGGATGGCGCTGATGGTGTTAGTGGAGCTCTCAGGACTTACGACAAACCAGGCACAGAGCGCCAGAATGCATAAGAAAGGAACCAGTGTGGTGAACCAGTCAATCTGCCGGAACAGAGATGTCTGTCTGGCAGTAGTGGGATTAGTGTGATGTTTCATAACGGCCTCCTGTTCAAAAAAACTTAAAATTGAATTATATTGAACATAATAGCACCGCAATGCGGAAAAAGCAAGGGGATTTTATGAGAAGATTTGGCAGAAGACATAGATTTAGAAGAAGCGGCAGCCGGAAAATCGGATGGCAGATGGAGATGTCCATTGACCGTGCTGCATCCAGAAGGTACCGCAGTTACCGGCGTCACAGGAATATGTGGTTTGTGATCCTGGGCGTATTACTGGTGCTGCTTCTGACCTTTGGCTGCGTGTTTGCGGTTAAGCGGGCAGCTCACAAAAAAGGCGCAGATGCTTCAGGATCTGCCCACAAAACAGAGCAGACCGGAAGCACCGGAGCTTATGAAAATGTGGAGCTGGTGACAGAGGGCGAGAAGGCAAAAGAGCTGGAGGCCCAGGGAAAGACAGAAAAGGAAATTGCGGCCCGGACGGAGCCGATCCTCGGCGGAGCGGAGCTGACCATGCTGGCCGGACAGACGAAGGCCCAGATGATGTCGTTCCTCCTGGAGACAAAGAAAGGCGGTCTGATCGTGGTGGACGGCGGCTGGTGGGACGATGCTGACTACTTAAAGGAGCAGATCAAAAAACGGGGCAGCCATGTATCCGCATGGTTTCTGACCCACGCCCACACCGATCATGTGGGAGCACTCTTAAACCTCCTGCAGAGTGAGGCTGATGGGGAAGATACCGGCATCACCATCGATCACATTTACTATAATTTTGCTTCCCTGGACTGGTACAAGAAGCATGAGCTTGGCGATCTGGGAACTGCGGACGCCATTCTCACTGCACTGGCCGGACTTCCGAAAGGAGAGGCATGCCCGGTAAAAAAAGGTGATGAGATCCTGGTGGATGATGTGTGCATCACCGTGCTGAATGACCGCTACGAGCCGGATGACGATCATGTCGGTGAGCGGGACGGAAACGATGCCAGCATGGTATACCGGATGCTGGTAAACGGCGTTACCATTCTGTTTACCGGCGATCTGCAGGTGGACGGCGGCAATCATGTGCTGGAAACGGTGGCGAAGGAAGATCTGAAAGCCGACATTGTACAGATGGCACACCACGGACAGCATGCCGTGACGAAGGAATTTTACGAGGCAGTCAGCCCGAAAATCTGCCTGTGGCCGACACCACAGTGGCTGTGGGATAACGAGGATGGGAAGTATACCACGCCGGAGACCAAGGCGTGGATGAAAGAACTGAATGTAGAAAAACATTACTGCATGAAAGATGGAAACCAGGTGATCCGATAAGGGATCCCTGGTTTTTTCTATTAAAAATCAAAGAAAATATTTTCAAAAAGCTTATCTCCGTATTTCTGATATAGCTTAAACGCAAGGTCATAGCAGTAATTATCATCACGCTCAGAAATTACAACGATATTCATAGTGATATCGGCGAGTACAAGGGTATATACAATGCGGATGCCGATTCCTTTGTATTTAATTTTGAAAAAACCGGTTAGATTTTTTCCGTTTTTGTTGCCGAGAGGCTTTCCATAGCCGTGTGGACTGGGAAGTGGGGCCCTGGCCACTTTGATGATACCGGCGGCTACCTGCTTTTTCAGGCTATTGTCGAGCTGTTGAAAATCTTTTTTCGCCTCTTTGGTAATTTTTATATTCCATCTTTTCATTCGATTTCTACGCTTTCTGCGAGCTGTTCTAATTCTTCCATGGAAAATCCCTCTTCCGTTATAAAGGATTCAAACGAAGTGGTGTCATCTAAAGATCTGGACTGGGCAAGCTTCAGCAGACGTATATTCTCAATGGCCTCCATAAATTTTTCAAGGCGGGCCAGCTTTTTCTGGGTGTCCTGATATTCTTTGACAGAGATAAGGACAGCAGTAGGCTGGTTGTTTTTCAAAACAATATATTCACTGTTATTCTGTGCGACATCATTAAAGATTTTGCCAGCTTTTCCCTGGCTGAAATCAGAAATGGGAATTAATTTTTCGGTCATATTGGCAAATGCGAAACTCATAAGAAAACCTCCTTTCATCTATATAAGTATTATATGATACATTAAAATAATATGCAATATTTTAACTGAAATATTAACTGATATTTACGTGAAATTATTGGACGAAAATAAGCAGCCGATACGGAACGAAATGGTTCTGTATCGGCGCTTGTCTATTTGGGATTATTAATCCGGAACAAAAAGTCCACTGTGGTAGGAGTAGCTTCCAAGCTCATCCAGCAGCCGGTCCATGTTTTCTTTGGTGTTTGGCAGTTCGCCGGTCAGATAGGAATTGATGATGGCGTAGACATTGTTGCTCTTGTGCAGGCATTGCCGGAACAGGTCAGGGAAGGAGGCTTTTGAGGCAAGTCTGCGGTCCCAGGGGTTGCACCAGATGTCATGGTCGATGTTCAGGACTTCACGTGGGTTATTGATCTCGTCGGTGACCAGCTTCTGGGATGCCACCGGATTTTTCAGGACCAGCTTCTCCACGAAGGCAATCTTATTGCGTTTGGATCCCTTTGGATCTGCCAGGGTCCGGCACCCGAATCGCAGAGCCAGAATGGAACGGTGGATCATGGCAGGGGTTACCTGGAAGTTGTTGCTGTAGGTGATGGGATAATACGTCTCATTGATACAGTCGGCAAGGAAACGGGAGATAAACTGGGTTTCCATGCCGTTTAAGCAGATGGTTGCTGCCTGGTTGAACTGGGATGGTTTTTTGTGCTTGTATTTCCACAGGAGTATGGCATCAATGTCATTCTCCAGGGAAGCGTGGCGGCCATGGGCCTGGCTGTTTGGAGCTTTGGCATCGTAGCCGATGCGTCCATACACATAAGGATGACAGATGGAGTCTCCGATGTAGTGATTTAAATAGCCACAGAAGTAAGCCAGTCCTTCTTCTCTCTGCTGACGGGATTTCACTTCGCTTAAATGCTGCAGATAGCAGACAAAGAACTCCTGGATGTGATGCTCATGCATATAGGAGCCAACGTTGCGGTAGTCCCGGTGGCGCAGAACGGGAATATTGTAGAAAAACATATCCGGCCCCTGCAGGCCCAGCTGGTAGAGCCAGCGGTATTTGGCAATGATGTATTTTAACTGATTGTTGGGAAGATCGTTGTAGGCCTTCATTCCTAAGATATAGTGTGTGGTAAATCCGGGCATAAGAATACCTCCTATAGCTGGATTATAGCACATCTCGAATGAAAATACGAGGAACTCTGTGCATAAGTTAGAATGAAGAGCAGGTGTATGGAGATAACCATGCAGCAGACATTGCAGCTGTTACACGAAATCGTCTGGGGGCCGTGGACGATGCTTTTGTTTCTGGGAACAGGACTGTTCTTTACCGTGAAGTCTGGTGGATTCCAGATCCGGAAACTGCCATACTGGTGGAAAAAGACGATGGGAAGTCTTGGAAATGGTTCGGTTTCTTCATTCCAGACCTCCTGCACTGCGCTGGCTGCTACCATTGGCACAGGCAATATTGTCGGCGTGGCGACGGCTCTGACTGCCGGTGGTCCCGGTGCCGTGTTCTGGCTCTGGATTTCAGCCCTCATCGGCATGGCCACGGCTTACGCGGAAACCAGCCTGGGGCAGAAGTACCGTTATCGCAGAACGGATGGAGCATGGCAGTGCGGTCCCATGGTGTCTATGGAGCGTGGGCTGGGCTGCCGGAGCATGGGACTGATTTATGCGCTGTTTGCGGTACTGGCTTCTCTGGGGATGGGAAGCATGGTGCAGGCGAACGCGGTCAGTGAAACACTTTGCTATGAAGCCGGTATGAAGCAGGAAATTGCGGCAGTTCTGGTAACAGCCCTGACAGCTGCAGTGGTGTGGGGAGGAATCCGGCGCATTTCCCGGATGACTTCCTGGTTTGTGCCGCTGTCCGCGGGAATTTATTTTTTCTTTTCCGTATGGGTTCTGGCGGTGTGCCGACGCAGCATTCCGGTGGTGCTTGGACAGATTCTGAAAGAGGCCTGGACGCCTGGGGCGGCCGGCGGTGGTATTGCCGGATTTCTGTTTTCACGAAGTGTGCGTTTTGGCCTGGCCCGGGGCGTGTTTTCTAACGAAGCGGGACTTGGAACGCTTGCGGCGCTGCATGGCGCGGCGGAAGAGACCACGCCGGAGGAACAGGGGATGTGGGCCATGTTTGAGGTGTTTGTTGATACGATCGTGATCTGCACGCTGACGGCTCTGGTGATTTTGTGCGTGGAACGGGAGTGCGCACTGATGGCCGGGGCCGAAGCGGTGTGGCGCATTGCAGCCGGTCTGGATGGCGCTGCCCTTACCTCCTTCTGTTTTACCAAAATTCTTGGCAGATGCGGTGGCATTCTGGTGTCCGCCAGCATGGCTGCGTTCGCTTTTGCCACGATTGTTGGCTGGTACTATATAGGAAGACAGATGTTTTCTTATCTGGCAGAGTACCTGTGTCCTGGTGTAAATACGGAATATCTGTATATCATTCTTTATCTTCTGGCAGTCTGGCTGGGGTGCATCTGCCGTTTGGAGCTTGTCTGGCTTATGTCGGATCTGGTGAATGGCCTGATGGCATATCCAAATCTTCTATCCCTGTGGCTCCTGGCAGACCATGTACAGTTCCCGAAAATAAAAGCTAAAAAATAGTTATATAGGCAAAAAATAAAATCAGTCATGAGACCTGAAAAAAAGAGGAATCAGACACTATGGAATCAAACAAACAATACGCAAAGGTAACAGAATTTGACGGAGTGCCGAAGGATAACGGAGAAGAAACGGAATAAATAGATTTTCGATAAGTGCATGGAGAAAGCCGGCACCGCCTTGACAAGTACATCAAAACCACCTATACTGTATTTCACTTTAGGAAAGAATACAAAAACCTGGGGACAGGGCAGGAGGAAAGATTATGATGTACGTCTGGCTGGTTGTCGGCTTTGTGCTTCTGATCAAGGGAGCAGATTATTTTGTGGAGGCGAGTTCCTCCATTGCGCGGGCGCTCAGGGTGCCCAGTATCATCATCGGACTTACCATTGTGGCGTTTGGAACTAGCGCACCGGAGTTGGCGGTCAGCACTACGGCCTCTCTGGCCGGAAGCAATGAGATCGCGGTGGGCAATGTCATTGGTTCCAATCTGTTTAACCTGCTGGTAGTGTTGGGCTGCTGCGGTGTCATCCGTCCATTTGCGGTACAGCTGCGGTGGGATTACGCCGCATCGGTAGGTGTGGCCCTGGTTTTGTTTTTCATGATTTTCCGGGATCATTTTATCAGCAGACCGGAAGCAGTCTTTCTGTTACTGCTGTTTGTCGGCTTTCTTGTGCTGACGGTTCGTGATGCACTGGCAAACCGGATCGAGGAGAATGAGGAGATCAGAGTATTGTCTCCGCTTATCAGCGTGATTTATATTGTCGGCGGCCTGGCAGCCATTGTCTGCGGCGGGAACATGGTTGTAGACAGCGCAAAAGATATTGCCCTTTCCTTCGGCCTTTCCCAGACCCTTGTAGGCCTGACCGTTGTGGCACTCGGCACTTCCCTGCCGGAGCTTGTCACCTCCGTTGTCGCATCCAGAAAAGGGGAGAATGGGCTGGCTCTGGGCAATGTCATCGGCTCCAATATCTTTAACGTTCTGATGGTGCTTGCGGCCTCTGCGGCAGTCCATCCGATCGCGGTAACATCGTTTTCGGTGATTGATACGGTCTGCCTTATTGTGGCCAGCGTTGTGACCTGGGTGCTTTGCCGCAGCAAGCTGCGTATCAGCCGGGGAGAAGGCCTGGCTATGCTTGCCATGTATGCCGGTTATCTGGTTTATATCTGTATACGGTAGAAAAGAAAATAGATAGAGAAGAAAACAAAGAAAGCAGGTGCCGGGAAATAGCACCTGCTTTTTTGTTATAAAAAGGGAGGAGAGCTGACAACTCTTGTTATCAGCTCGAGTATTATGAAAAAAATCTTTTAAGCGTTTTATAAACAACTCTTTCGTTCCTGTTGTTTATGGTTACAGTATAGAGAGAAATCGTGAAGAAATCATGTTAAATCTGTAAAAGGTTTTTGAATGATTTGTGAACGGAATATGAATAAATGACAGAAAATAAACGCTTGCCAATCCGGCTGAACTGATGCACAATAGGAAGCATATGTGAAATAAAAAAACTATGCGGCGAAAAGGAGAGTCCCCATGGGAGAAATTCTGATGCGCGCAGCCTGTTTTATTCTGATCATCATTCTGGGACATGTGCTGCGCCGGATCGGTTTTTTTAAGAAAGATGATTTTTATGTGCTGTCAAAGACCGTGCTGAAAATAACACTGCCCGCAGCGATCATAAGCAACATGAACGGGATGAAGATAGAGCCATCTCTGCTGGGCCTGTGCCTGCTGGGATTTGGAGGCGGCGTTTTGTACATGACGGTTTTATATCTTCTGAATCTCAGAGCTTCCAGGGAAAAGAGGGCATTTGAGGTCCTTAATAGTACCGGTTATAACATCGGCACCTTTACGATGCCATTTGTACAGAGCTTTCTTGGCCCGGCCGGTATGCTGGCCACCAGCCTGTTTGATACGGGAAATTCCTTTATCTGTCTGGGCGGTTCCTACAGCATTGCTTCCATGATAAAGGGAGGGGGAAAGGGCTTTTCTGTAAAAAAGATCGCGTTGACACTGCTCTGTTCTATTCCGTTTGATACTTATGTCCTGATGCTGATCCTGAATCTTTTGCAGATCCGTCTGCCGGAGGCAGTGACAACATTTGCCGGGATTGTCGGAAATGCAAATCCATTTCTGGCCATGCTGATGCTTGGAGTTGGTTTTCAGTTATCGGGAAGCCGGGAGCAGTTTGGCGTTATGGCACGGATCCTTTTGATCCGGTATAGCATTGCAGTTATTTTGGCCGTGGCATTTTTCCGTCTGCTTCCTCTGGAACTGGAATATCGTCAGGCCCTGGCGTTTCTGGTATTCAGCCCTATATCTTCGGCAGTTCCGGCGTTTACTGCAGAGCTTGGCGAGGATTTCGGCCTGTCCAGCGCACTCAATTCGATTTCGGCGCTGATCAGTATCTGCTGCATTATTATGGTACTGGTGCTGGTTATGTAAGAATTACTTGCAAGAGGAAAAGAAAACGAGTAAAATAAACCCCAAAATGTTACTGATAGGAGGAAACGACAATGGAAATTAGCGGACATACACAAATGCTTTGCCTGATCGGAAGCCCGGTGGGACATTCCGGTTCTCCGGCCATGTACAATTACAGTTTTCAGAAGCTTGGACTGGATTACGCTTACCTTGCTTACGACATTAAAGAAGAGGAGACTGCAGAGGCAGTAAAGGCGCTTCGCCTGTTGAATGTGAAAGGCTTTAACATCACCATGCCATGTAAGACTGCAGCTCTGGCCTGTTGTGATGAGCTGTCTAAGGCAGCTGAGCTGATCGGTGCGGTGAATACGGTGGTAAATGAAAATGGAAAGCTCATCGGCCATAACACCGATGGAATGGGCTGGGTCAGAAACTGCCGTGAAAACGGATTTGAGATCACGGGAAAGAAGATGACCATTGCCGGTTCCGGCGGCGCAGCAACTGCTATTGAGATCACGGCAGCACTGGAGGGCATGCGGGAAATCTCTATTTTCGCAAGAAAAGACTCCTTCTTTGCCAATGCAGAGGCAACGGTAGAGAAAATCCGCAAGCATGTTCCGGCCTGCACCGTCAACCTGTTTGATCTGGATGACCAGGAAGCATTCCGCAAGGAAGTTGCAGACAGTGATATTTTCACCAATGCAACCCGTGTGGGCATGAAGCCGATGGACGACCAGAGCATCATTACCGATACCAGCTTATTCCGCAAGGATCTGGTTGTTTCCGATGTTGTTTACAACCCGAGAGAGACCAAACTGTTAAAGGATGCGGCAGCAGCAGGCTGCAAGACCATTCCGGGAATCGGCATGCTGCTCTGGCAGGGTGCGGAGGCCTTCAGGCTCTACACCGGTCAGGAAATGCCGGCACAGGAAGTAATGGAGAAATATTTCGCAGAGTAAGTTTCTGTAATTCATAATGCTTTATTTTCCAACTGATAACGTTTCACATACCTTGTAAAAGAGCGGATGGATGGATAATCCAGAAGCTCTTTTAACGTTACATAATAAATGGAGCGGTGAAGGCGGCTCTCAAAGGGCACGATGGCGTATGTGCCATCCTGTGCGCTTGTGGCGATGCTTTTGGAGGAAATACCGACTCCGAGATCATGAGCGGCCAGCTGGATAACCAGATCGGACTGGCTGGTTTCGCAGAGAATATTCGGTGTGATGCCAGCTTCCTCAAAAATCCGGTCCAGGCTTTTTCGCAGTGCGGAAGCAGGAGAGGGCATGATGATGGGAGAGTCCCTTAAATCCAGAACAGAAAGGCTTTTTCTGGATGCCAGTGGATTGCGCCGGGATACGATTACGGAGTAAAAGTCTTCCTGAATTTTGCAGGAGTAAAGATCCGGTTCCTGATCCAGCTGCTCCTCCGTGCCGATGATGAATGCGGCATGGATTTTGCGGTCTAAAAGCATCTGCTGTAAGTGGGCGCTGCCGTTTACGCTGAAGGAATAATTCAGACCCGGATACAGGCGGTGGTAGTCGCTTAAAATCTGAAGCAGGTTTGTGTATCCGGCAATCCATAACAGACCGATCTTTAAGGTTCCGGCCTCTAATAAGCTTTGCTTGTGCATGAGTTCAGAGAGCTGGTCGACTCCGCCGAGGATTCTTCGGGCATGGTGGGCAAACTGTTCTCCGGCATCTGTCAGGGAGACAGATTTGGAGTGGCGGATGAGAAGCGGCACCTCCAGTTCCTCTTCCAGTTTCCGGATCTGCTGGGAGAGGGAGGGTTGGGAAAGATACAGGTTCTTGGCTGCCGCAGAGATGTTTTTCTCTTTGGCGATTTCAAGAAAATAGCGTAATTGTTGCATTTGCATGAGAAACGAACTCCTTTGCCTGGTAAGAAATAAAAAAATTGTAAAATGTTTCTAAAAAAATCCAATGATATAGGAAAAACTTATTGATTTGATAATATTATGATATTTTACAAATGTCAATAAACTTTATATCATAACGCTACAAGGAAATACAAAACAAAAGAACACCAATAGGAGAAAGGGGTTTCATTATGAACAACAAAAGCAGCAAAGACACAATCTTTTTGATCCTGTCGCTGGCAATCATGATCGGGTCAAGATTTGTACCGCCATTTGGAGGTCTTTCCTCTGAGGCAATCGGAGTACTTGGCGTATTCTTCGGTTCCCTGCTCATGTGGATTACCATTTCCATTGACTGGCCGAGCATGATCACCTTACTGGCACTTGGATTTATCCCGACATTCGGTTTTTCAAAAACCTTTTCAGGCGCATTCGGCAATACGACCGTAGCGTTCCTGATCTTTACCTTTATGCTGGTATATCCGCTTTCCAAGACAAATTTTGTAAGACGGTGTACGGTATCTTTTATTACCAATAAGATTGCAAGAAAGGGACCGTGGTATTTTGTATGTTTCCTGTTTGCGGCAGTTACCTTCATGGGGTTATTCGTATCCCCGTCTGTTCTGTTCGTTGCATTTATGCCTTTCCTTGAGGATATCTTCCAGGTACTCGGTGTGAAGAAGGGCGGCAAAACCGGAAATATGATCATGATGGGAACGGCATTCTGCATCAGCCTTTCCTCCGGTATGACCGCAATCGGACATGTATGGCCGACCATGGCAATCGGTTATTACACCGCAGCAACCGGAAATGATGTCAACCAGTTCCAATACATGGCAATGGGGATCCCGACCGGCATTCTGCTGATCATCTTATTAATTCTGGTGTTTAAGTTCATTTACCGTCCGGATGATATCCATGAGATCAAACCGGAAAATGCAATGGGACTGCGCGGAACCGTTCCAAAGGCAGATACCAAAGAGAAAATTATTCTTTCTGTAGTAGGTTTAACTGTATTCTTATGGGTTGGCCCGAGCCTGATCAAGGGCAGCTTCCCGGAGCTTTACAAGACCATCAACAGCTGGTCTACCGCAATGCCGCCGTTATTAGGATGCATCCTTCTCTTTATCACCAAAGTAGATGGCGAGCGTATCTTAAACTTTAAGGAAGGCGTAACCAAAGGAATCCTGTGGGGCAGTATCCTGATGACCGGTGCGGCAACCTGGCTTGGTTCCTGCTTAACCAACGCAGATATTGGAATCAGCGACTGGCTGACCGCTTCCCTGTCTCCGTTAACTGCAGCACTCCCGGTTACCGGCATGATCTTATTCTTTATGCTGTGGGCACTGCTTGAGACAAACTTCTCTTCCAACATTGTTACCACAACCGTAGTAAGCGCAGTAGCACTGTCTGTTTTAACTGCACTTCCGGCAGGAGCAGTAAGCGTTGGCGCAGTTGTATGCATGGTTGGTTTTGCAGCCGCTGTCAGCAACATGACACCGGCAGGTCAGAGTACCATCAACACCGTAGCAATCGGTTCCGGATGGACCACGACCAAAGACATGTTTATCTGGGGCGGAATTTTTGCACTGATGGCACTGGTTGTGCTGACCTTCTTTGCATATCCGCTGGGAACACTCATCATTGGTTAAGAAAAAGGAGTATAGAGGATTATGGAACGTTTGCAGCAGTATGACGTAGTCGTTGTTGGAGGAGGAACTGCCGGAGTATCTGCAGCAGTTGGAGCTGCGAAGACGGGAGCGAAAACGCTTCTGATCGAGCGGAATGCTTATCTTGGCGGTGAAGCTACCAATTCCGGAGTCAGCGCTTTCTGCGGGTTTTACACCTGTGGGGAAAATCCGGTACGGGTTGTAGAAGGAGTCGGTCGGCTTGTGTTAAATGAGATGGAGGCACTTGGTCCGACTGTGGACTACGTTATTTCTGCAACCGGAAACCGCAATATTAATTTTCAGCCTGAGTATTTAAAATGTGCCATGGACAATCTGCTGGAGAAAGAACGGGTGGATTACCTCCTGCATACGTCTGTAATTGGTGCAGATACGGAAAACGGAACCATTACGGCAATTCACTGTGTGGATGATGAGGGTACCTTTACGGTAGCTGCGAAGGCCTTTGTGGATGCATCCGGAGACGCCAATCTTGCCCGCCTTGCCGGGGCACACCTGGTATGGGGCGGCGATGACGGATGCCCGCAGGCGGCAACCATGCCGTTTCGCTTAAGCGGCGTGGACACCAGCTGCGATATGTCTCCGGCTGCGGTGGAGCGTGCCGTTGTGAAGGCAAAAGAAGACGGAATCCCCAACCTCACAAGGGAGAAGGGCTTTATCTTAAAAAAAGAAGGATCTAATATTGTAGGAGTTCTTCTTCCGAGCATTATCCCGGATGCACTGAACGCAGAGGCACTTACCAGAATGGAGCGCGAGACCAGAAAGCAGGTACTAAGCTATGTACAGGCATTAAGAACCTATATGCCGGGTATGGAGCATGCAGAGTTGGCTGTGATAGGACCGGCACTCGGGTTCCGTGAGACCAGAAAACTGGTTGGAAAAGAGACGATCACCGTGGATGATGTGCTTACCAGAAGAAAACGGGATAACAGTGTGGCCCGCGGCGGCTGGAAGCCGGAGATCCACAAGGATATCAATAAGATGGCAACCTATCTGGAAGTAAAGGAAGGTAGCTATTTTGATATTCCGCTGGGTGCCCTGCAGTCTGAAAATATCAGAAACCTGTATGGCGCAGGAAGAATGATATCTGCAGACGAGGCTGCTTTTGCAGCCGTCCGTGTTATGGGAACCTGTTTTGCAACAGGTCATGCGGCGGGTGTCGGTGCAGCCTGCCAGGCCCTGGATGGTGCTGTAAATATAGAACATATCCAGAAAATCTTGAAAAAACAGGGTGCTTTGGTGTAGAATTGGAAAATGTGCCAATGCGAAATGGAGGTTAAGAATGACATTAGAAGAAGTGCGGAAGATGATTGACAGCGTGGATACCCAGATCAAACCGCTGTTTTTAGAACGGATGGCATGTGCGGAACATGTGGCTGCTGCAAAGGCAGAAAACGGTTCTGATGTGTTTGTGCCGGACCGGGAGAATGAGATTATTTTAAAGCGTACAGGCGATGTGGATGTCAGCGTGAAAAGAGAATATGAAATGTTTCTTCGTCACCTGATGAGTGTCTGCCGCAGATACCAGTACGGAATCCTGACAGAAATGCAGGAGCAGGTAATTGCTGAGGCTCTAAAGCAGGCCGGCCTGGATGAGCATGTTTCTCATGAGCAGATTACAGTAAGCTTTACCGATCACCGGGAAAAAAGCAGTCTGAACCTGTATCTGAATATGATCCGGTTAAATGAGATCCCGATCGATCATATGGAATTAAAAAGTCAGGGCAATGAGCAGCAGGTGACCATACAGCTGCATGGAAATTTAAACCAGTCAGATATGAGAAGACTTGTTTGCCAGCTTGGAAAAGAAGCAGAGAATTTTCAGATTTTATCATTACAGTAAAAAACAACAAAGCCGTTCAGCTATGAGCTGAACGGCTATATGACATTCAAAGGAAAAAGAGGAAGGAACCATACCATGAAACGCAATGCAGGATATCTTTATTTATTAATCACCTTTTTTTGCTGGGGAAGTATTTATGTCGTGAGCAAATATGCGCTCGCGGTGATGGGGCCGGTTACGGTGTCGTTCTGCCGCTATCTCGTATCGGTAGTCTGTCTGTACGGAATTTTGAAGTGGAAGGGCGGTCATAAGAAGATAGCGAAGGAGCACTGGCCATATCTGCTGATTTTGGGCGGACTCGGCTATTTTGCCGCGATCATTCTTCAGCTGGGAGGCACCGCGCTTCTGTCAGGCTCTCTGGCATCCCTGATCAATTCCTTAAATCCGGTTATGATCTCTATCCTGGCAGCAGTCTTTCTGAAGGAAAAGATCACCTGGAAAAATGTGCTCAGCATTGTAGTGTCCCTGATCGGTGTTTACATTATACTGGGCAATGGAAGCATGCAGATCAATCCGCTGGGAATCCTGCTTTCGGCCGGTTCTGTGGTACTGTGGTCTGCGGCATCGGTTTCTATCCGCAAAATCTCCGGCTATTATGATCCGGTGCAGATTGCTCTGTACGGCATGTGCATAGCACTGTTGTTCAATATTCCGGCTGCAGTTCTGGAAAATGTATTCCTGACACAGAGTCATCCGACAGCAGCTGCCCTTCTTGCCTGTCTGTTTGTGGCAGTGTTTGGCACTGCCGTGGCGCATACCTGCTGGAATAAGAGCCTGCAGCTGCTCAGCGCCAGCACCTGCTCGATGTTTTATCCGCTGCAGCCTCTGGTTTCCGCGGTGCTTGGAGTGCTGCTTCTTCATGAGGTGATCACATGGCAGTTTGTTGTGGGGGCGGTCCTGATCTGCTCCGGCATTGTGATCACGTTTCTGCCGTCAAAAAAATAGGAAGACTGTCCTGCGGGCCTGCATTGCAGCTATCATAAAATTAACACTTTAAAGCGATAAACTATTGCGTGTTTCGAAAACTGTTGATATAATTGCATAAAACATACTGTATATTCCGGATATCTGGCAGGATATCCGGAATCTTACTGTTTAGGGGACAGTATTACTACGATATTATCATATAGTCAGAATCAGCAGAACGTGCTACAATGAAGGCAGCACGGTGACATGTACGCTGATTGGGACCGGAAGAGGAGAAAGTGTAATGGACAACAGAATGGATGACAGAATCGAGGAGATCCGCAAAAAAATCGGAGTATGTGATGACATTATCATCAAGCAGCTGGTAGACCGCATGGAATGCATTCAGGAGATCATTGCTTATAAGAAACAGAATGGAATCCCGATCCTGCAGCCGGAACAGGAAAAAAAGCAGGAGGATAACCTGAAGCAGAAGCTGGGAGACAATGCATTTGAGGAGGAGATCCTGAATATCTTCAAATACATTGTGAAGAACAGCCGAAAGATTCAGGCAAAGGCCCTGTTCAACTACAATATTTTCCTGATCGGGTTTATGGGTGCAGGAAAGAGCACCATTGCCAAGGAACTGAAGCGTCAGCTGGAGATGAACTATGTGGAGATGGATCAGCTGATCGTCGATAAGCAGGGGATGTCTATTTCTGAGATTTTCGCGGAATACGGTGAGGTGTATTTCAGGAATCTGGAGTGCAACACACTGATCGAGCTTCAGAAGAGCAAGCAGACCATTGTTTCCTGCGGCGGCGGTGTGGTGGTCCGGGAAGATAACAAGGATCACATGAAGAAGCATGGCCGTGTCGTGCTTCTGACTGCGACACCGGAAACCGTTTACAATCGTGTCAAGGACAGCACTGAGCGTCCGATCCTGAATGACCACATGAACGTGGATTTTATTGCCGGACTGCAGGAAAAACGCCGCGCGCTTTATGAGGCAGCTGCAGATGTTACGGTAGCAACTGATGGCAAAAATCCGGAAGAAATCTGCAGGGAGATCGTAGAGAAGCTGACACAGCTGGACCGTGACATGGCAGCAGAGCAGTGCAAGTAAACAGACAGTTGAGAGGAGGAACGTATTGTGGGATTATTTGGAAAGAAGAAACAGGAAACGGAGTATGCTTCAGCAGAAAAGAGAACCGGGCTGAGTGCAGAACCGCTTCCAGATGCAGACAATACAGAAGAAAATGAAGTCAGCGGCGACCGCATGGTCTGCCGCCGTCAGCTGGAGCGTGCGTTATCCGGTGACGGACAGGGCGTGGTTCTGAAGTTTTATATCGAAAATTTCAAGCGCATGAATGAGCTGTTCGGCTTTTCCTATTGTGAAGCATTGTTAAAGGAAATTTTGAAATATCTTCGGGAAGAGACAGGCTGCACGGTTTACCGCTATGTCGGTGTGGAATTTATCGCGATCCTGAGAAACAGAACGCAGGGACAGGCTGTACGGCTTGTTGAGGAAATCCTGAACCGCTTCTCCCAGAGCTGGAAGATCGGCGGGACAGACTGTATGTGCTCCTGTCAGATCGGTGTCTGCTCTTATCCCGGTTATGCGGGAAATACAGATGATCTGTTAAAATATCTGGATCTGGCTGTCAGCAAGGCAGCGGAAAGCGGAAGCAACCAGTATGCGGTATATGATTCCAAACTCCATGCAGCATATCTGCGCAAGCAGGCGATCGCCCGTTATATCGGAACAGCGCTGGAAAATCATGAACTGGAGATTCGCTTCCGTCCGACCTACAACACAGAAGAGAAACGTTTTGTCCGTGCAGAATATTATATGCGTATGTTTGTAAAGGACATCGGCATGGTAGGAAGTGCGGAGTTTGTACCGATCGCGGAGGATACCGGCCAGATCAGCAGCGTGGAATACTATGCCCTGGAACGGGTTGCACAGGCAATTGCAGAACTGGAGAAAAAGGGCGTGGAGTATGAGTCCATTGCAATTGCAGTTTCTCCGGTGCTGATCCTTCAGGAGAATTTTGTGGATACGGTCCGGCGCATGATCGAGACATACCAGATTCCATCCGGAAAGCTGGCGATCGAGATTGATGAATATGCGCTGGCTATGGATGCGGTCATCCTGGAGATCGTGATGCAGCAGTTGAAGGAGCTTGGAGTTGAACTGATCCTGAATAACTTTGGCTCCGGCTATTCCGGAATCAGCAGGATTCTGGAGCTTCCGGTGGATACGCTGAAGTTTGAGCGTATGTTTATGTGGCAGCTGGAAAGTGATCCGAGATCGGAACCGATCGTGGAATGCCTGATCCGGGCATCCGAAAAGCTTGGCAAACGCCTGATCGCGGAGGGTGTGGAAACACAGCGTCAGCTTGACATTCTGAAAAAGTTTGGCTGCGTATACCAGCAGGGATTTTATTATGCACCGACGATCCCACAGGAGCTTCTGGCTGAGGTGCTTGGGAAGTCGGCAGATGCCACCAAAAGTCTCATTGACCAGGAACGTGAAAAATTAAAACGCTGAGAATACAGGAACGCAGGACAGACTGACCAAGGTCTGCGGCTGCGTTCTTGTTTTTTGCCGATATATTTATAAAAAAATAACGATGCCGGGAATAACATGTATTAATACAGGCTAGCTAAGAATCTTATGCATTGACGAAAAAAACAAAGGGAAAATGCTTCAAAAACATCATAAATAGTAAAAAGAGACAAAAAAACAGAAACAAATTGAGAATTAACAAGAAAAATGCCAATAACAACTTGACTTATTATATTACATGTTGTATGCTGAGAACAGCATACAGGAGATGAAAAAGGAGGATATTGTGAACAAATTATCAAGTAATCCACTGTATGAACAGGTATTTAACCGCATTAAGGATTCTGTGCGGAGCGGAGAATACAAAAAGGGAGATCTGATCCCAAGTGAGAAGGAGCTTATGGAGCTGATGGGAGTCAGCCGTGTGACAGTCCGGCAGGCTTTGAAAATGCTCAGTGACAGCGGCATCATTGAAACCCGGAAGGGAAAGGGCAGCATCGTCGCGGTGGACTGGAAAAGCATTCTGGATCCGGGCGAACTCCGGGATCAGGCAGAAACCTACTGGCATTTGTTTGAACAGTCTACGCTGGCCAGACGCGTCATTGAGCCTTCTATCGCAAAGCAGGCAGCCATCATGGCAACAGAGCAGGATATCCGTCAGCTGGAATATGCATTTGAGCATGATTCTGAGACTGCAGAGCAGGCAGAGCCGTCTATCCGGATCCAGAAGGGAACCGGTCTTCAGTCTTTCCATGGCTGTCTGTGGGAAATCCTGAGAAATCCGCTCATGAAGCAGATCTGGGAAGCAACGGTGCCGCCGTCCAACGCGATCACAGCGCTTCCGCTGATCGTTCCGGTGCAGCAGGAATCCTACAAGGCAGAAATACGAAAGCAGCATGGAAATATTCTGAAGGCAGTCAAAGACCATGATCCGGAATATGCATTCTTTTATATGCTTCAGCATTGCGACTGGATCTATGCGACGTATCAGCATTATTTCGAAGAATTCTGCCGTTAAAACAGGTGATATTTTTTCAGAGAACCAGGGCCCGGCTTTCCGGAAAAATGGAACATAAAACCTTTAAGGGGTGGAGGTACAAAATGAAATACGATTTTGATAAGGTTTGGGATCGTGTGGATACCGATTCCATTAAATGGGATCGTCAGTTTAAGTTTGGCGTTCCGACCGGGCTGATCCCCTTCTGGATCGCAGATACGGATTTCGGAACACTTCCGGAGGCCGTGACTGCAATTCAGAAGCGTCTGGAACATCCGCTGTTTGGTTATACGTCAACCGGAAAACGGACCAATGAGACGGTCCGGGCATGGTATCAGCGCCGTCATCATGTGGATCTTCCGGTGGAGGCATTTTCACCGTCAGAAGGCGTCGTGACATCCATCTGGTTTTCAATCAGAGGCTTTACAGAGCCGGGAGATCAGGTGCTTGTCTTTACACCGGTGTATGATCCGTTTTTTGTGGCGATCCGCACCCAGGAGCGAAAAGAGGTAGACTGTCCGCTGATCTATCAGGACGGACGCTACAGCATTAACTGGGAAGATTTCGAAAGGAAGCTGGCCGGTGGGGTGAAGGCTATGATATTCTGCAATCCCCATAACCCGGTCGGACGTGTCTGGACGCGGGATGAGGTGGAACGGGTGGTTATGCTGTGCAGAAAATATTCGGTATGGCTGTTCTCCGATGAGATCCACGGTGATGTGGCCCTCTACGGCAATCAGTATACCTCGGCAGCCTGCTTTGCAGACGTATATGACAGGATGATCGTTTACACTGCAATCAGCAAGACCTTCAATATGGCCGGTCTGCACTCATCCTGCAGCATCATTCCGAATCCGGAATACAAAAAGAGACAGGAGGCATCTCTTCGGGAAGCATGGCTTATGAGCCCGAACTGCCTGTCTAACGCGGCAATCGAGGCCTGCTACACCTACGGTGATGAGTGGGTGGACCAGCAGAATGCGTATCTGACAGAAAATGCAGAGTTTATCATTCATTATCTTGCCGTGCACGCGCCGGAGATCAAGCCGGTGAAGCCGGAAGGAACGTATCTGATGTGGCTGGACTGCAGCGCACTGGGAATGACCTCCGATGAAATCCAGAAAACACTGGCGGATCATTATGGCATTGCAGTGGGAGGCGGTACTTCCTATGGCGGAGACGGAGAGCATTTTCTGCGGTTCAACTTTGGCTGTCCGCGCAAAAGGCTCGAAGAGGGTATGGAGAAACTGGTACAGTTTGTATCAGACTGGAGAAAAGGGGTATAACAAATGGAGACGAAAAAACTGAATTTTTGGGACTGCATGGGCTTTTGTATTGGCCAGATCGTAGGTTCCGGTGTGTTTGTACTGACAGCAATCGTAATCGGACTGACTGGACACGGCGCTCCGTACGGATATTTTCTTGCAGCGATCATCTCACTGATCAGCCTGATCCCGATGGCAACACTTTCTTCCAGTATGCCGGCAACCGGCGGAAGCTATGTGTATGCCAAGAAGCTTTTGGGGCCGAGGATCGCATTTGTATTTCTTCTGATGTTTATTTTGCAGCAGGTGTTGGTATCCACGTTCGCAATCGGCTTTGCAAGCTATGTTGGCGTGATCTTTCCGTCAGTAAACCAGACCGTGGTTGCGGTTGGCGCCCTGACTGCGGCAGTGATCGTAAACCTGATCGGTCTGAAAACCTCTGCGAAGGTTCAGAAGGTGATGGTTTCCCTGCTTCTGATTTCCCTGTTCATTTATATCGTATTCGGTCTTCCGAAGGTTGACTGGTCTGCACTGGAATTTTCCGCATCCAACATCATGCCTCACGGCCTGAAAAACTTCCTGCAGGGCGCAACGCTTCTGTCCTTTGCATGTGGCGGCGCAAGCTTCCTGGCTGAGAATGGCGGAGAAATCGAGAATCCGGGAAAGAATATTCCGAAGGCCATGATCCTTTCCACCGCGATCGTTGCAATCTTTTATGCATTTGTCGGTATTGTAGCTGCCTGCGTGCTTCCGTTAGATAAGGTAGCAGGTGTCAATATTTCGGTTGTAGCAAAAGAAGTATTCCCTGCACCGGTTTATCTGTTTTTTGTTATCGGCGGTGCATGGTTCGCCCTGTTAACAACCCTGAACGGAACACTGTCCTGGACTACCCGTTCTCTTCAGAGAGCTGCCATGGATGGATGGCTTCCGGAAATCTGCGCAAAGGAAAATAAAAACGGAACTCCGGTTCTGCTGTTATTCTTCTTCTTTATTGTGGGCCTGATCCCGATCTTAACCGGCATGGATACCACCGATATTTCCAATATGGGTACCGGCTGTAGCAAACTGACCGGCCTGTTTACGATCTGTGCATGCTGGAGACTTCCGAGTCTGTTCCCGGAAGCTTATGAAAAGTCTGTATTGCATATAGAACCAAAGAAACTGCATGCAGTTCTTTGTGTATGCCTGACAGTTACCATTGTTACTTCCTTTGTAAGCCTCTCCAGTCTGAAGCCGAAGCATTACCTGTATATCGGTCTCTTCATTCTGGTTTCCATCATCATCATGCTGATCCGTTATAAGAATGTGAAAGCAAAGCTGGAACAGCAGAGCGCACAATAAAGGACTTGAAAATCTGAAAAAAGATAATCGGATAAGTCACTGGATTTCAGTGGCTTTTTCGGTATTTGAGAGGAGGAAAAACATGAACTATGCTGTGGTAGGATTCGGCACGGCAGGTTATCATGCGGTTAAAGCGATCCGCGCCTGTGACCAGGAGGGGGAGATCGATGTATACAGCAATACCAGCCGGGCACCGTACAATCCGATGCTGACAACATACTATGCGTTCGGAAAGCTGGAGTTTGACGGCCTGTTTCCGTTTGGGGATCTGGATCAGATCCGGAAGGAGATATCGTTTCACCTGATTCAGGAGCCGGTCATCCGGGTACATGCAAAAGAGCATCTGGTGGAGACGAAGCAGCAGACAAAGCAGTATGACCGGATTCTGATCGCGACCGGTGCGCGTGCGTTTGCACCGCCGGTGAAGGGACTTGATCCGGAGGATGCTTTTCTGATGCGGACGGTGGAGGATTCCATCCGCTTCAAAGAACGTCTGAAACAGAAGAATGTCCGCCATGCTGTTGTGATCGGTGCATCCATGGCCGGAATCAAGGTGGTGGAGGTGCTGCATAAATTTGGCATTGAAACCTGGCTTTTAGATCTGGCACCTCATATTTTTCCGCTGGCAGCTTATCCGGAGGTGTCCGCGGAGATTGAAAAGCGGGTGGAGGCTCAGGGCGTTCATCTGAAATTCGGAGCAACGATCGACCACATGGAGCAGGAGGATGGGCAGAAAATCGCCGTACTGACAGATGGAAGCCGGATTCCGGCAGATATTGTCGGACTCTGCATTGGCACAAGAGCCATCACGGATCCTGTGAAGGATGAGGTGGCAATCGTCCGCGGTATTACGGTCAACGATCATATGGAAACCTCAGTTCCGGGTGTGTATGCAGCCGGAGATTGCTGTGAGGGAAACAACCTGGAGAGCGGACAGAATCAGATCATCGGTCTCTGGGCCAATGCCAACCGACAGGGCGAGACGGCAGGAGCCAACATGGCAGGTCAGGGTGTCGCGTATCACGGAAACATCCTGCATAATATCACACATTTTATGAACATGGATTTTATCGGCTTTGGTGATAACCGTCTGACGGGGGAGGTGCTGGAGTACGGAAGCCTGGAAGACAGCCTGTATGTACGCCTGGTGCTGGATGGAAAACGGATCGTGGGTGCCAATATCCTGGACAATTACCGGATCAGCGGTATCGTGAAAAATTATATGCTGCGGCTGTTTGCGGGAGAAGAGTTTGTCCTTCCGGATTACCAGAGGGCTATGCTTCAGAAGGCTGGTCTGTCGGAAGCATTCATTGATGAGATTGAGGAGAAATTACATGGATAGTTTGGAAGCATTAATCAAAGCAAAAATTCCGTGTGAGGAAACCGGGATCCGGGTTTGCCATACGGTGTGCGCAATCTGCAGTCCGGCCAATAACTGCGGTGTAAATGCATACGTCAGGGACGGCAGAATGGTCAAGCTTGAGGGGATGGACGAGCATCCGCAGAGTAAGGGGCGCATGTGTGTGAAGGGACTTTCCGGCCGTCAGTTTGCTTACCGGGAGGACCGGATCCTGACTCCGCTTAAGCGGGTTGGCGAGCGGGGAGAAGGAAAATTTGAACCGATCACCTGGGAACAGGCCTATGATGAGATCGCTTCCCGGTTAAATGGGATCAAGGCAGAATACGGAGCAGATGCAGTGGCGTTTTTCGGCGGCTATAATAAGTGGTACCGTCCGTGGCTGCGGCGCCTGGCACATTCCTTTGGAACCATGAATTTCGGCACGGAATCCAGTACTTGTATGACAGCCGGCTGGATGGCCTGGAAAACGGCGTCCGGACAGCTGGCGCGTCCGGATATGGCGCATACAGATCTGTATTTAGGCTGGGCTATGAATCCGTATTTTTCCGGATATGCCAAGGCAACTGCGATTGAAAAACGCCGTGAAAAGGGCATGAAGGTTATTATTGTTGATCCTAAAATCACTCCTGCGGTCGAGCGCCTTTGTGATCTCTACCTTCGTCCGTATCCCGGAACCGATGGCGCTCTGGCTTTGTGCATGGGAAACATCCTGATAGAAAACGGATGGATTGATGCAGCGTATATTGAGAAGTATGTGCATGGATTTGAAGAATATAAGGCGTATGTAAAGCAATTTAATGAAAGTAATGTCGAAGCTCTGACCGGAGTTCCTTATGAACAGGTGCTTGAGGCTTGTCGGATGATTTGGGAAAGCAGCTCTATGTGTATCAATGAAAATAGTGCCCCAATTCCCCACCATAAAAACGGCTTCCAGAATTATCGTGCGATCATGGCGCTTCTGGCACTGACCGGCAATTATGACCGGGAAGGCGGTCAGCTTCCGGGACTTCACAGCTTTACACACCAGATGGCCGGATTTGTGACCCGGGATGAAGAATTTGCAGAGGTGACAGAGCCTGAGAATGCGAAACCGGCGGTAGGAGCAGAGCGTTTTCCACTGTGGTATCATATGGAAAAGGAGATGCAGTGTGTGGATCTGGCAAGACAGATCATGGAAGAAAAACCGTATCCGGTTAAGGCGCTCTTTGCTATGGGAATGAATTACCGGATGCTGCCGGATGACCAGTATGTGAAAGAGGCATTGCTGAAGCTGGATTATTTTGTAGATACCGATCTGTTCCTGACGGATACGGCGATGCTTGCGGATCTCGTTCTTCCGGTCTGCACCTCCTATGAGCGCGGTGAGCTGGAAACCTATCCAGGTTGCTATGCATGGTATACGAAACCGGCCATTGACCGGGTGGGAGAGAGTAAATCCGATACGGAGATCATCGCGGAGCTGGCAAAAAAGCTTGGTCTGGGCGATGAGGAGCTGGAAGCAGGCTATGAGAAAAACCTGGAATTCATTCTCCGTGATCTTGACATTACCGTGGAGGAACTGAAGAACAGTGATGTTCCGATTAAGGTACCGAATGTAAAAAAATCTGCTCCGGGTGAGCATCTGGAGCGGGGACTTCTGACACCGACCGGAAAGTTTGAACTGTATTCGGAGCTCATTGCATCTCATCCGGAATGGCACCTGGATCCGCTTCCGACCTACTGCGAGCCGCTTGATGAGGCAGATCCGGAGCTTTATCCGTACCAGCTCTGTTCCGGCGGGCGTATTCCGAATGCGATCCATTCCCGTCTTCATAAGGTCAAATGGGCACGCAGCTTAAGACCGGATCCGACAGCGGAGCTGTCTGTGGAGGATGCAAAGGAACTGGGCATTGAAGCCGGAGATGACATGGAACTTTATACGGAACGCGGCTGTATCTGCGTAAAGGCTATGCCGAGTCATAAGGTTCCAAAATCTGTGGTCTTTTTCTATCATGGATATTCGGAGGCAGATGTCAATTCCCTGATGTCTGGTACGCATGTGGATCCTTATTCCGGTTTCCCGGCATACAATTCCACGCGCTGTGGAATGAGAAAGAAGGTGCAGCAGTGAAAAAATACGCGATCGATCTCGATCTGAGCAAATGTGTGGCCTGCGGTGCCTGCGCGGTAGCCTGTATGGACCAGAATGATTATGAAGTCAGGGAAGGACAGCGCCCGTACCGTAATATTTTCGATATGGAGCTTGAAAAGAATAACCGTGTCAGTTATCACCGGCTCTCCTTAGCCTGTATGCACTGTGAGGATGCGCCCTGCATCACCGGCTGTCCGAGTGCCTGTCTCAGGAAAGACCCGGAGACAAATCTTACGGTTTATGATACCACAAACTGTATTGGCTGTCACAGCTGTGCCATGGCCTGTCCGTACGGAATTCCATCCTTCGGAGAAAATGGAAAGATGATCAAATGTGACGGCTGCTATGTGCGGGTACATCAAGGTATGCTTCCGGCCTGCGTCAAGGCCTGCCCGTTTGGAGCATTGAAGCTGGTTGATCTGGAAGCACCGGAGGAACAGATCCCGAAGGAGCATTCCCTGCGTATGACCAGTATGCAGATGCTGAAGGCCCAGGTATAGGCAGGGACGGCAGCAGTAGAAAGGAGAATAAAATAGATGGAAGTAAAAGTGTGGGAATATGAGGAATATCCGGGACTGACCGAAGAGGTGGAAGGGGCAATCCATATCCCGACCACCGGAGATGAGCCGGGAGTTTACCATTGGCATGATATTCCGTATGCAGAAGTGGACGGTCATACGCTGGTGCTTCAGATTCTGGAGCCATATACCAGAAACGAGCCGGAAAAGCTTCATCCATGTTTTGTGTTTGTGCAGGGGTCTGCCTGGGGCGTACAGGATGTGTATAAGAGCTGCCCGCATTATGCGAGACTGGCTGCCCGCGGATATGTGGTAGCTGTGGTGCAGTATCGTCATTCCGGAATTGCCCATTTTCCGGCACCGATTCAGGATGCCAGAAATGCAGTCCGCTTTATGCGCCTGCATGCGGCAGATTACCATCTGGACGGGGAAAACTTTTTCCTGGGCGGCTGTTCCTCAGGCGGCCATACCGCCGTGTTTGCAGCTCTGGCAGATCAGGAGCCGTGGCTGGATGCCTCCGTATATCCGGGAGTATCTGCAGATGTCATGGGAATCCTGGATTACTACGGTGCGGTAAGCATGACAGAGATGGATGATTTCCCGGATACATTGGAGCATCATCTGGAGACCAGCCCGGAAGGCATGGAGGTGGGAGCAAACTTAAGAGAGCATCCGGAGCTTGCAGCCCGGGCAACGGCTGTGACTTATATCCGCCCGGAGACTAAGCTCCCGCCTGTGTGGATCATGCACGGAACCAAGGACCGCAAGGTGAGTCCCTATCAGAGTGTGCGTTTATATAAGAAGTTAAAGGAATGCGGAAAAGAAGCAACGTTGTATCTGGTGGACGGCGCGGACCACGGCGGTTCCGAGTTCTGGACACCGGAGGCTGTGGATGCGGCAGACCGTTTCATGAAAGAAATCATTCAACGGCACAAAAACCAGAAATCATTATAACCATTTTGGCAGTCCACTCCGTACGGCATCTGATGTGCCTTTAGGATCGTGCTGACAATGGAAAGTCCGATGCCGGTCCCGAGCCTGCGCCCGTTCTGGTGCTGGCTGCGCTGGTAGCGCTCCCAGATGATAGCACGGTCCTCTTCGGGAATCGGATCACCGGGATTGATGACCTCGACAAGGCAGCAGGAAACGGAAAAAGCTGCTTCTGCCGATGTGTCGCCGGTGAAGGAAGCTGTATTGCCAGTCAGAATCGGTGCGCCGGCAAGCTCCTGAAAACGCGCAGCCGGCTGCGGAGTCAGACAGATCCGGATTTCCTGATTTTCCGGTGTGTGGTTGATGGCATTGTTTAGCAGGTTGCGCATGACCTGGCTCATTTTCAGGGCATCGACCTCAAAGAAAAACGGCCGGGAGGATTGCACATCAGCAGCCGAAGCAGATGACCTGCGGTCAGAGGTTTCCTCTGTCACCAGCAGTGTCAGCGTGATGCCATGCTCGGCAGCTGCCTGTCTGCAGCGGGTCAGCTCGGCTGTTACGATATCCCGTAAATCGCACCATTCCTTCTTTAAGCTGCTGTAGCCGGCGGAAAACTGGGAATAGTCGAGAATGTCGTTTACCATCTCGCTCATGCGGTTGGACTCGCTGATGATGAGATTCAGATTTTCATTGCGCAGCTCGTCATCTTTCCAGGTGATGTCCCGCACCATCTCCGCATAGCCGGTGATGAGAGCTAACGGGGAGCGCAGCTCATGGGAGACGTTGGCGATGACCTCCCGGCGCAGAATATCCAGCCGCTGTAAGGCCAGCCGCAGCTGCCCGACGGATTGGGACAGCTGCCCGAGCTCGTCCTGGCGTTCCAGATCCGGGTCGATGGAAAAGTCGTTTTCGGTCAGCTTGTCCACCGCACTTTTGATCTGAAAGATGGGACGGGAAAACTGTCTGGACAGGACTGCAGCCAGTACCGATGCGATGCCGGTCAGAAGAATGCTCAGAATGATGAGCTGGGAACGGTTCAGGTTTAAAACGGCCCGGGTCATCAGGGCGTTGCGCAGGATCAGATAGTTATGTTCTCCGTTGCAGGTGACCGGGAAACCAAGCTCATAGCCGATGATCTTTCCGTGCATCCGCTCAATGTGCCGGTAGGGGCGGCCGGCCAGCAACTCCCTGAAATCAGGTTTCTGGCGGGTCATCTCCGGATCGTTGAGTTTACGCTCCCATTCCTGTGGCTGCACCAGATGTCCGGAAGAGTACATTTTAATGAGGGTGCCGTCCTCAGAGACCAGGAGCAGCTCTCCGCCGATGTGGCTGATAAAGGATAAGAGCTTTTCATCCTCTCCGATATCGCGGGTACGCAAATCCTCCATGACCGGGGAAAGCCGGTTCAGAGCTTCGTTAACGGCGGCATTCGCGTAATTCTGTTCAAACAGAAAAATCTGTACTACCCACATAAAGCCGATCCCGAACATGACCGGGATCATCATAAAGGCCCAGAGCCGGAACACCATCCGGTTTTTCAGGGCAGAAAGTCTAATTTTCCTCTGTTTTTTCAAATTTATACCCCACTCCCCATACAGTCTGGATCAGCTTCCGGTAAGGGCCGATGTGTTCCCGCAGGGACTTGATGTGTGTGTCCACGGTGCGGGCATCCCCGCAGTACCGGTACCCCCATACGGTCTCCAGCAGTTTGTCGCGGCTCAGGACGATATGTTCGTTCTGTGCCAGCTTGTAGAGCAGGTCAAATTCCTTGGGCGGCAGAGAGATCTTCTTTTCGTCTAATGTGACGATCCGGGAATCCGGGAAAATGGAAAGTCCGCCAAAGGCAAGCTCTTTTGTGACAGGTGCTGATGTATGGACCTGGGTGCGGCGCAGCACGGCTCCGATGCGGGCCATCAGCTCTTTGGGACTGAATGGCTTTGCAACATAGTCATCGACGCCGAGCCGGAATCCGTTTAATTTATCATATTCTTCATTTCGAGCGGTCAGCATGATGACCGGTACCTGGCTGAAGCCGCGGATGGCTTCGAGGGTTTCAAAGCCGTCCGGTCCCGGCATCATGACATCCAAAAGCACCAGGTCAAAGGTACTTTGCTTTAAAGCAGTGACCGCGGCGGCTCCTTCTCCGGCCTCTGTGCATTCGAAGCCTTCCAGTTCTGCATAGGTACGCACCAGGCGGCGCAGGTGCGGATCATCATCGGTGATAAGAATGTGCGGCATGGAACTTTCTCCCTTCTACGTTCTTCTGGGATTATAACATCTTTTCCCGGCTTCTGAAACTTTCCTCACAGAATTATGCGGATTTTCTCACACTTTTCTCACATTTCTTATTTAAGCTTTGTAGCATGTCAGAATGTGTGCGGAAAGGAGTGCCTTATGAACCAGAAATCTTCAGCAAGACCACCGGATCACGGAATATTAAAAAAGGAACTGTTTGGGTATGCGGGCATCTGTCTGGTCCTGATTTTGCTATTGGGGACCGGAGAAAGAATGTTTGATACCTTTCCGGTGAAGGCCATGCTCAGCGCGTTGTGTTATCTGGTCGTGGGAGGCCTTGGCATGTCAGCCGGGATGTTCTGTTTCCGGCCTGAGGCAGAGCGGTCCGAGTTTTTTAAGACCTTTACGCTGCTGTATCATCCCGGAGTCTGGATTCTGGCGGCAGCCTCCTTTCTGGAGAAAACAGGAATCGCTGCGGTGCGCATCACAGAAAACCTGCATCTGGTTTATATTGCCGGATGGAGCTTTCTGGTGGCAGGCATGATCGTGCTGGTGGTGATCCTGCGGGACAGTCGCATGTAACGTAACAGGAAACATAGAAGGTGAAGGAGTGTAAGATGGATAAGAAGAAAAAAATCATGGCAGGAGCAGGCGCGGCAGTGATCATTCTTGCAGGCGCAGCATTTTTCCTTACAGGGAAGGGCACAAAAGGCGGTCAGGGAGGTCCCGGAGGCATGGGAGGTCCCGGCGGAATGATGCAGGAATCCACGGTAACGGTGGTAAATGCGGCAAATCCGACCACGGGAGATGTTTCCGTAACCTCCAGCCTGACCGGTACGGTTGAGGCAGCCGATGTGGTGTATGTGTACGCCAAGGCCGGCGGTGATGTGACTGCCGTGAATGTCAGGGCCGGTGATATGGTCAGCCAGGGACAGGTGCTGATGGAGATCAACACCGAGCAGGTGGAGTCTGCAAGGAACAGCATGGATTCCGCCCAGGTCAATCTGTCCCAGGCCCAGAGTAACTTAAGCAGAATGCAGATCCTTTACGACAGCGGCGATCTGTCTGACCAGGAGTACGAGCAGTATCAGAATAGTCTGAAATCCGCGCAGCTCCAGTATGAATCTGCCAAGCTTCAGTACGATAAGCAGGTGGAGTACAGCACCATCACCGCACCGATCGCAGGCCGCGTGGAGAGTGTGGACGTGGATGTGTATGACCGCGTCAACCAGTCTGCACAGCTCTGTGTCATTGCGGGCGAGGGTCAGAACAGCATCACCTTTTATGCGACCCAGCGTATGGTACAGAATTTAAAGACCGGAGATGAGCTCGAGATTTCCAAAAACGGAAATACCTATACCGGAAACATCACCGAGATCAGCAATATGGTCGATGAGAGCAATGGCCTGTTCAAGGTAAAGGGGGATATGGAGAGCAGCGATGAGATCGCCATCGGAAGTACCGTGAAGATCACGTTGGTGACCGGGCGCGCCGAGAATGTGATGCTGGTTCCGGTAGATGCCATCTACTACAGTGGCGGCAAGGGCTATGTCTACTTATATGAAGATGGCAAGGCGAAGATGGCTTCCGTGGAGATTGGCCTTTATGATTCCGAGAACGCGCAGATCCTTTCCGGTATAAAGGCCGATGATATGGTAGTCAGCACCTGGAGCTCCAATCTGTACGAGGGTGCGGATATCCGCCTGAAATCCGATGCTGAGGCAGCAGATGCGGCAGCTGGCAGCGGCGAGGGACAGAACGGTGCTCCGACAGGTGATGCACAGGGTGCAGGCGGTCAGACCCCGGCAGGTGACGGTCAGGGTGCAGACAGCAAGGCACCGCAGGGCGTACCGGCAGCTGGCGGCGCACAGAACGGAAACGCAGCACCGAAAGCACAGTAAGGAGGCAGACATAAATGGGAATTACCAGATTTGTACTGAAGCGTCCGGTCACTGTGCTGATGGCGCTCTTATGCCTGATCGTGTTTGGTATTTCTTCGGTGTTTAACGCAACACTGGAGCAGATGCCGGATATGGATCAGCCGATGATGATCATTATGGCAAACTATTCCGGCGCCAGCCCGGAGGATATGGATGAGCTGGTAACGCAGCTGATCGAGGATCAGGTCAGCACGCTGGAGGGTGTGAAGAGTATGAGCTCCACCACCAGTGAGGGCCGTTCCATGATCATGCTGGAGTATGATTACGATACCGATATGGATGAGGCCTACAGCGACTTAACCAAGAGCTTAAACAGCATCCGTGACCTGCCGGACGATGTAGAGCCGACAGTCATGGAGATGAACAAGAATGCGCAGGCCAGCATGATGCTTACCATTGCGAATCCGTCCCAGGAAAATCTCTATGACTATGTAGATCAGAAGATTGTGTCGGAGCTGGAAAAGCTCAGCACCGTGGCAGAGGTATCCACGATGGGCGGTTCCTCTGAGTATATCAAAATTGAACTGATGTCCGATATGATGGATCAGTACAATGTGAGCATCAGCGATATCAAGTCCGCCATGTCGGCAGCCAACCTGTCCTATCCGTCCGGAAGCGCAGAGTCCGGCAACCTGGACTTATCCGTGTCTACGTTAACGCAGCATGACACGCTGGATGAGCTGCTGGAAATGCCGATCACGGTATCCGGAAACAAGATCATTTACCTGGAAGATATCGCAGTGGTTTCCTACGCGGAGGAGCAGAAGGGCGGCGTCTCCCGTTACAATGGTGAAGAGACCATCTCCATTTCCCTGACCAAGCAGCAGAGCAGCACCGCCATGGATTTGTCCAAGCAGGTGCAGAAGGTCATCAAAAGCCTGCAGAATGATGATGATGACCTGACCATCACCGTAGCAAGAGATGAGGCAGACTCCATCCAGGACTCCTTAAAGGATGTAGCAGAGACCATGGTGATGGCGGTCGTTATTTCCATGATCATCATTTTCCTGTTTTTCGGAGATTTCAAGGCATCCATGATCGTCGGAAGCTCTATCCCGACCTCTATCCTGATGTCCCTGATCGTTATGACGCGGGCGGGATTTACGCTGAACATCATTACCATGAGCGGTCTGGTCCTCGGTGTCGGCATGATGGTAGATAACTCCATCGTAGTGCTGGAGAGCTGCTTTAGGGCCATGGATAAGCAGCAGGACAAGGGCGCGCTGAGCTACGCAAAGGCGGCCTTGGAGGGAACCAATATTGTGGTGGCTTCCATCTTTGGCTCCACGGTAACCACCTGTGTTGTATTTATCCCACTGGTATTCTTGAACGGTATGAGCGGCCAGATGTTCGGAGCCATGGGCTACACCATCGTATTCTGTATGTGTGCGTCCCTGCTTTCTGCAATCGCCATCGTGCCGCTGTGCTATATGATGTATAAGCCGAAGGAGCGGTCATCCGCACCGGCTAGCCGTCCGCTGACCTTCTTACAGGATGGATACCGCAAGATTATGCCGACTCTTCTGAAACACAAGGCCATCGTTATGCTGGCTTCCGTCGGCATCATTGTAGCAACGGTGTTCCTGGCAAGCGGCATGCAGACTGAGCTGATGACTGCCGATGATACCGGTACCGTCAGCGTCAGCATTGAGACCCGCCCGGGCCTGATTACCGAACAGGCAGACGCAATCCTGGCAGAGGCAGAATCCATCGTGGCAGCTCATGAGGATGTGGAATCCTATATGCTGCGTTACAACAATGATAAAGGAACCATTACCGCTTATTTAAAGGATGACCGGAAGATGTCTACTGATGAGGTGGTAAGCCAGTGGGAGAATGAGATGGCAGACCTGGAAAACTGTACCATTACGGTAGAGGCCTCCACCTCCATGAGCATGATGGGACGGAGCCGAGGCTACGAGGCCATCTTAAAGGGAACCCAGTACGATGAGCTGCAGGAGGTCAGCAATGAGATTGTAAGTGAGCTGATTGCCAGGGATGATGTGAAGAACGTCCACTCCAGTATTGAGAATACCGCGCCGGTTGTTGCCGTTAAGGTAGACCCGGTTGCTGCTTCTGCCGAAGGACTGACCGCAGCCCAGATCGGAACCATGGTAAAACAGATGCTGGACGGTGAGGAGGTTACCACCTTAAAGGTGGACGGCCAGGAGATCAGCGTCAAAGCAGAGTATCCGGAGGATCAGTATAAGACCGTGCCGCAGCTGGAGCGCATCATTTTAAAGAAGCCGTCCGGCGGCTATGTGGCGCTGTCCGATGTGGCAGAAATCTATTATAAGGACAGTCCGTCTTCCATTGAGAAGGAGGATAAGTCCTATCAGATCACCATTTCCGCAGATTATGTGGACAGCAGCTCCAGTGCGGCTGTGAAGACCAAAATCGATAGTGAGGTTATCAGCCCGAACCTGACCGGAACCATTACCCGCGGCACCAACTCCAGAGACCGTATGATGCAGGAAGAGTTCTCCGGTCTGTACAACGCGATTGCGGTGGCAGTATTCCTGATCTTTGTGGTCATGGCTGCGCAGTTCGAGTCCCCGAAGTTCTCCTTCATGGTTATGACCACCATCCCGTTCAGCCTGGTTGGTTCCTTTGGACTTCTGAAGCTGACCGGAGTCAGCATGTCCATGACCTCCATTCTGGGATTTCTGATCCTGGTTGGTACCGTCGTAAACAATGGTATCCTCTATGTAGATACGGTCAATCAGTACCGTATGGAGATGCCGCTGAAGAAAGCGCTGATCGAGGCCGGTGCCACTCGTATGCGTCCGATCATGATGACAAGTTTGACCACGATTCTTTCCATGCTGCCGATGGCGATGGCCTTTGGAAGCAGCGGTTCTACCACGCAGGGCCTTGCGGTGGTAAACATTGGAGGACTGAGTGTCGGTGTGCTGGTAGCGCTGTTTATCCTGCCGGTTTATTACGCTCTGATAAATGGCAGGAAGGAATTGAAGGTTCTGGATATTTAATGAGGAGGAGATGAAAAATGGTCCGGAAACGTGCAAAACGGTTGGCAGGCGCAGTGCTTGCCGCCGGCGTCATTACGGCAATGCCATTTCAGGCATTTGCCCAGAGAAGCCCGGAATTTGCTTATTCAGCAGAAAAATGGGCGACACTCCGCGATAATAAGCTGGAGTTTGATGAGATTTCAGATCTGGTTCATGAGTACAATCCGACTGTGGTCCAGAACGAGATCAGCTACAAGGATTATCTGACCAAGAACCGGGATGATGTGGCCCAGGATTATTACGATAAGGCCAATGAAATCTATTCGAACATCAATTACCCGGATTCCGATGACGCGAACTACGGAAGTGGTGTGGCAGCGGCATTGCGCAATGAGCAGCAGGCAAAGAGCTTAATGGAACAGGGCGATGAAAATACCGATGACCAGGCAACCATGCGGCTCCAGTACGATCAGTCCGAGGCGAAGCTGGCCAAGCAGGCACAGGGGCTTATGCTCACCTACTGGACCCAGTACTATAACCTGGATGGCCAGAAGGTCCGCATTGAGCAGGCGAAGCTTTCGTACCAGTCTGAGCAGAACCGCCTGGCAGCGGGTATGTCTACCCAGTCCAAGGTTTTAAGTGCAAAGGAGTCCGTCTCCAATGCGGAGGCAGCGCTGGTGACTGCCGAGAGCAATCTGGCCTCCACAAAGGAGAGCCTGTGTCTGATGTTAGGCTGGGGCTACGGCGCGGATGTGGAGATCGCGGAGCTTGCAGAGCCGGACCAGAGTAAGATCGCGGCCATTGATGTGAACGCAGATATCCAGACAGCTCTGGAGAACAGCTACGCCTACCGCCTGACGAAAAAGCAACTCACCAACGCCAGAACAGACAGCGTAAAGGAGAAGCTGAGCGAGACGGAAAAGAATCAGAGGGAGACCATCTCCAACAGTGTGAAATCTGCCTATGATTCCCTGCTTCTGGCCCAGTCAAGCTATGAGCAGGCCCAGTCGGCTCTGGCGCTGCAGGAGGTTTCCATGAAGTCTGCCGACGCGAAGCTGGCAGCGGGAACCATTACAAAAAATACCTATGAGAGCCAGAAGGCTTCTTATACCACCGCCCAGGTGACAGCCCAGACCCAGAAGCTGTCCCTGTTACAGGCCATGAATGATTATGACTGGGCCGTGAACGGACTGGCATCTGCAGAGTAAGGAAAGGAGCGCAGTGTGATGAGAAAACAGGCAGACAGGAAGGTGCCGCAGAAGCGTATGTGCCTGCGGAGTTTGCGAAAAAAGACAGAACACGGCATGGGTGCATTTGGTTCAGCCTGTGTCAGGACCGCACTGGTGTTTTCTCTTGCGGCAGGCGGTCTGGCGCTGCCGTCCGCTGCGTTTCCGGTGATGGCGGAAACTGCTGCGGATGTTTCTGAAAGCGCTTCTGGCAATGTGACAGATCAGTCTGATTCATTGGATACCGCAGTTCAGACTGATACATCTGTGACGTGCGTGGATTACAATAATCTGGAACAGCTGGTGCAGAATAACCGGAACCTAAAAAATGCCCTGGACAATTACACCAGCAATAAGGAAACCTATGAGAACATGCTGAAGACTCTGGAAGACGAGCGGGATTACATGAAGTTTATGCAGGAAAAGTATGAGGATGATGCGGAGGCAAAGGCGACCTACAAAATGAATGCTTCCATGCTAAACATGTCTATTTCCCAGATCACCAAACAGCTGGAATCCCAGGAATCCAAAACCCAGACCACCAGCCGCCAGAAAACGATCGACAGCTATGTGCTGACGGCCCAGAGCCTGATGCGTACCTATAATCAGATGAATACCAAGGCTCAGGCCGAGGAGAAAAACTATCAGGCGGCCCAGAGCAGTTATCAGGCAGCTATGAAAAAGCAGAGCGCGGGCATGGCCACGGCAGCTGATGTGATGGCGGCTTCCGACACCATGCAGAGCGCAAAAAACCGTTATGAATCCTACCGGCAGCAGGCATCCAACGCCCGCTTTAACCTGTTTTATCCCCAATTAGGTGTAAAACTCTGCTCGATGGCGGGCGGCGGCGTACAAAAATCTATATGGTGTTTTTAAGAGAACCGTCCCGGCGGGACAGGTCAGGCAGTGACCTGTTCCACCTCTGGGATAGGTTTGAGATTAAAATGAATTTCGATAGAAATGTGTCTTGTTTTATCTTCGTCAATGCGCTCATGCACGACGATTTCTTTGATTAAGCGGTTGAGGGTGGCTGCGTCCAGCTCTGTGATATTGGCGTATTCCTGAATGGCTTCCACCCATTGTTTTGCGTCATTGGCAAGCTGGACTTCATCGGACAGCCGCTTTCTGCCCTCGGACACTTTTGTTTTAAGCTCCGTCTGCTCGGTCTGTGTCTTTTCCAGCATGGTGTTGAAATTCTGTTCACTGATACGCCCTGCAATCATATCCTCATAAAGCCGCATTACCATTTTGTCCAGAACCTCAATCCGTTCCTCGTCCCTTGTGAGGGAGCGTTCCATTGCTTCCCGCTGTTCCCGCTGCTCGGCTTCACAGGTATTGGTCAAGCGGTCGGCAACCGCTTCCCCGTCCATCAGGGCGGCTCTGGCACATTCCCGGATTTTCCGCAGCACATGGCTGTAAAGGGTGTCATAATCAATCCGGTGCTGGGTGCAGTGGTTCTTTCCAAAGGCATTGTAGGTTTTGCAGGAGTAAATCTGCTGGGGATGTTTTGCGTTTGTGTAGCGTATCGTCAGTGACTTCCCACACTCACCGCATTTTATCAGTCCGGCAAACAGGCTGATTTCATTGGTCTGTCCCGGACGCTGGCGGGATTTCAGCTTGTTCTGCACAATGTCAAAGCTCATGCGGTCAATCAGCGGTTCATGCTGTCCCTCCACCACAATCCAGTCCTCCGGCTTCTTTTCCCCAATCGTGCCGATTTTGAAACGGTAGTCCTTTTTCTGGGAAGCAATCGCCCCGGTGTAGACGGGATTCATCAAAAGGTCTTTGATAACGGAGAAGTCCCACATATACCGCCCGTTTTCCGGGTCTTTCTTTTCCCATTTGGTGCGGGTATTGCGAAGCCCCCGTTCCCGGTTCCACCATGTGGGGCAGGGGATTTTTTCTTCCTCCAGCCGTCTGCGGATATAGTTCGGACCATGACCGTTTAGGGCATATCCGAAAATCAGCCGCACAATCGGGGCGGTTTCCTCGTCAATGAGCAGATGGTTTTTGTCCTCCGGGTCTTTCCGATACCCAAACGGGGCAAGACACCCGGTAAACTGTCCTTTCTGCGCTTTCAGAAGATAAGAGGAATGGACTTTCTTGGAAATATCCTTGCTGTACATCTCGTTCAGGATATTCTTGAACGGGGCAATATCGTTGTTATCCCGCAGGGTGTCGATACCGTCATTCATGGCGATATAGCGGACACCGTTTCTTGGGAAAAAGTCCTCAATCAAATGCCCGGTTTGCAGATAGTTACGCCCCAGACGGCTGAGGTCTTTCGTGATGACAAGGTTGATCTGCCTGCGCTCAATGGCTCTCAACATTCTCTGTAAATCAGGACGCTCCATATTAAGACCTGTGAAGCCATCGTCCTGATAGACCGCCACAACCTCCCATCCCTGCTTTTCGCAGTATTTTTCCAGCATATCACGCTGGTTTGCGATACTGGCACTTTCGCCTTGCAGGTCATCGTCCTTTGACAGCCTGCAATAGACCGCTGCACGATAGCTCCCGGCAAGTGCCTTTCCGATTGTTCTGTATTCCATTTCGTTCATCATAGCCATTTACCCACACAATCCAGACGGTATCTGGCTCTTTTGAACCTCATCTTCATTATAACCCATATCTTTCTTTTTAGCAAGATATTCTTTCGTGTTTGTCTTACCGTATTTCTGGGAAATCAGGCTGACGAACACATCGGTTGCGTCCAGTTCCCCGTCAAATACAGTGGTCACATGAATCTCTGTTTTGTTTTTTGCCATAGGCAGTTATCCTCCATACATGAAAATAGCCAGACAGAGGGTGTCGGCAACGAAGTCCGGCAACGGGCTTCAAAAGACCTTGCAAACAATCTCAATCTGGCGGTGGTTACTATTTATACTTTTCTTTTATTTTTCTGTTGTTTTGGTTGTTATAAGGGAGAAAAGCCCGGAAATAAGGGGTTTTCCCCGGCAACCGGCTCGGCAACGGGATAGCAACAGGGGGTGCAACGGGCGGTCATTTTCAGAATGGAAGCTCCATCTGTTCTGTGACCTCCACAAAACCATCCATCGTTTTTTCAGACGGGTTGCCGGAGTCCGTTGCCGGGTTTTCACGCTCCCAGCCCTTTTGTCTGCCATATTCGGAAAACATTCTTGGGTTCGGGAAGTACCGCCAGCCAGAAATGCACTGGTTCATAATCTCGTTGATTTCCCGGATTTCCCATTGCTTCGGCTCGTCAAAGGCATGGTTTAAGGCTTCCTTGTAGAGCTGCTTGGAACAGACCATGCTCCCGGTGTACTTATCAAGATACGCCTGTATCATCCCGGCTTTGGTGTCCTCCGGCATAAAATCCCGCTGGTGTTCTTTGAGATACCGCTGCATGGCGGGGCTGAAAGCCAGCTTGAACCTGCCGCTTCGGTAAATCTCCATCGCTTCCGCCCACATCTGCTCGATATAGGCTCTGGAAGCAGCTTCGTCCTCCAAAATGTGAACCTCGGCTTGCTCCGGGTACACCATGACGGGGATAAAGCGGCGGTTGCCGGAACGGTCAAGGGGCAGGAAGTCAAGGGCATTGGAAGTGCCGCCAAACACGCACTGACGGGGGCGGTCTGCCGGGTGGGTTTCATAGGGTATCTTGTAAACCTCTTTCTGCCGGCTTAAAAATGACTTGATTTCCTCAATGCTCTTGGCGTTGGCGGTTGCCATCATTTCCGACATTTCGATAATCCAGTGACCTTGCAGCTTGCGGTACACATTGTCATCGTCCAACTTCCGCAAATCATCGGAGAACCACTCGTCCCGGACTGCCAGCAGACGGAAGAATGTGGACTTTCCAGCCCCCTGACCGCCTACCAGACAAAGCATGATTTCAAACTTGCACCCCGGCTGAAAGGCTCGTGAGATTGCACCCAGCAGGAACAGCTTCAACGCTTCATAGGTGTAATCGTCTGCGTCAGCCCCCAGAAAGTGCCGCAGGCAGAAACGGATTCGTTCTGTACCGTCCCACACAAGGGCGCTTAAATAGTCCCGGATGGGATGGTACTTGTTTTCATTCGCCACAATCCCGATGGCATTATCAATCTTTTTCTCATTGGTAAGCCCGTAGGTTTCTTCCAGATAAAGAAGCAGATACTTCATGTCCGTATCGTTCAGGGCGGTGCTTTCCCTGTGAAAACCGATGGGCTTTATGATGTCCTTGCGGTCAGTCAGGATGTTGTATGCGATAGCCCCGGAAAGCAGCGGGTCACGCTGGAATACGGTCAGGCAGTTCCGTATGCTCTGACGGACACCGCCTTTCTCGGTGGTTTCCAGCCCCGCCTTGATTTCCTCAATGCTCTGGGGCGGTTGCATGGCGTTCATGGTGTTTTTTAGTTCTTGCTGCGGCTGCAAGTTCTGCCATTCGCTGTTCAAGCTGTATCACATCCTTTCCGTAGTCCGTAATCAAAGCCGCTTTTTCCTCCGTTTCCCCAAAGAGCAGCACATCCAGCAGATATTCCACTTGGTCTTGCTTCTGTAAGGCTTCCACAAACCGGGGATGAAAGGCTTCCTCCGGGGAGTGCGGGGCATATTCCTTTCTCCATGCCCGGAGCAGGTGGAGATAATCGGCAAGGATACGGAAGCAACGGTTTTTTGCTTCCTGAAACTGTTCCTCCGGGGATTTCTGCCGGGGCTTGGGCTTTTTTGCCTTTCCCGGCGGTTTCCAGTCCTCATAGGAAAGCCCGAAGTCCTGTGCCAGTTGTACGGCGGCTTCTTTCTTTCCCAGCCCATACAGGGCGGCGGTAAAATCAATCACATCCCCATCAGCACCGCAGCCGAAGCAGTGGTAACGCCGATCCAGCTTCATGCTTGGGGTTTTATCGTTATGGAACGGGCAGCAAGCCATCCCGTTCCGACCTACATGGATTCCATAATGCTCCGCAGCCTGTCTTGTTGTGACGGACTGCTTCACAGCTTCAAATACATTCAAATCTATCCCTCCTTGAAAAAAAGAAAAGCACCTGACATTCTCAATCTGAAAATGGCAAGTGCCTGTTAAAGTTCCATATCCTGTTGTTTGTGTTTTGTCTGCACCGGGGCAGTTCTTTGTGCTTTTTTCTCGTCCGCCTTATCCTGCAAGACTTCTTTGAGGGGCTGCTTCTTGGGCGGCTCTTTGCTTTCTTCTGTGCCGGGGGTGGCTTTCCGTACCCAGTAGCGGATGTCCCGCAGCTTCTTCAAATCCTCCTGTACCTCGGTCAACGGTATTTTCAGGGCTGCAATTTCTTCCAGAAGCGTTTCCTGCTCCTCTTGCAGTTCCTTTTGGGTGCTGTCCTTATCGTCCGGGTGCTTGGCAAGGTAGGCGGTGGCTTTCGCATACCGGGCAACCTCCGGGTGTTCCTGTTTGAATTTTTCCTTTGTTTTCTTAAAAAATATCTTCTGGTACTTCTCATAGACAGCCTTACATTCTTTGCAGTCTGTCCGGCTGGCAAGAATCCCGTCAATCACTTTGCTTCGGGCTTCCTTTGGCTTCATCTGATTGCGGTAATCTGCGGCTGATTTCCCGGAGGATTCCAGAAATGCTTCTAAGTCCTCCACAGTGGAAAGCCCCTTTTGCCGGAGATAGGACAGGGCTTCGCTGACTGCCTTTAAGTCCTGTGAAGTCCCCCGGTTCTGTCCAGCCCTTGTCCAGTCCTTCCGTTCTTCCTTTCGTATCGCCATATACTTCATCAGCAGATTGGGAAGAAGTGTCGCTTCCTCCGCCGCCTTTTGTGCAAGCAGCTCTTTCCGTTTTTCGCCCAGCTCGGTAATCCAGCCTTTGAGGTTTTGGATAAGCTGCCGGATGGACTTCATCAGATTGTTGGCAGCTCTGATTTCCCGGTTCAGGTTTCCGATATTCGTCTGGATACCACGCTTTTCCATCTGCCGGACAGCAGCCCCCTCATGGACAGTGGGGACAATATCAAGCCCCTGTCTGGCATAGGAACGCAAGTCCACACGCTCCGGACGGTCATTGGCTTCCAGATAGCAGCTCTGGATGACCTCCCATTCATGCCGCCAGATTTCGCAATACTTCTGGTCGTTCCAATCCACCGTATCCTCCTTGTGGCTTTTCCATCTGCCGGACGGAAGTTTTATCCGTTCCCCGTTTTCGTCAAGGTCATAAACCTTGCGGCTCTTGGGAAGCCATTTTCCATGTTCGTCCATTGCCCTCATAGTGAGCAGGACATGGGCGTGGGGATTGTGTCCCGGCGGATGGGGGTCATGGATTGCAAAATCAGCAATCATGCCTTTGGAAACAAACTGCTGCTCACAAAACTCCCGTACAAGGACAGCGTACTGGTCAGGCGGTATCTCTCTGGGGATGGTAAGCACCCACCGCCTTGCAAGCTGGGAGTTCCATTGTTTCTCCACCGCTTCGGCGGCGTTCCATAGGGTATTGCGGTCTGCATATTTCTGTGGGGCATTTGCCGGGAGCAGGATTTCATTGTGGACGATACCACGCTTTTCCGGGTAGTGCTTCACTTGCTGGTCGTATTCACAGAACAGCTTTTCGCCGCTCTGGTAAGCAGCGGCGGCAATCGCAGACTGCTGTTGGCTGCGCTGCACAATAGAAATTTCGTTGTGCGGACAGGGCATTTCGTGTCACTCCTTTCTGTGATTGGCGGATGGGGTGGCGTTTTACCACCTCATTTTGGGCAGAAAAAAGCAGGAGACCTTTTTCAGATTTCCTGCTCGGTGTGCCGCTGTGTGGGCGGCGGGTATTTAGTTATAAAAGTTCGGGGCAAGTTGACCCGATGTGAAGCTGACAAACTGAAAGTTAGTCTGCAAGTTGCTCTTTCACAAGTTGAAGAATAAACTCGCCAAAATCTTCGGCAATCGTTTCTTCTATCTGATACCCCACATCATTAAATCTGGCAACAATAACACAAGGCTCTCCAACATCATTTAACGATGAATAATCCAAGTATGCCATAATTCCATTTTTTCACTTTCCGGCAATCCAAGGTAAAAGCGGGGATAATAATAGCTGGTATCCGGCACTAATGGAAGCCCAAGCTGGAACGCCATTCTTTTCAGAAATCTCCAGTCCGTTTCCTGATACTGTATCAGTATTCCCAGCTACTGTAAACACTGCCGGAAACTAGGCGGCTCGTCTCCTGCCCCAGCGCATTGTACTCCATCGCAGCTTCCCACGGTCGTTCCTTATCCATGTACGCTATAACTTGTGCTGCCTGTCCCATTTCATTTCGGCGGGTAAGAATGCTCGCACCAAAACTGCTCGTTGTCTCAATTCTTTCTCCCATTTCGTCATACCGGCTGGAAATCCAATGCGCATCCTGCCACTCTTTTACCACTCTGCCCAAAGAATCCCGTTCCAGCTTTATCCTTGTATCAGAATTTTCCGCCCCGATATTTGATAAATTCCACAAACCCTTGATTATATGAAGAGATTCCATTTCTTTATAAATCGCACCCCACTACCATTTCAGGTGCATTGTACAAAAAATACTCCAACATCATTTGCTTTTTCCTCTTTACTCAAAAATAGATACCCTATTGCATCATCTAAATAGAAGATATCTTGAAATTCTTCTGGAAAATCTCCTCCATATATCTGCATGCAAAATTGATAGGAGGCAAGTTCTAACTTTTCTTCTTGTAAAAATACAGGATTTGCACCAAAAAGAGAGCCATTATAATCATCAAATTCATTCATTTCTTTATCAATTACTATTTCTCTTGCTGAAATCAAAAAATCCGCATCATTTCTTGGAGAAGCAACAGAATGTAAAATTACTTTTGTATATCCGTTTTTTATATTCTGAAGTTCTTCTATATCACCGTTATAAACGATCGAGTCCAAAAAATAATCTTCTCTATTATAAGTAGTAAATACAGAAATAACCTGATCCTTCGGATAATTAAATTGAAGAGTTGAATTTAAAAAATTTGTAGGTATATTAAAAATAAAAACCATTTTTTCTCCATTAGGATTAGTAGGCCACTCTACATCAGGAGGTAAAAAACTTTTTCCTCCAATACGCAAAATATTCAATTCATTATCTACCTTTTCAAATCTTACTAAGTTTGACATTGCATTTATTCTCCTTTCATTATCCTAGACACTTTAATTTACCATTACTGACAGTCACCCAAGACTCGCTACTGGCGGTTGGTTAGACCTTACCAGACAGGCATTCCACCTGCTAGACTACTCGCCCTTATCTGGGCACACAGTCCCGATTTGTTGTCATCTTCATTATACTTCATCGCCTATCGAAAAGATAGCGTATTTTATGAAACTTGTCGGCTGGGAACAGCTTGCAGCGCAAGGTGTCCCCAGATGGCAAGTTCACAAAAGGGTAGCTGGCGCAGCCAGCGCAGGGGAAGCGTAGCGTCCCCTGTATGATTTGGAGCAGATCATGACTGCGGAAAATCACAGCCCTCCGACGAGGAGCCTTCGGAGAACGCAATGCACCAACTTCTGGGTGGTGTATAATTGCGCCCTTAGTAAACTAAGGGGTTTCCGCCTTCTCCCGTTCCAGCAGTTTTTTCAATAGTTCCTGCGTGTCCTGCCTGTGAAAAATGAGTTTCAACAACAGCATGACATCATCATCTGTCAGGCGTTCCGGCTCTTGCAGAAAACTTTCCAGCATACCGCCACGGGTACAGAGCCGGTGTGTCCGTTCTTTTCGGGTAAGCTGCTTTAACTGGTGTTGCAATGCCTTTTCATCATTGATAGCTTTCCGCAGTTTCTTTTCGCTTTTCTCCAGCTCCCGGTTGAGTTTTTCCAGCTTTGAGGTATCAGGCAAGGGCAGCGTCCTCCTTTCCCGGTATCAGCACATAAATCCGGTTTGGCTCCCCCACGCCCTGACGCACCCGCATGATAAGTCCGGCGGTTTCCAGTTCATTCAGAGAACGCTTGACCGTCATGGGGCTGCGGGACAAGACTGCCGCAATGGCTGTAACAGGGAAGCAGACAAACAGGATTCCATTCTCGTCCTCCTGTCCTTTGGATAGCATAGCGTCTAACATCCGGCAGTACATGACCTTTGCAGTGCTGCTGACTGGAAAACCTGTCAACGCTCTGGGAAAGGGCATACAGGGCGGCAAGGGTGTGTCTATCGTCATAAATTCAAAATTCATTCGGTGTGTTCCTCCTTTTTCTTTGCTCGTTTGGATAAATAACGGGGGCAGTCAACCACAACCGCTCGGAAGCTCTGCGTGCACCCATGCTGGCATTTCCGGCATAATTCGTTGTAAGTGACACGCCCCTGGTCATTGAGGTAAAAGGAAAGCTCCTGCTTCCGCTTTTTGCTCATTCTCGGCATATTGCGCTTCCTCCCGTTTTCGTGTATGGTTTCGGGGCGATTTTCGGCAAAATTACGGTCATAGAGCCGCTTAAAATCTCCCGAAGTATCAGCGATAGGGTAGACTATCCCCCTGTCAGATTGTCGTGTTTCGGTATCATTTCGGTGTCAGTTCGCCAGTTCTCCCCGGTGTCGTTCCTCCCCTGAATCTCACAGCGGCGTATCGCTCCCGTTGGTACGCTCGTTTCGGTCAGGGTTCCTCCACATCCCTGCCAAAAGTCATGGCGCTACATCGCCGGGGAAGCATATCCCACACAGGCTGGTCATTCGATTGGAATAATCCATCGATGAACTACCTGTATCATAGAACATTTTTGTGCCCTGTGCCGTATGTCCACAAAGTAGGAATTAGGGGTAAAAATCAGAAATTTCCACGATTGCGGAATTGATATGGTATAATCAATTCAACGGTTATAAATGTCGTTAGAAAGGGGGAGCTGCTTCAATGAACGGAGCTACTACAATACAGGAACGGCTAAAAGATTTACGATTAAACAAAGGATTAAAACTGGAAGAACTGGCAGAGCAAACAGGTATTTCAAAATCAGCTCTTGGAAATTATGAAAAAGATGATTTTAAAGAAATCAACCATGGTAATCTTATCCTGCTGGCAGATTTTTATGGGGTGTCCCTCGATTATCTCTTTTGCCGGACAGAGAACATGGTGGAGATCAACACGCCATTAAGGGAGCTGCATTTGAGTGATGAAATGGTGGCACTTCTGAAAAGCGGTCGGATTAACAACCGTCTGCTCTGCGAACTTGCCACCCATAAGGACTTTATCAAGTTTCTTGCGGATATTGAGATTTATGTGGATGGGATTGCCACCATGCAGATTCAGAACCTCAACGCCCTTGTCGATACCGTCCGGCATGAAATCATTGAACGGTATCGCCCCGGCGAAGATGACCCCCATTTGAAAGTGCTGCAAGCCGCACATATCAGCGATGATGAATATTTCAGTCACATGGTACGGGATGATCTCAACCTTATTATCCGGGATATTCGGGAAAACCACAAAAAGGACAGTGAGAGTGCGCCCCAGACCACCGTTGCCGATGAACTGAAAGAAAATCTGGAAGCGGTCGAAAATTTCAAGGGCAGCCGGGATGAAAAGCTGGTTGTTCTTTACTGCAAGCAGCTCGGCATCAACTATAAAAATCTGTCAGACGAAGAATTTCGCTGGCTGATTCGGATTCTCAAAAAATCAAAGAAAATGGGAACGCCTATCAGCCAGAGGAAAAAACGGTAAAGAAAAACCGCTGTTGCATGGTTTGTTGGCTTCCATGTAGCAGCGGTTCGTGCTGTGGTTATTCAGTTAAAATTTCAAAGCGACAAGTTCATTTCCTATCTGCAATTATTTTATCAGCAATTTGTTCCAAAGTAGCGTCGAAGTCCAAACCAATTAAGTCAGGATAAAAAATATAGTCGGTAAGATTGTCTAAGCCGGTGTTAATCTCCAGATATTCCAACCACCAATCTCTTTCCCCTTCCCCAAACTTCAGAATGTGTAAAACGATTTCCTTGAGTTGCTCATTTGATAAATTAGATTTCATTGGCGGAGGCATTAAGGCTCTGCGTGCTGTTGTTTCTAAATCGGTGTAACTCCAATAAGCTTGAAAGATATTAATTTTTATCTTCTTATTTCCAGTAATTTCTCTCAAGTTCTTTTGTAGCTCCCCTAACTCTTTTTTTGCTTCTTTATCACTATCACAATCTTTTTCGTCCATGAGTAGTGCCGCCTTTTCAATAATTTCCATTACGGCTGGAAGCTTCGTTTCGTCGATACTGATTTTTTTCATATTCTACCTCCAATTCCGATTTTTTACTCTGTTCAACTCCCCTATAAACTGGAATTGTTATTCAGGAAAAACAAGCACACAGTTTTCTAAATCGTCAGTATCTTTTTCGGAAATATATATCTGAGCCGACAAAGATAAATCATTTCCTATAAATTTTTCCCTTTGAAACAAATCCCTCACTATATGCCAGTTTCTATGTGCATTTTCAGTTTCCAACCAAATACCCATCAATGGTCCAGGGTCTCCGTCCTCTGTGTCTATATAATCATATCCATTGCTTTGTATCAAAGAATTTGATACCTCTTCGATACGGTCTGGTATGCGATATCTCAAATCCAAATCAGCATTTTCAAGCATTCCTGGATTTAACAACACAATAATCGTCTGCATATTTCTTCCCTCCAAATTCTTATTTGTCATAATCATTCTACCATACCGTTATGAATAAATCATCTCATGCAAAACAATTTCTTCTGCCCGATTGTGAATGTTATTGCAACGCTGCACCCATTCCATTTGATGGGTACGCTTTAATTCTTCGGTCACGCCCTCGGCAGTTTTCATTTGCTCCATGATGGTGTCTAACCGTTCCTGTGCCTGTTCGTTCAGGTCTGCAAGATATGTCCATAGCTCTCCGGTCAATATCAATGTGTTCAATCTGGCTGGGTGGACTTCTCTTAAATATTCCCGGTGCAACCGTCCATACTTTCCGATGGGGCGGTGTTCCTCCGGCAGTTTCAAATCCGGGATGTAATAATCCCCAACCAGGATATAATCAATTCCGTTTTCTGTTATTCTTGGTTTCAATTCGCTCATGTTCCTTACCTCCTGTGGAAGCAGGCTCGTCTGGTACTAACTCAATCACATCGGTAATCTTACAATTCAGCGTTTCGCAGATACGGGCTAATGTGTCCATGCTGATGTGCTTTCCCTCTTTGCTCATGTTGGCAATCATATTCGTTGTCATACCGGCGGCAAGCCTTAAATCTTCTTTTCTCATATCACGCTCTAACAGTGTATGCCAGAGTGGTTTATAGCTGATGTGCATATTGCTTTCCTGCCTTCCTATCCATACCACCGGGGCGGCTGCCCCGGCAGGAACTTTTCTCTTATTATAGCACCAATCTTGTGAAATCACAATTTATTCTTGTAGCCTGCCGCTGATACCGTCTGGATTGTGCTTTTCCTTTCTTTTTGTTCCCTTTAATTAGCCATGAACTGCTCTCAGCCCTGGGGCTGGACACCGGTGCGGATATCGCCATCGGAAGTGTGCCGCTCCCGGATCTTGCCGCCATTGAGGCTGTAGATTTTAATAGCGATATGGAGCAGGCCATCGGCAACAGCTCCAGCGTACAGAATGCCCGGCATCAGAGCGCGGGAACCGCAACGGAGATTTCGGTGAAATCCGATCAGGAAAGTCAGGCCGAGGGAACGGTGCGTTCCCGGATGCAGAGCCTGTATGATCAGTTAAAGGCTGCAAAGCTTCAGTATGATGGTGCTGAGGATGCTTACCAGAGTGCATCCATTACCTATGCTTCCCTGCAGAAAAAGCAGCAGGCCGGTATGCTGAGCCAGAATGATTACCAGCAGGGCGTGGCGGATTACTATAGTGCGCTGGATGCGAAAGAAACCGCAGTGGTCAATCTGAATCAGGCGTGGGAAACATATAACTGGACCGTAAAAGGCGTGTCCTAGGATGCGATAGCAAGAAATCGAAGGAAAAATTGGATATTGTTTTTCAAAAAGACATATGATATAATGCCGTTAGGCAAAAGGATAAGATGTTCCATTGCGAACAGCAAAACGGAAACCCCAGAAGTCTCGCACACTTCTGGGGTTTTCTATTCCTATTTTGGGAGTGGGAAGGCTTAACACCTCCTTCCCGTACCAGTCTGGGAGGCGGTAACAGATTTAGTATAGCATATCAAATAGCATATGACCAGTGAATGGTTTTGTGTTAAATTACGTGAATTACGCTCAAAAATGGTAAATCATACAGGTGAAAAATTTATCAAAACGAAAATTCTGTGGTTGACGCAAAAAAAATGCTGTAGTATAGTTTAGAAGGAATTTATTGATCGTGCACTTATAAGGAGGTGAGAACATGGACGTCGCGGACAGTTATAAGCGAATGAGCGGCAATGGAAGAGAAAAGAAAACCGGCAGCCTGTCTGAATCCGCTGTCCGTTTTCTCACACGAATTGGTTTTATATTTTAGTCGGAAAGCTGTCTGATCTGGTATGTCTTAAAGGAAGACGCACAGATCAGGCTGTTTCTGCGTGTGTCTGCCATTGCCCGTTTTCAGATGAAACCGGTGATGGCATTTTTTATTTGCGGAAACACGCTGCTGTTTTTTCTTTCTTGTTTTTTGAATCTATTGTTAAGAAAACGTGAAGAATACAGGAGATTTTTCTGGAAAAATACAGCAGGTTTGCGCAGATCAAAAATGCTCCGGTTCCACGGATGACAGCCGTGAGAACAAAACGCTGTGAGAAAGAGAAAGACTTTTTCGCAGACGGAGAAAGGAGCAGGCATGGAAAAGATGAACGAGAACGAGACCAAAGACATGGCAGTTCAGGTTCGTGACTATCAGACTGAGCTGGAGCAGATCATGCGGAGCAATGTATCCCCGCGTGTCTTAAAGGATCGCATTTCCGATTACCATGAGAATGATATCGCATCCTCCTTTGAGGTGCTGACAAGAGATGAAAGGGAGCGGCTGTACCGTATTCTGGATGCGGAGCAGCTTTCCGATATTTTCGAATACCTGGATAACGCAGAGATTTATTTTGAGGAACTGAATGCAAGAAAAAAGGTTGAGGTCCTTTCCTGTATGGAGGTTGACCAGGCAGCAGCGCTGTTGAAGCGCCTTGCAAAGCCGGAGCGCAACATGCTCATCGACCTCATTGATAATGAATCCAAACGCGATATTGCCATGCTGGAGTCCTTTGATGAAGACGAGATCGGAAGCCGCATGAGCATGAACTTTATTGAGATCAAGGCCGGCATCAGCATCCGCGAAGCCATGCGGGAGCTGATCAATCAGGCAGCGGAGAATGACAACATCTCTACGCTGTATGTGACCGATGACGATCATACCTTCTGCGGTGCCATTGACTTAAAAGACCTGATCATTGCCCGGGAGGGCAGCAAGCTGGACGACATCATCATGGAATCTTATCCATATGTGTATGCCCGTGAGATGATCGAAGACTGTATTGAGCGCATGAAGGATTACTCCGAGGATTCTATCCCGGTACTGGATGAGAACAACAAGATTATCGGTGTTATCACTGCCCAGGATATTGTTCAGGTTGTAGATGATGAGATGGGCGATGACTACGCAAAGTTGGCAGGTCTTGCTTCTGAGGAGGAATTAAACGAGCCGATTCGCCAGAGTGTGCATAAGCGTCTTCCGTGGCTGATCATCCTGTTGGGCCTTGGCCTGGTGGTTTCCAGTGTCGTAGGACTCTTCGAGGGTGTAGTAGCCCAGCTGACCATCGTGATCTGCTTCCAGTCCCTGATCCTGGACATGGCCGGAAACGTTGGTACCCAGTCCCTGGCAGTTACCATCCGTGTGCTGATGGATGAAAACCTGGACGGCAAGCAGAAACTTGGCCTGGTATTCAAAGAGGCCAGAGTCGGAATGTGCAACGGTCTGATCCTTGGTGTTCTTTCCTTTGTATTTATCGGACTTTATGTAGTTTTCGCAAAGGGCATGACACCGGGCTTTGGATTTGCGGTCTCTGCCTGCATCGGCGTGGCCCTGCTTCTGGCCATGATGATCTCCAGTGTTTCCGGTACCGTGATCCCGATCCTGTTTAAGAAATTCGGCGTAGACCCGGCGGTAGCGTCCGGTCCGCTTATCACCACCGTGAACGATCTGGTAGCGGTTATTTCCTATTATGGTCTTACCTGGATCTTTTTGATCGAGATGCTGCATTTAGCGGATTAATAGAATAAGACTTGAAGAGCTGTTTCTGGCCTGTGCATCTGCACGTGCCGGGGCAGCTTTTTTGTATGATAGGAAATTGCGCCCTATCATACAAAAACACTCCGCGAGGAAGCGCACTCGGCGCAAAGGTAGATGGTTGCTGAAGCAACCGCGCCTCGGCGCGAGAATGTGCCAAGGCACATTCTTTTTCATGGCTTGTATTGAGGTGCTTCGAAAATGTAAAGTATTCTTGACATAATGACGCCTCTGATATATACTGTAGATGTAAGATATAGTTTACATATTGCTGGAAGGAGGTCGGCGTATATGTCAGATATTTTCGCATTTACGGCTGCATTTATTGCGGTTCAGGTATTTAAGATCATTATGTTTAAGAAGGATAAGGACTACAGTGGCTATGATGAGCGGCAGGAGCTGATCCGCGGGAGGGCATTTCGCTACGGCTTTTTGACATTGGCCGCACTGCTTGCGGCAGCGGTGCTGTGGGAGGAGTGCGTGGGTGCACTGCCGATCGAGTTTTCACTCCTCATGATGGCCTGCCTCATGGTGGGATGTCTGGTGGTCATCCTCTATGATATCTGGCAGGATGCGTACTGGGGTATCCGGCAGACGTCGGGCTCGAACGCCGCGATCGTGCTCATGGTGGCGGTGATGGTGATGCAGTACCTGGGTTTCCGGGGACATGCCAATGCTGGCGACGTGATCGTCGATGGCGTCCTCACCTGGGATGGCGGCATCTATCTGCTGATCTTCGCGTTCTTCGCGCTGATCATCGTGAACCTGCTGCTGAAAGCGTGGGTGGATAAACGGGGAGGTTCGGCGGAATGAAAAACCGGATGATGAAATTCTATATCGATATGCGAGAGAGACCCGGTGGGATGGAAAACGGGAAGATGAAATTCGCGAAAAACGGTGTCGATCGGTGGGAGGTCTGCTGAAATGAAGAACCTGAAGATGAAATCGGCACGGGCGGCGCTGGACCTGTCACAGCAGCAGCTGGCAGATCTCGTCGGCGTGTCGCGGCAGACCATCAACGCCATCGAAAAGGGCGATTATAACCCGACGATCCGACTCTGCATCGCAATCTGCAGGGCACTGAACCGAACACTGGATGACCTGTTCTGGGAGGAGTCGTGAAGGTGGCTTCAAAAGTGTTTGAAATAGGGCTACCGCAATCCCACTGGCTTTAGACGGTGGGTTAAGGTAGCCAAAAATCAGAAATTATTGTATGCTCATGGCATGGGAACATGGAAATCTAAAAACAGACACAAATACCTATTACAATATCAAATTATTTTTGTCTGCAAATATAGAAAGAAATTACTGGTTTCGAGGCAAATATCAGATGATATAAAACAGTTTTCGGATGAGATATGTCAGAGACACAGTGTGATAATAAGACATATGGAAACAGACAAAGATCACATTCACTACATGATAGAGACAGAACCAACAATGTCTATTAGTAAGATTGTAAACCTGATGAAGAGCTATACAACATACCATATATGAAAAAGATATCCTCAATATTTACGAAAACAATTCTGGAAAGAACATACCTTTTGGACAGATGGATATTTTGCCTGTAGTGTAGGAAATGTATCGGAAGAAATGCTGAAAAGATATATAGAAAATCAAGGTTGAGAAAGCGGGTGACAGTGGATGTTAAAGGCATATAAATACAGAATATACCCTAATAATGAGCAGAAAATACAGATTGCAAAAACATTTGGCTGTTGCCGTTTTGTGTATAATCAGACCCTGGCATACCGGAAAGAAGTATATGAGAAAGAGAAAAAATCAGTTAGTAAAACCGACTGTAACAATTACTGCAACAGACAATTAAAGAAAGAATATGAATGGCTGAAAGAAGTGGATAAATTTGCTCTGACAAATGCGATTTACAACATGGATGCGGCATACCAGAAATTTTTTAAGGAACACGCAGGTTATCCGAAGTTTAAGAGTAAACACGATAATCATAAGTCATATACAACAAATTTTACGAATGGCAATATAACAGTAGATTTCGGGTGCAATAGAGTAAAACTGCCTAAATTAAAAGGTATAAAAGCAAAACTGCATAGAAATTTTAGTGGACAGATAAAATCGGTAACGATATCACAAGTTCCGAGTGGAAAATATTATGTATCAATTTTAGTGGAAACAGAACACACGGAACTGCCACAAACAAATCAAAATACCGGAATAGATTTAGGTATTAAGGAGTTATGTATTACTTCTGATGGAAAAAAATACGAAAATCCCAAAATCATCAGAAAATACGAAAAGAAACTGGTGAAACTGCAAAGGCAGTTAGCCCATAAAGAGAAAAGAAGTCAAAATTACTACAAAACAAAGAAAAAGATAGCATTGTGCCATGAGAAAATAACAAATACCAGAAAAGATTATCTGCACAAGATGTCACATGAGATTATCAGCGAAAACCAAGTGATAGTTTCGGAAGATTTGCAGATAAAAAACATGGTAAAAAATCATCATTTGGCAAAGTCCATAAGTGATGTATCATGGCATGAGCTGACAAGACAGTTAGAATATAAGGCCAAGTGGAATGGCAGAAAATATGTCAAAATAGATACATTCTATGCCAGTAGTCAATTGTGTTCAGTTTGTGGATACCAAAATACAGAGACGAAAAATCTATCAGTAAGGGAATGGATATGTCCTGTCTGTGGAACAAATCATGACAGGGATATCAATGCAGCAAAGAATATACTGGAAGAAGGATTAAGACAAATAGCATAAAAATAACAATATAGGGCAGGGACTGCCCGAATTAACGCCTGTGGAGATAGTAGGTTACGAGGTCTGTGAAGCAGGAAGCCCATTGGCTTTAGACAATGGGTAGTTCAGTTCGCCCGGCGCGAACGTTATTCTTAAAGGTGAAAGTCCTAAGTGCACCT
>NZ_QUIV01000012.1:546-90394 GCF_003480315.1 Clostridium sp. AM33-3 | reverse complement strand
ACTGAGTAATTTTATCTTACATCAGTTTGGAGGTTTACACAAACTTTGGGATACTCCCTCCAGAGTTCCTTGAAGACGCACAAAAACTTCCATTTGATTAATTTACATATTATTAAAAAGCACACATCGCAAAGGGATAACGATGTGTGCTTTCTATGTTTTAGGCTACAGTTGTATTTGTTATCAGTGACATTCCGAATAAAACGCCCTGTGTAAAGACTTCATATGAAAAACGGCTGTCACTGTTATTAATATCGTCAAGCAGTTGATTCAGTAACTGCTTCTGCTGTGGATTAAGCGAATCCCTTAATTCTGCTATCTTATCAGCGATTTTATTCTGCTCGTCAACAGATTGCTCTGATTCCACATAATCCTGCATGGATAGGTCACAAACAGTCTGTAGTGCTACAGTAACTTGCTTTTGCATCTGACACACCTCCATTTCGGAACATGGTCTGTTTAACAAAAATATTGGTAACGAAATTATAAATCAATTATAGCATCGAACATTTGTTCTTGTCAACTAGATCATATTCTTTTTGAACACTCAGATTGTTCATGCTTATGACCATATAAACAGATAATCCACTAAATTTATTACTAGCATTACCATTTCCTCCAAATTTTAATATTTCATCGGCGGCCTCCTCTGATGTTTTATATTATAATTTGAAGAGAATACACTTGCATTAAATGTGCAGATATTAAAAAAGTTGCACATTTTACTTCATAATTTCTTCCATCGCCTGTCCGACAAGTTTATCTACAGTTTCATTCAATCGGGAGCAGTTTTTTTCCAAATCCTTACAATGCTGTTGATATCCTTTCTTGATATTTTTTGTTAAAAAATCCTCCTTTGTATCAGCTTCTTCATGTTCTAACTCTTCCAACAATTCCCTGCATTGACGTAAATCAGCTTCATAACACTGTATATTTTCTTTCAGATTTTTTATTTTTTCTGAATTAGATAATTCATATGGCTCTTTAAATGATCCATCGTTTATCCCTTCCAATATGCTTTTCCGTTCTAAATTCTTTTTATATAAATGTTCGAGATTATATTCATTTTGTGCAAATGGAGATGTATCAATTAAACAGGCCACTTCTGTTCTATAATAAAGCGTTCTTAATAGTTCTTTGTCTTCTTCCACTTCCTCTCCCTCTGGAACCTCTACAACTCGAATTCCTAGTATTGGATTTGCGTTAATAAATTCATATGGCGGCACATAATCCCTAAAATTTTCTTCCCGGATTTGTCTTACAACAGGCAAAAACGCCTGTATCATATCCGCAATAATAACATCTATACTTTGATTTTGCTGATTCATTTTTTTATCTAACTCTGACATTCGTAAATATAGAGGGGTACTTTCTTCATTTGAAGCCATAGCAAGGTTTCTGATGCTTTCGCCTCTATATAAATTATAATTCATAACATCCATTTTTTTCGTAAACATAGCTAGAGTATCCCCTAAACTCTCCCCTTTTAACGAAGATAAATTCATAATAAACCATGTTAATTGTTTTATAAATTCGTCCGACCAGAATGCAATATTAGCCGCTGAATAATGCCCCGGACGACAATATATTGCCTTTTTAAATATTTCTTCCATCTCGTCTATATCCGACAGCATCTTTTTGTTATATGCTGCAACATCTGATGCCTTTACTATCTTATATCCTTTTTCCTTATTTGCTAAGGTTTTAGGATGTATATCATAATTTCTCACTAATAAGGCTAATAATTCTGCTATTTCTGGCGGAAAAGTAAAATGACTATTTGGATTATCTTTTTCTTTTTTAAAGTTATTAATATCAAATTTATACATTTCACACACTTTTTCAAGATTTCGTTTAAATCTTGTCCTATCTAATCCTGTCATTTCTTCCATTTCTTTTTGTGTAAAATCTACATTTCTTCCTGCTGCCACTAAAAACCTCCAATCAATTTGTGGCAGGATTATTATATAACCCTGCCACAAATAATAATCTTCTATATTTTTACGTTATAACCTTAGTTCATCAATATTCATGTGCACATCCGACAGATAGTAATCATATAGTTTTACAGCCGGAATCAGACGGATTTGTATATTTTTCAAACCAAGTGCTTCAAGCATCTGCATTTTTGCCACACCTTTTACTACAATTTCATTTCCTTCTGTCGGCATAAGAAAACAGTTTCTCACTTCTACAATATGATGAACATTAATAAAATCTCTGTATGCCAACTGATACAGATACTGTTTTGTCACATCACCGACACCCGGATTTCCACGCAGTGATTTTCCTTTTTCAAGCTGAAGATTATAATATTTTGCATCAAATATGATAAACCAGTCCTGTCCATCTATACATGGTATGCTGATCAAATCAGGTATCAGGGTATCTGCCGCCTTTGCCTCTGTATCAATTCCCTGCCATATTGGTTTCTCTATAATATCAATCAGCTTCTGGCGCCTTTCCTTCTTGCCCTGATATTTCTCTGCAAGCGGTACTGTCATTTTAAGTTGGCACAGCATGGTATTCAGTTTATTATCAAATACTTCTGCACACGCTTTTTCCCACACTGCATGATATGCGGTCGTTCCAAACATACTGATACCGTCATTTTCATCAAGCATCTTTCTGTCTTGTGATATGTAAGCATACAGTGTTTTCAGAAGTATCTGCCTGTGCGTATTAAACTGCAGATTCAGCTCTTTGACAATCCTTTCAAGTATGTACTCCTTGTCTCCAAAATCCTCCAAGGTTTCTTCTGACAATTCTATTCTGTCCATATCAAAGAGTTCATCCAACTGGGCTGCATGAAGCTGTTTAGAACATTCCGTAAGCACACACTCATGAAGTCTTTTGAAATAATCCATATCATCTTCTACAGATTTCTCTGTATACAATTCCATATAATACGGCCGATTATCCTCTATCAGTGCAAAGCTCTCATCAATGGTCTTTCCCCAGAGAATCTCTCCTTCTCCATTCACTTCGATGATGTCCTCACTGTTCGTGTAGATACCATATTCATAATAGTCATTAATGAGGAACAGGATAACCGCAAGTATATTAAAACTTCTGTTCTCTCCATCACCATTAAAAACATTGATAATCTGCTCTTCAGAACGGCTGTAACGCTCAAGTACTTTAACAACCTGTTTCATCTCATCCAGAACATTATCGTCTTTCTTTGACAGCAGATACTTCGGATAAACCTTTATGACACGGCTTCCACAGGTGATGACTCCGACATATGTAAATACATACAGGCAGTCACCACTCTCTGCCGTTTCATCTGTAATTTCCACATCGTCATCTACAAGGTCTGACATTTCGAGCTGGTCATCGGTATTTTTTACACTCTTCAAGACACCATAGGCTTTGAGATTTTTTATAAATTTTTCTACTCCGTCTTCGTCAAAGGAAAACTTGCTTTTAAGGTCATTTTTCGTATAACGCTTCTGTTCCCTGACATACCGTGAAACAACTTTCATTATGCCTCATCCTTTTGTTTATCATAAAAGTTTTCCTTGAAATTTGGTCCGAAGATTCCCATTCCTATTTCATCAAAAGCATCACACACAGATGAATATTTGCTGTTATCACAGCCATCAAAGAATCTGTGCTTGCCCTGTTTAACTGCATCTTCATACAGATACATAATTACCTTGCTCTTAAATGCATCTACAAATTTTTTTGTATCAATAATCATGCCATTCTCATCAGATGCAATTACCTTCTTTGAAAGGAAGAATGGTCCCATCAGCTTGTCTTCATTAATTTTAAACTGATCTGATGACATTTTTGCATTAATAGCTCTGCGGAGGATATTCCATTCAATAGGCTCATCACTTCCGGCAAGTTCAATTTTTCCAATGCCAGAAATCTTTTCTTCGTTTTCATTGATGCCAAGATACTCAAAGTTCCATCTTCTCTTAAACGCAGTGTCCATCGGAAATACACCCTGATCAGCACTGTTCATTGTAGACCAGATAAACATATTATTAGGAATTCGGATCTTCTGATAATTATCAGGAGTTCCACCAAGTTGCTTTGCAAGATATTCTCTTATATCCTCTGATGCCTGAATTTCATATTCACTGACTCCGTCATCATCTCTGTCCAACAACTGGAATACATCACCAAATACTGCTGCCACTTTTGCTCGATTTATCTCTTCAATAAGCAGAAGATGCGGCTGTGGATTTTCTGTTCTTCCGCTCTTAAGTGCTTCTACATAAACACGCATGAACGGTCCCGGCACAAAATCATATCTGATTTTTTCATCTCTTCCCATGACAGGCTTATATGTACCGACAAACTGTGAATATGAATAATCAGGATGGAATGTAACACGTTCATAAGAACCATTTGTGTCCTTCAGCAAGTCCTCACACTCCTCTTTCAATTCATAGCTCTTTCCAGTACCCGGAGCGCCAAAAACAATGCGGTTTCTTTCATATTTTGTTTCTAGTTCTGTGTTAAATACTAATGGCATATAAGCCTCCTCCGCTTCCTGATTTTCCGATTCATCCGACACAGTGTCTTCCACATAATCTTCCGGCAAATACGGTCTGTTATCGTACATTTCTAAATACTCGTATAAGCAGTTTTTTCTTATAACAGAAATATATATTCCTAATCTATTCTTAATTCTTTCATATTCTTTTGATGGAATGTAATCATTTGGAATAATTATCTGATTCCCCGGACCATTTCTTGCTCCATTTTTTGTTCCAGATATCTTTTCTATAATTGTTTCGTTACACTCTAAGCTAAATATATACTCATTATATTTATCTACCTGATCATTAACGCCAAAGCAAAAGTATTTCAACCCGTTTTCTATCGCATATCGCCAAGCCACGCCTCGTTCATATGCACCACTATCTCTTGTATCAAAATAATTTTTTGTATTATCCTGCTTGTGTACTAATGGATATATAAAAATCACTACCTGTTCACCGGAATTTAAATCTACAATATATCCTCTATTTTTAGTATCTACAATAACGCTTTTTTGATCATCTCTAATATTTAAATAGCCATTCAGTGTTTCGATTGCCTGCTGCGTTGTATATGCCATATGTCCGACCTCCTTCCATAGTTTTATTCATATTTGCACAATATCTCATTTACTGCTTTAGCACAATACTTTGCAAATAAAGGTGGAACTGCATTTCCAATCATTTTGTACAACTCCATATTACTACCTTCAAAAATATAATCATCTGCAAATGTCTGCAGTCTGGCAGCCTCTCTAACAGTCAACGTTCTTTGCTGCTTAGAATCAGGATGGATATGTCGCAATCCATCTTTATACAAATGTGCAGGTATTAAATTACTAGGTTCATCCCATCTTAAAACATGATATTTATGAACATTAGATACTTTTCCTGTCATTTTCGTATATAATTCTTTCAACGCCGCTATAGACGTATATTCATTTTTCCCTGTTTCTATATCCTCTGTGAGCAATTTAAAGATGCCAATATCTCTATCACTCTGCCACCTTGCTATATGATTTGGTATAGGTTCATTCGGCAATGTATGACGTGTTCTTGCCCCATTTACTTTCAGGTCATTTTCCATTGGATATAATTTGGGTAAATCACCGATTGCATCATACACCGTCTGTTTCTTTTTAACTTTATATTTAGGCAAAATATCTTTATAAAATTCTTCTACCACATGCTGTGCATTTGTACCAAATACATTTTTATTTACGCCAAATATAATTATCCTCTTTCTATTCTGCGGCACTCCATACTCTGTAAAATCAATAATTGCATCATTCAAATTTGGTAATAGACAATATCCTGCTTTATCGAAATTTTCTCTAATTATTTCAATAATAGGTCGATCTCCCGGTTTTGCACTTAAAATACCCGGAACATTTTCAAAAATAAAGGCTTTAGGATTATATCTTTCCAATACCGCTATATAACTTTCAAAAAGATAATTGCGATAGTCATCCTTCATCCCATTTTCGTCTCTGACACGTCCTGCAATGGAATAGGCTTGGCATGGTGGACCACCAATAATAACATCTATACCCCCCGCATTATTTATCAGTTTATCCAACCCCACTGATGAACCATACTCTGGATCATCCTTCCAACCTAAAAACAAATCCTCTGTACGCTGAATATCAAATCTAAGCACTCTTTTATCAGCATCTTTATACTTCCATTTACTTTTCAGCCGATTCTCAAGATTTTTGCATGGTGCTTTTTCCCATTCAACAGCAGCTATAGTATCATAGTAGCCTGATTGTTCAAATCCATCCATCAGTCCGCCACATCCCGCAAATAAATCTATGGATTTTATCTTCTTATTTATCATCGTCAGCATTCTCCTGAATTATTGCTAATAAAGCCTCTCCTAATGCTTGTCCCAAAAGAGGCGGAACAGCATTTCCAACCTGTCTACTTTGCTGTGTTTTCGTTCCAGTAAAAACAAAATCATCAGGAAAAGATTGCATTCTCGCACTTTCTCGCACAGTAGGGACTCTGTTGTATTCGTAATGAAATAAATTTCTATGCCCAGTGTCAACTGTTCTCGCAGGCGCATTACCATTTAATCTAGTCCACGCCATATGGAATTTTCTGCTTTCTCCCCATCCCTCTGGAAGATCCTTATAATTTCCGCCTTCTGGGACAAGGGCTATTGTATCTTTTACCATTTGTGTATGATTTGTTCCCAAATGGTTGTGTAATACCGTACATTTTCCTCTCATTAATCTTTGATATTCTGTTTGAGGTTCTTGTGTATATTCAGCTTCCTCTGCTCCTAAATCATTCTGTAAAGAAGGCAAATCGCTAACTGCCGCACGGCACGTAATATAACTATCCGGCGTGAGTTTTACTTCTGGAAATTTAGGTTTGCCTATATCCTTCCTAATTCCCATAAAAATCAACCTTTTTCTAATTTGTGGTACACCGTAGTCAGCTGCACAAAGGATTTTGCATTCTATATTATATCCCATCTTTTTAAATCTTCGTAAAATCTCATCCTTTATTTGCCCTTCATATAAGGTAGCCATTCCCGGAACATTTTCAATAATAAATGCTTTAGGCTGATACTGTTTTACCATTTCAATAACTGCTAAATACAATTTATTTCTTTCATCATCAAAATTTCTTGGTCCCGTTAATGAAAATCCCTGACAAGGTGGTCCTGCTATAATCACATCTATCGTCTGTTTCCCCGCAATCCTCTTAATTTCATCAAAAGTCTCTTGTTTAGACAAATCTGCATTTAATGCAATTGCTCCATTATGATTCTTTGCAAATGTATTTAATGCTGCCTGATCGTTATCAACTCCCACAAGAATCTTATATCCGGCATCCATGAAACCTTTTGAAAGTCCTCCACATCCAGCAAATAAGTCAATTGCGTTCATCTAAAAATTCCTCCATTATTCCTCTTTTATAAATTCACAAATGTCTGATATATCACAATCCAATTTGTTACATATTTTGAGTAATACATCCATACTTACCTGTTGGTTCTTACTCAGTTTCGCAAGTGTATTTGTGCCAATACCTGTTAATGTTCTAAGATCACTTCTGTGTGGCATACCTTTATCTATCATTAATTTCCATAATTTATTATAGCTTACTTCCATCATGCACCTCCATATCTAAGCCAAACAGCGTCTTATTTATTATAAAGGGTGAAAGAAAATTTATCAACGGGGAAATAAAATATTTCAATTTCTATATTTTTACATTTTCAATATAAATGTATCTTTTATCCTTTATGTATGATATTATAGATAAAAAGGAGGTTCAGTATGGCTGTTTCATCAAATAACCTAAAACAATTAGTACTAAATAATGCTAAAAAAAGCGATGAGATAATTATAATAAGTGGTTTTTTCTCTGTAGATATTCTTGATATACTAGCACAAACAGGAATTCCTCTTACGTTTTATTATGGAATGTATTTGAGAAATGGTATCTCTGCTGCTAATTATACCTATTTTCAGAAACTTGAAAGCAAATACTCTAATTTAACTATTAATATACCATTTGCCTACCATGTACATACAAAATGTTATATTTTCAAAAAGAATGGCAATATAAGAAACATATTAATTGGATCTGCTAATTGCTCAGGTTCCGCGCTTGATACAACCCCATATAGCGAAATTCTTATGGACGTTACCGATACGGCTGATATTTTAGCCTTGGACTCTTACGCTAATGAAATACAAAAAACTTCCGTTCACTTTGATAATCCTTCAATAGTGCCCGGAGTATCTAGCAAAATAATGTCCCCAAAAACCAAGCATAAAATTTCCCAGCCTGAAAGTTGGAACAAATTCTCTGGCAATCCATTTTCTGCAAATATACCATTATATTACATGGATAATGGTATACCTAAAGTTCATCCTGCTGACGGATTAAATTGGGGGTTGGGATCAAATCACCATTCCAAAACAAGCCAATATGCTGAAGCATGCATACCTATTCGTAGTTTTATAATTGATAATTATCCAACTTTAATTCCCTTCCAAGGAACAATTGGCTCTGGAACTGGTGGGAAAATAACAAGACGCCAAAGTGCAATTGATGTTTTATGGGATGACGGAACATCGATGCAAATGCATTTTGAAGGAAACGGTCCCAAACGCCCGACTCCCTCAAATAGAAAACCGGGTGATCCTTTTAGAGAATATCCGAAACAATTAACATCTTCTGGCGCCGGAATTGTTCTTGGCGAATACCTCAGAAAGAGGCTTAATGTCGGCGGCCGAGTTCCGATAACCTATACCGATTTAGTAAATTACGGCCGTGATTATGTAACTTTTACACTAACAAATGCCGGAAACTATGAACTAGATTTTCATGTATAGAAAAGCAAAATGCACTATCAATTGATAGTGCATTTATTCTGCAAAGAATTATACCATTTTACAAATAAGTCTCGGTGCTTATATTTATCATACCATTCTTTCGTGAGCAAGACTCTATATTTGCCAAATTCAAAAATTGCTTTCTTGGGTGTATAATATCGTTGTCTTCCATTTACATAATGTGGTTTTTCTTCATTTTCATCATATAACTTAAAAAAAGCCACACCCGCATTCTGCAAATTAAATAAGTCTTTACTATTACATGCTTGGGGATCTAATAAAATTTTCATTTGTTCGTCCGAAAAAACATACCCCGCATTTTCAAGATTTAAAATAGATTGAAAGATGAAGTCACCTACACCAACAACATCTTTTGGTAAATCAGGTATCTGTATCTTGTCACCCTCTTCCTTTACATCTTCAGGTGATTTTTTCTCTACCGCTTTAGGTTCAAATACTTTATACCCCAATGCTCCTAATACTAACTCCGCCTGATCTATGTATTCCTCTAATTCGCTTTCTTTTTCTTCTGTTACAGTTCCAATTGTAGGCTCATTTCCATTTTGAACTTGAAACCGCCCCGCTGCCAATGCTTTATTATAAAAGCGATTTTCTAAATAGGAAATATCTGTTCTTCCCAAAGAATTATCCTGTCTCGTAAAAATTACTACTTCATCCCAACAATCCTTATATTTATCTGTCTCATGATCAAGAATTCTTTGATGGATACCTTTCCCATTTTTCCTGACTTCAGCCTGTCCCACATAGACCATATTATTTCCAAAAAGGAAGTATACACCGCTCTGTCTGAAAGCCTCCAATTCTTTACACTCTGCTAAGAGCCTCCTTGGAATTTTATATGCGATTCCATTCCAATTGGATATTTTTGCTTTTATTTTTCCATTAGCTTCTCCATCTATAAGATATACACTTATAACTTTTCCCCTTGTCGCCACTTTTTCACTTCCTTAGTACACATAATTATATTAATTTTAGCAGCTTTAACAAAGACGGTCAAGGTTCAGCATCATACACTTTTCACAGAAAAATTCAATCAATATCCGACTCCATCTTTATATCAAATATAGCCTCCTCTATAACTTTTACGCACTCATCCGTATTCTTTTTTATCTCCTTTCCCCAAAATCTAATCACCGTCCAACCCAAAAACAGCAACTCCTTATTCACTTCTTCATCACGCTCACGGTTTCTTGATATTTTGGGGACCCAGTATTCTGCATTATTTCCCGCTTCTAGCCTAGGTTTCAGTACCTCCCAGTCTTTTCCATGAAAAAATTCACTATCACAAAATACTGCAATTTTGTATTTTGTAATAGCAATATCTGGTTTTCCGGGCAACTTATTATAATTTTTTCTATACCGAATACCTTTATTCCACAATGCTTTGCATAGGCATACCTCAATAGATGTATTTTTCCCTTTTATATTTACCATATTCTTATGCCTTTGCTCTTTGGTCAAATTATCCATAGCAATCACCCTTACTATTATATCATACAAATTCATTCTCAACTATGTATTCATTTGCCTTTGTTATGATCAGTCGTCCATCTTCGCACTTCACCTCAATTTGCTCTCCTATATCAAATCCCAACTCTGAAAGCCACTTTCCTTTCAGTACAATACTTGGTGTTCGTTTGTACTGATATCCACTTGCTTCATAAACCTTCATTTCTCTATATTTTTTATATGTCATATTCATCTTCTCCTTTTGCCATTTTTTAGACTTCTGCCATAAAATTAAACTTACGCTGAATTATTGCTTCTTTTGCCAATTTATACATTTTGCGAGATACCCCCTTGAACAAGGGAAACGACAACGGGGAATAATTCCCTCGTCTAAGCACAGTTTTAGAATGTAAATTATAGCGATATGTAGTGGCACAAATGCCCAGTTTATGCGGGTTTCAGGCACTAGGGGGATATCCAACTTTAGAGTCTTAACACCGCTCACCGCCAGAAGATGGGCAATCCCATTTTTCTGATAGAGTTCCCGGATTTCTTCCGGCATGCCGTTTCGATCTCCGAGAAGCATGGCTGCAAAGATGCTGCCATCCGTCTCTCCGGCCAGAAGCTTCAAACGTTCTGCTGCCCAGGCACGAAAATGCCGGATTATATTGGCCGGCGCATACAAGATTCTGAGTCCATTTCCATCTATCCTCTGTACTGTCCGCGCAAATACCCGCCAGACCAGCTTCTGCCCCCGGTAATATGCGGCATAGTCAAACTCGCCCGGATTGGAAGCCGTCTGAAACGGCGCAAACTCGCCCCAGACCCGGACCACTTCACCGATCCGGAATCCATTCTGTTCCGGCTGCTGCAGACGGTCTGCTGCCCGGCTGTCTCTCTTCTCCGACGGATACTCCTTTTCTGACCGTTCCGCATACACTTGCAGATATCTGAGCTTTCCCTTCTCAGTCTGCACGTTCTTAAGCAGCAGCACCGTCCTGCTTTCCTTTTCTGTGATTCCGCAGACCGTCCCGACCGCATAAGTACCAGACTCTTCCAGCAGCAGGCCCTGCTCCGCAAGCACAGTCTGTTCCTCGCAAAGTCCCCGCACCAGCCCCAAAATAATCATAAAGGGCAGAAGCCTGACTCCCAGGCTCCTGCCCCAAAACACCTGTCTGCGCCGGTCTGCACATACAGCAGCCACACACAGCATAAGTGCTGCCGCAAAAAGCGGCGCCAGTTCCCTCATTGTGCTCTGATGCAGGATCACGACCTCTCCAAGTACGAATCCCCCTGTCAAAAGCAGCAATGGATGTTTGATTTTAGTTGCCTCCTATATAATCGAGATCTCTCTCAAACAGGGTATTAAGTGAAATGTTTTCCCTAAATGTCACCTCCTGAGAGCCATTTACCGTAATCTGAACACGGTTCACATTTGAAAGCTCTGACAGGGAATTGACAATGGAGTAAATCGGGATGTAATCCTTCACTTCCAGGGAATTGTTCAAAAACGCCGCGTCAAAATTCACGTAGCAAACGTTTTCATTGACCGAAATATTCAGAATCTTGATATCAGGATTTAATGTTGGCATCAATCCAGGCTGTTCCGGTCCACTGATAAGTTCCTCAACGATCACACGCTCTACCGAAGTATTGACATTGTGCATGACACTCCGCTTTTCCGGATGCAGTGCAGTTCCGTTCGCGTCTGTAAAATACAACATCAGCTCCGTGCGCTCGTAGGCATTGACATCTGTGATGCTGTCCACGAAATCTGCGGCTGAGATGGGACCGGCCGGCATGCCGCTCCGTTCCAGCAACGGCTGGTCTCCGGAATAAATGCTGATATACTCGATTCCTGGCACCTGAGTCAGCGTTCTGGCCAGGGCCGCGCGACAGAGAATCTCCTGACATGCATTCATACTGGTATAGTTGTTGTCAAAAAACAGATAGAGCACCGTGTCATCCTGCCGGCAGCCCTGGTAAACAACTTTGTCAGATAAGACACTCTGTGCCTCGAGATCTGCCGGAACATGAATCAGACTTTCCATCAGTTCTCCAATCAGTTCCTCTGTGTCTGTTGTCCTGGTACGGTAAGGCTGTGCAATGAGTTTTGTCACTGCCTGATTCATATAGTAAACCTGGTACTCCGATTCACCCTCCTGCAGCGGAGTTTCCCGCTTCTGGCATCCGGCCAGCAAAAGTCCGGAAAGCAGGAGCACAGCAAAAAGCAGTTTTTTTGCGCAAAGGCTCCATGCAAAGCCTTTGCAGTTATGCTTGATTTGTTTCATAGTTCCTCCTGCTAGGCAATGTAGTTTAACGGAATCCGCAGCGTAAAGGTACTGCCCTCCCCTTCTTTGCTGCTCAGTTTGATGGCACCCTTGTGCATCAGCACCACATTCCGGGTGATGGCAAGGCCGAGTCCGCTTCCGCCGGTTTCCCGGGAACGGGCTTTATCTACACGGTAGAAACGCTCAAAAATACGGTCCTGAACATCCTCCGGAATACCAATACCGGAATCCTGTACCTTCAAGTAGAAGAACTTATGGTCTGCATCCAGAGTTACCCGCACCCATCCCTCTTCCATATTGTACTTGATGGCATTCTCCACCAGGTTTGTGATGGCAAGCGACAGCTTCATCTCATCTACATCGGCTGTTACTTCCCGGATGCTTTCAAAGATCAGCTCCACCTTGCGCCGGTTGGCAATGGGTCTGAGCCGCTTCAGAATCTGCTCCACCAGCACGTTTAAATTGACCTGACTGATATTTAACTCTGCCTCAGATTTATCCATCTTGACCAGAGACAACAGATCATCTATGATCTTGCTCTCCCGGTCGATCTCATTGGAAATATCCTCCATGAACTCCCGGTACAATTCTACCGGTACCTCCCCCATGCCCATCAGGGAATCGGCCAGCACGCGGATGGACGTGATTGGTGTCTTTAACTCATGAGAGACATTCGATACGAACTCCTGGCGGGACTGGTCTGCCTCCTGCAGCTTTGTGATAGTCTGGGCCACCGAGTTGGAAATATCCCGTGTCTCACGGTACGCCTCTGAGCTGATGTCCGTGTCCAGTGCTCCCTGCTCCACGTGGTGGAGCTTTGCCTGAAACTCTTTAAACGGTCGCACCATCATGGCAGCAGCAAGCACTGCAGCAAGCACCAGGACCAGCACCAAAATTACCTGGAACAGCACCAGACGGTCTCCTACTGATTCTGTAAGCCGTGCCATGGCCTCCGTAGAAGCAGTCATGACAAGAACACCCTCGACGTGCTTATCCGGGGAAAGACTGTATATGGGCATCGCCTGGGCAAAATAATGCTTGTCCCGGTTGTAGCGGCTCACGGTCTCCCCCTGAAAGCTGCGTATCACGGTCTCCGCAATATGCAGGCGGCTTTCCGAAATGTGGAACGTATCCTGCACGATCTTAAAATCCTGGTTTACCACCACAATACGTCCGTTATAGACATCCGCAATGGTCTCGATCTCACTGTTTAAGCTGCTCTTATCTTCCCCGCTCAGATATCCGGTACGGGCAATCTTGCTGCTCAGGATCTGACACTGATTCTGCACTTCCACCATCCGCTCATCGATCTGGTTCTGCTTCACCGAACTCAGGATGGTCTGGGTGCACAGAAACATGGGGACAATACCAAACAGGACCAGGCAGATGGCAATGGGTACCTTTAAGCTGACTACCCGCTTTTTCAGCCAGGGAATCTGCAGCTTTTTCATTTTATAAGCCATAGCGCTTCCGTTCTGACTCTGCGTCAATCTTCCTTGACATAGCCACAGCCAGGGAACCCGGTCCGATATGGCAGGCAATACTCAGGGAAAGCGGCGCACCGTATACAGGTTTGGCCTTCGGATAATGTTCTTCGATCTCTTTTGCAAACTCAGCTGCCATCTCATCATTCTGGGAGTGGGCCACAAACAGCCAGGTATTCTCTGCCTCCGGATCTGCAAAACGCTCTTTCAGATCCTTCTCCACAGCAGCCAGCATGGTGGTGCGGGCCTGCTTCATGGTGCGAGCCTTGGAAAAAGAGTCCAGCTTCTCGCCCTGGATCTGCAGCACCGGCTTAATACGCAAAAGTGTACCAAGGGCAGCTGCCGCCGGGGTGATACGCCCGCCCTTCTTTAAAAATTTCAGCGTATCAACCGTAATGTAAATGCTGGATTCCATCTTTACACGCTCCAGGACCTCAAAGATCTGTTTCCCATTCAGTCCCGCCTCCGCAAGTTCCTTCGCATCCAGTACGGACTGGCGCTGGGTCACGGAAATACGCTGGTTGTTCACAACAAATACCTTTCCCTCGTAATCCTCTGCCAGCATACGCGCTGTCTGGCAGGAGCCGCTTAAGCCGCTGGACATCGGAATATGAACGATCTGGTCATAACCTTCGGAAAACAGTTTATCCCAGAGATCGGTGACATCCTGCGGGGATGGCTGGGAAGTGGTAATATCCGCATCCTCTGCCTGGCGCTTGTAAAATTCTTCGTGAGTCAGGTTGATATCCTCCTCAAAGGCTGCCTCATTGATCATAAACGGCATCGGCAGCACAAAGATTCCCAGCTCCCCCGCCTGTGCCTGGGTAATTCCGCTGTTGCTGTCCGTAACGATTGCGATTTTCATGTTATTCTCCTTCCACGGGTATCTGATCCGGTGTGTACCGGTTATGCTTCAAAATTATTACACTCCATTCTATCTCATTTTAAGAGGAAAGGGAAGTGCTATTTCAGCGGATTGGAAAATGGATTGGAAAATAAGATTGGAAGAGAAATAAATATGTGTTAGAATACCTGTGATTACAAAAAGCAGGGCCGGTGCTCACTACTGCAGCCCGGCCCGCAGATATCATGATGCAAAGGAAGATCACCCCATATGGAAACCATAACCCTTATTCTTTTTGCCCTAATTCTGACAGCCTGCCTTCTGTTGAAGCTGCCGACCCTGTATGCTCTGTTTGCCGGACTCATCCTCTTTTGTGCCTATGCACTCAAAAAAGGAAATTCTCCAAAAAAGATCGTTTCGATGCTCTGCACCGGTGTCCTCACCGCTAAAAACATTCTGATCGTATTTGTCCTGATCGGCATGATGACAGCACTGTGGCGTGCCTGCGGCACGATTCCCTATATCATCTGCCATGCGGCAAAGCTGCTGCGTCCAGAGGTCATTCTGCTGGTTTCCTTTCTGCTCTGCTGCGGAATTTCCGTGCTGACCGGGACCTCCTTCGGCACCTCTGCCACCATTGGCGTCATCTGCATGAGCATGGGGATCTCCGCAGGTACAAGCCCTCTGCTCCTTGGAGGCGCCATCCTGTCCGGTGCATTCTTCGGAGACCGCTGTTCCCCATTTTCCACCAGTGCGCTCTTAGTCAGCGAGCTGACAAAAACCAGTATCTTCGACAATATCAAAAACATGCTCCGCTCCGCCTGGCTGCCATTCCTGATCACCTGCATGCTGTACGGCGTTTTGGGATTTCAGTTTCACAGTCAGGCTTCCCAGACAGATTTGACGGCTCTTTTCTCCAGAGAAGTCACGCTCCACCCGGCAGCGCTTCTGCCAGCTGCCGTGATCCTGATCCTGGCCCTGATGCGGATTCCGGTCAAATATGCCATGCTGGCCAGTATTATAACCTCTCTTTTGGTTGGATCTGCGATCCAGCATTTCACGCCCGGCAAGCTGCCGGCTCTGCTTCTGACCGGTTTCCATGCTGCTGATGCAGAGGCCGCAGCATTTTTAAACGGAGGCGGCATCTGTTCTATGGTAAAAGTCGCAGCCATTGTGTGTATTTCTTCTTCCTACGCCGGAATCTTCCAGAGCACAGGGCTGTTGGATGGGCTGAAAGCAGGGCTTGTAAGGCTGGGCGCACATATCACGCCGTTTGGCGCTATTTTGCTGGCTTCTGTCGGCACCTCCATGATCTCCTGCAACCAGACTTTATCCATCATGCTGACAGACCAGCTTGGCCGTGAGCTGGAACCTGATGCCGGACGCATGGCGCTGGATCTTGAAAATTCCGCCGTTGTCGTAGCGCCGCTCATTCCCTGGTCCATTGCAGGAGCTGTTCCGCTTTCCACCGTCGGCGCACCGATGACCAGCCTTTTCGCGGCCTTTTTCCTGTACCTGGTACCGGTATGTTATCTGCTGACACAGATACCGGCTGTCCAAAAGCGTTAAATAATCGGCTTTTCCAGAAGTCTCTTATTTATAACTCAATTTTTATTTTACGAGCAGTGACTTTCCGGTCATCTCCTTCGGCTGCTCCAGGCCCATCAGCTCAATGAGAGTCGGAGCGATATCTGCCAGGCAGCCGCCCTCTCTTAATTTGCAGGACGGGTCTGCATTGACCAGAATAAACGGTACCGGGTTAGTGGTATGCGCGGTCCACGGTTCGCCGGTACTGTAGTCTACCAGCTGCTCTGCATTTCCGTGATCAGCACAGATAAACAGAACGCCATTGACCTCCTTGATCGCATCTACAGCTCTGCCCACACATACATCTACCGCTTCTATGGCCCTGATAGCCGCGCTCTCCACACCGGTATGACCGACCATATCCGGGTTTGCAAAATTGGTGATGATGACATCGTACTTGCCAGACTTGATACAGTCTACCAGCTTGTCACAGACAGCCGGAGCACTCATCTCCGGTTTTAAATCGTAGGTAGCAACTTCCTTCGGAGACGGAACCAGGATGCGGTCCTCGCCCGGATTCGGTTCTTCTACGCCGCCGTTAAAGAAGAAGGTTACATGCGCGTACTTCTCGGTCTCGGCAATGCGGGCCTGCTTTAAGTTATGAGCTGCCAGGAACTCACCGAAGGTGTTCGTGATGCTCTCTTTCTTAAATGCTACCAGCTTATTCTGAATTGTTTCATCGTAATCGGTGAAGCAGACAAATATAGTCTTGACACGCTCACCGCGGTCAAAGCCGGTAAACTCCTCATCACAGAAGGCACGGGTCAGCTGGCGGGCACGATCAGGACGGAAGTTGAAGAAGATCACGGAATCACCGGTCTTGATGGTTCCCACCGGAGTGCCGTTCTCCGTGATCACGGTCGGCAGCATGAACTCATCAGTCTTGCCGTCATCGTAAGATGCCTGGATTGCCTCTGCGGCATGCTCTGCATGATTACCCTCACCTTTTGTCAGAGCATTGTAAGCCTTCTCTACGCGATCCCAGTTTTTATCACGATCCATTGCGTAGTAACGGCCGGAGACTACTGCCACCTTACCAACGCCAAGCTCTTTCATCTTTGACTCCAGAGCCTCCACAAACTCCTTACCGGAAGTCGGCGGAGTATCGCGGCCATCCAGGAAGCAGTGTACATAAACTTTGGAGAGACCGTTTCTCTTGGCCAGCTCCAGCAGTCCGTAAATGTGGGTGATGTGACTGTGCACACCTCCATCCGAAACAAGGCCGAACATATGGAGGGCAGAATCATTTTTCTTACAGTTCTCAACTGCGGCCATCAGCGCCTCGTTGGAGAAGAAATCTCCGTCCTCGATGGACTTGGTGATACGTGTCAGCTCCTGGTATACAATGCGGCCTGCACCCATATTTAAATGACCAACCTCAGAGTTTCCCATCTGTCCGTCAGGCAGTCCGACTGCCAGACCGCTTGCCTGTCCCTTTACAAACGGGCACTGGCTCATAAGCTGGTCCATGATCGGGGTTTTTCCCTCGCAGACTGCGTTAGCCTCACAGTTGTCATTCAGTCCATATCCATCCAGGATCATTAATACCACTGGTCTTTTTTCCATGATAAGATCTCCTTCTCTTTAACGACCGGAAACCGGTCTCTTTCCCTGCAATCCCGACAGGGTTTGTCTAAAAATTGACGAATCAAATACATTGTACTTCACACAGAACAATTTTTCAAGGTGCAATTCTGATTCTGCAAAGGATTCTCATCAAGTTTTTCCAGGCAGCTTTTTCATTCATGCCTTCTTCCCTGATATCCCGGATTTTTTCTCAGATTTCTCCGGGAAAGCCTGCTCCGATGGTGGCGCGATCTTTCCAAGCCTCACCTGCTCCAGATATTCAGCCAGATCTTTCTCCACTCCAGCAAACAGATAATGCTTGCCCGGCTTTACCAGATTGCCTCGGTCTTCCTCTATCTGGCGGCTGACACGCTCCATGTCTTCTGCCAGATCACTGGCTGACATAAGCAGACAGCCCTGACTCCGGATGATGACCTGTTCCAGACCGTCAGACGTTGCCACCGTTACCCGGTATTTTCTGCCCATCTCATGGGCAAATTTCTCAATATACTGGTCCGCGGTCTCCGCTTCTTTCGTGTAGACCACATGAATATTGTGGTAATCCTGTACGCTTCCTGTTCCTCCCGCAACCTTGTAGGCATCAAATACCACGATCAGGTTGCACCTCCTGTAGCCCTGGTAGTTGCAGAGCATGTCCATCAGGCGGTGGCGGGCACCATCCAGCGTGACCTTCATCAGCTCCCGCAGTTCATCCCAGGCATAGAGAATGTTATAACCATCCACCAGAAGATATTCTTCCACCGGTTCTTCCTTTTTTGTACGGTTATATGTTCCGGCATCGTATACCACCTGGCGCGGGCCGCTGTCATAAGAGAGTTTACGCTTGCTCTCGCCGTAGGTACGGGTAAAGATAGCCTCCAGTTCCTTGTCATCAGCTCCAAAAGGTGCGGATGTACTTCCACCACCACTGTGCGCATTCCATCCACTCCTGTCCGGTTCCGGTGCTGCGCATGCTTCCTGCCCAAGTACCGGAAGTCCGGTCTGAATGTGCATGTAATGCTTCACTTCATACCACGGCACCACGAATCCGGCTCCGTGGGCGCAGAATACAGAGCCGGTCGGATCTGCCAGATCCAGTTCTGCCTCATAACGGGTATTCTGCACCACCTCCACTGCATTATGGCAGGGGAAATACCCCTGCAGCACACAGCTTACGCGGCCGCGTCCTTTCGTGTAGGACACGACTTCCCGCTGATAGTTCTGCATGGTGGCCACCGGAACAACACCGCTTAGGACCATATTCTCCCCGTCCACTTCCGGCGGCTCAAATGTTCCCTTCATACGCTCTAAGTCTGTCATGGCACGGCCGGCATATTCGGACGGAACCTCCAGCTTAAACGCGTAATACGGCTCCAAAAGCTGCACACAGCCCTCCGCGGCCGCCTCACAAAGCCCCTGCCGCACCGCGCGGTAGGTTGCCTGCCGGAAATCTCCGCCCTCCGTATGTTTCTGATGCGCACGACCCGCGATCAATGTAATCTGCATATCGGTAATTTCGGATCCGGTCAGAACACCGCGATAGTGCTTTTCCTCCAGATGGGTTAAGATCAGACGCTGCCAGTTCCGGTCCAGAAAGTCTTCACTGCACCGAGCAAAAAACTGCAGTCCGCTTCCCGGCTCTCCCGGTTCCATCAAAAGATGTACCTCCGCATAGTGACGCAGCGGCTCAAAGTGTCCCACGCCTTCAACGGCAGCAGTGATCGTCTCTTTATACACAATGCTGCCCGCATCCAGGCGGATATCCACACCAAAGCGCTCTGCCACCAGGCTTTTTAACACCTCGATCTGCACCTCACCCATAACCTGCACCTGAATTTCCTGTGCCTGCTCATTCCAGGTGATATGAAGCTCCGGTTCCTCTTCCTCCAGCTGCCTTAAATCTGCCAGCATCTTATGGGCATCGCATTCCTCCGGCAATTCCACCCGGTAAGTCAGAACCGGCTCCAAGACCGGAAGCTCGGACTCCGCTTCCGTCCCGATGCCCTGTCCCGGATACGTGTTCAAAGGTCCGGTCACTGCGCAGATCATGCCCGGCATGGCTTCATTTACAGTCTCATATTTCATTCCGGAATAGATGCGGATCTGATTCACCTTCTCCGGCTCTTTTCCTTTTTCCTGCAGAAATTCTTTGACTTTCAGGCGGCCGGAGGTAATTTTCAAATGAGTCAGGCGGCTTCCCTGCTCATCACGGGAAATCTTAAAGACCTTTGCGCCAAATGCCGTATCCTGATCACTGTTTATTTCGCCCATCCATCGTTCCAGCCCGTTCAGCAGTTCCTCCACTCCCTTAAGCTTTAACGCCGAGCCAAAATAGCACGGAAACAGCTTCCGCTGCCGGATCAGCCTGCGGATCTCCTGCTCCGGAATACTGCCGTTTTCCAGATACTGCTCCAGAAGCTCCTCCTCCGACATGGCAATGGTCTCCCAGATCTCTTCCGGCACATTTTCTTTTTTTCCGTCCAGAAGTGCAAAATCCACACAGGACTCACTCAGCCGCTTTTGCAGCTCAGAAAGCAGCACTTCCTGCACCGTGCCGGGCTGATCCATTTTATTGATGAAAAGAAACGTCGGCACCCGGTATCGCTTTAGCAGGCTCCACAGCGTTTCCGTGTGCCCCTGCACACCATCCGCTCCGCTGATGACCAGTACTGCATAATCAAGCACATTCAGTGTCCGCTCCATCTCTGCAGAGAAATCCACATGCCCAGGCGTGTCCAGAAGTGTCACAGTGACATCGCCAAGCCGGCATACAGCCTGCTTGGAAAAGATCGTGATGCCACGCTCCCGTTCCAGGGTATAAGTGTCCAGATAGGCATCCCGGTTGTCCACGCGCCCCAGCTTTCTTGTCGTTCCTGTTGTATATAAAATCGCTTCCGACAGGGTTGTTTTCCCTGCATCTACATGGGCCAGAAGCCCTATGCAGCGATAGCATTCCGCCTTTTTCGAATCCTGCTGTGCCATGAAAAAAGCCTCCTTCTGTGATCGCATAATGAAAAATTATACCACAGAAGGAGACTCCAGTCTACAGCTCCAGCCCCTCCGCAATCCTCCTCAGGGTCTCTGCGGACTGGATCAGCCTTGTCGTTTCATCCTCATTCAATGAGATTGGTACGTGAGTTTCCACGCCCTCCGCTCCCAGCACCACAGGCATGCTCATGGCAATATCACAGATTCCATATTCCCCGTGCATCATCGAAGACACCGGAAGGATTGACCGCTCATTGCGGATAATGCAGGTACAGATGCGCCGCACAGACATGGCAATGCCGTAGTAGGTGGCCTGTTTTTTTGTAATGATATCATAAGCGCTGTTTTTCACGGATTCAGCAATCTCATCCAGCTTCATTTTCGGATTATCATAGCCACGCATCTCACAAAAAGCATCCAGCGGAATGCCGGAGATGTTGGTGCTGCTTAATACTGCGATCTCACTGTCACCGTGTTCCCCTACAATATAAGAATGCACACTGCGGCTGTCCACCCGCAGATGCTCCCCCAGGGCATATTTCATCCGTGCCGTGTCCAGCACCGTGCCGGAGCCGATCACGCGTTTTTCCGGCAGCCCGCTGAACTTAAGCGCCGCATAGGTCAGAATATCCACCGGATTTGACACGACGAGAAGAATGCCCGCGAAATTCCGGGATGCGATCCTGGGAATGATGCTTTTGTAAATCTCCACATTCCGATGAACCAAATCCAGTCTGCTCTCATCCGGTTTCTGGTTTGCTCCGGCTGTCACAATAATGACCGCCGCGTCTGCCACATCATCATAATCGCCCGCATAAACCTTCATGGGCGCCGCAAATGGAATGCCATGGGAAATATCCCTCGCTTCCCCGTCTGCTTTGTCAGCATTTACATCCAAAAGCACCAGTTCAGAAAACAGTTTGCTCTGCATCAGCGTAAACGCTGTCGCAGAACCAACAAAGCCGCAGCCAATGACTGCGGCTTTTCTGGGCTTCATCACATTACTCATAAGACCCTCTCTTTCCTGAATGACGATCCGTACCGGACATGTACAAACCGTCTTCAACAGTCATGAACTCGTTTCTAGTCTTTGTGAGAAATGGACTCTGTATACCAGACTTATGAAATTTTATAGAAAACCTGTAACTGTGAAGGTACTGAACAGTTACAAAAACCTATTATCCCTGAACCAGCTTTTCCGCGTTCTTCATCCAGTCTGCGCGGAAGAAATACACCGCCATGCCGGCGGCACAAAGCACCCAGGTCAACGGCCATCCCGCGATCACCACAAGAAGATTGTGCGTCATCGGTACGGTAATGGCCAGATAAATCTGCCGGATCACAACAAAGCAGCTAAGCATAAAGAACATGGGAATGCTGGATTTTCCGGCCCCGCGCAGGGCACCGCTCAGGATCTGGACCACCGGAAGACTCCAGTAGGCATAAGAAAACATCTTCAGCATTGCAGCGCCATTGGTAATAACTGCCGCATCGTCTGTAAACAGGCTCACAAGCAGAGCACCTTCCCGATTCATCCAGACGCTTCCGGCCAGAATAATGGCCGAGCACATGACCCATGCAATAAAAATTCCCTGTTTTACCCGCTCAGTCTTTCGTGCGCCGATATTCTGTCCGACAAAGGTGGTGATCGTCATGTTAAAGCTCTGCAGTACAAGCTGTAAAAAACCATCGATCCGGATCGTAGTAGAGTAGCCTGCAATGGCCGCCGTTCCAAAGCTGTTGATATATGACTGCACCACAACGTTTGAAAAAGCCGTAATGCTCTGCTGCAGCGCCGCCGGAAGTCCGACCATAAGGATCTGTCTTATCATTTCCCGGTGAAACCGTATCTTCTTCATCTCTACGCGATAAGCCTCGCTGGTCCGGATCAGCTGACGCATGACCAGATAAGCGCTGACCGCCTGGGCGATCATGGTTCCCAATGCCACTCCGGCTACGCCAAGACGGGCCACACATACCAGAAGCACATCCAGGATCACATTTAAAACACTGGCAACTGCCAAATAGATCAGCGGATCCCTGGAATTTCCGATTGCCCTGAGAATGCCGGAGCCCATGTTATAAAACAGAAGGAACGTAATGCCGGCAAAGTAAATGGTCAGATAGAGAGTAGAATGCGGCAGCACCTCCTGCGGTACACCAATGGCTCGCAGAAGCGGGCGTGTCAACGCAATACCGGCAACGGTAAACAGGGCGCTCAGCAGCACGGTTAACGCCAGCGCACTGTGCACAGCCTGACTCATCTTTTCTTTCTGGCCGGCTCCAAAATACTGGGCAATAACTACACCGGCACCTACCGACAGACCCATAAAAAAGCCTACCAGCATCTGGATGACCGATGCCGATGCACCGACTGCCGCCAGCGCATTCGTATCCACAAAGTTTCCGACTACATAAGAGTCTGCCGTATTATAAAGCTGTTGAAAAAGATTTCCGATCAGCAGCGGTACGGCAAAAAGCAGAAGGGCCTTAAAGATATTCCCTTCAATCAGATCTGTCTGTTTCCCCAACACGTTTATACCCCTTATTTACCCGCCTGATGTTCTTTTAAGTATTCCTCGGTCAGTGCCACTGCATCCATAATGCACTGCGGACAGCTGCAGAGTACCTTGCCGGTCTCAACACCCTTTAACTCACGGCACAGGTAGGAACCGTTTTTTTCTTGGAATTTCTGCACCTGATCCTTTACCTGCTTGTAGGTACTTCCCTTCGTCGGCATGCCTTTCTTTAAATCTCCTACGCTGTTGGCAAGCCCGATCACCATCATCATGCCGGACAGGGCACCACACATCTCCATCATGCCCATGCCAAGGCCAAAGCCTTCGGCAATCCGAAACAGCTCCTGCTCGTCTACCCCAAACTCTTTGCAAAAGGTACATGCTACCGCCTGTGCGCAATTGTACCCCTGGTTATGTAATGAAATTGCGTATTCTGCTTTTGTACTCATGATGTTCTTCCTCCGTCTGAATTCTTTCCGGCCATAACTGCATATTTTTCTCTGTTATGCCCTGACTCTGATATTCAGTATACTCCGAATTTTTCAGACTGTCCACCTCACAATTACAGATTATCTAAAAGTGTCTGCACATCGGAAAGCTCCGGAAACCAGATCGGCATATCCATCCTGTCCTGATGCTCTCCGATCATCTTTTCCATCCAGACCATATTGTACCACCGTCCGAATTTATAACCACACTTGTAAAATTCGCCCACAAGCCGGTAACCGATATGAGCGTGGTATTCCACACTGTTGCGGGTCAGGTACTCATCCTCCACCTCCGGCACGCCGATACAGGCCTCCATATTCAGGATTCCCATAGCACCACAAACAGCCTCCAACGCACGGTTCAGTCTTCCGCCCACGCCGGAATGCCGCAGATTCTCATCGACATAGATTGAGGTTTCCACAGCCCAGTCGTAGGCTGCACGGTCATGAAATGGACCAACATATGCATAGCCGAGGATCTTCCCGTTCTGCTCTGCGACCAGATACGGATATTTCTGTAAAGTGTGGCGGATCCGTCCGCGGAATTCTTCCAGCGTTGGGACTTCATACTCAAACGTGATGGCCGTTTTAATCACATACGGCGCATAAATGGCTAACAGACTTTCTGCATCATCCTCTGTGGCTACACGGATTCGGATATCATGTTTTTTCATAAATATATCTCGCTTTCTTACAGCTTCGGCCAGCATTTCGGCAGTTTCGGATTTTCCACCCGAACCGGTTCCGGGTACTCCCGGCCGAACAATTCCAGTTCTACATGATCCAGGATCTCCGGCTCTACCGGACAATTCACCTCCACGCCCGGAATCGGGAAATCCACCGGAGCCGTAGGCACCTTGGCGATCCTCTGAATCTCGTCCATGCCGGATATCACTTTTCCGAATACCGGATAGACTCCCTTGTGATCTGGGCAGTCGCGAAGCGGGAAGAAAAATTCACAGTTTGCCAGACCCGCATCCCCGTAACCACCCATGCAGACACATCCCGGATGGGAATCAAGCGGCGTCACGTCCGGATTTAAGATAAATTCATTGGGGATCAGGTACTGGGTTTCCTTGTGACCAAATGCCGTGTAGCTCATATCCACCCAGTTTCCCGGCACAATGCGTTCAATGGCATGATGATCCAGGTAACCGTGAGACACTGCAAAAAGAAAGCTGTTTACCGTATTCGGTGCGGACTCCGGCAAAAGCTCGATCACGATTTCTGCTCCGTTTGCCATATGAAGCGTTGCTATGGGATGTCTCATATTTCGGTTCCTCCCTTATTCAATGATCTGTAAATTCTTCGGGTAATGATTGAGGACTTCTACTCCGTTCTCAGTAACCAGTACCAGATCCTCCACACGGACACCGGTATCTCCGGTTAAGTAGATGCCAGGTTCAATCGAAAAGATCATACCAGGCTTTGCTTCCCAGTTATTTGCCGAGGAAACATCGCCAAACTCATGCTCGGACAGCCCGATGAAATGACCAAGACGGTGATTAAAATTCGGTCCCCATCCTGCTTCGGTAATCAGATTTCTTGCAGCCGCATCCAAATTCCGAAGCGGTACGCCCGGCCGGATTCTGCTGATGGCCGCCTCATTGGCTGCCCTTGTCGTCTCATAAACCTTCCTGTGCTCCTCACTGACCGTTTTGAAATAGAAGGTACGGGTCATGTCGGAGCAGTAGCCATCCTTGATACAGCCCACATCGAACAGGACACAGTCTCCCGGTTTGACAGCAGTATCATCCGGGGCATGATGCGGATCTGCCGCATTCGCACCGAAAGCAACTAGAGGTGGGAAGGAATATCCGTCCGCGCCAAGGCTCAGATAAATCTCCAGCATCTGGTCCGCAACCTCCTGCTCCGTCACACCCTCATGGATCAGGCTTTTAAACCGGGCCATGGCCTGGTCATTAATGTCTGAAGCCACACGCATCTTTTCCTGTTCCTCAGCATCCTTCACACCGCGGGTAATGTCCACAGCCTCAGAGCCATTCACAAAGCCTGCCGCTGCCTTCATCTCCATCAGCGGAAGCAGAAACCGGGCCTTTAAATCCTTATCTACCCCCAGCACTGCATGCTTGTCCAGATGCGCTGCCACAATCTCAGCCACCGGATCTGTGTCAGAATACCAGACCTTCTCCACACCCACCTCCTGCGGCACATGGAACAGATGATTTAAAAAATAAGCATGATGTCCGTCTGCCCGTAACAGCAGTGCATAAAACCGCTCGATCGGTGCCATGGACACACCAGTCAGATAGTAAATAGACATAGGATCTGTCAGCAGCATCTGGCTGACCCCCTGCTTCTGTAATTCATCCAGAATTCGTTTTGCTCTTGCTTCGTTCATGGTAAAATCCTCCTCATTTTTTCTTTGCTATCGACAGTTTTTTCTCAAAAATCCCTATCTGCCAAAAGGGGCGCCGCAGACCATCGCCAATGAAATTGGCTCCTACAGCCATGGTGAAGATCGCAAGACCCGGGAAACCGGATACCCAGAACTTATTGAAGTAATCCACACCGTCAGAAACCATCATGCCCCATTCCGGGGTAGGCGGTGCGGAGCCCAGTCCCAGAAAGCTCAGCGTTGAGAACATCAGGATCTTATTTCCGATATCCGTAGTCGCCATGATCAGCACGGAGCTGACACTGTTGGGGATGATTTCTTTCATCAGGATACGCATGCGGGAGGCGCCCAGGGCTTCCGCCGCATTCACGTACTCATTTTCCTTGACACTTAAAACCACGCTTCGCATGAGTCTTGCGTAAGTCGGCCAGGATACGATGACCAGGGCAAACATGGTGTTAAACAGATTGGAACCCATCACCGCATTGATGATCATAGCCAGGATCAGGGACGGGAAGGATAAGATCATTTCGGAAAAACGCATCATGACATTATCCAGCCATCCACCCACATAACCAGCCAAAGCCCCGTAAAAAGTACCGATGACACCGGCAATGGTAACGGAAAGGCATCCGGCGAGCAAAGAATACCGGCCTCCGTAGATCACACGGCTGAAGATATCGCGGCCAAAGTTGTCGGTGCCGAAGATATGGCTTGCCGACGGTGCATTCAGCCGCAGGGTCAGATCCTGCGCGATCGGGTCGTAGAGTGCGATCACCGGAGCAAAGACAGCCGCAAGGATCCATCCCAGGCAGATCACAATTCCCAGCGTGAACAGGTAATTGGATTTTAATAATTTTTTCAGGGAATATATCATTCGCTGCACCTCACTCTTGGATCGATGATTCCGTACAGAATATCAACCACTGTATTAATGATCATATAATTCGGCGCGATCAGAAGCGCCTCGCCGATGATTGCCGGATAGTCCGCCGTCATCACAGACTCGTATGCGAACTGACCTACTCCCGGCCACTTGAAAATGGTCTCGACAAGCACCATGCCGCCCAGCAGATTTCCAAGTCCCAGACCAATCACGGTCATAACCGGGATCAGCGCATTGCCCAGGGCATGACCGATGATCAGTCCCAGACTGCCAAGTTCCTTCGCCTTTGCGGTGCGGCTATAATCCGTAGAAAGTGCATCCAGCAGATTGGAACGCGTTGTTCTTGTGATCAGCCCCATCGTAAAGGCTGCCAGCACAATGCCCGGCAGGATCAGATGCCGCAGTGCATCCATGGCTTTGACAGGATTCCCCTCCAGCAGACTGTCCAGCACATACATACCGGTCACGGTCTGCGGCGCGGAAAAACTGTTGCTTAATCGTCCCGGTCCCGGAAAGATCTTTAATTTGTAATAAAAGAAATACAGCATCAGCAGGGCAAACCAGAACGCCGGAATGCTGACACCCGTGACGGAGACAGCACGGACAGCCTGGTCGATAACGCTGTTTCGGCGAATGGCAGAAATGATGCCAAACAGGATGCCGAACAGGGACGCGATCACAATGGAGAACAGGGCGAGCTCCAGAGTTGCCGGATAACACCGGGCCAGATCATCCAAAACCGGTCGGCTGGTGCGGATGGATGTACCGAGATCAAAATGCAGTAAATTGCGGATATAATGTATGTTTATCACAACACCACCGAGATTTGCGCCATTGGCAAAAAAGCTGGCTCCTTATTCTTCACAGGCCATTGTCATACCGACAGCATTTCTTGCCATCGCAATAGGTGAGTAACCGATAAGACCATCAAATCCAAGTCCGGGAATATGAAGCACGTCCTCCTGCCTTAAGATAATATCTCCCATCTTTTTCATATTGGAGTTTTCATCAGTAACTATCGAAAAAAGTTCATAAAATTTTAGCAATCAAAGGCATTGATTTTTTGCTGTAAAATTGCATATAATAAAAACACAGATAGATATCTGTGCAGCGGTTAGAGCGTCCAGTTAAAACGCTCGGTTAAAAGCGGTTAGATTGTCCAATTAAAACAATCGGTTAAAAGCAGTGGGTGGAGTAATCCACCCGCTTTTTTGCTTTTCAGGAGACTCTATGGATTGGTACGTTGTCGATAAAAAATACATAAATTACCTGACACAGTTTGATTCCCGTGTCGGATATGTGGAGTATGGGGAACGTTTGAAACTCCATGTGGTAATTCTTCTTACTATCGGAGATTTCCACTACTATGTCCCTATTTCCTCTGCAAAACCGAAACATCAGAAAATGTCCAACAGTCTGGATTTCCACAAACTCCATGAGGAATCCACCGGATATCTTTATGCTGTATTGAATATCAATAATATGATTCCGGTTCCTGATAACTGCCTTACTCAGTTAAAATATAATCAGGTAGAAAGTTTCCGTTCTTTCAGCAACGAAAAGGAAAAAAACGACTATGTTTACCTTCTCCAGAAAGAAAAAGCCCTGATTGACAATGTTCAGGACACTCTACAAAACAAAGCCCTGAAATTATACCAGAAGCGCATTGCCAAGCCGGATTCTTCCCTTGCTGCAAGATGCTGTAATTTCAAAATGCTGGAAGAAAAATGCAGTTCTTATTCCGATACATAAACAAAACCATGATCATTCAAACCTCTCCATCTGCCGGAGAGGTTTTCTTTCTTAAAAACAAGAATTCCCTGCCATCATATACACGTTCCTCGCTGCCCTGATTACGAATTGCACGGTCAAGTGCCATAACGGTTGCTGCTGCATCGATTTTCTCCGTAGATTAGATTTTTCCTTATCCATTTTGATATTTCTGGCAGGGTCTTGTCTGACATACACATTGTCCATCATCCACCGGAGAACCTCATGTCCACCGTGGGCAATTCGCTCCTCAAGTGTCAGCTTCATAAGTTCCTTCGTTGGCGGACTCATATCCTTATACCCCTTCCCGAAAGGAACAACGGTAAATCCCATACATTCCAAATCCTGTATCATCAGCATTGCTCCCCAACGGTCAAACGCAATTTCTTTTATATGGTACTTCGTTCCAAGTTTCTCAATGAATTTCTCTATAAAACCGTAATGAATCACACATCCTTCTGTGGTTTCTTATTCCCAAAATAGCGAAATCCTTTGATTTATTGGTTTTTTCTTGACAGAAGGCAGACTGTTTCACAGTTGGTTGAGGTGATAAGTTACCATATTACAATATTAAAGGAGGGCGCTATGGTACGAACTATTACAACCACAACATTGATCAATGACATTCTGATTGCACTGCAGGCATCCGGTGTCGTCTCGGACGAAAACCTGAATACAGCTAAGATGATCCTGGAAATGCACCTCTGTCCTTACCAGATCACCCAAGAGGATGAAACAGCCCTGTCTACGGATCTGGACATGACAGATTCCTATCTGCAGCAATTCCTTTTAGACATGCACTTGCGCGGATGCACCGAATTGAGTATCCGATCATACCGCTATGAGCTGCGCACGTTTCTTGATTTTGTCAATAAAAATGTGAAAGATATCAAATATGCCGACATTATGGCCTATCTGGTACACGGCCGCCTGAACAGGAAATGGCGCGATGGTACCTATAACGGAAAACTGATCCAGATCCGTTCCTTTTTCTCATATCTGTATGCAGAGGATCTTCTTTCGGACAATCCCGGGAAGAAACTGAAAGAGGCAAAGGTAGAGCGAACGATTGGCCCTACAATCAATTCCTACCAGCGCGAAGAGGTCAAATGCGCCTGCAAAAACGAACGCGAACTTGCGCTCTGTGAAATGCTTTACAGCACTGGTGCTCGTATCAGTGAACTGTTAGCCATGAATCGCAGTGATGTAGACATGGTAAACATGAAAGCTATCGTGTACGGTAAAGGACGCAAGGAACGTGAGGTTTACTTTACGGCTCCGGCCAAACTACACCTTGAACGCTATCTAGCATCACGCGCCGATAACAATGAGGCTTTGTTTGTCTCAGCCAACAAGCCATACAACCGTTTAAGCAATGCCGGAGCACGTCATATATTAAAACGCATCCAGGCTCGTGATGAGAACATTGCAAACATCAAGCTCACCCCGCACACATTCCGCCGATCGGTCGGCACCGATATGATCAACCGTGGTGCTCCATTGGAGCTTGTAGCCGAAAAGTTAGGTCATGTGCAGCTTGATACCACCAAAAAGTGCTATGCTGCTATCAGCAAAGAGACCGTGCACCAGGCACACAACCGTTTTGTCCAGTAAAAAAGGAGACCGATTACCATGCCTTATACCTTAACTATTAATTATGCCATGTACTATTTAACCTTGCAATATCTTAATTCCAAATCACGTAACGCTGGCCGTTCTTTTGTTATTGACAAGACCGATATTTATTCTACTGGGGAGGCTGAGTACATCAGCCTTTCCCCAGAGGAACAGCACAACGTTTCTGTTATGGCTGCCAAAGTCGCAGACCAACTCTTTCCCAAATTACAGGATCGCCCTGGTACGTTAGTTCTACGAATGCGTCCTGCCGTATTGATCGATGTGCAAGATAACTCTGGTTTACAAGAATCCTATTTTTTTGAACCAGAATTATAAAAAGAAAAAAGGACTACCGCATCAAAGTCAAATAGGCTTTAGATGCGATAGTCCCTTTTTCTTTATGCTGCAAGTCCCGGATACTGTAACGCACCATCCTGATCAGGCGTCAAAGTCACCGGCTCCGTTGCCATGTGCCCCTTCTCATCCAGATAGTACCATTTACCTCCAATGGTCTGCAGGCCTTTTACCATTGCTCCGTCTGTTCCCAGGTAGTACCAGTTATTTTTATAGCAGTACCAGACGTTGCTTACCATCATTCCAGCACCGTCAAACCAATACCAGCGATCCCCGTCTTTGTACCAGGCATTTACCACATACTTTCCGCTACCGTCCCGGTAGTAAAACCGCCAACCGCCGTCCTCCTGCTGCCATCCGGTCTTAACCGTCTCCGGCACCCAGGTAGCCATAAACTTTTCCGGTGTGCCGTACTGCTGGATGAGCTGGCTCGGAGTGCTGCCCCAGTCCGGAATGTACAGGTGTGGCTTGTCCACAATGCTCTTCCAGTCACCGCCCCAGGCAAGGCCCAGAGCTTTAGCCAGCTCGGCTGCCTTTTTAAAGTGACCCTTGCTGTCATTGTAGGCATCGTCGGAGATCTTGCCATCTCCGTCTACATCCATTTTGAGGTAAAAATCAAAGGCGATGCCCCACTGGTGCTGGGACCGGTAACTGCTGCCTTTTGCGTTGGTCACGATGTTGCCTGGCTTTGTGCGGCCCTGAGCATAAAGAGCGTCCTGCTCCGCTACGGTGCGAAAGGTTTCACTGATGGCTACGCTGATGCCTTCGGTGGCACAGGCTTTGATCCAGGCGCTGGCGATACGCTGCAAGCGTGGGTGGCATAAGGTAATGTCTCTCATGCTATCACCCCTTTACACTTCGGTTGCACCGGTGCAACTTTTCTTCTTTTCAATGATTTCTTCTTTTTCTGCTGCCGTGATCCATTTCTTCTTAACGGCATTATCCAGACCTTTTTCTGTCAGTTCCCCTTCCAGGTACAGTTTTTCAATTTTTGCTCTCATGATATTTTCCATCGTCTTACCCCTCCAGCATTGCCACTAAAATATTGTTCTGGACTTCCTGCATCTCTTCCACGTCCTTGCGCAAATCTGACTTGCACAGGACGATTTCTGCTGCGTCTCCGTATACCAGCTCGTTATGATAGGTTTTAACCGGCTTGGTACCCAGGCTGACATCCTGCGCACTTTCTTCAGTATTTTCCTGCAGTTCCGCAGTTTCTTCTGACTTCTCTGTATCCTCAATCTTTTCGATATCTACCGGTACGTCAAAGATTTTAGATACTCTCTTGATGTACTTATATCCGTTATAGTTCTGGACCAGCTTTCCATTTTCTCCATAAAGTCCGATTTTTTCCAAGTCCTCAGCCTGCAGATCTGCCTCAATGTCATCGATTCCCTTTTCTCCCAGCTGGATTCGGATAGTCATACTCTCTTCCATATCCTGGATTCCGTTCGGTACCAGAGTTACGCTATTACCAGATGCAAATCTTAATTTTTCCATAAATCAATCCTCCTACTGTTTTTAGGTTTATGCGGCCATAACCCGGGCCGCTACGGGAGATATCCGGATCACCTCCTTCTACGCACTTTTGGATGCCTGCTTTACAACCTGATGCACGCCTGTTGCCGCCAGACCGGACACAATGCCAATCGCTGCCGCGTTGATCACATCCGTTGCCGGGAAGTCCGGCATCACATACATACCAACTACGCCCAGGATGCCGCCGGTCACTCCGCATACCACCGGGATGACTTCGTCATTAACCTTGGCAGACGCCTTACAAGCCATGCCTCCCAGATAACAAACCACCGTAATTGCCGCTACACTGGCAATACCAAAATCCATCATGTCTTAATCCTCTCTTTCTGCTGGCCCATATTCCAGGGCCAGACATCTGTTATAAAGTTCCTCTCCAGTTCCATTGCCGCCCAGAGCTTTGTACGGTTTGAACATGTACTCCAGGTTATCCCGGTCTCCCACCGTACAGTATCCGCGGCTTATGTAAAACTGACACGCCTGGTAAAGGCGGTCATGGAGCAGGGCCAGTACTGCAGCGTTAATAGCCTGGTTCTTTACCACTTCAGTCTTTAAGCGTTTCGACAAACCGCGATATGCCGCGAATAGAGCTCCAGAGATAGCCGCAAACAGCCATTCTATCCAATGTGCGGCTATGTACTGAAATATCAGTGCTACCATCATAAATCTCCTTTACTCGTGATCGCACTCCTTGTGTCCGGGACCGCCCTGCACATGCCTCGGCTCTGCATGATCGGCTGTTCCCGGCGTGCTATCCTTGCGGTACTCGTGATCAGGGCCGGTGCTTAATACCTCATTGCGCGGTTCCGGAGTCGATACTCCGGTATCCGGGCCGTAAGGGATGTTCGGGGTTTCAGATTTGTGTTTGATACTCATGTTCTTTTCCTTTCTGCTGTTTTACGGACAGCTCCGGTGCATAAATAAAGCCGCCTTTTCATGGCGGCATGTTTCTTTTTTAACTTTTATTTACTCCATATGTAATCTGCAAGTGTTCTAGGCGCGGCAAAGCCATATTGATGCCTGCATCCATTCTGATTTTTTTATTTGTTGTATCTGGTAATGCTGTTATTTTGATGTTGTTAGACAGCATCGACATGATGTACAGATTTTTTGGGTATATACACGGTATTTCAACTGCAATTTTTACTTTTCCGCCTACATTTACTGTATTTGGCGTTATTTGCACAGACTTAATGCATATACTATCTACCATTACTCAGTCACCACCTCAATGCATTCCATAAGAGTCTCGTCTGCTACCTTATATGTGATATACAATTTATATTCTAGTCTCTTTTTCGGTGCTATTTGTGCATCAATAACAGTTCCATCTATAAAGCATTCTCCACTTGCTTCTGTTTCATAGCTGCTTTTGAGCTCCCATGTTGCATTCCGGATCACGAACGGCTCATTGTTGCGTGCATGGATACGGATCCGGACATGCTTATTTTCGCCTACATAAAATCTGATTCTCTGCATAGCTATCTCCTTTCCGCGCACGCCGGATCGACCAGCTCCGCATAGTATCCAAATGGGATGATGTCCGCCGCATCCAGGCACCCGCAAAAATCGGCGTAAACCCTTTGCGGCAGTACATCGGCATCCGGCAGCACATCAATGAGTTGGCCGTAGTATGGCAGCGGCTCAACGTGTGCGCAGAGCAACGCCGTATTTACCACAAACAGCATCTTGGCCATGTACGCCTGATTACCCGCATCATCCTCAGCCAGAATCTCTACCACATACTCCCCGTCCGCATCAAAAGGGACCGGCACGCTCCACCGGTCCCCTGAATCTGCGGACAGTTCCACTTCCTGGCCATCTACGCGGCCAAATACTCGTTTGACCATCGCAGCCTCCTTATCAGTCGGTGACCTCCACGCTAATGATATAGGTCTTGCCAGCATCTACCGGATTCGGATTGATGGTGATGCTCTTGATAACCGGAGCGGTCTGATCTACGGTCACGGTACGGGTGACGGTCGTAGTCTTGCCTGCTGCATCCCTGGCAACTACAGTGATAGTATTTGTGCCAACGACCAAAGTCAGATCTTTGCTGAAACTGCCGTCATTCTCTACAGTCACTTCAGTAGCTGCTCCGCTGTTGAGCTTCACAGTCACAGTAACCGGGCTGGATGTCTTATCGTTGGTAGTACCCTTGACGGTGATTGCAGTCTTATTTGTGATCAGCTTGTCTGCCGGAGCGGTGATGGATAAGGTCGGCGGTACGGTATCCACGGTACAGGTAACCGATTTCTGAGTCGCTGCATTGCCATCGTAGTCAGATGCATCAATCTTGATAGTGTGTCTGCCATCTGCCAGCGCGGTAGTCGGCGTGTAGGTGCATTTATAACCGCCGCTAACCGTTTCTTTGGCAATGCTATCTCCGGTAACCTTGGCGCCGCTGTCGATCGTAATGCCGATGGTAGCCGGATTAACGCCGGAATCTGCATCGGTAACCGTCCAGACAATACTTGGCTTGTTGTTGGTCAGATAAGCCCCTGCGGTCGGGCTGCTGATAGTGATTACCGGAGCATTCTTTTCCTTGACTTTTAATTTAAGGCTATCACCCAATGTAGCGTCCGTATCTGTCTTTGTGGTCGTGTTGCCTGCCGCATCTGTAGCTTTAATGGTAACCGGATAATAATGGCCGGAATTCACATTGTAACTGGACTTTGTCGGGGCTGTGATTGTAGCTTCATACTTTCCTGATGCAGTATTATATGTAAGCGTGGTTGTTACACCATTTATAATGGCCTGTACTGTTTTTACTGCCATTCTTTTTTCCTCCCTTTTTGTTGTTCTTTTTTGGTAGATTAATCTTTTTTATTTTGAGTTCATTTTTAAATTTGTAAGCGTTCCTTACATGTTCGATGTTCCTACATCCCCCCATCCCATCCACTGCGTTGTATAGTAATTTAAAATATCTAAACGGTGGATATTCTGCACGAATTACTAGAATTAAAAATATCCAAATTAACGATTATTATGTATACATCGACTTGGACACTAGTGATCTTCCAACTAATAAAAAATTATCTGAATATCCGATGATACTGGTTGCAGTTAATACAAATATACTGTAGCAGAACCTATATTGTATGCTGATCGTGCTGGCGACCGAAAAATTCGCATTGTGTTTGCCGGAACTATCACCGGTACAATCAATTTATGTTTGCAATATTCGGTTTCTCCTGTGTAATTTAAACAGCGTCACTCCATTCTTCCCATTTACCACTGACGTATGATTGACATTTTAATTAATTTGTAGAACGGTCAATCCATTCACGTTTTATAATAATTGTTTTATTATGAAAAAAGCTTCAACCATTGCCAATTTCCATAATTTGCTGTATCGATTCCACCAATTATCCACGAATGACCCGTCCAATGATTAACAACTAAAATAACAATAGCATCAGAATGAGGACCAAACGCAATGATATTAAAGTTTCCGGTTTCATCGAACATTGCAGCAGATTTATCATTGAATATATTTAAAATTGATACTGGAGGCACAAAATTATTAATAATCCATTTTTGCAATGTATTGGTTTCAACGTTAACATCTTGAACTTTGTATGTCTTAATTGGATTCAAGCCAATATTACTATTTAACGCATTATATTTGGTCAGCAGATCCTCACATTTCTGCAACAATGTTTTATTGAGCTGATACAGTAAATATGCGCTTGGTACCAGATTCGTTGATTCGACATTCTGATTCGATATCATTTCTTTTGTTACAGCATATCCCTTTAACCAGTTAATGTCGCGATCATGCTGATATCCCAGTACAGTGCCCATAACTGTTTCATGATCACCGGCCGTATCACTAAATGAATTAATAATATCGCTTTTGTGTACGGTCTCTGCTTTTTCTGCCTCAAATTTTTCTTCTGTGATCAGGCTTCCCGGATTAATCACCGCTGTAACACTCTGTACCTCTCCAATCTTAACCACCAATGTCAGCTCGATAAACTTACTGATTGCATTGTTTTCCGGATACATGTACTGTGGATCCGCTGACATATCCAGATAAGCATACAAGATTTCTCCTTCGTCCGGATCTGTCGCAAAAAGACCGGCCTCCGTGATAGTAAAGCCAGTCTCTACCCCGATGGAACTAATCTGCATAACAACACTCGCTTCATCTCCCGATGCGCTGTGTGATGCGATGCTCCCGTCCATTTTGTATTCATTTAATCCAGTCATGCTGCCTGGATCATATCCTCCCGGCACCTTTCCTGTACCAATGGCTACTCTCGTAAAGGTCAGTGCTGTCTCTGATGCCACCAGTTTCGCGATCAGCTGTAAGCCTTTTCGCGTTACTACTGTTCCGTTTGCCATGATTTACTCCTCCTTAATTTGCTCCATATGTAATCTGCAGATGTTCTAATCGCGGCAAAGCCACTTTGATTCCTACATCCACTCTGATTTTTTTGTTTGTCGCGTCCGGTGATGCTGTTATTTTGATGTGATTGGATCTCATTGACATGATGTACAGATTTTCCGCCCCACCGAAATAGGTCTGATAAAAGATCCGGATGCCGATTCCAGATGCCTTGATTCTGCTCATCAACCCTGCTATGGTTTCCGCGACTCTTTTATGCTCCTCATCCAGCTTGTCCTCATCTATGTACAGGTACACTTTAGCCGGATAGATTTCTTCGGTTTTAACATCTGCTGCCGTTACTCCAAACAGCGTAGCTGCTGACAGGATAATCGTGTCTAAATCTCCAGATGCCAGCATGGCAATGGTCTTTACCTTGATCATGATTCGCAAAATCTCATCACTTGCCTCGCCCCTTGGCACTCCAAAGCTCTCTCCATACCTGGTCAGCGCAGACCCCTGCATGACATCTATGTTGTCCCACAGTTTTACCTTTTCCGTCTGGTCCTTGATAATATCAAATCCCCAGCCCGCAAGCGAGAACAGCTTTCCGATGTTGGTCTGCGGCATCTGGTTTTCTTCCAGGCGCTGCATATCCGTCCGGTTGTAGGAGCTTGTCAGCATCTCCAGCATCTTGATTGCAAAACTCATACAATGATCACCGCGCTTTCTTCCGTGATGGCCTTTTCCCGATACCCCACTTCGATGTTTGTCTTTGTGTAGGTTTCTCCGTCCGTGCTGATATCAATGTCAAAGTCTTCCACCCCCGACACCGCCGTTACAATCCCAGGGAGCTTGATGTAGACCACATTCTGTCCAATGTCCAGGCCTCCATCCGTGTTACTGCCAATATACTCAATCAATGCCTGTTTCACAGCATCATCTCCGGCATATTCTGTGCCTTTCTTCAGTTTTGAGACCTTGATCCATACCTTTTTCGTTGTCGGCCGCGAAAAGCGAATGGAAAGCTGCTGCTGTGATGCTGTCATCACACTCACTGCAACATTTCCAACGGTCTGGATTCCTCCTGACCGTTTTGCATAGATAGTCTTTGCAATGGTCTCATCTACTCCACCATAGACCACCGCCTCTATGGAATGCGCCGGAAGATTATATGTATTGTCAAACTCATCTGTGTCATTCTCGTACACAAACGCGGATGATACACCCTCAACGTCATTCAGCAGTGCTGCGCGAAGTGCGTCTGCATTTACCCCACCCGGATAGTCTACGGACTGATAATATCTCTCCCTGAACTCCGCATCCGTTTCTTTCAGTCTCCCTCCCGCTATATCTGCGTCGTTTGTAATTGATTCAATGCCCACCACCGAAGAGGGATTGACGATCACCAGCACGGTTCCTGCTGCCGTGTTGTACTCTGGACCTGTCTCCACCGCTCTGACCAGTGCCAGAACATTCCCGGAATCTCCTATTGTCACCTGATCCATAACGGTATACTGCAATCCTCCATTGGTTGCTACCAGAAACCCTGCCGGAACCGTTGTCCCCGGTGTTCCTGTTACCTTGATGTATCCGGTTGCCTTCCCTTCTGTGAGGAGCTGCATGCCGATTGAATTCCCCAGGTGATACAGGCTTGTCCCCACTGCCGTATCAATAAACCTGCTGTTATAAACATCTTCTAGGCACGCAAAGAGGATATTCCAGATCCATGCCAGGATGCGCAAAAACACGCCCAGAGGGGAGCGCACAGTCAGATTGATTCCGTCCCCGTATAACTCACGCGCCTTGTATTCCAAAGCGTTCAGGAGTACCGTGTAGGTCGGTCTGTAAAAACCTTTGTCTGTTAATCCCCAGTTATCATTCACCTACGCTCACCTCCATGCTGACTTTCTTTCCGTCATTCAGCGTGCCGGAAAAACTGATTTCAACCGCTCGCTTATCCATGTTTACTATAAGCTCATCGATCATTGCCACCCGGTCCTCCTGGAATATTGCCTCGCGGATGACTTCGTCTGTGGTCTCGTCATCGACCGGCAAGCCCAGTATTTGCTCGTAGTCCGTACCATGTTCGGGTACAAGGTCAAAATCACCCTGGAAGGCTGTCAGAGCCATTCTTACGCCCTGTGCTGCTGCCTCATCCTCCTCTATGGTTTCCAGTATTCCGGCATCATCAAAACACAGGTCTTTTGTATCCTGATTTATCTTCCATGCTTCATTCATGTTCTTATCCCTTCTGCACTACTCCGACAAACACCGCATCATCACCGGAATGCACTCTGGTGGAGTTTGGCATACTCTCTGCCCCGCTCTTTAACGAGTTATCGCTATCCAGATCCAGGTAAACTACCACTCCGATATCTCCAGGACTGATTTTCACCTTTACGATTCCTTTCTTTCCCTCAACCTCTACCTCAATCGGAACGTTGGCCACCTTTACTCCCAGCACCGGAGGCGGCGATACGTATGTTCCACCAATCTCTCTTTTTACAAGTGGCTTTACATCAACGGTCATCTTTCCCTCGTTAAATGCAGTTACCTGTACAAGATCTGCGCAGCGTACCTTTAACAGGTTTTTCCTCTCGTTGGCTTCCAAATTGGCCAATCCCGGGTCTTTTCTTGCCATAGCCTAACTGTTCCCCACCTTTCTGCTTTCTGGCCGTTATCCGGCCACCTTGAACTCAATCTCCGTGTTCCACGTTCCGGTCGGGCTACCTTTGTGCGTTCCGGAAACGATCTGAAACGTCCCGTTTAAATCTCTCGACTGGATCTGTACAATGTCACCAGGTCCCATACGATAATTTAACAGGCATGTCCGTTTCCATGTTTTCTGTTCTGCTGCCTTCTTTTCTGCGTCTGCCCCTTTGGTCTGGGCCGACTCAACCGTTGTAACATCCGAATCCGCAGATGTGAACAGCAGCCCCGTTTCCGGTGTAAGTAAATAACCTTTATTTACACCGTCAGCAGGATTGTTGATAATAATCTGGTTTGTGCGGATCAGGAGACGCGATTTACACTCGTTTACCACGATCTCAGTCAGGATGTCTTTTAGCTTTCCGGAACACACACGCCCTCGCGGATATGTCACATTCTCCACAAGCTGAAAAACTCCAACCTCCAGCCCGAAGATGTTGAGCAGATCTCTCACAATATCCTCTGCCTTGCAGTTTTCCGCATAGGTTTTATTGATCTGCGTGTTTAACCACTGATCCAGGGCCGCCGTGGCTGTGATCTTTGTCACCCACTCAACACCCTGCTGGACATGCCGGCAGCTTGCTACCTGGCCAACAAACAGCACTCCCACATCGTCCTCATATCCTGCATTGAGGATAACAACCTGATTTTTTTGGATTCCGGCTCTTGATGTGGCGCTGAGGTTGTTTACCGTAAAGCTCGCGGTCACCAGCTGGTCTGAGTCATAAAACGGCACCTCAAAGTCAAAATAAAATCCATCATCCATGTTATATTTAAGCGGTCCGATCTGCAGCATGGCAGACCTCAGAAAAAATGCCATCAGTCCGTCCTCCTCTCATGCAGGTACAGCTGCACATCGGTGCCTAAATTGTCTTTAGTAACCTCATCGACCTCTCCTGTCAGGCAATACGGAATAATAACCGGCATCGGATACCTCGCATCCTCAATTACCCGGAACATCGGTCTCCCATAACGAACCGGATCTCCGTAACAAAGAACCTCACCCGTTACCATAATAGCCAGGTCGATCGTGTAAAACCCTCCCTTATCGTTATACTTGACCGTCATCGTATAGGTGCGATCGTCCAGCTTAATCGAAAAGGTATATGGTACCTTTTCCGCATCGATTGGAATGTATTCCACCTCAGCGGTCAATCCCATTGACTGGAGTTCATCCATACCCCCGCCTCCTTATACTCCATTGTGGCTTGCCGTCTTTCTCTGTGTCGGTCCAGAGCTGCTTTTGCCGTTGTAGCTGTTTACATAGGCCGCATAGGCGCTCTGGCTGATCTGCTTGCTCACGGTTGTCTTTAGCCCTGCTGCTTTTGTTTCCTTCGCTGCCTCAGGTGCCTTAGATTCGCCTCCTTTAGACTTATCCTCCTGGCTCATAAGCTGCTTTTGTCCAATCTCAACATAGGACCCGGAAACTATATTCGCCTTCTGCAGTGTTGCCGTGAAAGAAAATCCTTTTTTGTTTGACGCATCATTTTTTAACTGCAGGTTCGTGATCACATAATTACTTACCCGGAATTTTCCCACATACGTCACCAGATCCCGGTTCTTCCACATGCTTTCCAGCCTTGATTGAAAGGAGCTGTAGTTTTTTACTACAACTCCCACAATCTGGATCTGCTCCGGATTAAGATATACATGGTCCTCGATACTGCTTCCGCCCTCGATAGCGTTGGATGTCATCTTGCTGGACTTTGTCACAGTCTCTTGTGTAATGGTTCCGGTCTTTGGCACAAATGATACCGTCCCGGACTTTTTCCCAGTCAATCTATATGACATAATCTCCTCCTACGCATTTCCCTGCTGGATTGCCAGCTGATCGTTCTGATCGCTCTGCATCTCCTGATATAACTCTTTTACCATCTGTTTCAGATCGTCGGTCCACTTGGTGCCGCCTCCACCGTCTCCATGGATTTCCACTTTGATCGTTGGATTAAAATTGATATCAGTCTTGCTTGTTTTTGTGCTGTTGCTGTTGTTAATGATCTTGTCGCTCTTATCGGCTGGAATGATCGTTGATCCGGACGGGAGATATGCCATCTCTCCACCACGCTCATTGATATGTGTCCAGCCTCCACGGAAATTAAGATCACCATCCGCATTATGTGGGATCTTGGCACCAGCTGATTTTACAGAGGATCCTCCTCCAAATAATCCGGCTACCTTTTCCAGCACTGCTCCGACACCGTTGCCGACATACTCTATAATCTTGGACAAAAAGCCCACGACTGTAGATAACACGCTTGCGATACCGCTCAGAACCGGTGATATCGTCTGCAGAATCGGCGGGATGATACGCAATCCTGATGCCAGTGCTGGCAGGAGCGCGTTTACCATGCTTTCAACGTGTGGCATGAGCGGCGCTATCACGTTGTCGTTTAACGTCTTTAATATGCTGACTAATGGCGGTGCTACCGTGGTTGCGATGTTCCCGATCATGCGGGCCAGCAGCGGTAATACCGTTGTCCCGATGCTTAACAGGATTCCTCCCACCGGAGCCGCTACACTTCCCAGTTGTCCCAGGATGTCCATAAGCGGCGGTATCGCATTCTGAGCCAGGTCCATAATGACCGGTGCTCCTGCTGCAATTCCATTGCTCAGCATGTCAACCAGCCCCATAAGGACCGGTTCAACCTGCGGCCACGAATCCAGCATCGTTCCTACCAGATTCGAAAAGACCGGTTCAAATCGTTCCGCGGCATTGGACAAAAAGTCCTGCCAGATACCGTTCAGGCTTTTCAGACCATTGGTATAGCCTTCCTGCTTCTGCGCGGCCTGTTGCTGTATCTCCGTGGAGTTTTTCAGCAGCGCATTCATGCGGACCTGTGCCATGGCGGCATCATCCAGTCCGTCAATATTCTGCCCCAGCCCCATTTCCATAGCTGACTGTTTCAGTACCGTGTCATTGATCTGGATTCCATATTCTGCAAGGGCACTGGTATTGCCATTGATGTAATCCTGCATGACTCCCAGTGCTTCCGCATCGTCCATCTTAAAGGCTGTCCCCAGGTCATAAGCCAGTGACGTTGTTATCTTTGACAGATCTGTCGCGGCCTCTCCTGTTATTCCCAGCTCGTTGTACATGGCTTTATTGGATACCAAAAAGCCTTGCACTTCTTTTTCACTTCGGTGGATCGCTCCTGCGAAGTTTTCCGCCCACTCTGCCACCCCAGAGTCTGCAGAAAACGCAGCATCAAACTTTGCCCCTGTCTGCTCTGCGTTCTTTCCAGCTTCTAATAGTGCGGATCCGAATTGCTTTGCGACATCGATTCCAGCCTTGACTACTTCAATAGCCGCCGATATAGCAAAAAACGACTTGACCGCAGATCCCATAGCATCCTTGATGCTGGTTCCTGCGTTCTCGCCGTCTTTACCCATATCGTCCAGATCGTCTCCGGTCCTGTCCGCTTCGTCTCCTACATTGTCCAGGTCTTCGTGTGCCCTGTGCAGTGCCTCCGAAAGCTTTCCCTTTATGGTCTGGATCGGATGCTCAAATGCGTCCCTGACGCTCTCAGCGCCCGCCACAGCCTTTTCTTTGAACTCATCCGCACGTTTTCCCGCATAGCCAAAAGCGCCCTGCATTCCGGCTCTCATTGTCTTTGCCATGGAGTTTGTTTCCTTGTTTGCTGCCGCACTTGTCCGAATTACGGCTTCCCGGAAGCTCCCGGCCTCAGCGCCCATCTGAACATATGACTTCTGAACCTGGTCTCCCATTTGGTCAAAGCTGTCTCCGGCATCTTCTGCTGTGTCGGCCATCGTATCCATGTCCTTTACAACCGTTCCTGCAGTCTTTGCGACTTCGCTTCCCAGGTCTTCCGCTGCATCAGCAGCTTTCTCCAGTTCCCGTTTGGTATCGCTCACATTCTCCGCGGCTTTGGAACCCATTTTGTCAAATTCTCGACCCGTATCCCGGATAGAGTCCCCAACATCCTCTCCAGCATCACCCACAGCATTCATTCCAGCAGTAACTTTCCAGCTTTCCTCCCGTGCCTCATGCAGCTCATCCGTAAGCATTCCGGCGCTTTTGGCTACTTCGCTTCCCATTCTTACACCGGTATTTTCTGCTTCCATGAATCCTGCCTTAATATCGGATATCCTGTTGATGATTTCTCCAATCTGAGAAATGGAATCACTAAGGCCAAATGTCACACCTATGGTCAGGTTTCTCTTGTCATTCAACTCCGTCCCCCTTCCCGCATATAAAAAGCGGTGGCTCTACGACCTTCCCGCTTGTTGTTTCCGTTCTTCCTGGTAAATTATCCAGGCTTCTCTTGCTTCGCAATATTCTGCCAGGTCCATGGCTGCCCATTCCGAATAGCTCATTGTTCCTGATGTAAAAACCAATGTCCAAAATTCATGATGCCGTCTTGCGCTTGCTTGTGCTTGTTCTTCATCACTTTCACTATCCAAGAAAGTGTTCCACCTCTGTCAGCAGCTTTCCGGCTGTTTTGATATCCTCAGTTTCCTCGAAATAATCCAGTCCATTGGTACTGACTTCTTTCGGTTCAACTACTACATTCTTGAATAACTCGTCCATGTATTCCGCAGTCTTCCTGCGTCCTCCAGTCATTCCGCACCGATCATTCAGATCAAAATACCATCTCGGAGATACACTCTGTAAAGTAAATTCCATTCCATTTACAGTTACCTTTTTCTGTCTTGCCATATATTTTCTATAGCTCCTTTCTGATAGTCCTTTTGGCCGCTCAGGCCACGCTTTACTCATTAGCGGATCTGCAGGTTCGGCACGAAAATACTTACCTGCACACTTCCGGCGGTCTTTCCTCTTGTTACATCCGGCATCTTTACCACGCGGCACCTCTGGGCGCTTACTTTGATAGAATCACTGTCATTCGAATCTGATACCATCAGCGAAACCTCTTTCCGTGATGCCGCCCAGGACCGGAACTTACTGATTGACGACGATGTGCCTGCTAAAGTCAGCTGGACGGTACCGCTCTCATTTGCGTTTTCGGAATATACAACATCTCCCTGGCAGCCGACCTCCGTTGTTACCGCATCTTCATTTTTTGAAATGGTAATGAGCGAATCTGCTGCAAAGCCGGTAATGATGCTGCCATTTACACTTACATTTACCTTTTTTACGTCATAACTGGTAATTTCCACGGCTTATCCTCCTTAATCCATTGATACTTTTAACCGACCGGAAATCTTTACACCATGAACAGCTCCGGCCAGCGTAGCCTCCCACGGAATATCCGGCATCTGTCTGGATGCTGCCTGCTTATCGGTTGCCTCCGCACGTTTCGGCACGGTCACGGTATAAACTCCGGATCCTGACTCTGCGTCTGTTGCAATAATGCCATATCCTGCTGCCTCATCCAGGGTCTCGAATACACCTGCTGCAACCTGGGTGAATCCTGCATCTGTATACGGGATGGTCGGATTGCTCATAAAGATAGCATAGAGTTTTTCTCTCATGGTCATTGCGATCCAGTCCGCACCCAGAATAGCATCGATCCACTCTCCATCGGCACAGCATCCGTTTTTGATGTAGTTCTTTTTATACTCATTGGTTACCCAGTTCACATGATTTTCTTCCAGTGCCGTAATCTCCGACTCTTTCAACTTCGGCACGGACACGCCGTTCGGGAGCTTAAATTTCCATGTAACAGACTGCGGATACCACGGACCTACTGCTCCGATCCATGCAGCGTCGATGTGCTCCTCCGGATCCTCCGTGTAGACCACGACAGAGCGGCGGTTTTTGATTGCCAGCGCTTTGTTGGTGGTCTGCGCAAAGTAAAACTTTCTGTGATCCTCCACACCTGCAGTCAGCTCAGCCTCGCTCGGTTCGCTGTCCTCTGCAAACTTGGCAAGCGCTGTGATGTATTCATCCTCACTTTTATCGGTGAGGAACATATACCAGTCGTTGTCCATCTCCTGAAAGGTCTTGATAGCCTCAACCAGGGCGGTTGCAGATTCCGGCTCTGCAAATCCCACGATTCTCACCTTTTTGATCAGTGATGCCGGAGTGGGCTTTGCCTTTCCCTGTCCCATCATCTGAGCGGCCATTTTATACATATCACTGGTCTTGCCCCAGTCCGCCTCGATATCCTCTAATGCGGTGTAGTCCTTTGCGGTCTTTTCCCCGGCCGTCGAAATGAGCAGGATATCCAGGGAATCCACTGAGGTGTCAACCTGTTCCAGACTCACAACGACTACTACGTCTTTACTACTCATTGTTATCTCCCTTCTTTGTAACCGCTTTTTCAATAGTGCTAATGTTCCTGGATTCTTTGTGCGGATACCGGATCCGTACGTCAAATCCGTAACGCCGTGCCTCCTCATCCACCAGCAGCGTTGACCGCTCCTGTACGGTAGATGCATCGATCACGGTTACGCCCATGCCGGAAAAAAAATCATATCCGACATGCTCAAACCAGCCTGCTGCCTTTATGGCTAAAAAGCAGGCCTCATCCTCTCCTGAGACGTATTCTCCATTTTCTTCTCGGTCCACACTACAGACCGTAAAGGAAAAGCTGCAGCTCGGCTCCGTTCTGCGCCGCTCAACGCAGGTGTCTCCCTCCTGCTCGGTGCTGTAGTCTCCCAGTTCTCCCATTTCCGGGTTATATGGATATGCGCTGTAAAATACATAAGGCGGGTTCTGTTCCGGGTTCTGCTGGTTGTTGAGCACCACAGGGCATTCCAGATACTCACTCAGTCCCTGGACGATTTTGTTTCGGATCTCCAAAAAACTCATCGTTTTGCTGATGCCTCCTTTCGCTCAATCAAATAGCGCTTCATCGGATGTATGGAGTTATGACCCAGCTCCTGGATAATGGTATACGTGGTTCCGTCTGCGTCCATCACCTTTGCTCCGTTCTGCAGGCTGTGACCATTTGTGTAGATTTTTTCGGTGCAGTGCGTATAGGTACCCGCCGCATCCCGAATCAAATCTTTGTCATTTACCGGCATGACGATCCCTTTAAATGGGATCCTTGTCTCTTTCCCCGGGACATATTGTCCGCCGTTGTCCTGTCTAAATTCTGCCCCGGACTGAATCTCATACATGGTGTGCAACAGCCCGTCCGGGATCTTTGGCTGTGCATAAGCAAATCCTATCATGCTGTTTCCTTTCCGTTGCACCGGTGCAACTTAGTCTAATCCCTCAATGCTGTATGTGACGGAGTTTCTAAGCCGTCCGGTTTCAATCAGCGGGTTATCTGGCCAGTTTGTTGTTGCTTTTGTGATTTTACTCTTTGGTTTAAAATTAAATGGTTGATTGATGTATTCCTGTATCATCCCGACCACCTTCATTCCGATTCGATGCGCGGCCATTTCTGCGTCTGATCCCTCAAATATGATTTTTGATACCGCATCATATGCGATCTCTTCCAGCGCTTTCTGGTTGTTGTCATACCCGGCACGTATAAAACTACGCTCCGGAATATTGACCGACTCCATCAGGATAAACAGAAATTCAATATCGTCGTTTTTCTTTTTTTGTCTTTTTTTGTTCTTCCCGGGCTTTTTCTTGTCTGGCTCTTTATCGGACGGTTTCGCCGGTTGTCTCGGTGCCCCACCCTTTCGTTCCTTGCTGATGCATCCATACAGGTAGCCTTCTAGCGTGCGCAAAAAGAACAGGCCGGGAAAGTCCAGCGGACTCTTTCCGATTGCTTTCTTCGCGATCGGGATAGCCAGGTACTTTACATTTTTAGCCTTTATCGTGGCTCCAAACTCATGCACATTTGCTATTGTTATAATGTCCGCCGGTGCGCCCTCTCGCCCTTCTCCGCCCGCTCCATATCCACTTGACCCCTGGATACCGATATGGATCTGTATGCTGCTTAGCTTGATCAACTCTTTTTTGATCCGTTCCAGCTCTGGAGTAGCAGTATCCTCAATCGTCACGCTTTACACCCACCTCATGTACTTATCAATCACGCTCTGTACCTGTGTGCTTAACGCTTTGTCAAACGTCCAACTCACATCTGATACACTAAATGCTGACAGGCCATTTGCGCCGTTGCTTGCAAGATTCCACTGCTGCTGCACCATTTGCCACACAGCATACTGCAGGTCATACGGTAAATCCGACGGTGTCTCCTCCGTGCCATCCTTTGGCATGATGTATCCTGCCTCATAGGTCACCCGCAGGCACCGCTTTACCGCCACCATGTCATTTGACAGACCGCCATAATATCCGCGCAGGCTCCACCCGCTATCCCGGTACAATACGCCAATCTCTCCCGTATCCTCGCAGGAATAGGAATCGGCTTCAATGATTGCTCCAGAGTCGGTATCTTTTACCTGTTTCACAGACCGGATCGGGTACTGGTTTAAGCACAGCTCCTGATCTCCGCTTGGAAAATGGTTCTCGGCATATTCTTTTTTCGCGAACCTCCGGTTCGTCATCGTCTCGATGTAACTGGATGCCGCGTTGATGAGGCGCTCCAGGTTGTTTTTGATCGCATCATCTGCATCGGGCATCCCCAGAAAATCCATGAGATCTGACAGTGTTGTCATTGCGTTATTTGCAAGCAGGCTTTTTCTCTCTTCCATGGCTCTCCTTTTTTAAGGCAGAGACCGGAGCCTCCGCCTTATTGCATCTCGGACCAGTTTTTTTGTTCTCACATTTTTTCCGATCCATGGTGCCTCCTTAGACTGGGGCCTGAGTCGGATCACCCAGAACCATTGCATAGGCTGCACCTGCTGCCGCCGGGCTGCTTCCGCCGGTAAAGCTGATGGTCGGAGTGATCTTGACATAGCGTTTACATCCCAGGAGATCCAGATTCATTTTTACTTCGTCTCCGGACTTCACGGCAACCTCTTTCAGGATTCCGTTTAAGGTCGTGGTATCCGGATCCATTTTGGTATCCGGTACCAGCTCAAAGTCTCCGTCAGTAGTATCGCAGTGCTCAACTTTTACCGATAATTTTGCCGCAGTCGGTGATCCGGTGATAGTTCCAATAGATGCCGCAAAGACCGCGGAGATATATCCTTCGCGGTCTACTGCCTCTCCTGCTCCAATCACTACAGACACATTATCAAACAGCTCTCTTTTCATTCCTTGCGCCTCCTTAAAATACTTTAATGCCCTTGCAGTACATGAAACTCTCGCCATGGCGAACAGCGATATCGTCAAACATGATTGCACGGGTTGCAGACAGGTTCTCTTCGAATGCGTTGTGGCTGATTCCCTGCTCATCGGTCCAGGAACCTTCCAGGGTGGTGTAGGTCTCCAGACCCATCTGATCACCAATTAACAGATCAGACCAGTTGCCGAAGAACAGGTCGGTCTTTCCGTTCTTATCGGTCAGAATCTGGTTGCTTACCTTGTACGGTACGCCACACAGCTTGCCTTCGCTCATCATCTCATTGCGGTAGATGTACTCTCCGGTCTGGGTCTTCATGTTTTTAAACACGCCTTCCAGCATGCTGTTCATGGCCCATCCTGCATGTAAATCATCGATATTTTTGCTCATTGCCTTTGCGGATACATAAACCGGGAAATCTGCAGTAATCTTACCGTTTACATCTGCCAGCTCAGTGTTGTCCAGCTTGGTTGCATCGATGTTCTCGACCTCTTTGTTGTTTGCAATACCCATCGGCTGGAACTCAGATCCAGTTCCGTACAGGCCGCCATAATCAAGACCTAACTGCATGCGGCGGAACAGGTCGTTCGCGAACAGCGCATCCGCAGAGTAGGTGGTCATTAACAGCAGCTCTCTGGACTGCGGCACGATAGCCTCCAGTCTCTTTGCAGACATACGGATGTTTCCGTACTTCGGGCTGGTGGTTGCAATCTTACGACCTTCACCGCCCCACTGTGCACGGGTTCCGGCGGTCATACGCGGGAGGTTTAAGTTACCATTGGTCAGCGGAATCTGCTGAGCACCTAACTCCACGATAACGGTCTTCGGATACAGCAGCTCAATGATCTGATCAGAGTAAATCTCCGGGATCAGGAAACCGCCGCCTACGGAGTTGGTTGCGGCCATTGCCTTAAACTCACGCTCCATATTCTTGTCACCGTACATCTTACGTGCGGTGTATGCTGCACGCTCCGGATCGCCCTTGCCATGTACGTCCATACATTTGATTGCTCTGGCTACCTGGATCGCTGCAGGGATTTTCTTCTGCTCCACTACGCCTGGATCCTCCTTACGACTAAAATAAATGTTGCTATACTTTCTGTTCGGCTGGCGGCGCGGTGCGGACTTTTTCTGGCGGCGCGGTGCAGCGCTCTTTCTGGATTTCTCCTCTTCGTCCTCTACGTCGTCATCCTCCATAACCTCGGATACGGCATCCAGAAGCTCATCTGCAAAACCGTCTCCCAGCTCATCATCCTTGCGGGATTTACGCTTTTCGTTGACATCGTCGATAGCGTCCTGGATCACGGTTTCCAGATCGACCTCATCGCTCTTGGTTCCGTCTGCTGCATCCACAACCGCTTCGATGATCTCGTTTGCCTCTTCCTCGCTGACCTCATCTGCTTTCGCAGCTTTACGTTTCTCGTTCATGGCATCGATAGCGTCACTAACGATATCTGCCAGCGGATCCTCGCCTTCGTCCTTGCTCTCTTCCGGGTCATCGTCCCCTTTTCCCTCTGCCATTGCGTCTTTGACTGCAGACTTGATCAGATCAGTCAAATCATCTGCGCCCATCTTCATGCTTTTTCTTCTGGCTGCTTTACGACTCATTTTGTATTTTCTCAACGCTTCAATCCTCCCTCTAAAATACAATTTCAATGTTTCTTGCTTTTCTGCTTCCAGGAGTTCTCCTCCGGGAAACGGACTTTTTCTTGGCTCCTGCCTCGCTGATCACCGCATCAATCATGCCGGCCGATTCTTTCATGGACCGGCTGACCTCTTTTAATGATTTCAGCCGTGCGTCGCTGATCTTGCGCCCTTCTTTGATCTCCTGCATGATTCCATTTGTGGCTGCTACCGTCGCGGATTTATAGTCCGTGATGACCGCTTCCGGATTCATGGCCCAGGTGACAACGGATACCTCCCACAGATCCACCTCTTTCAGATGACGGATTCCTTTTTCATCGTAGTCAAAGACCACAGGCTCGTATCCAATAGACAGCTCATTTAAGACTTCGTCTTTCAGCAAAATCTTGATGTCCTTACCCATGGATGTATCTGAGATCTTAGCCTTTAAAAACAGGCCCTTCTCATCTTCGCGAAGTTCAAGCGGCTTTCCGATTGGGAGCCAGCAGTCATTATGCAAAGCCAGGATTTTCACCCGCTCCCATCCTGCCTCCAGTGCTTTCTTAAATGCTCCAGCTTCGATGATGTCCCCTCCGCTGTCCACATTCTCAAACACCGCACCGTATCCGGAAAACACGCCCTCTTCCTCGTCGTATTCGTCCATTTTGAACGACATCCGCTTTGTTTTGTGTTCCACGCTTGGTTCCTCCTTTCTTCCAGATTTTTATAAATAAAAAAGACCAGGTCTCCCTGATCTCTTCTACTTGCTATTCTTTTGCCCCTAATCGTAAGTTAGGAAGCAATGACAGTTTACTGTCTCCGATGCCACCGTGCAGTTCGGATCGCACGGCATCATCAGCTTATTTCCTTTTGATGTCACAAACGGCTCCGACATCATAACTGTTTTCCCATTCAGTTCCCTATGCGTATCCCTGGCTTTTCCCACATTTGTGACGTGCCAGGTCTTTGTGGATAATCCGCCGCGCTGGGCCATATCAAAGTTGCCCGCTAAAAGGCTGGTGTTGCACTCCTGCGCTGCGATGGTCCGCGCCCTGGTCTCTGTGCTACCCATGGCATCCATAATCTCTTCGGTCAGCTCCTGTCTGCCTTTTCCAGTCTCCAGACCCTCTGACACAATCTTTGCAATCTGGTCTTTTGTGGTCTGCGTTACCTGCGTGATGCGCTGACCTCCTCGCAGTCTTGCGGTCGATGTCAGCTCCGGCCGGTTAATCGCCGGGATGCGGTACATCCGGACAACATCCTCTGCGCCTGCATCGTAGGTTTCCGCCCACAGCGGTGTCAGAATCTGATCCAGCAGCTTTTCCTCTTCTTTCCAGTCCAGCAGACCGTTGACAAATTGCATCGTCAAACTCTGTTGCTCTGCCTGCGACAACTTCTGGAACTCCTCCTCTGTGATCCCGATGGCATCCCACACGTTTTCGCTTTCTGCTTTTTTCGTACCGTTCAGCGCCTGCTCAATCCGGTCATGCTGCTGATTAAAATACTGCTGCACTCCCAACTCAAACTTATGATTCTGCGTCCTTCGTGTGCGTTCTATACTTCTGCCTGCTGCCTTGATCCGTTTCGCCTTGATTTCTGCTGCCCGTCTGAGTACCTTTTCCTCCTCCAGTTCGATAAGGTCCGATGGTTCGATTTCTATCTGATCCCTGTCCTCTTCCATTGGCGGCGCTCCATCTGCGTACTGCATATTCGCGGATGCAGAGCTTACTGCTACCGGGTTCTCATTTTCCTGCAGGAACAGATCCGCGAAATTCATTTTATAGATGTCTCCGTTCTTTATCGGTTCCATACTCAAAAGCTCCCGCGCTTCATTCTTGGTTAAAAGACCATTGTTCCAGCCGTCCAGAGCGATTGCTTTGTCAAACTCCTGGTCATGTGGGATGATATCGTCATATTCCCATTCCAAATCATCCCCGTATGCAGATAGGAGCTGCTGATTGATAGCATCCTGCCGGTTTCTCAGCTTTGGTGTAAGCACATTTTTGGCATAGATATACTGTGCCGCATCCGCTGTGGAGCGGTTGCTGTTTTGGGTGATGCCCATGATCTCTCGCGGTACCCCAAAATGCTCCAGCACTGCATCACGCACAAAGGTCCTGCCATTTACCATGTCCAGATCCTTCATGTTGTCGGCTACCTTTGTTACCGTTGCCGGATGATCTGGCGGTCCACCTATAGTTATAATGCCATGGCTTTTATCTGCTCCGCGTAACTTTTCTCTCCATTTTGTCAAAAATCTGTTCTGCTGATCATCCGATGCTCCAGGCATTGATACCACAAGTCCCGGTGTCGCATCATTGTAAAAAAACTTTTTCTGGAACTTCGCCGCGTACTCATCAATCTCAATCTCATCAGACAGCGCCTCAGCCTGTCCCAGTCCTCTGCGGTACGGATCCAGTGGATTTAAGTCACGCATGACAAACATCTCATCCACTGACACGTTCATGATCATGCCATCCGTTGTCCTTACCTGATAAAACGGATTGCCCTGATATGGTGTCATCTGTACCCAGTGCGTCGGTACCGGCCAAAGTTCTGCCGGAGTGCCATCGTAGTATCGCTCAATGATAAAGTATCCCTCACCTTTGAGCATCAAGTAGATTGCCTGCAGTCTCCAAATTGATGAGGCGGTAAATTCATACAGCGGGTTCGGCTGATGCATAAAGTCCAGAAACGGGTGAGACGTTATTTCCTGCCGTTCTCCGTCCTGTTTGATCCGGTACAGTTTTCCTGTCACATAAGACAGATCTGAGGCGATCTTATCAATAACAGCCATACGCGGGTTTTCCCCGAAGCTTTGCATCCACTCTTCCGTGTTTCGGTCAGGCGGTGTGCTCCACCTTGGATACATCTTATCTGTGCCGCCTTCAAAGCGGTTTTTCCTCAAAAAATCTAATAATCCCATTTATATCACCAGTTTACTGTCCACTCTGGCGGATCGTACAGTGCAAGAGCCAGCGCATCGGCCATATCCGGAGATTTTAACCCACGCTTTTTCATCTCTTCTTTTCGCTCCAGCTCTATCCGTCCGTCTTTGTTTACTCTGTATTTACGGTTGCTCAGCTGTGTCATGAGTGTGTCATTTTCCGGGATCTGCAATGCTCCGGCCTTTAATGCTTTTCGGACGGCTCCCCACATCAGTCCGGTGCTGTTGGCATACTCTACAGGATCATCCTCATCCACCTTACCTCCGGATCCGCCGAAATGGCACTCTACGATGTGTATGTCTGGCTTTTGCACCCTCTGGCATGCATCCCATTGATGTGCATCTTTCGGGTTCAGTCCGTCCTCTCTGCAGCGATCCTCCCATATATCGTCAATGATCCTGTCCTTTTGCTCCTCCAGGTTGTCGTATACGCCGACTCCCAGTCCATCACAGTCCACCTTGACATGTATGGATGCCTCTCGGTACTCCATAGCATAGCGTTTTACCATAATGACCGCGTATCCTGCGATCTCCGTTGTGCGGTTGTGGTTGTACTGCTCTATCTTATCTGACTTTTGCTTGTCAAATACTGGATACAGCACGGAGCTATCGTCTCCAAATCGGGCAACGTCAATCCCGATATCAATCCTCTGTTCCGGAGGCTCGATGCTCAGCTTGGTTGCCTGTTCGCACCACTCCATTGCTATAAAGGAGTCCGGCGTGCTCTTCGGAAATTCTCCAGCCACGCGCACCCGGAAGACATCGGAGTCCTCGCCAAACATCTCAATGATCTTGTCAACAAACTTTTTCGATACCCTGATGCTGTCGCGCCCGTCTACGTGGATAGCGCTGTAGGATCCTCGGTTTTTATGATGCGAGTCATAAAAAAAGCCCGACAGTCTTGTCGGGTTACCCATCATCAACAGCTTTGCGTCTGGTCCTGTCATAGCACCCAGAACCGGCTCGAATACCTTATCCGATACGCCGGATGCCTCATCAATGATATACAGCACATGGTCTGCGTGGAATCCTTGCAATGCCTCCGGGTTGGTTGCTGTACGCGGTACCGCGAACCACTCCTCTGGTTGTCCGCTCATGTATAGCTTTTCCTGCGTCCAGATCAGGTCCTTTTTTAATACCGGATTGCCTCGCATCCACTTACTGATCTCAGCCCACAGGATATCATAAAGCTGGTGCTGTGTCGGAGCTGTGCACGGGATCTTCGGAAATGGTCTGGTCACCATAAACCAAATCACAGACCATGCCTCCACGGCGCTCTTACCGATACCATGTCCAGATCTCACGGATGTCATGCTGTAGTCCCTCAGAGATCGTAGTATGTTACGCTGCTTATCGTCCGGTGTCGCATGCAGGATGTCTTCGACAAAATCAATCGGATTATCTGCATAATATAATATTGCATTATCATCCAGCATCGTCCGCACCGTCCTCTCTCTGCTTTGCCATTCTCTTTTCCCATGCGCCCACAATCGTCTGCGCAAGGGACTGCTGCCCGCCTGTGCCTAAAGACATGTGCTCAGACAGCCACTCCATGGCCTGCATCGCATCGTATAACTCCACATTTGCACCATCTTTTCCGTTTTTTATCTTTTTTATTGCCCGGCCGTCTACCTGATCAGACTCGAGAAAGTCCACATAATTGACCATCTTCATAACCGGCTTCCCGGTCTTTTTATCTACGATCGGTCCAAATGCTCCCATGACCTGGACCTCTCTCCTGCCAAATTTTATGTAGTCTGTGATGGTCGCTGTGGCTACGTCCAGATACCACTGGAATATATCATGCTCATCAAACAGCTGATTCTCAAACCGTTCTTTTTTCAGGCGTTTGATTTCGTCTTTTACTCCAACATTTCCCAACATTCTAGGCCCAGCTCTTAGCGCCGTCTCGTATGAGCACTCGTATGCTTTCATGTATGCTCTTGTCGCATTAAGCGTTTTGGCGTAAATCAAGCAAAATAGCTGCTGCCGCGCTGTCAGCTCACCATTCTCAATGGTCTCCTCTACATCCTCTTTGGGGTGCTTTTTTCCAATGGTAACGTTACCATTGGAATTTGGTAACGTTACTTTTTCTTTTTGGTCTTCCCATTGGTCCTGATTTTTCCACTTCCGAACCTGCGATTCTGATACCTGGAGTTCTGCTGCGATGTCTTTCAGCTTTTTCTTTTTTTTACTCTCAATCCATAACTGATACGCTTTGTCCCGGTTGGGACTCCTTGTCCTGGCCAATCACCTCACCTTCCGTTCTTTGGATATGAAAAAGGCACCCTTCCCGGATGCCCTTTAATATATTTTACACTATACCACAGGTCAGGTGTGCAAATCTATGCAAAGTTTTATAAATTTTCTAGTCCTGCTTTCTCCACGCTTCTGGAATCTCGAGTTTTTCCAGCGCCCGGCTATGGATGTAATGCACATTACGGATGGCATATCCCATCTCTTTTGCAATTTTTTCCCAGTCCCATCCCATCATATAACGTTTGGTCAGAACATAAACCTCATCACTATCGTTTAATTTTCTGATGGCTTTTGCAACTTCTGTAGCATCCTTTACCAGCTTGTAGCGTTCATGGATGATAACCTCTTTCAGTTCTTCCAGCTTTGCAACATAATCCGACAAATCTGTCTGGTTATGTGCATGAGGCATTCCGTCTCCAATTCCACAGGATGATGCTCCCAGCTTTGCGGATTTCAATTCTTCCAGCTGATCAATCAGTGCCGCTATATGTTTTTTTCGTTTTCTGTAGGAGCGTAAAAATTCTTTTTTTCGCTCGTTTTCTGCTGCTCGGTCCATCTTGCACACCCTCCATCTGTCATTTTATCACTTTTCCGGATCCTCTTTTACCGGGACACCGTTCACCTCGGTCCGGCCCGTGATCTGGATTGTCAGAAACTTCATGCCCGCCGTGTTCTCCACGGTCACCTTGCCAAGACCACTCGGTTTTACATTGATCACAGCTCCTTCGGTTTCTACCCTCAGCCGTTTTTCGTCTATGATCTTTTTCGCTGTCAACTTTTCTTTGTCCCCCAAGAATTCATCCCAGGTGTCCTCAAATTCTTCCAGCGTGTTCGGATTCGCCCCGGCATTTTCCAGTATACTCTTCATATCCCGTTTCGTTAATTCCAGATCATCTTCTTCTCTCCATTCCATCAGCCGGTTGATGATCCGCTCATAGATATCTTTTAACTGACCGAACCCGTTCCGATCAGACAGGACTCTCTGCATAACTTTCTCAAATGCTTCTTTCTTTTCCTTGTCCGTTCTTCCCACGCTGCAGGAAAACAACATTCTGACTATGCCGTCTCCAATACCTGGATTATCCAGATACAACAACGCACCTCTTGTATCTGCCCGCCGGTTGTTAAACGCCGGGTACAGAATCCCCATCTTCGGCCCCAGCATTGCAAGTGGCGGCGTGACCCGCTCAAAAACATTTTTAAACTCGTTATACCCTATGTACGGGATAGGGAGTGCTACCGGGCAGATACATACCAGGACATACGCATATACTGATTCCGATGCATCATCCAGGTCCATGCCGTCTTTTGTCACTCCCGGAATATCATATACGCTGTGCATGGCCAGGATCATGTATCCGCCTACCCAGTCTCTGTTGTTCTCTATTACCTCTTCACAAAAATCCTTAAACACATTGTCATCTTTCAGCCTTGTTCTGCGTAAAGGTTCTAGCATTTCCCCAAAGCTCATATTACCCTCATCTGCTGCCAGGTTATGGAGCTTGTCACCCAGCTTCCCACGCAGGCAATCTGTTGCAATCCTGAGATACTTAAACATCTCTTCTTCCGGCAGGCTCATAAATGGTTTATTCATATATGTGACAGCCTCCCCGTTCGGATTGACGTAGCATCCACGCAGGCGTGTTATAGCACATTCCGTAGCTTTAAACTGTTTTTTTATCTCCGTGATTTCTTTCTTTTTCATGGCATTCCTTTCCGTTGCACCGGTGCAACTTCTGAGTTTTAATCTAAATTTAACCAGTCATTGTCCAAATAGCAAAAGCCATACACTGCAGCACCTGTCAGTATCATCCACAGGATCCAAAACATCCATGTATACGATCTTGTTTTTTCTTTTACCGCGTCCTCGATGCCAGTATTTACTAGCATTTGCGTGTTGTCCGAAATCGTCCCATCTCTTAAATCTGTGTATATGGTCCCCTCGCACTCGGCCGGCGCTCCATAATAATTAAATCTAACATGTGCGGATGTCTGGATCGTGTCTATATATTGCGCGCTTGGCCTTGTTATTTTTCTGTAATCCATTTCCACATCCAAAAAGTTGATTCTTTGACTGTATATGTTCCAGCTGTCGTAATAATCCCACGTCCAGTACACCTCTGTCCTTGTGTGCGTTTTCCCCTGGCTATCCGTTTCTGTTACCGTTCTCGTATGACGGTTATAGTGTTCTTCTTCTTTTTCTGCATACAGGTATGCTCCACCGATTTCTGGATATGTAACCGGATCTACCGCCCGCAAGACACCATACACAAATGCATTTCCCACGGACGTGTCCATTCCATACTGGAACTGTTCCGGGCTTGTGATCTGCAGTGCCGTATAATATTCTGCGTTCTTCTTGATCTGCCAGGCTTCAATACGTCCTGCCACCAAAAAACCTATAATCATCATGACGGCCACGATCGTAACACTGGCACCAATCTCTCTCTTGGTTATCTCCATCCTATTCTCCAAACAAATGTGCCGGCGCATCTACAGGCGCATCATAATCAAGCAATTCATACTCCACCGATTCATATCCTGTCCAGTCAAGGAAGATTCTGGCCGGAAAGCTTTTTACATATCGCCGATAGGCTCCGACCTGTTTGTTATAATTTGTGCGGTACTGAGCAATCAGGTTCTCGGTGGTCGCCAGTTCCATCATGTATTGTTTATAGTTCTCATTGCTTTTCAGCTCCGGGTACGCCTCTGCCACCGCCGAAATGGCCGTGGACACATTCTCGATGCCTGCTGCCCCTCCGCGGCCGTCAACGATTGCCTGTAAAACCTCTGCCTCATGCTTGTCATACTGTTTAATCGCGTCAACCAGATTCGGGAGAAGATCGAACCGTCTCTTCTCCTGTACATGAATATCGGACTCTGCCGTTTCCACCGCCTGTTCCAGGACTATTGCTTTATTCCTGCTGCTCTGCACTCCAAACACGCACATCAGGACCAAGCAAAGCGCTCCTACTACTCCTACTGCTGCTACTTTCATTTTTCCCATCTTCTTTCCGCCTTTCTTTGTCGATTTTTGCGATTCCCATCCATTGCATATTTTTTCAGGATGAGATATCATGTAACTGTCCTCAATCAGGGACTCATAAACCTAGGCCTTAGCTTTCCCCATAGCTAAGGCCACTTTTCTTTTTAATTACGCTTTATCATTCCTGTCACAAGCAACATTAATGATTTTGATTATTGCCAACCACTCAGTTTTGGTCAAAAACGGTCCGCCTGTGATGTTGTGAATAATCTTGCGTAAATCTCGGTTCTGTGCCATTGTTACAGTCTCATTTGATAATCCAGCGGTTTGCACACGCTCCTGAAAACGCTGCTTTTTATCCTTGATCTGCGCCGGATCAACCAGTAATCTCAGCTCGTTTGCACACTGGATAACGTCCGTGTACTCCTCCTGCAAATGCGCTTTTGCATTTCCTAACAATACCGGGGTCGGATTCTCGCCTCGCAGGATCCGCGCAACCTTCAATGCTGCCTGAGACAATTCCGCCGCCTCTTCCGCCAGCTGTTCCAGCATTGCCGGAGTGCCGATAATTTCAATCATCATTTTCAAGATCCTCCTCTATATTTCAGTTTAGCAATACTTCACTCTTTTCTCTCATGCAATGCACAACTAGAAACATGGTGATGGATCCAGCCGTTCCCGCATATCCTCCGTTCTTTCCACGGTTCAAGGTATACGATGTTTCCGCTCATGCCGCAGATGCCATATCTTGCGCCATGTCTTAGCCCGTATTTAGGCGTACATCTCGGACATTCTGTACAGTCCAGAAACTCTTTGTTCCCGATTAACTCCGACATTGCACATACCTCCTATTATATTTCTTTACCTGATCGGTTTTCCTCCAAATTTTAATTTACATATGTTTCTCTAACCACTTTTCCTGTTCGTACATCCAACTTTGTAACATTTCATAGCAATCTTTACAAAGCACTTTTTCTTCATCATTCATTTTGATTTTTTCATATTTATCTCTAAAATAAGCATCCATAACCTTATTGCATCTTTCACAAGCTATTTTCATTTCCATTCCTCACAATCTTAATTATCCTCAACAGCCTGGCCACACCATTTACAATGTACTGCAAATGAATCATTTCCCTGCTTTCGCTTTATACTCTTCCGCACTGATGGTTCTAACTGATTCTTCTCCTACTCCACACCAAGCCGCTAGGCTTGTGATTGCATTCTTGGTGTAGTCATATGCGCTGTGTTTAAAAATTTGCCGTTTTTCATCTGTGACAGCAAAATCAACTGCCTGCTGCATATATCCAACAGAGCCTACTCCACCAAACACTTCCGAATCGTTAATCTGGAAGCACAACAATACTCTAAGCTTTAGTTCTTTCATTTCGCACTCCCACCGAATCTTAATTCCTCTGTCATTTGATAATCGGGCATATATCCGCAGTCTTTCCGTTCATGTACGCTACAGTTACTCCGCAATACTTTCCGGTCGGTTTTAGTAACATACAAATCCATTCCCCTCTTTCTTTTATTTTTACGCAATAACCGCAGGTCCTACATGAATACGGTATATCAACTTCTACAATCCCTTTGTTCATCTAATATCCCTTCCAAATCTTAATTTAACTAATTAGTGTCCCCTGTCTTCTGTTCCATTCTTCCATTACTTTATTTGGATTTTTCCCTTTCGGGAACCCTTCTGCCGGAACAGGGCAGTCCGGGTTATTGCACTTGACCATGTACATCCTTCCTCCACTCGACCACGTTTCTACTTTTATATTTATTCCTTTACAGAAACGGCAAGGTAATAATTTGATTTTGCTCATTTTATCCTCCACTAAATCTTAATTTATCTGTGGTATGAACTGAAATCTCCACGTCTCATCCTCGATCACAATCAGCGTTCCATCCGTATCAATAGCCAAAACGCTTATAAAATCCGGTTTGCTGATTGGCTTTTCGCATTCCTCTTGTCTCTCTGGGTGTTTCAATCGCATACCTATCAATGACAGCGCATTTAAAACCTTGTCCCCATAAACAACCTTATATCCGCTTAAACTAACTTCCATAGCATCCTCCGAATCTTAATTTTCGCACGCGTCTATAATCTTTCCTTCCGCCGTCCCGATTCTTCCCAACCAGTGAGCGTATAGTTCTTCATCATCTGGCTTTCCATCTGTCTCAAGGTACTTAATAAAATCTCTAAGTCCCTCCAGCTCTTTTCTTGTAAAATAAATGCTCTTTCCAGCCATATTCTTTTCTCCAATCTTAATTTAGCAAAGCTCCTCAAACCGATATCGCTGCGCGCATTCCGGATATTTTTCATGATCTACCTCACTGGCAAACATGCCGTAAGGCCGTGCATATACCTCATACGCTCCGTAAAGCGCTTGATAAACAACCAGCTTCTCGCCAGTCTCTGTATGTGTCGCAAAACACATAATTCGATAAAGACCGCCTTTAAAATGCCTGTAGATTGTGTCTGCCTTAAGTTCTCTGCTTTTTATCTCTGTCCTACTTACTGTCATTATTCGCTCCTTATAGTCTGATAACACCATTTCTTGACATTCCACTCACACGTTACCGGCTGGCCACATACCGGACACTCTGTCTCTGTCAGCCTGTCACGGCTGTTCGTGAGATACTTTGCATTCGCTCCGCATTCACAATTTATAAAGAGTCTCCTCGTCTTTGTGACTATGTTTTTCCCGCATATGCAGCGGTAACCCTCTACAGGCGGCAACATTTTCTTTTCTCTGCCGCAACTTGAGCATGTGATTAATACCACACTCGTCCTCATACGCTGCTTTTCCCTCCCGGAATATAATCTTCGTACCGTTCCAAATCCATTTCCTGTGTTTCTGCATTGAGTGTCATGTGTATCAGGGTTCCACACCCCGCGCAGGTCCCTGCGCCGATATTTATTCCCATTTCCATAGCCCAGCTTTTGCAGATCCACATTACTTTTCCACACACCGGACAAACTCCTTTATACCTCGGGCGGTTGTCGCTAGTTACCATTGTTTTTCTCCTCACCAAGTACTGATACACGCCGTGGCTTCTTTTGATTTCTTCGCTATCATTTTTTCTATGCTGTTCCATATTTCATCACTAGCATCCGTTTCCACTTTTCTTTTGCCTGCTGCAACTGCTGCTCACTCTCTTCCGTCGTTCCTGTTAGCTGCTTCATCATGTCATAAAAATCATATTCTGCATCCTCAATCTGCTGCTCAATCCGGATCAGTTCGTCCAGTGATTCGAGAAGATCTGGAATCTGCTCTGGTATGTATGTATCCACATATCTCGGAATGTTCAGGTTGTAGTCATTTTCCCGGATTCTCTCTATACCGACGATACTGGAATACTGTTTTTCTGCCTGTCTGTTTTTATAGCAGTTCCAGATTCGCTCTATATGGTCTCCGGTCATCCAGTTCTGTTTTCCTGCTCCTTCGTACTCGTTCGATGCGTCTGCCATTAATATGTTTTCGCATCCGCCTGACCCGAATCCAATCAGACAGACCGGAATCTGAGTATTTAAAAACAGCTTATTGGGAACTCCTATGACCGCGTCGATATTTCCATGCTCCAGGAGCTGTTTTCTGATTTCCAGTTCACGCCCACCTCGGAATAGCACTCCGTGCGGCACGATGGCCCACATTCTCCCTCCGCGCTGCAGCTTATGGAGACCATGCAGGATAAACGCATAGTCCGCTGCTTTCTTCGGCGGCACTCCGTAGCCTGCAAACCTCGCATCTGTGCTATATTGGTCTACATCTGGCCACTGCATCGAATATGGCGGATTCATTACCACGGCATCGAATAAACCGCCCGCCGGTTCCGGAGCCGCCCGAATGTCGCTAAACCGCAAGCCTGGCACCAAATCATACACTGCGAAAACCTCTCCGGTTAATGCGTCAGTATTTACCACCTGTCCGCGCACGTTCCGGATTGCAAGATTCAAGAGCAGCACCGGTATTGTTCGTTTAGAAAATTCTTCGCAATAATAATACCGATCCGGGTTCCTGTTCCAGGCAGCAATCGTCAGCCCTCCAGTCCCGGCGCAAACATCCGCATGCCTGCTGCCGTTTGTTCCAACGAGTCCCGCAAGGCACTCTGTCAGGCACCGTGGCGTGAAGTCCTGTTTTAGTGCATCCCGGTCTCCATGCTCCTGCTGATAAACATCCGTAAACCAGTCGTATGACATATCTGTTTCCTGATCTGCCAGAATCGTAAAAATGCGTTCCCGTTCTCCCTTGTTCTCCAGTATTTTCATCAGTTTTTCCGGCATTTCATAGTTTTCACTGATGCCTATAAGCGCCTTGAACTTCTCGTTGTCTAACATCTTTTCTCCTATTTCGGAAACATCCCATTCATGTAAAACTTTTTCATATCTTTCATGGTCTCTATTTCCTGCTCTGTCTCATTGATCTGGTCATTCAGCTTTTTTATTGCTCGCATCCATGCCAGCTGATCCTCTTTTCCGGTCACAACAACCTTCAAGTGCTTCAGCTCCGAAAACTGTAAATTGATACCGGTCCGGTGCTTATGCAAGAACTCCGGCATCTCCCATTTCACAGCCTCGAACAAATACTCCGGTTCTATCTTTTTCGGCATGATTACGGCATAACGCGTATCTATCTCTCCGCTGTCTGGTGCATATTCCGGTTCTGGTTTTGTTGCAGACAGTGCTATCAGCGTGCACCCGGCTGGATATATCTTTCCCTTAACTGCCCGCTCTACTTCTGTTATCTTTTTTCGTCCCATTTTATCCTCTGTCCGCATGACGGACAGTAAAAATCCATACATGTCACCATTTTTTTACACGTCGGACAATTCCCATAAAATGGATTGTACCTCTCCGGTTCTTCGCTTATTTCTATGCGCATCACTTTTTTGGGAATGCTTTTCTCAATGCAGGCGCAGGCCGTACGCAATGCGCTGCGTTCCGGCCCCTCTGTTCCACTCATCATTTTTCTGATGGTTTTATGTACGGTTCTTAACTTCATCCGCTCACCCCCGCCATTTTCATATGTTCCGCAAACACAGCTTTCAGCTCTTCCTCGGTGTACCAGTGATCAGTCACCGTGAAAAACACCAGTCGATTTCCCGGGACCCAGACAATGGATACATGTTTCTCGGACGGTTGCTGCACCTTGTACTCTCCGATCATGATGCTTTTCCGCTTATCCATTATGTCGCCCCACTTTTCTTTCTTCTGGCATTTTTCTGTGTAGTTTACTGGTGTTCCGTTTATCATCGTACATACGATATGACCTTCATTGTTTTTCAGCAAATGGTAGCATTCCTGTATCTGCTCCCATTTTCCTTTCAAATCCGGCCACATCTCTGTTTGTTCTTTCTTGGCCATCCTCTTTCCTTTCTTGCCCCGCCATAAAGTCAGCGGGGCAGTACCAGCGGCATGTCGTGACACATTGGCTCGCTTGATCAAATACATCTATGTAATGCCCTTTCGGACGCATTACCCCATTAATCGTCCAGATAATTTTCTCCAAAGATCCGGACAAATTCTTCGCGGCTGTGGTTCTTTTCAAAGACTCTCTGGGCGATTTGCTCCAGGTATCTTCGTTTCTCCACAGCCTGACCATGGACCCCGTTTTTGTTGTCCCTGTGATCATACGGGCACAGCCACACTTTCAATCCGTATTTCTCGGACCACTTCCGGTTCGGATTCCCGAAAAAGATGTGGTGGGATTCCAGGTTTCTACAACACCCGCAGATATAGCATTCTTTTTCAGTCTGGATAATGCTCTTCAACGTCCCAGCCTCCAATCATGCTTACGACCTCTTCTGCCAGAACCTCGGCATCTTCTTTGTTGTTGTTCAGGACCTTTTGTCTCAGCACATACAGCTTGTCCAGGATTTTTCTCTTATCACTGATGCAGACACGTTTTTCCTCATCCTGATCATTTTCCGGCTGTTCCTGTACATTTTTCTGCTCATTCTGTGCTTTTTCTGGTTGTACCGGTGCAACTTTCTGCTTTTCCGTTACATCCTCATATGTGGTATCAATCACCTTGTTCGGCATCCACTCTTCATGATTCTCGATACTGTCCTGTCCCTCAATCTGGTCATCTGCATCCTTCACTTCTTTTTCCAGCTCCTGCTGCACCTCCGGCTCCACCGGGTCCGGCTTCGGAATTGACGGCTCCACATCATGGAGCAGTGGCTTTTCCGGTTCTTTCGGCGGTTCCGGTTTTCTGGTCACCGCCCGCGTCACCTTGCTTTTTTCTTTCGGCTTCGGCTTTTCCGGTGCGCTGGGTTTTGGTTGCTTCGGTGCAACTTCCGGCTTTTTCGGAAACGGCTCTGCGTAAGCCTGCTGCCAGTTCGCCTCCACATCATCGCTCGGCATGAGTCTCATCAGCATGGCCTCCATTTTGTACCACTCATACGATGTTTTTTCACCCGTCCGGACGGCAACTACCTCAATATTGTTATCCGGTCCTTTGTAGGAGACCATCAGGCGGCCAATTCCAGGTATGCGGACCATATCCACTTTGCTTTCTCCCGGGCAGAACACTTCTGCAATGGCTTTTCTGCTGTTTGATTTTCTGATGATTACATTCAGCTCCATCCACATCTCCGGAGCATCATGCAGGCGGCTCTTGACCGCCTTGGCCAGCATATTCTCTTCCTGCTGCTCCGGATGTTCCTGCAGGTGCTCCTGCTGCTCGATCATAAGTTCAATGTCTGTTGTCTTCTGCTCTTCATCAATCTCATCCTTGATGGCCTTTATATCCGCCTTACTGAGATCCGGTGTCAGCAGCTCATTCACCTCATCCGGAAGATTGAGCATCAATGACAGCTTTGCATAGCCAAACGCTACATACTGCTCCTGAATTCGGTCAGAATATCCTCCCTCGGAGAATTTGTCGTTGATCGCAATGAAGCGAGATACCTGGGACTTGTCCAGGTTATACTCACCGGCCGCAAACGCTACCACACTGGTATATCCGCTCTCATACAGGATGCTGGTGTCTCTGGCCACTTTCAGCGCGTATCCGATCCGCACAAAGCCATTCGCCACACGGTTCATCTCTGCATCGAGCTCAGCTTTAAATTCTTTGTAACTTTTTTTGCATTCTACGATATCCATTTACCCTACTGCCTCCATAAAGTCCTCCATCAGCCCTGCAAGGACTCTGGTGTTGTTTTTCTGTTTCAGATCCTCAATGTTCTCCTCACGCTTCAGTTTTGACATGGCTGCCCGTTCGTGGTCCTCTGCTTTCATCCGCTTCCGGATCACCTGCTGCCACTCACGCAGGAACGGTTTTACCAGTTCAATGTCCGGTTCTTCATCGAACATGCCGCGATGCTGCCGGATCGTTCCTCCCGGCTCTACCTCAATGGTGTAGAACGGCTCATCTGGTTCCTCATTCTTCCGCAGGAAACAAATATAGGTTTCATGGTTCTTGATCCGGTCGAAATAGCGGTCCGTAGCTCCAGCACAATGATGGAGGGCTCGTCCTTCTTTTACGATATCTACAATCTTCTGCGGTACCAGAATCCTGTAAACCTGGCCAGTATACTCAAATTTGCTTCTGACCTCCTGCATGACCTGCTCGGCCTCGCCAAACTTTTCAGAATATTCTTCTGCCTGCAGCTCTTCCTCTCTCGCCTTGATCTCCTCAACAGCCTCATCATGCCGCCGTTTCAGTTCCCGTGGCCGATATACCATTTCATCCGTCATATCCTTCTTGAGCTTCTTGCACATGCTGATATAGTCTGCATACTGTTCAATGATCGACCGTACTGTTCTTCCCTGATACTGTTCTTTTTTCTGCCGTATCAGATAATTCATGCTTTGTTCCAATGACATATACTCTGTCATCCTATCCATCGTGATTCCCGGCCAGAGTCTCACTTGATTCAGCCAATCCAGTACCTTTTCCGATACCTTAAAGCCCTCTTTGTCGCTTTCCCGCATCCAAGCCAGCATTATCTCCCCGCCGTTTCTATCCCGGATCCGGTTTATTTTCTGCCGGTCCGAAATCTCAAAAACGCTTTCGATGCTGTTTCCATCCGGATGCAGCATGCCTGTATAGCTCCATCGTGTATATCCACCTACGTTTTCGCTGGTCTCTCTCAAAAGCTTGTAGAAACGTCCACGATAAAGCATCTCAATCAGTCCACGATACTCATCGGATGCGTGCATGCACATCATTTTGTTATATTCCAGCTCCAATCCTGCTGCCGCAAACTCTGTAAACAGCTTTGTCCACGAATCATAAACAGTTCCACGAAATGCCTCAGCAATACCATCATCATACATATAGCTTTTTACCATTCTGATGTTGTAATTGTTTCCCTTGTTATCAAACTCATCCCGGAAGGTCTGATAATATATGTCGCACTTCCAGTTGTGGAGTCTGTATTTCTCGCTCCCAAACTTGAACAGAATGATTCTCACCCGTTCGCCTATCCACACCTGGCGCTGTCTATTTGGCTTATTCTCACATTCTCCCCAGAAATGCCGCACGACGGAAATTTCTTCATCAATCGGCTGCACAACCGTAAAACCTCCGGCAGCAACCACAGATCCCCTTCTTGACAGGTATACTATCTTTTTCCCACATTCTTGACAAATGATCTCATCATTGTTTTTCGGTTTCCCCGGAATCTTCTCAAGCTGCCGGCCGCACGCGGTACAGGTCCATTTCCCGGTTTCCCGGTCTTTTAAGCAGTAACACCTTCCCCCGTCCAGCTTTTCGCTTGCCCATTCCCTCAGATTCTCCGGTTCACCCGGCACTCTGGCCATCATAGCTTTCACACGCTTCACTCTTCTCAGTTCCGCGCACTCCCGCTCCTCAATCTTTCCCCTGGTTTCCATATCCGAAATGATTCTGGCCCATTCTTCCGGCTCCCTTTTTCTCCAATGATCATCATGCGCCTCAATCATGTCATATACTGTTTTCTGGTCACCGGCCTCCAGCTCTGATCGTTCATCCAGATTTCCCCAGATTTCGTTGTATCCATAGGCACATTCGTATTCCACGCCGTAGCAAAACGTGATACGCTTATGGTTCCACTTGCCACACGCCGCATCATACGTTGCATACTCTTTTGTCTCCGGCACAAAACAATGCCGCCATTTCAGTTCTCTTTCCTGATGGATATTAAGAACGATGGTATCTTTGATGATCTGTACTGTCGTGCACCACCCGTCCGCTGTGGCCTGGATGGCTGGCATGGCCTCAATAGCTTTCTTTTTCACTGGTCCACACCACCTTTCTGTCATCGGTCAGGCTCAGTTCCTTATCTGCCTGCCCCTCTGATACCTTAAACAGCTTGCACATGACCAATCCCGTCTCGTTTTCGACAATGAGTCCCAGGATCGCTCCGGCCGGTCCTTTTACAACCGGTTCTTTTCCACGTGCGATTGCAATTTGTCCCGCTGCTGTGGCCTCCGCGCTGTCCTGCTGCACACTTACATTCAGTCTATCCTGCTCCCAGCCGGAGCGGTCCGGATGCTCTACCATATAACGCATCGCTTCCATGGCCATCTCCCACGGTGTCAGCGCTTTAATCAGCGTGATCTTCGTGCAGGCGATCCGGCCGGATGCGTCCTCGTTGATGTCTCCTGCGGCTTCCACAAGCCATAACTGGTTTTTCCCGTCCAGCGGATAATACGACAGGCAGTCCAGTGGATTTTCGTAGCAATGGAATCCATTACGGCTTACCTTGCATTCCTTCTCTTCTTTTGTTTCGCCCGGCTTGAAAACACAGCCCTCAGCCTTTCCATTTCCGTAGGTTGATCTCAGCTCAGGCGAAAAGCCTTTGAACGCTTTCATGGTCACGCCTCCTTTTTGCCGCAGTAATACTCTAAGGCCAGGCGGCGGCGTGTTCTTGCGTCCTCTGCTCCGATCGTGAGCTGATGGCTCCTCATGATCTGTTTTACCCGCTGCGTCCTATCTGTGATTCGATGATCTACTGTAATCCGGTTTTCATAGCCATAGTCGATGATCAGCGCAATGTATCCTGCCAGGTCCTTTCCTTTTCTGCGTACTCCTACAGTCATCTCGTCATCCTCGCTGCACTGATCGGCCAAATCGTTCACCCAGTCCTGCAGTACGCCTTCCAGTTTCAAGTCAGCTGCCTCCACTTCCAGCTTTCCCACTGCTGCGCCAAACGGCAAAGTGATAAAATCCGCAATTCCTGCCAGAAAACAGTCTGCGTCCTCCGGATCCAGACCGTTTTCTTCTGCCAAAGCTCTCACGGCCTCTGCGTCTCCTTCTGCTCTCTGGGCCAATGCCGCCCGGTTCAGTTCCTCTGCTGAATCAAATTCGCCAAATTTTTCCCACATTGTAAATTAATCCTCCTTGTTTTTTATGAATCTCACGGCATGCGGTGCCAGGAGTTTTTTTACCTGCTGCCACTGCTGTGCATTTCTCACTGTTTTCCCTTTTGCGTTCTTCCAGTCATGCTGCGCCCAGCTCTGCAGCCACCCCTGCCGGATCGGCTCTACGATATAATCGGAGTACGAGTAAATACTCATATTGCAGGGTTTTTGCAGTGCTTCCAGGACTGCGATCAGTCCGGCCAGATAATTGCTCTGCATACTGGCTTTTCTCTCCGTCTCGATGAGCTTCTCATGCAGCTTGTCCTTGTTGTCCGTAAAGCTCATTTTTGCCTTATATCCTGACTGCGTTGCCTTGATCTCAACATTTACGAGATACACTTCTTTTCCTCCTCTTTCTCTTTACCGGCTGCAGATCATCGGACGGCCAGTCTGTGTCTGACGGGTTTAACTTGACCATGGTATAGGTCTGGTACTCATAGCCCATCTTGTCAAAGCCGTTATACAGGCTGTCTTTCTTGATGTAATACCCTTTCCATGGTTTCGGATCCTTTTCCCAACCCTTCGTGGTTTTTACATCTTTTCGGGTTACCTTCGGCCGCACCAGGTTCCGGCTGCAGGAGTACCGCTGCTTTACCGGGCTGTCCGAATCGCGGAATGTCTTGTCCGTCTCTTTAATCAGGTAGTCAGCCAGCTGAGCATATTCCGCATCCTCATAGAGCGGCACATATTTTGGATGGCCATTTGCTTTCCAGATCTTCCGGATATGGTCTTCCGATGTCTCTTTCCCGTCATTGATCTTGTTTACGATCAGATGATGGTGGATGCTCTTGCTCTTGTATTCGGTTGCACATATGTACCTGAAAGCTTTTCCCCGTTTCCGGTACCACGTCCGCATGGAATCCAGAAAACTTTTTAGCCTCCTCTGAGCCTCTTCTGCATCCGGTCTTTTTTCCCGGATGTATGTCAGGATTACGTGGAGGTCTCCCGGCCGGAAGTTGGCATTGATCAGTCTCTCTAACTTTTTCGCTGCCTGCCGCCGGTTCGCCTCCCGGATCTCCTCTGCTGTCTTTTTCTTGTAGTTCGGATCCCGTTCGTGTCCTTTCCGCATCCGGAAGGCATAACACTTTACAATCTCCACTACCGCCCCGCACCTGTGGGTGATCATTCTGTATCTGTGCATACCCTTTAGTCCTCTAAGTTTAATCCTTTAATCAAGCCTAAATACCGGCTCAAAATCCGGTATTTTCTTGACTTTTTGGGGCTACTGGTATACAATGTTTTTAGCCAATTTTTTCACATTGTATACCCGTAAGACGGCGGCCCTGCCAGGTTGCCGTCTTATCTTTTGCCCTGTTATCATCCTGTCACCCCACCATAACCACCATGCATGCTCCCAGGATCATGCCGCCGACCAGTGTTACCGCCGCGCCGCATACACACATGCGCAACATATTCGCAGTGCGCTCCAGCTCCTGCTTTACGTCTGCATGTTTTTCGTTTTTTCTGATAACCGCATAGCTCAGCATGGCCTTATGTTTAGCCTGTTTAAACTCAATCATCGTCTGCCTCCAATTCCACCCAATCAAAGGGATTTAATGTTTCCGCCTTCCCGGCGGCATCGTACACGGTAACCGTGCTCTCATTCCAGCGGATCCGCTGGACTGTCATGGTCACCTCTCCACACTCTCTGGATCTTGCGCATATTGTCTGACCGACCTTTATGCGATTCACTGGGTATTTCATTTCATCCAAATCCGGATGAGCATGTTGTCATATGCTCTTTCAATCGCATCCCACGATTCGATTTCGTGGTCCTTTGCCTCCGGCCACCAGTCCTGCATCGACATACAACTAGGCTGATACTTGTTCCGGTACATTTCTTTCTTTTCTTCCCATTCCTCAGGATCCAGAATCATGTAATCATAGCGCTGGTCAAATGTGAGCGGTTCCCCGTGCAGGTAGATGCTGAACGTGCCAGTTCCGTCCATTTTCCCGACGAATTCTTCCAGCGTCATGCCCTTTCGTGGTCTATCTTCTTTTTCTTCCGCCTGCGCGATGTCGTTCAGGCCACGTGCGATCGCATTCAGCCACAGTTTGGCCATGTTCCAGTTAATCTGCGTCGGCGCATACTTATCAATCGCCTCCAGGATTACTCTGGCTTTTTTGTTTCTGTTCATTTCTTCTCCTTTCATAGTCCCTGCATGGATATTTCCGATCCCGTTCCCGGCATCTTATCCAATACTTACAGGTCATGCATGATTCGCCCATTCTGATCACGCACCTTTCGCATCTTCCTGGCTCTCTTCATCCTTCTTAGCTTTCCGCGCCTTCGCGATAATATTGTAGACTGGGTGCCCCTCCGGAACTACCAGACCCTCTACGGAATCGACTACCGTTCCGTCACTTAATACATGGATCACTTTCACATTCTCACCCCCTACACGACTTTCAGATCGACACCAGTAGCCAGCTTATAGCCTTCCATGATGCCTAACAGTCTGATCTTGTTTTCTCTTTCTTTGACTTCTTTCATCATCGCTGCCATTTCCTCTGCATCGTCCATCTGGTCCTGCAGATTCTTTTCGTTGGTTGATAACATACGCCTTTCCTCCTTCCAATGCATTGTGTTTTCTTTTCTCCTGTCCTATAATTCATGTATCAGACCCCGTTGAACTATCTTACAAAGGAGAAATCTTATGATTTTTGATCCAAATGGTACCGATATTGGTATTTCTGGTTTGAACATGGGTCTACGCGTGAAGCCAGGTCTACAGATCGACATCCCCACCATTGACGAACAGGTGTGGGAGCGTTTAAAAGAACAGGCTCACTCTGACCCGGATGCCGCCATTGAATCCTGCAAAAAGCAAGTAGAGCTTACGCAAGGACAGTTTTTTGCAGCTATGATCAATCAAATGAATGATCTTAATGAAAGATTGACTAAAATAAGCGAATCTTCTGAGCAAAGTGCTAAAGCTGCTGCGTTACAAGCTGAATCCTCTGCAAAGAGTGCTACTGCCGCTGAATCCATGGCTGCATCTGCTTCCAAAAGCGCTTCTGCCTCCGAATTCATGGCTGCATCTGCTTCCAAAAGCGCTTCTGCCGCTGTGAAAAGTGCTGCTGCCGCCGAATCCCAGGCTGCTTCCGCTGTGAAGAGCGCTGCTGCCGCTGAATCCCAGGCTGCTTCCGCTTCAAAAAGTGCTGCTGCCGCTGAATCTCAGGCTGTATCCGCTTCAAAAAGTGTTACCGCCTCCGAATCCATGGCTGCTTCCTCTGTAAAGAGTGCTTCTGCCGCCGAATCCCAGGCTGCTTCCTCTGCGAAGTGTGCCGATGAAGCTAAATCTCAAGCCATATCTTCTTCACGAAGCGCTGATGCTGCTGAATCCATGGCAAAATCTTCTGCTCAAAGTGCTGCTGCTGCCGAAAACGCTGCTAAAGATTCTGCGAGACAAACAAAGATTAATACTCGCATTTCCGTTTTTGCTTTGATTATTTCTATCTTTGGTGTTGCTGCGCAATATCTTCCGTTTTTTATAAATGTGCCAAAACCGTAATCAAACGGATCACACTAACAACAAGCGCCACTATGGAAAGAATCATTGCTCTGTGCAGTCTCTTTGCATTTTCTTTTACAATTTCATGCGCTTTTTCTGCGCTCTCTGCATTACATTTTGCCTCTTCTAATGACTTTGAAGATCTTCCGGCATAATAAGCCGCTACTTCTTCCGCTGTTTTGGCTACCTCTGCATTACGTCTCGCTGTTTCTTCCGCTTTTGCGGCCACCTCAGCGAACTGTCTTGCTTTCTCTTCTGCTTTAGCGGCAACCTCCGCAGCGCTTTCTGGTTCCGCTAAAGCCTTTTCTTTTTCAAGGTCCATCATCTCTCTCGCCTCCCTCCTGTTCCGTATGGTTACATCATAGTCCCGTTTGGTTACTTTGTCAACTTCTTTTTGTCACCATACGGAACTTTTTTATTGACAGAGTCACTTTGCTGTGTTATTGTGATGTCGGAAAGGAGGAGGTCACCTATGACACAAGGAGAACGTGTTCGGGAAATCCGGAAGGCTCTTGGACTTACATTGGAAGAATTCGGTGAAAAAGTCGGTGTTAAAAAGCAGACGGTCAGCCGTATCGAAAATGGTGTAAATAACATCACCGATCAGATGTCCATATCTATCTGCCGCGAATTCAACGTCAATTATGATTACCTGATCTACGGTGACGGCGATATGTTTGACAGCCTGCCGCAGACCATTCTCGATGAGCTGTGCCAGCAATACGATCTGGACGATCTCGACAGGAAAATCCTGGACCTTTACGTTTCATTTCCAAAGGAGCTGCGGGATACGATAAAAAATTACATTCGGGATCATTTCACGAAAGACTGACCCGCAGACGCAAAAAGGCGGGAACCAAAGCATTACGCTCTGGCTCCCGCCTTTCATTTTCCCGTATGTAGGTATACATACTGTATGAACTTATAAATCCGGGTCAGGTCTCTTTGTGAAGAAATCTTGTTAAGCAACTCGTTGATTCGTTGGCGTATGTCCATCCGCTTCACCGTCCTTTCCTCTGATCCGATTATAAACCGGTATCAGGCGGGCGGGAATAGGCTCTGCGGCTTTGTCCGGATATCCTGACAAACAGCCCTGGACTGTTTCATACGTTCGATTCTTTTGCTATACTACTTGTAGTCGGATTCATAAAGCTCGCTGATTTTCATGTCAAGCGCACGGGCAATGGTTTCCAATTCCCACAGCGTCGGTGATACCTTGCCATTTTCGATATCATTGAGTGTGGTCCTGCTGATTCCTGTCAGTTCTTCCAGTTTCCGCAGAGTCAGTCCACGTTTCGTCCGTGCCTGCCATGTCAGAATCTCCATGCACATCTCCTCCGCGGTGTCATCTCTTCTGATCGTGGATGTGCATAGATCTATTATACAGAAAATTCTTCTTTCTCTCGCTGGGAAATCCTGGTAAAAATCGCACGTATTAATACATATTTGCATTGACATACGTGTTAATACGTGTTATAATTTAATCATAGAAAGGAGAAAGAAATGAGATACCCGGAATTAACAAGGATGCTTAGTGACAACCGATGTTATTTGTTAAGGCATGGAACCAATCACGACATCTGGCACAGCGAGATCACTGGAAAGAACTTTCCGGTACCTCGGCACAAAGCAGAAATTCCTACCGGAACATTAAAAAACATCCTGAAGGATGCGGGACTGAATTAGTCCCGCACCTCCTGGAATTTGTATAGAAAGGAGATCATCATGGCTAAATATGCTTATCCGGCTGTTTTTACACCAGAGGAGGGAGGTGGCTACTCCATTAATTTTCCTAATCTGGAAAGCTGCTACACCTGCGGTACTTCTTTACAGGACGGAATCGAAATGGCTGAGGACGTTCTTGCGCTTGTCCTCTATGAATATGAAAAAGATAAAAAAGAAATTCCTGCACCTTCTGCACCTGCTGCCCTTCCGCTTTCCGGAAACGAATTCGTCAACTGGATTGCCTGCGATACAATGAAGTACCGCAAAATGTACAACAACAAGGCAGTAAAGAAAACTCTCACGATTCCGGAATGGCTGAACGAAACAGCTTCGGATATGGGTCTGAACTTCTCGCAGATTCTGCAGGAAGCTCTCATGGAAAAGATTCAGGGAAAATAAATTTTAAATAATAAAACCGCCCGGTGCTGGAACACCGAACGGTCTTTCGAATAGATTTTTCTCTCGCCGGATTGCTCCGGATTGATATAATCACCCGATACACGTGAATTATATCATCTCCAGTACGTCCTGGCAAGGGGCGTATTTTTTATACCCATTTTTTGGAGGTGCTATATGAAAAAAGTTGCAATTTATGTCAGAGTATCCACGCAGGAGCAGGCCGCGGAAGGTTACTCTATCCAGGAACAGACCGAACGGCTTACCAAATATTGCGAGGCTCACGGCTGGGTCATTGTAAAGGTCTATACAGATCCTGGCTTTAGTGGCGCAAATCGTGACCGGCCTGCTCTGCAGATGCTTTGCTCTGATGTTAAAAAATCCATGTTTGATACTGTGCTTGTTTATAAACTGGACCGTCTTTCCAGATCGCAAAAAGACACCCTCTATATCATCGAGGATGTCTTTGAAAAAAATCACATTGCTTTTGTGTCCATGCTGGAAAACTTCGATACCGGAACTCCGTTTGGCCGTGCCATGATTGGTATTCTGTCCGTATTCGCCCAGCTGGAGCGCGACCAGATCCGTGAGCGTTCGCAGATGGGGCACGATGCCCGCGCCAAAGAAGGTTATTTTCATGGCGGCGGTTATGCCCCGATCGGCTACAACTACGAGAACGGTCTGCTCAGCATCAACGAATATGAAGCCACAATCGTCCGCAGGGCGTATGAGCTGTTTCTGGACGGTCTTCCGGTTCATTCCATCTATCTTACCATGGAAAAGGAATTTCCGGCCGGAACGCGTTTTGGCCGCATCACCTACTCCAGCGTTGAATCGATGCTGAAAACAATCCTTTATGCCGGTTTTATCACCTGGAAAGGGAATATTTATCCCGGAAAGCACGAAGCGCTCATCCCTTACGAAACATTTCAGGAAGTGCAGGCCATCATGAAACGCCGTCAAATTGAGGAGCCCCAGCGCCTCACCGCCTTCCAGCACACCACCATTCTCGGCGGTATTGTATTTTGCGGGTATTGCGGTGCTCGGTACTTCTGCAAAACGAATACCGCCTCTAAAAAAAGCCGCATTGTGCAAAAATATTACACCTGCTATTCCCGCGGCAAGTGCAATAAAAAAATGATTCGTGATCCCAACTGCCAAAACAAGTCCTGGAACTCGAAAAAGCTGGATGCCGTGATCCTGGAAGAAATCAGCAAGCTGAACCTGTCCCGTGACTTCGCGTCATATGAAAACGCGCCTGACAATTCAGATCGGATTGCATCGATCACCGCCGCACTCTCTGCAACAGATAAAAAGCTGGAAAAGCTGGTTGACCTTTATGCTTCCGATACCATTCCGGTGCAGATCCTGAATGAGCGTGTTGCAAAGCTCAATGCGGAAAAAGAGACTCTGGAGGCCGAACTTGACGCGCTCCAGAATGCTCCGGTTCCGGATCTGTCCACCGAAAAGGCGAATGAAATTCTTGACGGTTTCCAGGCCGTGCTCGCCTCTGGTGACCGTGATATGCTCCGGAACTTCATCCGCTCATTGATTGACTCTATCATTATCCGCGGGAATGATATCGAAATCCATTGGAAATTTACTGTGTTTTAACCAGGCAACTTATCACCTCTACGTTTGCGGTGGACGGGAACATATCTACCGCACATGCTTTCTCCAGCTTGTAACCTCGCTCCTGCAGGACCACCAGATCTCTGGTCAGGCTGGTCGGCTTGCAGGAAATATAGACCATGCGGTCTACGCCAAAGTCAATGATCTTCTCCAGAGCCTTCGGGTGAATCCCGTCACGCGGTGGGTCCAGGATGATCAGATCTGGCTTATCCTTTAGTTCTCCGATGACCTTCAGCACATCTCCGGCAATGAATTCGCAGTTGTCCAGTCCGTTTCCGGCTGCATTTTCCTTTGCTGCCTCCACGGCCTCCTCCACAATCTCCACACCTACAACCTTATCGGCCACCGGCGCGATGATCTGAGCAATGGTTCCTGTTCCGCTGTATAGATCAAAAACCACCTTGTCTTTTGTCTCGCCCACATAGCTTCGGGCCGTCTCATAAAGCACCTCTGCTCCCAGTGAGTTTGTCTGGAAGAAGGAAAACGGGGTAATGCGGAATTTTAATCCCAGCAGTTCCTCATAAAAGAAATCCTGTCCGTAAAGAATAGTGGTCTCATCGCTTCGGACCACATCGGCCAGACTGTCATTGCGGATATGCAGGATCCCGGCAAAGGTTCCCGTAAGCTTTAGTGCCTGCATACAGGAGAGCCAGCCGGCCAGCAGCTCCTGCTCAGACAGCGGCGTGGTACACTCCTCTGTCACGCCCAGATCGTCTGTCTGACCGGAAGTAACCAGTGCCACCAGGATTTCCCCGGTCTTTACCGCCCGGCGCACCAGCAGATGACGCAGATAACCAGTGTGCTGCATCTTTTTATGATAGCTGATATGCTTTTCTGTAAAGTAGTTCAGGGTGGCTGTTAAAATCTTACAGAAATCCTCATGCACGATCTGGCACTCCGGCGTATTCACGATATCATAAAAGCTGCCCCGGCGGTGCATGCCAAGAGCCAGTGGGCCGTCCTTATACTCATCCCCGAAGGAGAACTCCATCTTATTGCGGTAGCCATCGGATATCGGGCTGGCCTTGATGCCCTCAAACTCGTAGGAATCACAGACTTCATCTAACAGGGCTTTTATCTGGCTTTCCTTGATTTTTAACTGTTCCTCATACGGAAGGCTCTGATACAGGCAGCCTCCGCAAACTCCAAAATGCGGGCAGGCATCTTCTGTTCTCTCCAGCGGTGACTTTTCCAGTACCTCTAAGAGACGTGCCTCACATTTGCCTTTTCTCTTTTTATTTATCACAAACCGGATCTTCTGCCCCGGAATAGCATTCTTGACGATGACCCGCTCGCCATCTACATATAACATTCCCTTATTTGGAAAATCAATGGTCTCCACAACCGCTTCAAACATATCTCCCTTTTTCACGTTCTATCTCCCAAATGATATTTCTTATGAAGTTTCATAGGACGCAATTTCCTATGAAATGAAAAAGAATGTGCCAAGGCACATTCTCGCGCCGAGGCGCGGTTGCTTCAGCAACCATCTGCCTTTGCGCCGAGTGCGCATCCTCGCGGAGCGTTTTTGTATGATAGGACGCAATTTCCTATCATACAAGAAAGGCGCATCCCGGTCTGCGAGACACGCCTGATTCTGATTATTTTCTGATTTGATTTCCGGCTTTGCCGACTTAATCATCCTGCTAATTATTTCTCGTCATCCTCATCTTCGAAGAAGTCATCGTCAAAATCGTCATCGAAATCATCTTCGAAATCCTCCAGGTAATCCGGAGTAAAGAAACGGTATACACCGTATGCAATGGCTGCAACAGCTGCTACCACGCCAATGATGGCAAGGACCCAGAGAATGCAGGTTTTCTTCTTCTCCTCTTCCTCTTTTCTGTGTAAGAACTCATTTAATTTGGTGGAATTCATGATTTCTTCCACACGTGCCATTGCGTCTTTGCTCATGTTATCAAAACGATTCATACTGCCACATCCTTTCTACCATATTCCTGGCTCTGTTTCCAAAGCCATACCAATACTTGGATTATATCATTATTTTTCTGTTTTTACTATCCTATTTTATTCAAAAATATATTTTGTATGTATTCCTTACAGCTTCTGAAGCTTTGCAAAGGACGCAAACATTTTCTTGACTCCGGCTGTGTCAAAATTCACGGACACCTCAAAATCCTTCGTGCCGTCCTTCACACTGAGCACAATCCCCTCTCCAAACTTGATATGGCGGACCCGGTCGCCCACACTGTAATCCAGAGCTGCCGGCTTCTGCACGGTAAAGGCCTTTCCAAATCCCGGACTTACCGGTTTTGCACTCTGTCCGGCAGAGGAAGCATTCGCCGGTTTCCGGTCAAAGATACTGCTTAAATCCTGTCCTGCCACTCCGCCAAAGCCGGAGCAGGCACTGTCTCCGGTTCCGGACACATAGGATGCCGTCCGGGATGCGTAGGAATTGGACTTCATGCCAAACTTGCTGATGCCCAGGCGGCTCTGAGTCTTATTCCACGGCAGTGTGTCATCGTCATATTCATCCTGATTGACGCTTCGGCTCACCCTCGGCTCCAGCTTTTCCATCTGGATCAATTCTTCCGGGATCTCATCCACAAAACGGCTCACTTTAGAATAATGGGTCTCGCCGTTGATCATGCGCATGCGGGATGCGGTAATGACCAGGCGCTCCTTCGCACGGGTGATGCCGACATAGCAGAGACGACGTTCCTCCTCAAGCTCTGTCCGGTCATCTGACATAATGGACATGCGGCTCGGGAACAGTCCATCCTCCAGGCCGCTTAAGTACACCACCGGAAACTCCAGTCCCTTAGCACTGTGCAAAGTCATAAGCGTAACCCGGTTTTCAGAATCATCCATCCGGTCCACATCGGCTACCAGTGCTACCTGCTCCAGAAATTCATCCAGGGACGGGTGCTCCGCGTCTTCACTGTAGCTGACCGCCTTGTTCATGAGCTCCTCAATGTTTTCCATACGGGTCTGGAACTCAATTTCGCCCTCGGCCTCGAGTTCCTCCTTATAACCGGTATCTGCGAGAATCTGCTCTATCACCTCGCGGATGGAAGCACCGCCATTTAAGGCATCCCGGAAAACTTCAATCTGACCTGTAAACACAGCTACCCTGCCGGCTGTCTTTCCCAGCCCAGGCACGGCTGCTGCCCTGGCACAGGCATCATAAAAGCTCATACCCTGCTCCGATGCCCAGGCTGTGATCTTGCCGATGGATGCCGCGCCAATACCGCGCTTCGGCACATTGATAATGCGCTGAGCTGCCAGGTCATCCTGCCCGTTGGCAATGGTCTTTAAATAGGACAATATGTCCTTGATTTCTTTTCTCTGATAGAAATTCACACCGCCTACAAGACGGTATGGCACGTTGTGCTCAATGCATTTTTCCTCCAGCAGACGGGACTGGGCATTGGTACGGTAAAGAACGGCATAGTCCTGATACTCCCGTCCATCCCGCAGGATATCCCGCACGATGCCATCAGCCTCCTCGTAAGCCTGCTCATACTGATGGAAAATAACCGGAACGCCCTCACCGTTGGCTGTCCACAGTGTTTTGTCCTTACGGCCCTGATTGTTGCGGATGACTGCGTTAGCTGCGTCAAGGATATGACCTGTAGAACGGTAATTCTGCTCCAGCTTGATCACCTTTGCCCCCGGGAAAGCACTCTCAAAATCCAGGATATTGCTGATGTTCGCACCCCGGAACTTATAAATAGACTGATCATCGTCGCCCACCACACAGAGGTTCTTATATTTTCCTGCCAGCAGCTCAATGAGGCGGAACTGGGCCGTATTTGTATCCTGGTACTCATCTACCATAATGTATTTAAACCGCTCCTGATAATACTCCAGCACATCGGCATTGGTACGGAACAGATCAACCGTCTTAAAGATCAGATCATCGAAATCCAGTGCATTATTCTTTTTTAGCTCCTCCTGATAACACTGGTATACCTCTGCGATCTTTTTTGCACGCCAGTCCCCCTGTGCATTGAGACGAAATTCCTCCGGACTCATCAGTTCATTCTTCGCACCGGATACAGCAGTCAGCATGGCACGATCCCGGAATGCTTTCGGGTCCAGCTCCAGCTTCTTTAAGATCTGCCGCATCAGTGTTTTCTGATCATCTGTATCGTAGATGGAAAAATTGGTATTGTAACCAAGATGATCTATGAAACGCCTCAGAATCCGCACACAGGACGAATGAAAGGTGGAGACCCACACACTCTCAGAGCCAAATCCTATCAGATTGTCTACACGATCCCTCATCTCTCCGGCGGCCTTATTGGTAAAGGTAATTGCCATGATATTCCATGGATTCACGCCCTGTTCCTCAATCAGATATGCAATGCGGTGCGTCAGCACCCTGGTCTTTCCGGATCCTGCTCCCGCCAGGACTAAAAGCGGTCCCTCTGTGCAGAACACGGCCTCCTTCTGTCTGTCATTTAAGGTATCATAAACTGCCATTGTGCTGTAATCCTTTCAAAATCATTGATAAATGCTCGTTACATCTTACCACAAAAAAAGGGGCACCGCAAACCTTTGTTCACGATGCCTGTCTTATTTTTCTTTTCAGATTATTCAGCGTATGCAATAGCCTCGATCTCAACCAGTGCACCCTTCGGAAGTGCTGCAACCTCAAAAGCTGCTCTTGCCGGGCAAGCACCCTCAAAGAAGGTAGCATAAACCTCGTTCATGGCGCCGAAATCAGCAATGTTGTTTAACAGAACGGTGGTCTTTACTACGTTAGCCATGCTCAGTCCGTCACTCTCAAGAATGTTCTTGATATTGGTTAAGGACTGCTTCGTCTGTGCAGCAATGTCTGCGCCTGCAAACTCGCCGGTAGCCGGGTCGATTGGGAGCTGACCGGAAACAAATACAAATTTGTCTGCGTGGATTGCCTGGGAATATGGTCCGATTGCGGCCGGAGCATTGTTCGTTGCTAATACTTTTTTCATAAGAAATCGTTCTCCTTTGTTTAATCTTTGTAATTTCTTATTATAAACACTCCGAATAAAAAATTCAATCCCTTTTCACAATGATTATGACCTTTTGTTAGCTTTATAACTTTTCGTTTTATCTCAATCAGTGCTTTCCCTCTTGCCATCTGGTTTTCAATACTATATAATAAAGTGCAAGAGGTGACATCATGAAAAACAATTCCGAAAGACTATCCGATATTCTGAGCTGGTTAGATTCCATCTCCTATATCAAAACAGAGAAGATTCCCGAAGTGGATTTATATATGGACCAGGTAACTTCTTTTATGGAGGAGCACTTAAAGAAGACCAAGCGCAGCCCGGAGGACAAGGCCCTCACCAAAACCATGATCAACAACTATGCCAAAAACCGCCTGCTTCCCGCCCCGGTCCGCAAAAAATACAGCAAGGAGCATATTCTCCTGCTGCTGTTCATCTACTACTACAAAAACCTGCTTTCCATCGGAGACATTGAACAGCTCTTCCGTCCGGTCACCGAACAGCATTTCCATATCGACAGCGGACTGAACCTCAGCGATATCTACGAAGAAGTATTTTCGCGCGAAGCCCTTCAGATGGATCGCCTGAAAGAGGATATCCGTGCAAAATTCGAAGACAGCTGTCTTACTTTCACGGACACAGACAGCGAAGATCAGGAATATCTGCAGCTGTTTGCCTTTATTAGCGAACTTTCCTTCGATGTCTATCTAAAAAAGCACATGATCGAGATGCTGATCGATCAGCTCCGTGAGGAGAGCATCCCTGATTCCAAAACAAAGAAAGCAAAAAAGTGATGCCGCATGCGCATCACTTTTTTACTGTTTTTTGATATTAGTTTTCACTCTGCGTTTCTTCCTGGTCTTCTGTCTGTCCGTTGTCTGCTGCCTGTTTCGCTGCAATACGGGCAAATACCATATCATAACCATCATTTCCGTAATTTAAGGATCGGTTCACGCGGCTGATGGTTGCGGTAGATGCTCCGGTCTTGTCCGCAATTTCAAGATAAGTGCGCTTTTCACGCAGCATCTTTGCCACCTCATAACGCTGAGACAACGATAACAGCTCATTGACTGTGCACACGTCTTCAAAAAAGATATAGCACTCCTCCGGCGTTTTTAATGTTAAAATAGCTTCAAACAGATGATCTACAGCCTCTGTCTTGATTTTCTTGTTCATTCTGTATAATTCCCTTCTTAAAATGCATCCTTCTGATGTTTTACTTTTAACAGTTTATCACACTAAAATTGTAAAGTCTATAGTTCTAACGGTATTTTTAGTTCAGAAAATGCCTATCCGTGTACAGTAAGAATTTCTCCACTACATGGGCCACGCCGTCATCGTTGTTGGAGAAGGTAACATAATCGGCCGCACTGCGCACCGGCCGAACCGCATTTTCCATGGCTACGCCAAGTCCGGCAAACTCGATCATGGAAAGATCATTATAACCGTCACCGCAGGCAATCATCTCCTCCCGTTTCATGCCAAGCAGCTTTAACAGCTGTGCAAGGCTCTGGGCCTTGTCAATGTTCCGCGGCAGAATCTCCAGGAAAAACGGATCAGAACGATATACACTGAAATTCTTTCCCAATGCTGCTTTCACACGAGCCTCTACCAGTGCCAGATAATCCCCGTCATCCAGCATAAGGAATTTGGGAACCGGAAAATCCAGATACTCTTCCAGATTATCTACCTGCTTCAGTTTCAGATGATTGATCCTGGATTCCAGCTTGGCGTAGCGGTTTTCCGGATTATTGGTAAGGATCTGCGTATCCTGATAGGTCAGAATATCTACCTGCTCCTTTTTCGCCAGCTCAACAATGCGGCGGTTGGCCTCCACCGGAAGCTCCTGCTTGAAAATGACTTTCCTTGTGCAGCAGTCCGTGATCATCCCTCCATTGAATGACAGGATATAACCGCCATAGTTCTCCAGTTCCAGTTCCTGCGCCAGAGGCACTACGCCGTAGGTCGGCCTGCCGGAAGCCAAGACTACTTTGATCCCCCGCTTCTGCGCTTCCATCAGACTCTGTTTTGTTCTCGGAGTGATTACCTTGTCCCTATTAGTTAAGGTTCCATCCAGATCCAGAACGATTATTTTATAATTCATAAGCTTTACTCTCCATGCAAATAATCTCTTTTCATCATATCACGAAAATGTCCGTTTGTCACAGACATTTTCGTGATTCAGCGTATTAAATTACCCGTATGCTATTTTACTGCCTCCTCTGCGAATTGTGTTGTTACCAGATCCTCATACGGCACACGCGTCTGCAGCTCTCCTGCTTCCTCCAGAATATTTTCCAGCAATTCAAAGCTGGACCTCTCAAAGATCAGATTCTCCTTCCAGGTATCCTGATCCTGATATCGTTTCACGATTTTTGTGATATTTTCCAGCGGAGTATCCGAAAACTGTGGCTGGATGGTCTTTGCGATTTCTTCCGCTGTGTGGGAATTCACATAATCCATTCCTTTCTGGAGCGCGCTTGTAAATCTCTGGATGAGATCCGGATGCATGGCAAGATAGCTTTTCTTCGCACAGTAAGCTGTATACGGCACGTAGCCGGAATCCGTTCCCAGAGATGCGACTACATATCCGTTTCCTTCCAATTCCAGTCCTGTAGCAAATGGCTCAAATTCCACCGTATAATCCGACTGGTCACTGGTAAAGGCTGCTGCTGTCAGGCCAAACTGAATACTCTGATCCATAGTCAGGTCTGTTTTGGGATCAATTCCGTTCTTTTTTAAGATATACTCAAAGACCATCTGCGGCATACCGCCTGCACGTCCGCCCAACACCCGGCTGCCCTTTAATTTCTGCCAGGTAAAATCCGGATCCGGCTGACGTGCAACCAGAAAGTTTCCGGCCCGTTGGGTCAGCTGCGCAAAATTGACTGCATAATCCTCCGCTCCCTGGGCGTAGGTATAGATGCTGGCTTCCGATCCCATAAAGCCGATATCCGCATCTCCTGCCAGCATGGCTGTCATGACCTTATCTGCCCCTGCCCCGTTTACCAGAGTCAGATCGATCCCTTCTTCCTGAAAATATCCCAATTCGATGGCAGCATACTGCGGTGCGTAAAAAATCGAATGTGCCACCTCATACAGCGTTACCGGTGTCCGGCCGGATGTTTCCTTCCCACAGCCGCACAGCGCTGCACACGCAAGAAAGCCTGCCAGCAGAACCCGCATTGCTTTTTTCATACTTTTCAAATCCTCCCGAAACTGTTCTTAATACCTACATTGTATGACAGCCGCCATCTCACGTTTCCGTTTTCGGGTTATTTTACTCAGACCTGAGACTCCAGACGCGAAAAACAGCCTGCAGATAGTCCGAAAATCCAGCCTGCTCTACATCACCCGCAGTCAGAATATCCACTTCGCCCAGTGCCTTTCCATCCAGCTCATAACGCAGCACTCCGGCTTTCTCACCTTTTGTAACCGGAGCCTGCAGCGCTTCCGGCAGCAGAAGCTTTTTTTCTATCGAAGAAAAATCTTCCCCACCAAGACCCAGATAAGAAAAGCCTCCCGCATACTGAAGCTGCACTGAAGATTCCACGCCATCCCTCACTTCCATATCCTTGAGCATTGGCATCTCCTGATCCTCATAGAGCCTGCAATTTGCATATCCGTAATTTAACAATATCTGGGCATCCGCGAAGCGTGCCTTGTAATCCGGTGCCGCCATGATCACTGCGATCAGCCGCACGCCATCCTTCTCCGCAGTAGCGGACAGACAGTATTTTGCCATGGATGTAGAACCGGTTTTTAAACCGGTCACACGATAGTTCGTTGCCATTTTCAAAAGTCTGTTCGTATTGGAAAGCCCAAATTCCCTGCTTCCCTGCTTTGTTACATGGGTAATATTCTCCATCCATATGGTAGAGTAATTATGAATCTGAGGATATTTCGTAATCAGCTCCCGCGACATGACAGCAATATCCCGGGCCGTAGTAAGATGTTCCGGCGACTCCGTCAGACCACAGCAGTCTACAAAGTGCGTGCCTGTCATTCCAAGTCCCTTTGCCCGCTCATTCATACTCTGAACAAAGGCAGCCTCCGAACCCGATATGTATTCCGCCATAGCTACAGACGCATCGTTGCCTGAGGCAATGACAATGCACTTGATCAGTGTTTCTACCGTCTGAATTTCCCCCTCCTCCAGAAACACCTGGGAACCACCCATGGATTTTGCGTGAGCACTGGTCACCACCTCATCATCCAGCCGTATTTTTCCTGCATCGATGGCATCAAAGATCAGAATCAGCGTCATAATCTTGGTAATGCTGGCCGGACTTCTCCGCTCATCCGCATTCTTTTCGTAAATGATCTGTCCTGTAGAAGCCTCCATCAAGACCGCGCCGGGCGCCTGAATCTGTAACGTCTGGCTGCCTTCCGGATTCTTCTGCTCTGTCCGGCTTTCCGCTGTCTGATACCGCATTTTCTGCTCTGCCCGGTTTTCCGCTGTCTCATATCGTATTTTCTGCTCTGCCCGGTTTTCCGCTGTCTCATATCGTATTTTCTGTTTCGTCCGGCTTTCCATCGTCTGGCAGCAGCTTTCCTGCACCGTGATGTATCCCCGGTTTTTTTGTCCTGCCCAGGCAGATGAAACAGTCAGATTTACCAGCAAACTGACGCACACAGGCATTACTGCCTGCTTCACAAGTTTTCTCACAGTTTTCCCCCTCATTACTGCGCAAGCAGCAATCTCTTTTACTGCAATCTATGGCTATTTTTCCGGTTCTATGCTATGATGGAAGCAGGAAGAAATTTACATAAATATAAAGGGGTTTACCATATGAATCTATATTATTCCGGCAAGTCTTACAGGCGCAGTCACCGCCGTTCCAGGTTGCCGCGCTTTCTGGCGGCTGCCGCCTGCATTGTACTGATCGGCGCGCTTGGGACCGGTATTTTTTTTCTTAGAAAACAGCATCAAAACCATGACCCCGGCAGCACCGGCAGCATTGTCATCTCTACGGAGCCGGACAATACGGAAGCGCCCACTGAGGGGGACGGATTCGTGATGCCGGAGACCCCGGCTGCAGATCTGCTCCACCAGGCCTATCTGCTGGCTTCCGGTTATGACTATGATGCCGCCATCGAACTGTTAAAAGGTTCCGAAGAATTTGCTACTGATCCGGAGGTCGTTTCTGCCATTGCCGGATACGAAACCACAAAAACAACTCTGGTTCGCACCCCCATCAGCAAAATCACCCACGTGTTTTTTCACACGCTGATTGCAGATCCATCCAAATCCTTCGACGGTGACCGGGATGAGAACGGCTACAATCAGGTCATGACCACCATCGACGAATTTAATAAAATTCTGGAAACCTTATACGAAAAAGGATATGTTCTCGTAAAGCTTCATGATATGGCATACGAAACCACAGATGAAAACGGCAATACTGTCATGAAGGCAGGAGACATCATGCTGCCGCCTGGCAAAATCCCGTTTGTCATGTCCCAGGATGACCTTTGCTACTACCCATACATGAGCGGAGACGGCTTCGCAGACCGTATTGTTATCGGTGAAGACGGAAAGCCAACCTGCCAGATGGTCCTTGATGACGGCACCGTCACTACAGGAGACTACGACCTGGTTCCGATCCTTGAAAAATTCTGCGAACAACATCCTGATTTTTCCTACAAAGGTGCACGCGCAGTATTGGCCTTTACCGGCTATGAAGGCATTCTCGGCTACCGTACATCCTCTTCCTATGCCGGTTCTGAAACTTATGAGCAGGACCGCCAGGCAGCTGCAGAAGTTGCCCAATGTCTGCGGGAGCATGGCTGGGAGCTTGCCTCCCACAGCTGGGGACACCTGGATCTCGGTACTGTAGAATGGGAGCGTTTCCAGTCTGACACCGACAAATGGGAATCCGAAGTCGAATCTCTGATTGGTCCCACCGACATCATCCTCTTCCCATTTGGGGCAGATCTAGGCGACTGGCATCCATACACCATGGAAAATGAGCGCTTCCGCTATCTTTACAACGCAGGCTTCCGCTACTTCTGCAATGTCGATTCCAGCCAGTACTGGATACAGCTCGGCGATGATTACCTGCGCCAGGGACGAAGAAATCTTGATGGCTACCGAATGTGGAAAGATATGACCGCAGAGTCAGAAGGGCGATCCCGCAAGCTGGAGGATCTGTTCCACGCCGAAGACATCTTCGACAAATCCAGGCCGACCCCGGTTCCAGATATGTAAAAAACACTCCAAACTTCAAAAGCTGCTGGTGAACTTACGCACCAGCAGCTTTTCTTATGCCTGCTCTCTCTCTTTTCAGCTTTCCAAAGAACAGATAGTAAATCACAAACAGTACTGTTGTGGTAACCCAGGTCAGCGGATAGCTGAACATGATCGTATAAATATCACGCTTTAACGGCACAGCGATCAGAATCCATCCAACTCGCAGAACACAAACTCCCAGTAGGCTGATGATCATAGGACACCAGCAGTCTCCCACACCACGCAGGGAACCTGACAGAATCTCGATAGCCACATACTCCACATACAGGGGCGCCAGATAACGCATCATGGCAATGCCTATAGAAATAACATCCTGATCTGTGGTAAACAGCTCATACCCATACACACCATATCGGTAGATGAAAAATGACATGCCAAGAGATGCCAGTACCGTCATGACCATGCAGGTCCGCACACCACGGTGCACCCGATCCATCTTTCCTGCACCGTAATTCTGTCCTACAAAGGTCGTAATCGATATGCCAAAGGCATTGATCATCATCCAAAACATGGAATCCAGCTTACTGTATGCCGCCCACGCCGCCACCGTATTGGTTCCAAGCGAATTGATGCCCGACTGGATAATGACATTGGAAAGGCCATACATCACAGACTGCATGCCCGCCGGAAGGCCTATGCGGATGATGCGCTTCAGCATCCGCCCATCCAGGCGGAGTTTCCTTAACACAAGCCGGTGCATATCCTTTGTGCGGATCAGACAGACTACTACCAGAAATGCACTGAAAAGCTGGGACAGGATCGTGGCAATGGCCGCTCCCACAACTCCCAGACGGAAAAATACGACCAGCACGATGTCCAGAGCAATGTTGACCATACAACTTGCCGCCAAAAAATACAGCGGTCGTTTGGAATCTCCTACTGCACGCAGAATGGCTGCCCCCACATTATAAACCAGATTGGCAATGATACCGGCAAAGTAAATTCTCAGATATACTACCGAAAGCCCCAGCACATCTTCCGGCGTTCCCATAGACTCCAACAGAAACGGTGCCAGACCGATTCCCACAAACATGAGCACAATTCCGGAAAGGATACTGAACATCAATGCTGTATGAACCGCATATCCCACCATTTCCGGCCGTTTTGCCCCATAATACTGGGAAACGATCACTGATGCACCGGATGACAGGCCTACGAAAAAGCCTACGATCAGCTGCGTCAGCATACTGGTGGAGCCTCCCACCGCCGACAAGGCTTCCTTTCCCACAAACCGTCCCACGATCATGGCATCTGCCGCATTATAAAGCTGCTGGAAAAAAGTCCCAAACAGGATCGGAAAGAAAAAGAACAGCAGCTGCTGCCAGATGATGCCCTCCGTGATCTGATTCCCCTTTGATTTTTCTTTTGTCATGCTGCAAAAACCTCCCCATTACTGTCCTTTCATGATAACGTATTTTCTATTTTTCGTCAATTCCCATCCCTGTATCCAAGAAGTAATCTAAAATTAAAAATATCTTAAAGCTTTTTTGTCCCGTACTTGCTATAATGACAGAACGATTAAGTTTGGAGAATTATTATGCAAAAATACCGAAAATATCTGGCTCTTCTGTTTCTGACGGCCGCTGCAGCCACCGTCACCGGATGCGGCATCTCTGAAAAAGAGGCCAGCATTACGTCCGGCGCGCAGACTGCCCATATGCAGACAGACGAAGAGCCTGTCAATATCGTCCTGATCAATAACATTTATTACTACGATACAGGTCGGACTGCTTTCAGCATTCCCGATCACACAAACGGCACCATCCATTCTGTGACAGCTTCTCAGAATACCCGGCCACAAAAAAATGAAGAAGCAAATTTTGACTGCCAGGGAGCTGCCTACTGCATTCTTGCTGACGGCGCTGCTGCTGTTATGACTGATGAAGCCTCCGGTACCTATGAACTGTTTCTGGCCGATGACACGGTAGAATTCCAGGGTGTCTGCAAAAAGAAAAAAGAAATTTCTTCTGACACCTTGAAATGGCTGGATTTTTATTACAGTCTTTCCGAGTCAGACCGCAATGCCCTTTCCATGATTCCATCCGAATTTGCCGGACAGATTTCCGGAAACAGCATGAGCACAAATGAGACGAGTACCTCCGACTCTTCTTATCTGGAAGCTCTTACCCAGGAGGAACTTGACGCCACAGAAGCACTGGCACAATATTACTTTACCGAGGAGGTTACCTCCTTTGAGGGTGTCGACCAGATTTACCCCGCAGATTCTTCAGATCCACAGTACCATAACAGCGGTATCGAAGATGATTACGGTCCCGGCAACATCATTATCTACCGGGTTCTAACCAATCTCGACCGCCGCGACGGCAACCCATTCCGCTACATCAGCATAGCAAGAAAATCCAAGTCCGATGACTGGAAAATCATCAACAGCGGATTCTAAATAGCAATTTAAGGGAATAGCACGAAAGGGTCCGAAGTTCCGGGGAGGGCCTACAGAA
>NZ_QUIV01000012.1:0-536 GCF_003480315.1 Clostridium sp. AM33-3 | reverse complement strand
ATAGCAATTTAAGGGAATAGCACGAAAGGGTCCGAAGTTCCGGGGAGGGCCTACAGAACCGCAGATGCGGTGGAATTTTATACTTCATTCGCTCCGCCGCCTATTGTTTCCCCTGCGACTCAAACTCACTCACTGCGCTCGTTCAGACAGGGGTCTCCGGGGAAACGCTATGCTCGCTCATGAATCTGCGAACGCGTCACTGGCGCGTTCTTGATATGCAATGCAAGAAAATTCCAATGCATCTGCGGTTGTGTAGGCCCTCCCCGAAACTTCTGCTTTACTGACTATTCTACGATAATGAATAACGCAGCCAGAACGATATTAACGAAAGTCTGTAAAAATAGACTTTTCCAAATATCATTCTGGCTGTGTTTTGTTTTTTGGTAGAGTGAATGCCTGACTGTAGCCATTATCTTCATTGGCTCCACTAGAGATAAAAAACCACGCAAGCACAAGGTATTGGTTTAAGCCTCTTATGATTGCACGGTTTTAATTATCGTAACGGAGCCAATAAGGTAGAAGTTCCGGAAACCGCG
>NZ_QUIV01000011.1 GCF_003480315.1 Clostridium sp. AM33-3 | reverse complement strand
TAACTATTCACAAATCTTATATCAGTTTTTAACGTTTACACAAAACTTGAAACGGTCTCTAAAATATGTAGATTTCACAAATTCCAGTTTCTCAGTTTCAAAAACTAGAATTTGTCAGTATCTCTTTTTGCGTGTTTTGGGTATCGTTGCTTCATAACTCATATCAAGCAACATTTTGATTTTGTCATCTGATACGCTGCCATTCAGTGCAACAGTAATCCAGCTATCCTTGCTCATGTGATACGCCGAGAAGAAGCCGGGTTCCTCTCGCAGTGTTCCAATCAGAATTGGGCCACATTTGAAATTAACCACTTCCAGCATTTCTTCGCCTTACAGCCCCAGCTTGTTTTTTGGTACATCCATAATCAGAGCAAACCTCTTCCGATTGTTACAATGCCGGAACGCAGTTCCACCAATGATAGCATATTGTTCTTCACTGCCCTTGAACCATTCCTTAAAGCTATCAATTCCTGTAACCATCTATCTTCCTCCACAGTTCATTCAACATTTCTTCTACTGCTTCTTCAACCCGTTCATCTGCATCTTCTCTCAATGCCAATACCAGCGAAAGCTCATCTACAATGTTTCGCGTGGACAATTTTCGTGGATTGTATCTCCACATCTCTACGGCCACTTGCACCTGCGAATTCTGCAAGCTATTGCTCATAACATCTTTCCATTGAGAGATTCTTTCTGCCGCATAACATCTGACATTCGGTGTGTTCAGCATGGAATACTCTGCCAACGCCGAATATCCACTTTCCAACAGCTCTGTTCCCACCAATTCTTTCGGAATATAAACCGTTCGTTTTATTGGATTCAGCAACTTATCTCCTGCTTTTTGGAACAGTGTTTTCGGAGAATCCTCAGATTGCATGATCCTCTGCACACCGACTTTTCTGATATGCAGCAATCCCATTTCTTCAAGCTGTCTTGATTCCCTTGATATAGAAGTAGGTGTCAGTTCCAAGTCCTTCGCAGCTTGACTTGTAGATAAAAAAACCGATGCAACATGAGCATTACACCCACATTGCACCGGACATTCCATCATCAACTGCTCTGTCTATTTTCTTCTTCCTTCTGCACTTCCTGCTCATGCAGCTGCTCTTTTTTCTACTCGTCCCCTTTCAGGATTTCCTGCACAGTCTCCTGTGCTCCAGGCCAATCCTGCATACAGGACAGTTCGATCAGCAAATCACTCATGATCACTCTATCATGGGCACAGCCAATGATAAGTCCTATGACACAACCCATGATAACTTAGAGGATGACACCCATCAAGATATCCACCAAGTTAGCCACCAAGATTCTACGCCGTCAGCAGTTATATTGCACCTAATCCCCCATTTCCAACTCGTTCAAAAGCGAATCCTGCAGAAGCGAGTCAAACACATCATTCTCGACCGCACAGCGTAAAGAGTCTGTATTTCGTTTCAGTACATCCGATGCAGAAACAGCAGAAACTTGATATACGCCTTCCTCCAGATGTTTACGTAAAAACACATAACTATTCTTTGGCAGGTTCAAATCCAGCATATCTGTATCCCGTGCTGTACACAGGGCTCAGACCGTTTCGCTTTTCTTCTCTGTTATGCCTTAACCAACGACCATCCTTGGCTCTTAGTCTGGAGCTGTACCATGTGGGCAAAAATGCCGCCCTTATGCAGCAACTGTGCAGGCGATCCCTGTTCTGCTACTGCTCCATCTTTGAGCACCACAATCTTATCTGCACTGGAAACAGTGCGCATTCGGTGAGCAATAATGAGAACCGTTTTATCCTTGATAAGTCGTGACAGTGCTTCCTGAATAGCAGTTTCGTTTTCCACATCCAAACTGGCTGTGGCCTCGTCCAGCAGGATGATAGGCGCATCCTTCAGAAAAGCACGGGCGATGGAAATGCGCTGACGCTCGCCGCCGGAAAGAGCGCAGCCATTCTCGCCGATGTTGGTGTTCCACTTGTCCGGCAGCTTCTCGGCAAATTCCTCGCAGTTTGCCAGCTTTGCCGCCGCAAGGACCTCCTCGTCGGTGGCCCCCTTGCGTCCCAGACGGATGTTTTCGAGGATCGTGTTGTCAAATAGTGTCACATCCTGAAAGACGATGGAATACAGGCTCATCAGTTTTTCCGGGTCGATTTGGGAAACATCCATGCCACCCACGGTGATACGACCCTTCTGGTAATCCCAGAACCGTGCTGCCAGCCGGGAAACGGTGGTCTTGCCGCCGCCGGAGGGGCCCACCAGTGCCGTAACCTCCCCCTGCTTTGCGGTAAAAGAAACGTCCCGCAGAACCGTCTCGCCGGAGTTATAGGCAAAGCCCACATGGTCGAACACGATATCGCAGCCCTGATTGGTCAGCTGCTCGCTGCCGGTCTGCAGGGGAGCGTCCAGAATCTCATTCATCCGCCCCACATTGGTGCGCATGGCGATGACCGCCGCCAGATTCTGCAAAGCGCCCTGCATGGGGTCGTACATCCGGGATGCCGCCATCAGGAACAGAAACAGGGTCAGTACGTCGATGCTGCCCTGCACCAGCAGCACTGAGCCGGTGAGCGCCACCGACGCAATGCCCAGCTTGAGCACCATACCCGCAGAGGACACGAACAGCGCTGTCGTCAGTTCTGCCACGATGGACTGCTTTTCCACTGCCCGAATTTTGTCGGAAAGGCCGAACAGATAACGTTGCTCCGCATTGCTGGCTTTCAGGTCGCGGAGGGTCTCGATATACTCCTGAATGCCGTCCGCACAGGCCATTTTCGCCGCCATGGTCCTGACCTGCACCTTGTCCTGCACCCAGTAGCTGCCCACCACGATGGCAACAGATACCGGGATGACCCACAGTGCCGCCAGTGCCATCCGCCACTCAAAGGCAAACAGGCTCAGGGCAATGAGCACCGTGGAAATGAGGGAACCGAACAGACCGGGAATGAAGTGGGAGCAGTCCTTTTCCAACACCTCGCAGTCCGCCATGATGGTGCTTGTCAGGTCGGCAAGGTCGCGCTTGCCAAAATAGGACAGGGGCAGCTTCCGCAGCCGCTCCGCAAGGGTCAGGCGGCGGGTGCCGCTCTCTTTATAGGTGGTAAAATAGGTGCCGTTGTACTGGAACCATGTGGTCAGTAAAATCAGTGCAAAGCAGGCAACGCACCCCAGCAGATAGAAGGTGCTTCTCCCGCTCGTGGAGCCTGCCAGCAAGTCTTTTACCAGAAGATACAGCAGCCCGGTGGGCAGCATGAACGCCATGTTCTGGAACGCACAGGCCAGAACGCCCTTTACAAGCCCCTTTGCGCCCTCCGGGGAGCTGGCTGTGGCGTGTTGAATTTTTCCGATCATTCCTTACCCCTCCTTTGCGACCTTCCACTGCACCGAAGCCTGATAATCCTGCCACATCCGAGCAAACAAGCCGTTCTGTGCGCACAGCTCATCCTTTGTGCCGGATTCCACAATCTGCCCATCCTGCACCACATGGATGCAGTCGGCGTTGGCGACGGTGGACAGGCGGTGTGCGATCATCAGCACCGTTTTGCCCTTGGCAAGCTGGGCAAAAGCGGCCTGCACTTTTGCTTCATTGTCCGGGTCAGCAAAAGCGGTGGCCTCGTCCAGGATCAGGACGGGCGCATTTTTCAGCATGGCACGAGCAATGGCGATGCGCTGCTGCTCGCCGCCGGAAAGATACACGCCTTTGGTGCCGATGACCATATGGATGCCCGCCGGAAATTTCTCCACAATATCCATGCACTGCGCCGCCTTCAACGCTGCCAGTACCTCAGCCTCGGTGGCCTGCGATCTGCCCAGACGGACGTTATCCAGAATGCTGCCCTTGAGCAGACGGCTGTTCTGGAACACAAAGGAGATGGTATCCATCAACTCTTCCTTGGGGATAGCCCGCACATCCGCTCCGCCCACCCGGACGCTGCCGCTCTGCACATCAAAGAACCGGCAGACAATGTTTGCCAGCGTGGATTTGCCGCCGCCGGAGGAACCTACAAAAGCCACGGTCTGTCCCGGCTGAATCTCCAGCGAAACGCCCTTGATGACCTCGGTTTTTCCGTCGTAGCTGAAATGCACATCCTGCAACGTGACAGAGGAATCCTTCGGGTGCTGCGGAACAGCCTGCACCTGCATGGGCACCGCCTCCAGCACCGAGTTGATGCGTGCCAGCGCATCCGCTACCACCATCTTGCTCTCGCTCATATACATCATACGGGTCAGAGTCAGGGAGATCACCGGCGTAATGATGATATAGAACAGCAGGTTCAGCAGGAATTCCGGCGTGACACCGTGTGCCGTGAACAGCAGTCCGCCCGCGATCAAAAAGGCGAACACGCCGTTGACGGCGGCGGTGTAGAACATCATGGGCAGGCGCAGGTCTTTGGTGTAGGAGATGACCCACTTTTCGTATTCGTCAATGGTGGCCTTGAACTTTTTGAAGGAAAAGACCGACTGCCCGAAGGTCTTGACCACCGGGATGCCCCGGACGTACTCCACGGCCTCGTTGGACATGGATTCCAAAGCGTTGCCGTACTGCCGCATTTTTTCAGCCATCTGCTTGCCGATCATGGTTGCCATGATGAGAAACGCCAGCACCACCGGCGCAAGGCTCAGCAGCCCCAGCCGCCAGTCGAATGCCAGCAGCAAAACCAGCAGCCCCACCGGGGTTGCGATGGCGTTATACTGATCGGGCAGCTGGTGGGCAAGATAGGTCTCGGCGGCTCCGGTGCTTTCGTGGATGATCTTGCGCAGCTTGCCGCTGCCAAAAGTTTCGGCAAAGCCCAGCGGCAGCACCGCCAGATGCTCCGACACCGCCAGCCGCAGATTGGTCGCCACCCGGAACGCTGACAGATGAGAGCACATCAGCGCCGCAATGTAAATGAGGTAGGACAGCACTGCAAACAGCACTGCCATCCAGCCGTAATGGGGGATGTTCACCGCCTGCGCATAGTCCGGCGCGGCGTTCAGCACATCCCGCAGGATTTTCCAGATGTATACGAAGGGCACCAGTGCCACCAGCGCACTGACCGCAGACAGCACCCATGAAGCGTAGGTAAAGGCTCGGTAGTTCCCGGCATAGCCCATCAGCCGGGAAAGATCGGACTGTTTTTTCACGGAAAGACCTCCTTCAAATAATTTTTATGCCAAAATGTGCCGTGGCGTTTTTGCTCCACAGCACATTCTGCGTATTAACCTGCTAGATTTTCAGTACAGAACAGCTCAATGCAGTTGTCTATCATAGTCTGGTCGCAATCCGTAGAAATGCCAGATGCCAGCCAGTAAGCATAATCGCCTGCATCATACTGACTCAGAGCATCTGCATCCGAACCATAGCGAAACTCAATGTGGTAGGTTTCCGCACTGGTGTCTGGCGCGAGGAAAAAATAGGTAAACTCGCCGGAATCGGCATCATCACTTTCAAACTCATACAGTCCACGCACAGGCTCCATGCCAATGTAGTGATAGGTATGGGAGAACAGCTCATTGCCATCCTTATCGGTACCAGAAATGGTGGAAGTTTCGCCGTCAAAGGTCAGGGTCGCAAGGTCGCAGAAGTAGGCATCGCCGCCGTTTGCATAGGCCTCGACGGCATCCTCGCCGTAGACATCGCCCGTAACCATTGAAGAGAGCTTTTCAAAGGCAGCTTCCGCATTTTCCTCTCCCACAAGGGCGGTACAGTCGTCCAGCCATGTCTGCTGATATTCGTCTGCCAAAATTACCGGCCACAGCTCCTGATAGCTGCCTGTCAAGTCGTTCAGTAACTGTGCAATGGCAGCTACGTTTTCATCCGCCGCTGCGGATGTCGTTTCGGAAACAACAGAGCCAGTACGGTCACCGTACCCAGAACTTTTTTCATCATACGCATGGAAAATCCCCTCCAGAAAAATCGTTTGATTTTGTAATTAGCATTCGCTAACCACAAACAGATTTTACTGGAACAGGCCGTTTTTTACAAGAACCAAACAGACAAAATCTATCCAATCGGACGCATCTTCCGATATTGCGTCGGGGTCATACCAAGAGACTGGCGAAACGCGGAAGAAAACTTGTTTGGATTTTCGTAGCCGATCTGGTGTGCAATTTCTGCAATAGTGCTGTCCGTTTCGGTCAGCAGCTTCTGTGCCATCTGCAAGCGGTATTTCTTCTGATATGCATAGACCGAGCTGCCGTAAACGCCTTTGAAGCAGCTCTTGAGTGCTGTAGCCGAAAGTCCAACATCCTGCGCAAGCTGTTCAATGGTTTGATGGACGGTCAGTTTCTGTGTGAGAAGTTTTGCCGCGCGTCTGGCACATTCCACCTGATGCTGATTGAAGTAGTCTGTCTGCTGCACATCATCCCGGCCTTTCAGGCGGCTCAGAACGTGCAGCAGCTCCAGTACTTTCAACCTCATATAGCCGGTGTCCGGCACAGCGTGAGCTGTATACAACTCGGAAAAAACATGTGCAACCACAGGCGCAGACCGAAGGATGCAGCAGCGGTTCTCTGTGCAGATATACTGCCGGATAGCGTTCAGATTCACGCCATACCATTCCATCTGGCTCCGCATTTCCGGCGAGATCGCATCCAGATCCAGCAGAATGGTAATGCCGTGATAGTGCCGCAATGGGAAGCAGGAGGAGGATTTCTTGCGCGCTGCTGCACACACCGCAAAATCCCCTGCTGCCAGATAGCAGCAGCTATTTTCCCCAAAACTGCACTCGTAACGCCCCACGCGGCAGTGGTTGATCTCGATCACATTCCGCGCTGGTGCGGGAGCCTCGTCAAAGGAAACAAGATGCATATCGTTGTAGTACAGTTCTGCCCCCGAAAACAGTGGACAGATGGTCATACTCCCGCTCCCCGTTCCGTTGGAGAACACGACGGTGCGGGGCATCGCCGTGGAAGCAGTTTGCTCCGGGGAAAGATCAAAAAGTGATTTATACATAGCCATTCTCTTTTCCTGAAGATTCGCTTTTTCTTACTGATTCGCAGACGTGAACTGTCAAATTTCATTTCTCTGCAAAAATGTTTCCATCAAATCAAGATACCGTTCCGCCTGAACAATGAAGCCCTCATGACCGCCCGGAACCGTGCGGATCTCTGCATCCATCTTCCCCGGCAGCGCCGCCGCCAGCACCCTCGCCTGCACATTGTTCCCCACAAAAACGATGTTCTTCGTCCGATTCGCCCGCAGCGTGTCCAGAGCGGAATCCAGCTGTGTATAGCGCAGGACCACAAAGATCACATCGTACATTGCATCCGGTGCAAGTTCAGTCACCACCGGAATACGGCTGACCGAGGTGCGGAGCGAAAATTTGTCCTTGATCCGCAGGCCGTTCTGCTTGATCTCCGCAGCCCGTTTTCCCCGCGCAAGCAGAGTGACATCCTTTCCGGCGCGCAGCAGATTTCTTGCCAGATTGCACCCCAGAACGCCTGCACCATATACCAGAATTTTCATAGCTTGTCTCCAAATCCAATCTTTACGATCTGCATTTTCATCCCGTTGTCCCCAACCTTGGCGAGAAATCGGAAAAAGCCGCTGACGGAAGGGTCTTTCAAATCGTTGTACCCCAGCATATAGCCCATCCTGGATACTTGCAAACGGCTGTCCCATGGAGAAAGCTCCCTTTCCGCGTCGGAAACCGCGAAATACGCGCCCACATCCTTGATTTTTGCAGTCCTGAGCCACGTTTTTGCAATCATCTTCACTGCCGTCCGGTTGGCGGCATCAAAGACCAGCACCCCGCCGGGAAAGGCATTCGCCATCCCCTGCACCAGCGCCCTGACCTGCTCCGTCAGAAAGTAATAGAACACCCCGGAGGCAAAGAACACCGCCCCGCCAGAAGCATCGATCTTGTCAAACCATGCGGGGTCTTTTAGGTCACAGGGGATGTTTTGCTCCCGCTCCCCGGCAGGCAGCAGCTGCTGCCGCAAGGCGATCACATCCGGGAAATCCAGATTGTAGATCTTGCATCTGCCATTGTCGCAGGCTCTACCGATGTTATCCAGACCGCAGCCGAGGTTGACCACCGCTGCGCTGGGATGGGTTTTCAGATAATTCCGTACCTCCCACGCAAGGTCATTCTGCCGCATGGCGACCTCCAGCGCACCGAAACGCTGCATCAGGCTGCGAGAATTTTTCTCTGCCTCCGAAAAGTCGTAGTCGATTTCATCGATCAGGCACACCGCTGTTTCGTCCCGGTAAAGGTTCGGATACAGCTCTGTGCACAGCTTCCGGGAATACAGCGGAAGAATTAACGTCTCCTGCACGGTGTTTTTCTCAATCCTGTATTTCATATCGGGTCCTCATACTTTCTGATAAACGGGAGCTTCGGCATACCGTCATACGCAGCGATATATGTCAGCATTTCAGCAAAGCCTTGCGGATCACGAATCTGATATTGCATATGATCATTCCCCTCAAACACGGGGTAATTGCCGCAGGGGTAGGCTTCCATCACGATCTGACGGTATTTGAAATGGTCTTCTATGCTGCCAAACTCGAAATAGATATGCCTTTGCATTTCTTTGGAAAGTGACGGAAAGGGTTTATCCTCCAGGCTGTCCAGAATCTGTCGCCGCAGATTTGTATAGGTCAGATTTTCGCCTGCGGCTATAAAATACGGCTTTATGGAGTCATCGTCACACCACAAAATCTTTTTCAGTGTACCGCCCTTTGACCAATACAGGCTCTTGATAGCGAAATACAAAAACGGCGTCATAACGCGGCGCGTTCCTTTTGCGATTTGCGCAAACTGCCCGCCGTCAAAGAAAACGTGTCCGATGGGCAGCTTCGTGCCTGTTAAAAAAGCCATGGCAAGGTCGGCACCGATTGAGGAAGCCACAACCAGTTCAAGGCGTTCCACTCCCTGCGATTTCAGATATGCTTCCACCTGACGAACCTCGTCTGCCTTGCTGACATATTTCTGCCCTTTGCAGTACACCGTGGAAGTAGGCAGAATACAGAAATATCTATCCTGTAAATAGTTTGCAACCGGTTCGCTGCTCTCCCCCGTCACGCCCATTGCGTGAAAAAACAAAACAGCGGGAGCATTCCGATTTCCCAATGTCTTAAACTTCATTGTCTCTCCTTTCCTCAGTGAATAAAAGCCGTCATAAGGACCGCCAGCACCGCTGCTGCACCGCCGGGCTATAAAGATGCACCACCCCAACAGCCCCTTTGCAGATGCCCACAGCGCAGACAAGCGCCAGCAACGCCCCAGTCCAAGGCCCTCCAGAATCGTTTGTAAAACCATCCCTGTTCTCTTCATTCTGCTTTCCGGCAGACGAACCATGCCATGCTCTTCACGGTTCCAAGTGTTACGGCTTCGTACAGTTTCCCCAGCCGTTTTTTCAAGCTGAACGCCGTCTCATAGGGCGGTGTGAAGAACCCCGTCTTTTCATAGACGCGCCGGACGAACCAGTCCGTCCGCTTGTGCTCGCCCATCACATAAAAGCAGCCGCAGAATGTCCCGCCGGGTCTCAAGACCCGGAAAAGCTCCCGATAGGCGGCCTCCTTGTCCGGGAAAGCGTGAAAGCCGTTCAGCGACAAAACGATGTCAAAGGTATCGTCTGCATAGGGAAGTGCCCCCACATCGCCCTGCCGGAAGGTTACATTTTTCAGACGCAGGTGCTCCGCCTTTTCCTGTGCCTGCCCCATCATATCCGCCGAGTAATCGAGGCAAGTGATGTCTGCCTCCGGCATAGTCTGATAAACCGGCATGGTCAGAATGCCGGTTCCCACCGGCACTTCCAGCAGCTTACCGGAGAAATTCTCCGGAATCCCAGACAGCGCTTTTTCCAGATAATCGTCGTTTTCTGCCTTGTTCATTGCCCACACCAAACGGCACACCGCTTTCCCACTCAGGGTAGAGCAGGTGATCATGCCGTCATAAAAATTGTTTCCGGCCTCATTTCTCCAAAATCTCCACGATTTTCGCAAAGTCCTCTTTTGCCTCCTTGAAGATCGGCAGCATACAGTAGCAATGCACCATCTTCGGGCGGGCAGACACCGTATATGGGACATTCGCCCGTTTGCAGGCTTCCTCGAAGTCCGGCAGTGCGCCGTAGAGTACTTCATCGGCAGAATAGAAGAAGTGGATATCGCCTACGCCGGTAAAATCTCCCCGGGAGCCGGAGAGCATATAGTCCGGCACATTCTCGCAGCCGTGCCGCATGAATTTTTTCACTGTCACTATAAAGGCATAGTCGATGGAGATGTCCCATTCATTGAGCGCCTGCATCCGCGCCTTTTCCGCATCGTTCCACGGCACCTCACCGGGGGATACGGCGACGATGTGCCTCGGCTGCGGCAGCGGTTCGGGCTGCGCGTTATTGTGCGCCGCAATGCCCAGCGCCAGCGCACCGCCGGAGGAAAAGCCGCAAGTACTGACATTTCCGCCGCCGTACAGTGCAATCATTTTTCGATAACATTCGTACACCATCGCGTATGTTTCAGTAATGCAGTGTTCCATGCAGAGCGGGTAAAACGGAAACCACACATCACAGCCGGTCTCGCGGCAGAGCTTGCGCATCACAGGCAGGTCGCCCTTATCGGGGCCGATCACCATGCCGCCGCCGAAGAAATAGAGAATAGCACGCTTGGACGGTTTCGGACGCTCTCGCACGATCAGACAGGGAAAGCCGTTCACTGTAATTGTTTCATAATACGCCTTGCGGTCGGTGGGCGTAAAAATGCCGCGGTGCCGGTTCTGCTTTTCGATTTCCTTTTGCAGCGCATCCTCCGGCAAAGCGAACGCCTTTTTCGCGCCGGAGAGCTTATAAGCCATGTGCAGGATGGATGCAAAAATGCTCATGCTTGATCTCCTCATTTTCGCGCCGTGATGCAGAGCCAACTTTTCTTTTTGTGTATCTGTACATCGTGAAAGCCTGCCTGCTCCAGATACGCCTTTAATTCAATATCTTTGTAGATGGTCATGCCGCCGATGATCTCCGTCCACTTTTCGTCCTTGTCCGTGTCACCGTTGCTTTCGTTGCAGATGAGAAAGGTCCCGCCGGGCTTCAACACCCGCCGGACTTCCCGAAGGCACCGTGGCAAATCCGACCAGAAGTAGACCGTTTCAAACGCGGTAACCGCATCAAACCAATCCTTTGCAAAGATGATGTGTTCCACGCTGCCCTACCACACCGCACAGCGCCCTTTCTGAATAGCAGTCCGGTTTAAATTCCGGGCTTTCTCTACGCTGACAGCAGAATAATCCACACCCCTGACGATGCCTTGCGGGCATTTTTTCAGCAGCCTTTTGATATTGGCGCCTCCTCCGCAGCCGCAATCCAGCACTCTGGCATCCGGCGCAAGCTCTAAAAAGCGAAGCCCCCACCGCGCCACGGGACTGTGTCCCAGATTCATCATAGCAACCATAATTTTCCCGCCAAGCCCCACAGGCTTGCGGGTGTTTTCAAAGAATGACATATCACACCTCCGTTTTCTCACACTCGGCATAGGTCAGCGGGAATGAGGCTTTCAGAACAACGCTTTTCCGCACCGCCCAGCCGTTTTGCCGCAGGAAGCGCAAGTATTCCTCGCTCGTCCACTTTCTGTGGAGAGGGAAGCCCGCCAGCTTCATGAAAAATGCCCTGACCTTGCCGGAAAACGAGTTCCCCGCGTGGGTGAAGGTCGGCGCGATGAGTACGCCATCGTCCTTCAGCACCCGATGAATCTCGGCAAGGGCTTTCTCCGGCTGCGGCACGATGTGCAGCGCGTTGGACACGATCACCACGTCGAAGGACTTGTCTGCATAGGGCAGGCGGAACATATCCTGCACCGAAAAGTGCAGCTTTGCAGATTGATTATCCCGCTTTGCCTCGGCGATCATCTCCACGGAGGCGTCCGTCGCCTCGATGTGTGCCGCTGCTTTTACGATGTGCTTGGCGATCAGTCCCGTTCCGGTAGCCACCTCCAGCACTGTTTTGTCTTTCACGACCGGACGGATCAGCTCATACATTTTCTCGTATACTGCCCTGTCTTTTCGCATAAAGCAGTCATACAGACCTGCATTTCTGTCCCAGAAATTCTTGTGTTCTCGCATTGCTGTCTCTCCTTTTGCGGTTAGATTCATCTAACCAGCACGCGCGCATTGACAAGTTAGTTTCGGCTAACTCACGTATTTAGGAAAAGCCGCATTTCTGCGGCCTTTCGGCTTATACAAATAGCTTGCTGCAAGCATCACACATCTGTATTTTCAGCCACTGAGGATAACGCCTCTCGATCTACTCCTTATGGAAACAGCCAAAATCTATTTTCACACCATTGCGGTGACTTTTGCCATCTTATTCATATTATATCGTGCTCACTTCTTTTTTGCAATGGTGTAGTATCTCTATTTTGTCATTTCCAAACGCAGAGCACGATTAGATTTTCTTCGCAATCGTAGACAGCTCCGAAATAATGCTCAGAAGATCATTTTTGACTTCCTCTTTACTTGGCTCACTGCCCATTAGAAGATAATCCGTGCTGACATGGAGGATTCTCTATCGTTGTAAACTGCTTATCACATCCTGCATGACCATCTAATATAGGCAAAACCACATGATAATCTGTTTGAAGTCTTTCAGCAACCTCTTTGTAATTCCACCATGATAAACCGCCTCCGTGTAAAAGGATAATTACATTGCTGTTTTCTTTTCCATATTCTACATAATTCAACCTCTTTCACCTCGCTGTAAACTTCCGATTTTATGACTTCTTCTTTTTTTGTGCAGGAAGTTCATCATACATAGCGACAAACAATCTTGTCAGGAAATCTTTGTTATCAACATTATCAACCAACAACATCTCTTTTGCTCCATCATAGGGCAACTCATAAATTGCATTAGGCATAAGTGAAACACCAGATTTTACAGGTTTTACAAGCAACCTATCGTCATATATACCGCCAACAATTTTCTCACGATAATAGATGATATACTCGCCCATCATCGCACGGTATGAAATTCCCTCTAAATCGGATAACTGTTCCAATATAAAGGTTAAATATTCTTTACTTGAAGCCATATCTTTCTCCAATCTATTCTTATTTTTCTATTGGATAAACGAGAATTTATCGTCTTGTTCCATTCTTATCAAAATTCTTTTTTAATGCTATTTCTGTTGGGAGAATAGACCCAATTAAAGGAATAAGTTGAACACCACAGATAATTCCTCCTATACTCCCAACACAATCTTCATTTTTTCCAATCACTAAAAGCATGAATATTACTGTTATCGGCAACATAACCATTCCACAGACATACCAGACTTTACCACAATATTTATGAGCAAATTCCCATGTGTCTTTGTTCTTCATAGACATCGAAGTCCGATATCCAAATACTGAATTTATTTCCTTTGGAGCCTTTTTCATAAAATATCTTCCAAAACCAATCATCGTAAATGGAAGAAGCAAATCCATAATCAACATAAAAATCCAAAACCCCATTGTAAACCTCCTTTACTACAACTCCCGATTTGTTACTCACATAATATCATACTTCTCCTACAATTACATCTCTGTCATAGTCAGATGTCCTCCTTCCTTCGTTTATTAAATTCCTGTTCTCATCCCATATCCGTTCCTGTACCGGGTGCTGATGTTTCCGGGACGTATTAACCAGAAAAGACACGCTGAATGCCTATTCAGTTCTGGTATCACTATGGGCAGGCTGTTTCGTTTTCAAAGTTCGTGTAAGAAGCAAAAAAGTTCTTTACACTAAACGAAATGCTCAGAGGTCTTTTTACAGCCCTCTTACTGTATTTTTTGATTTCGTAATGGCATAATCCACACCGTATTTCCGCGCCACCTGTTCAAAGCCTTTCAAATCCGTTTTCTCAATGGGGATACTGCTGACTCCCTGATTCTGACCGATCAGTTCTTTGATACTTTGCTTCCCAATCGGCAGCTGCGCTGTTTTCTGAGCTACCTTCGCCTGATGGTGCCGGTTTACTCTTTTCCTGGGGCTTTGCAGCCTTTTCCTCCATCTTCTTCACCATGTCATCCGGAACCTGAATCGCCATGATGCTGCGTCCCATGCGAACGAACATCTGGGGCTGATGGAACTGTTCCTCAAATTTCTGCATCTGCTCCGAAGTCAGAGAACCAAAGTCATCCTCTGTCAGCCCAACCACCAGAAAATCACCGGCATAAATGTCCCACATATCCCCATCTTCGGTGTAAATCGCACGGTTCAGGAGCAGTCCATTTATTTTGCCAGATTCATTCAGAATAATGGCCACATTATCCTCAAACGGATAGGTGACTTCAATATCACCACCGACCATTGCCTGCAAATCTTCCAGCTCCGTGCCAACACTGATTTTCTTCGGGTAAGCATTGGGCTGTACCAGCAGCACATCCATCGTCCTGGTCTCTGCCAGTTCATGTTCTCCCACGGTCTTGAAGTCCACACCGGTGAAATCGCCGGAATCCAGAACATAATCCTGATTGTTCCACGCCTGCGTCACCATGCGTTCCGCGTCTTCCTGTGAGGCAGCTTCCACGGAAACCTTTCTCTGGAGAGTCTCTGTAATCTCCACATCAAATTTCTTTATAGGCACCTCCTTAGATCAGGCGCAGTGCCGGAACCAACTCGCCGCCAATGGAAACCACCGTCAGGTTTTCGTTCACATAGTCGATGGTGCGTTCCAGCGTAAACAGATTGATGCTGCACTCGTTGCCGTTCTGGTCGATTTCCGAAACTTCCGCAGCTCCCAGCAGATAGCGGGTTCTATCAGTCTCGATCACATCGCTCTTATCATAATGGAGAAGCAGTTCCCCATCTGCCACCAGGTCAGCCTCCATCTCATCGTAAACATCCTCAAAGATATCTCGACTGCCAGCCTCGGTCAGAAGTTCGACGCCATCCCCCGGCAGGATCACCATCGCAATGGACTTTTCAAACTTGGGATCATCCATCGGATTCGGCTGCGAGGCACCGTTCGGCAGTTCTTACAGTCCATGCTACACACTGCGTTGTTCTGATTCTTCTTAAAGTTCAACATCATAAAAATCTCCTTCTCATCGTTCCATATCTCGTTGTTTACTTCGCTGCCACTTTTCCAGCAGCCGGATAATCGTGTCCTGCATCTGCTTCGGCGTATAGGATTTCGGAAAATACTTCCGAAGAACCTCATTTTTAATCGTCACATGGTCAAGCTCATCCTTTTTTATTTCATTCATCACTTCACACATGGCATCCAAGGTGCAGCCGCCCTCCTGCGAGAGCTTTTTCAACCGCTGTGCCTGCGACAGGGATGGAGATGCCTGTGCATAGTCCATACCTGTTACCTCCTACTCAAATTTGTCTCGCCGGATTTCAGGCGAAAAAAAATAGAGCCTCGACCCATTCTCGTTTTCAAAGAATGAGCCAAGGCTCTATGTAACAGGATACCTGATATTATTTTTTTGCAGAATTCGTCAGAACTCGCCAAACGATCCTGACACTGTTTTTCATTCCATTTCAGCCGGATTTTTACCGAAAATCTGTCAAGGATATGGGGCTAATTTTCCCTCCAAAATGGCCTTCTGTAAACCCATTTTCCCACCCATTAGGCTCAAAAATAGGCCGTAAACCCATGGTAAACCCATCAAAATGGACTAATTTGAAGTCAAATTTCCTCAAATTTCACCATCGGAATCAGGTGATTTCAGGCATAGAAAAAGCCCGGAAAATGGCGTATTTCCGGGCTTTTTTAGCATTTTTAAGTTGTAGATTATCGCTTGCTGAACTGAGGTGCGCGACGAGCGGCTTTGAGGCCGTATTTCTTTCTCTCTTTCATACGCGGATCTCTGGTCAGGAAGCCTGCTTTCTTCAGAACCGGTCTGAACTCAGCGTCTGCCTGAAGCAGTGCTCTGGAGATACCGTGACGGATTGCACCAGCCTGGCCGGTGAAACCGCCGCCGCGAACGTTAACCAGAACATCGAACTTGTCAACGGTCTCGGTTGCTACTAACGGCTGACGAACAACTACCTTTAAGGTCTCAAGACCAAGATACTCGTCGATGTCTCTCTTGTTGATGGTGATTTTACCGGTACCCGGTACCAGATATACTCTTGCGATAGATTTTTTTCTTCTACCTGTTCCGTAATATTTATTTGCCATGATAACTTCCTCCTTTCAGTACCTTTCCTTAGAATTTGATTTCCAGAGCTTCCGGCTTCTGAGCTGCCTGCTCATGATCCGGTCCTGCATATACATGAAGCTTGGTCATCATGCTTCTTCCTAAAGGTCCTTTCGGAAGCATTCCCTTAACTGCCAGCTCAACAACGCGCTCCGGCTTCTTAGCCATCATTTCACGCAGAGTGGTCTCTTTCATACCACCTACGTAATCGGAATGATGATAGTAGATCTTCTGATCTAACTTTTTACCGGTTACTTTGATCTGATCTGCATTAACAACAATCACATAATCGCCACAGTCGATGTGCGGGGTGTAGATCGGTTTATTTTTTCCTCTTAATACTTTTGCTACTTCTGAAGCCAAACGTCCTAAAGTACATCCGGCAGCATCTACTACATACCATTTTCTCTCAATCGTCGCTGGACTAGCCATAAAACTCTTCATTGGTTAACCTCCTGTTAAACTATCTGATTCTAACGGTTCATCACCGCAATTGTTTTGAAATGTATAGTAAAATGCCTATTCCGGGGCTTTGGCCTAAGCATTTCCACCTAACGTCACAGTTGTATATTATATAATAAGCGATTCTTTGTGTCAAGCGCTTTTTCCTTGATTTTACGCCTTTTTGAGGGGTTTTCCACCGTTTTTTTATTTTTCCGGAGAGTTATCCACAGCCGGGAGCGCAGTTACCCACCGGCAGTCTGTCTGAACCAGTTTTTTCCGTTCTTCGTCGGTCAGGCATATCTCTGCTGTTTCCGGCATCTCCCCTAGAACATAACGCCCGTGTATCTGCCCCGGAACCAGGCGGTCCTTGCCTCTTTCCAGATCTGTCACATATACCCGGTCTGCTCCGTTCTGGAATGCATGGTGGATATTTCGCCGCAGGATTCCATCCAGTTCCTCATCCGCGCAGCGCGAGATCGCAAAATACGCTGTCTTGTCCTGTTTGATATGAGACTGCAGAATGTCATATTCCCAGTATTTGTTCTCCCGGTGATGCCAGTCAGGCAATTCCTGCTGATACTCCATGCTGACCAGGGTAAGGCCTCTGGCCGGTGCCGTGCGTCCTGCTGCCTGGCGGTCCCTGGCATCCAGAATTTCTTCCACGTGTTCCGGTGGATAAGCCCCCATTCCAACCTCCAGCAGCGTGCCTGCAATGATGCGCACCATATTATAGAGAAAACCGCTTCCGCTGATACGAATGGTGATCATGTCATCCTGTTTTGTAATATCAAGACTGTAGATGGTCCGCACGGTTTCCTCTGCCTGGGTCCGCACAGTGCAGAAGCTCTTAAAATCATGCTCTCCCACCAGATGCGCTGCTGCCTCTCTCATTTTATCAAGATCCAGGTTAAAATAGCAGAAATGGGCATACAGACGCTCCAACGGCATGGAAATTTTCCGGTTCAGCACCTTATATTCGTAGGTTTTGGTACAGTTAGCCTTTCTGGGATGCCAGTCCGCCGGAACCTCTTCCGAACTCTGCACCCGGATATCCTCCGGCAGACGCTGGTTTAAAGCAAAACAGATCTTATCTGCCGGCATGCGGTTTTCCGTGTCAAAAACCGCCACATTCCCACGGGCATGTACGCCGGAATCCGTACGGCTTGCACCGATGACAGAAATTGGTTCTTTTAAAAGAGCAGTCAGTTCCCGGTTCAGCACTTGCTCTATGGTGATGCCGTTTGGCTGAAGCTGCCAGCCGCGGTAGGCAGTTCCGTCATAGGCTACCACCATTCTTACTCGTTTCATCAATGTTATCCTCCCAAAGCATCCCGGCCTGAGCTTTCATGATATGCGAGAATCTGCCCTGGCAGATTTTCCTGCCGGATGCGCAAGTCAAAAATTGCTTCCCGGCCATCATGACAGGAAGCAATTTACAGTTACATTTTATTTTATCATCCTACGCACGAAGCAGGATCACGATCATCAGGTAGATCACATACACCAGATATCCCACCTGATCACGCTTGGCATATTTGAGCGGTTTCATCTTGGTACGGCCCTCGCCGCCATGGTAGCAGCGTGCCTCCATAGCCATGGCAAGGTCCGTTGCGCGGCGGAACGCAGAGATAAACAGCGGCACCAGAAGCGGCACCATGCTCTTTGCCTTCTGGATCAGGTTGCCGCTCTCAAAATCAGCGCCTCTCGCCATCTGTGCCTTCATGATCTTGTCGGTCTCTTCTACCAGAATCGGGATGAACCGCAGTGCGATGGACATCATCATGGATACCTCATGCACCGGTACTCCAACCTTATTTAAGAAACCCAGGCTCTTTTCCAGGCCATCTGTCAGTTCATTCGGCGTAGTCGTCAGCGTCATGACTGAGGAACCGATCACCAGATAGATCAGTCGCAGGGCCATAAAGCCTGCGGTTCGGATGCCCTCCTGGGTAATCTTAAAGATACCAAACTGAACGACCGGTGTTCCCGGCGTCAGAAACAGGTTAAAGCTCACACTGATCAAAAGTAAAAATAAAATTGCCTTTAAGCCTCGCACCATGAAAGAAAACGGTACCTTTGACATGCGGATGGCTGTGACCAGAAACAGGGTGGCCGCCACATAGCAGGCAATGCTGTTTGCAAAAAACAGAGAAACAATGAACACCAGCGTTCCAAACAGCTTCGTCCTCGGATCCATGCGATGCAGCACAGAATCCACCGGATAATATTGTCCTAATGTAATATCGCGAATCATGGTCTTTCATCCTTCCCGAGCAGATGCAGGATCGCATCCCTTGCCTCTGTCACTGTGGTAATATCGTCTGCGATCGGCACGCCATGCTCCTTTAAGCCATGTACAATGTAGGTGATCTGAGGGGCAGCCAGTCCCATGGCCTCCAGCTCTTTGTAATGGCGGAACACTTCCTTCGGCGGCGCGTCAAATATCTTTTCACCATGGTTCATCACCATGATCCGGTCCGCATAGCGGGCAATATCCTCCATGCTGTGAGATACCAGCACAATGGTCATATGATGTTCCCGGTGCAATGCGGAGATTTCATCCAGGATCTCATCACGGCCCTTCGGATCCAGACCTGCAGTCGGCTCATCCAGGATCAGTACCTCCGGATGCATGGCCAGCACCCCGGCAATGGCAACTCTACGCTTCTGACCGCCGGATAATTCAAACGGTGACTGCTGCCAGAGTTTTTCATCAAGTCCAACCTGGATCAGTGCTTCCCTGGCCCGGGCCTCTACCTCTTCTTTTGAGAGGCCCTGATTCTTCGGACCAAAGCATACGTCCGAAAAGACATCCACCTCAAAAAGCTGATGCTCCGGATACTGGAATACCAGCCCTACCTTACTGCGCAGGGCCTTCATGTCATAGCCATCCTGGTAGATATTTTCTCCATTATAATAGATTGCGCCGCTGCTGGCGCGCAAAAGTCCGTTCAGATGCTGGATCAGCGTGGATTTTCCGGAACCGGTATGACCGATCAGCCCGATAAACTGTCCATCTTCGATCTCAAAGCTAACATCCTTTAAGGCATACTGCTCAAAGGCTGTTCCTTCACCATATATATGATTCAAATGTTCTGCCCTGATCGACATATATGCCTCCTTTTATTTTACCTCTGGAAATTTTTCGTGGAGAATGGGAAGAAGCTTCTCCATCAGCTCATCCATCGTCAGGATTCCATCCGGAAGGTTTACGCCTGCCTGCTTCAGCTCATAGGCAAGCTCCGTCACCTGCGGAACATCCAGACGATATTCCTTCAGTTCCTTTACCCTGGAAAAGATTTCCCGCGGTGTTCCGTCCATAACCAGCTTTCCGTCATCCATAACAATAACACGGTCCGCATCAATGACTTCTTCCATATAATGGGTAATCAGAAGAACCGTGATCTTCTCCTGACGATTCAGCTCATGAAGGGTCGCGATGACTTCCCTGCGACCATTCGGATCCAGCATGGCAGTCGGCTCATCCAGGATGATGCACTGCGGACGCATAGCCATGACACCGGCAATAGCCACACGCTGCTTCTGACCGCCGGACAGTTTGTTTGGTGATTTTAAACGGTACGCAGTCATGCCGACTGCCTCCAGGCTCTGGTCTACCCTGCGCCAGATCTCGTCGGTCGGCACTCCCAGATTCTCCGGTCCAAATCCCACATCCTCTTCCACAATGTTGCCAATGATCTGGTTATCCGGGTTCTGGAATACCATGCCTGCAGTCTTTCGGATATCCCAGATATGAGCATCGTCCGCTGTATTCATACCGGAGATCCAGACAGTGCCGTCTGTCGGAAGCAGAATGCCGTTCACCTGTTTGGCAAAGGTAGACTTTCCGGAGCCGTTGTGCCCCAGAATAGCCACAAAATCTCCCTGGTTAATGTCCAGAGTCAGATCATCGATCGCACGTTTTACTTCTTCCACATGGTCATCTTCATCCCGACGGATGTAATCATATATTAATTTTGAAGCTTTTATGATACCCATAAACAAATGCTTCCTTTCCTGTGTATCTCTGTATATATTGTCGTTGTTTCATTTTAAGCGAAATTATACACAGCGTCAAGAAAAAATCCATCTGTTATCCACATTGATCTGCGATAGATGCAATTCCTTTTATAACAGACTCTCGTCGTATACGGCTCTTGCTCCGCCGGTAAACTTCAGTCTTGTTCTGGCACAGATCACCCGGGCTGCTCCGATCTGACGCCGCTCAATCCGTACCGGAACCGCCACTTCTTTTAAATGCATGCCGATCAGGGTGTCGCCGATATCCATTCCGGCTGCTGCCCGGATATGCTCCACTGCTGCCGGATGCGCAAAGCTGTGATATGCAGCTGTCGCAAAGGAACCGCCGGCCTTCGGCTGCGGAACCACATTGACCTGCTCATAGCCATAACGTTCTGCCGCTTCCTCTTCCAGGATCAGTGCCCGGTTCAGATGCTCACAGCACTGGGCGGCCAGAAATACCTCCGCTTCCTTAGCTGCCTGATATACGCCGTCAAAAAGTGCCTGTCCCAGTTCCGGACTGGAAAAGCTTCCGATCCGCTCACCGGCAACTTCGCTGGTAGAACATCCCACCACCAGAATGCTTCCTTTCTTCGGATGCGCTGCCGCAAGAAGCTGGGAGGCTGCCTCATAAGCCTCCTGCCGAATCTGCATCAGCTCCTGTGTATCTGCCTTTCTGTCAGACAATCCGTTCCCCATTCTCTGTCTCCTCCATTTTTTCTTTCAAATACTGCCTTTCATTATACGCCTTCTTTTCCAAAAGAAAAAGAGAAAAGATGACTGACAAAAGAGGCTGCCGCAAAATGGAATCTGGTACGTTTCCATTTCATGACAGCCTCTCCCTTTTCTCCATTTACTACAGATTAAAAGTCCTCGCGTAATTCGGACACATGATATCCAGAAAGGACGCAATATCCTTTTTTAATGCCTGCTCTGCCTGGTCAAATCTGCCTTCCTCCATGCACCGGATAATGCAAAGATGGCCTTCGACATCCACATTCCAGGACCGGTTATCCCGCTGATCCCAGAAGCGCTGTGCATAGGCACGGGTCAGAACTCCGGTACTGCTCTCCAACATATGGTAACAGTAATCGTTGCCGCTGTAGGAAATGAGCTTCAGATGGAACTTCATGTTGTTTTCCCAGTGTTTCAATGCCGGAAGCTCATCTGTCCCATTCCAGCAGCATTCCTTCATGGTGAACTCCTTCAGTTCCGTAATATCTTCCGGGGTAAACGTCGGAGCATAAACCCGGAAGCAACCGGTTTCGATCAGAATTCGGAAATCCACGACATCGAGGATCTCCTTCTCATTGATCCGTACCACCTCGTAGCCGTAGCGCGGATGGCTGATCAGAACTCCCTCTTTACAAAGTTCGATCAGGGCATCCCGAATCGGAGATTTGCTCACTCCGTACTTGGCAATCAGCTGTTTCTCCGTAATAATTTCGTTCTGTTTGTAAATTCCCTGGATAATATCACTCAAAACAGCTTCATAAATCTCGGCCTTCAAAGATGGCTTTCCACTCATACCGTTTTTTTGCCCTTCCCTACATCATTTTATCAAGCTCCAACAACGCAATTATATATGTTTTCAGGCCATTTAGCAACATCTTCAGCGGAACACATTCATCCGGCTGGTGTCCCTGTCCATGACCGCTCTCAAACGGATTGACTGCGTCCGGTACGCCCGGTCCAAAACCGACTGCTACCGGAAGCTTGCGGGAATAGGTTCCTCCTCCCATGGTATAAGGCTCGTAATGCTTTCCAAGGACATCGTCGCAGATATCGCATAACAGCGGAATGTACGGCCGGTCGATCGGCTGGTAAGCCGGTCTGGAAAGCTCCGTCACCCTGAACGAGAAGCCTTTCTTCTCACTGCATGCCTCAAAGCGGCGGCTGACCTCCTCGCCATCTGTCGTAACCGGGTAGCGGACATCAAAAAGAATCTTCATATTTCCGGCTTCCATGCGTACTACGCTTCCGACAGCGGTAAGCTTTCCGGACGCTTCGTCCTCAAAGGAGATATCTGCTCCTGCTCCGTAAAAGTCAGAAGTCAGCTCTGCCAGGCCTTTCACTGCATCGGCGCAGTTTCCCTGAAGCAGGGTGGTGGCGGATAATGCTGCTGCCAGAACCTGAACCGCGTTCACAGCTCCCTCCGGGAATGCTGCATGTCTGGAAATTCCGGTTGCCGTGATCCGCACATGCGGACCATCTGCCTCTGCCGTAAGTGCTTCCTGATCTCCAAGCTGACGTTTTACCTCTTCCAGGGATACACCGGAAAGCAGCGCTTCTGCCCTGGATGGGATTACGTTCACAACGCTTCCGGCATGAAAATCGATCAGATTTCCGTCTGTCCGGAGGTTCAGTTCTGCGCGCAGCAGACCTTTTTCTCCATAGCAGATCGGGAAATTGGTATCGGTGACCAGGCACAGATCCGGAATCTGCTGCGTCTTGCAGAAATACTCGATATCCTTCATACCTGTTTCTTCCGACAATCCAAAATAAATCATGACATCATTTTTTAATTCTATTTTATGTTCTTTTAAAAAGCGTAGTGCATAAAGCGCACAGATGGCCGGACCCTTGTTATCCCCTACACCGCGTCCGATCAGAAAACCGTCCTTTAAGGTGCAGCCCAGCGGCGGATACTGCCATCCGTCTCCAAGCGGAACAACATCCAGGTGAGCAAACATTCCGATTCGCTTCGGATGCTCGCCGGTACCCGGTACCACACAGCTGCCGCAGTGATATTCATGATTTACTACCGTAAATCCATATTCTCCGGCAATCTCTGCTGCTTTATCCAGTACGTTCTTACATTCTTCTCCAAATGGCCATGGCCCATCGTTCTCTACCGATATACTCGGTATCGCAACCAGTTTCGCCAGGTCCCTTACAAAATCATTCTGATTCGCCTCGATCCACTGATCGATGCTCTGCTTTAAAGCTTCGTCTGGTTTGTACATTCTGCGCGCCTCCTTTAAGTTAGATGACATGCTACCATATGTCCGTTACCTACATCATGTAATGCGGGACACTCGGTCTTGCATCGTTCTGTAGCGTACTTGCATCTGGTGTGGAAATAGCAGCCAGACGGCGGATTCAGAGGACTCGGAACATCCCCTGTCAGAATTTCCCGTTTCATTTTATTATCCACATCCGGAATCGGGATTGCGGAAAGCAGTGCTTTCGTGTACGGATGCTGTGGATTGTTATAAAGCTCATTTTTCTCTGCGATCTCTACGATCCGGCCCAGGTACATCACGGCAATGCGGTCGGAAATGTACTTTACAACGCTCAGATCGTGGGAAATAAACATATAGGTTAAATGCTTTTTCTTCTTTAATTCCTGAATCAGATTCAGTACCTGCGCACGGACTGATACATCCAGTGCAGATACCGGCTCATCACAGACAACAAATTCCGGATTTAAGACCAGAGCACGCGCGATGACGATTCTCTGTCTCTGTCCGCCGGAGAACTCGTGCGGGTAGCGGTTCATCATATTTTCCGGCATGCCCACCAGTTCCATGATCTCTTTGACTCTCTGAACTCTCTCTTCCATGGTTCCGATCCCGAAGGCCTCAAGCGGGGCCATGATCAGCTCGAGAACGGTCATACGCGGATTCAGGGATGCGTACGGATCCTGGAAGATCAGCTGCATCTTGCGCCGCATCTGGCGCATCTGCTCCTTGTTCAGTTTGGTGATATCCTCACCACGGTACAACACATTTCCAGCCGTCGGTCTGATCAGCTGGAGGATACAGCGGCCCAGTGTGGACTTGCCGCACCCGGACTCACCTACAACGCCGATGGTCTCGCCTTCATAGATGGTCAGATCTACAGAATCCACTGCATGGACAATCTTTAACGGCTTTCCAGTCAGGCTCTTTGATGTTACGAATTCTTTTTTTACTTTTTGAACTTCCAGTAATACCTTCTTATCCTCTGACATCATCCTGACCTCCTTCCGGTGCGTACTTCCAGCAGCGTACCTGTCTTCCATTTACATTGTAAAGCCCCGGCTCCTGCTCCCTGCATCGTTTGTCTGCTTCCGGACATCTGGTGCAGAAACGGCATCCCTTCGGCATCTCGGACAAATCCGGAACTGATCCCGGAATGTTGAACAGCGGATCATCGGAACTCTGGTCCAGACGTGGAATGGACTTTAACAGACCGCGGGTATACGGATGGAGCGGATCTTTGAAAATACTTCTTACGTCTCCGTATTCCATCTCTTTTCCTGCATACATGACCATGACGTCATCTGCCATCTCTGCCACAACTCCCATATCATGGGTGATCAGCATCAGGGACTTATTCTCCTTTTCCTTCAGCTCCCTCATCAATTCAAGGATCTGGGCCTGGATCGTCACGTCAAGGGCTGTCGTCGGCTCATCTGCAATGAACAGTGATGCATTGCAGGACAGTGCCATGGCAATCATGACACGCTGACGCATACCGCCGGATAACTGGTGCGGAAACTCTTTCAGGCGCTGAGCCGGAGAAGGGATGCCGACTTTCGTCAGCATCTCCTCAGCTCTCGCCCAAGCCTCTTTTTTATCCATCTTACTGTGCGCGGTAATGGTTTCTACCAGCTGCTTACCGATCGTCATAACCGGGTTTAAGCCTGTCATGGAATCCTGGAAGATCATCGCTATCTCATTTCCACGGATCTGACGCATCTCCTTTTCTGACAGCTTTGCCAGATCGCGGCCTTCGAACAGAATCTCTCCAGATGCGATTTTTCCTGTCTGCTTGGGAATCAGCCGCAGGATCGACATACTTGTAACGGATTTTCCACACCCGGATTCACCCACGATTCCAAGTGTTTCTCCTCTCTTTACATGAAAGGATACTCCGTCTACCGCTGTCACGGTTCCATTCTTACCTGAAAACTGAGTAACGAGTTTTTTTACTTCAATTAAATTCTCTGACATTCCAATACCTCGCTTTTCGTATGGTATTTAACAGATGCTTATTTATTTACTTTCCATTCCCATACATTCTTGTTAATGTTGTAATCGATTGCACCTTCGCGTACATTCTCAAGCTTCTCGTTATATGCAAACAGATCGTTGGTGTGATACAGGAATGCCATCGGCATCTGTTTGAATAACTCTTCCTGATACTGATCGTAGATCTTCTTACGTGCCTCAAACGTGATTTCCTTTGCACCGGACTCACCGATCTGGCCCAGGGTCGGATCAGATAACTGTGCAAAGTTGTTCATGTAACCAGCAGTTACGTTCGGTACAGACTCAGACGGATCAACGGAACCTGCGGAACCGATGAAGCACAGATCGTAGTCACCGTTTCTTGCGTTGGTAAGCAGGGTCGGGAAGTCTAAGGTCTGGATCTTGGTCTTGATGCCGATCTTCTGTAAATCCTGCTGAATCAGGATCGCAGATTTCTCACGAACTTCGTTACCGGTAGATACCAGTACCTGCAGCTCACGGTTGCTGTCCCAGCCAGCAGCCTCCAGCATGGATTTTGCTTTCTCCGGATCATACTCGATCGGCAGCAGCTTCTCATCAAAGTACGGATGATCCTCAGCCAGAGGTCCGATTGCGATACGTGCCTCACCCTGCAGCAGCTGGTCAACGATAACCTGACGGTTGATTGCAAGGCTGATTGCGTGACGGACATCCTCGGTCAGATAATCTCTGGCGGTGTTCATTGCCATGTACTGATATGCAAAGGTCGGTACAGATTTCGTAACGATACCCTGTGTATTCTTAGCTGCTTCCCAGTCTGCTAACGGGATCTGGCTGTTGCCGGACAGAACGTCGATGTCGCCGCTCATTAAGCCGGATAACAGGTTAGAGGACTGTACCTTCTTGAATACCAGACGGTCAAAATCCGGAGCGCCAAGATAGTAGTCTTTGTTTGCCTTGAACTCAATGGATACGCCAGACTCCATGCTGTCGAAGATACATGGGCCGGAGCCAATCGGTTTCTGCCAGAATGCATCGTTTACCAGATCTGCGTCAGAAATGCTATCCAGCAGATGCTTCGGCATAATAAAGAAGTCACGGTTAACCAGTGCGTAAATGATAGCTGGATCCATCGGGGCCTTTAAGGTAAACTCTACGGTATGATCATCCAGTGCTGCTACCTCGATGCTGTCGGTGCTGGTCTCACAGCCGGTCTCATCGGTTCCTGCAAAGTACTGCATACGGATTCTGCGCAGATAGTTGAACTCGGAAGAAGATGCAACCTGTGCGGAGTAAACAACATCCTCTGCGGTTACCGGTTCTCCATCCTGCCATTTTGCATTCTCATTCAGATGGTACGTGATCTTATCCTGAGCCTCGTTGGTCTCCCAGCTGTCTGCAAGACGCGGCTCAAAGGTACCATCGGTGTTGATGACCATCAGACGGTCAAACATCAGCTCGATTACGTTATCCGCGCCTGAATTGGTGGTGTTCATCGGCATGAACGTATCCCAGTCACCGGTCTGTGCCATGGTAATGACCTTCTCGCCGCCTGTGCTTCCTGCCTCTGCTGCCGCGCTGGTTTCCGCAGAATTACCTGCAGCCGCGGTTGTCTGGGTTGAGCTGCTGGATCCACCGCCGCATGCGGTAAGGAGCATTGCTCCGGCCAGAGATGCAGCAACCACTTTTAACATGTTTCTCTTCATAATATTCCTCCTTTTATTTATTTCTTTTTTATTTTGGTTTTGGCATCCAGGGCATCCCGGATTCCATCTCCTATGAAGTTAATACTGGATACGGTGAGCACCAGTAAGATTCCCGGCGGTACCCACAGCCACGGTCTTGAGGAAAGTACGGTGATGGACTGTGCCGCGTACAGGATATTTCCCCAGGATGCTTCCGGCGGCTGAACACCCATACCCAAAAAGCTCAGTGCAGACTCCTGAATGATCGCCTGCGCTGTACGGAATGTAAAGTTGATCAGGATCGGAGCAAATGCGTTCGGGATCACGTATTTGATCAGCAGTGGGATATCTTTGGTTCCGACTGCCTTGGCAGATTCCACATACTCTTTTTCTCTGACCGACAGCACATTGCCATAGATCAGTTTTGCGAAATCGGTCCAGCCCAGAATACCGATGACCAGGGTAACCGTCCATACAGAAGGTCCGATAACGGATACCAGCACCAGGATCAGAATCATGGACGGGAAGGACATGAAGATATCTGCGGTTCTCATAACGATGGTTTCCCAGATACCTTTATAGTAACCGGCGATCAGACCCAGCGGTACACCGATGCAAAGACTGATGATCGCGGAAAGCAGTCCCACCAGAAGGGAGATCCGGCCTCCGTAAACCAGTCGTGCAAATACGTCACGGCCGGTATCATCGGTTCCTAAAATGTGTCCCGCTCCCGGCTTTGCGCTGAACGCGAGAATATCTGACGTATACGGATCCAGCTTCATGATCATAGGAAGCACAATGACCAGGATCACTTCCAGCAAAATGATCGCAACACCGATCATGGCCAGCTTGTGCGCTGTAAACTTCCGGAGCACGTCACGATAGTATGAATCTTTTTTTTCAACTGTTTTTGTGGACATTTCTCTCCTCCTAACGGCTCTCTCTTATCTTTGGATCCAGTAAGCTGTAAGCAATATCCGTCAGGACGTTGCCAATCAGGACTGCTGCAGCAATCACAACGGTGATTCCCATGATCATCGGGTAATCTCTGGCGTTGATGGACTGGACCATCAGGCTGCCAAGTCCCGGCCAGCTGAATACCTGCTCTGCCACGACCGCGCCGCCGAACATGAACGGGATCATGGTACTCAATACGGTAACAACCGGAATCAAGGAGTTTCGCAAACCGTGAACGATCACGACTCTCGGCTCAATCAGGCCCTTTGCACGGGCAGTGCGGATGTAATCCTCATTGAAGACTTCCATCATGCTTCCTCGTGTCTGGCGGAGAATGCTTCCGATATTAAAAATAGTTAATACCAGACAGGGTAGAATCAAATGATGCGCCGCCGATGCCGCGGTATGGATACCTGCGTCATACATACCGCCCATAGGAAGGACACCCAGCCTTACCGCAAATATGTAGATCATAACCAGACCTGTAAAGAAGGTCGGGGTAGAAGCACCTACAAAAGCCAGTCCGGAAGAAATATAATCCCATGCGGAGTAAGGCTTGTATGCTGACATGATACCAAGCGGTACCGCGATCAGCACAGATAATGCTGTAGAGGAAAGGGTGAGAATCAGAGTCGGTCCCAGTTTTTCCAGAACCTGTCCGAGAACCGGCAGGCTGTTCCGGTATGAGATTCCCAGATTTCCGTGAAGCATGGATACCAGCCAGCGGAAATACTGAATGATGGCTGGGTCATTGAGACCCATCTGCTCTTTTAAGGCCTCCATACTTTCCTTTGTTGCCATTGGATCCGCCATCAGCATTTCCAGTGGACTGCCCGGTGCAAGCAATGAAATTAAATACACCAGGACTGTAATTCCGAAAAATGTTGGAATTGCTACTAATAACCGCTTGATGGTATATTTTAGCATGCGTCTATCGACCTCCGTATTTTCCTGATCATTCCCAAAACCTGTTTCCGAGTCTCAAGAATATCATTGTTATATTACTGATAATATCACCAATATCTAATTTGTCAATAGTAAAGGTTTTAAAAACATGTTTTTTGTTGAATTCGACTATTTTCTTATTTTTTTCTATACACATCTACCAATCTTTCCATTTTGCCAGGGCCAATCTTGACGAACCTTCCGAAACATGATAAATGTATTTTGACAAGGAGGAAATCAATCATGAATGTAAGTGAAAGATTTTTAAATTATGTAAAGTACGGCACCCAGTCTGACATTACCAGCTCCACCGTACCTTCCACCAAAGGACAGCTGGTTCTGGCTGCCCGGCTGGCAGATGAGCTGAAAGCTCTCGGTATTACTGACGCCCACACCGATGAAAACGGCTATGTATACGGCCATATTCCGGCTGCAAAGGGCTGCACCGGCGCCTGTCTGGCACTCATTGCGCATATGGACACTGCCATGGACATGTCCGGTGACAATATCAAACCACGCATCATCCGCAATTATGACGGAAATGACATCGTCCTCAATGAAGAGAAGCACATTGTCACCGCTGTTTCCGTATTTCCGAATCTGAAAACATTCGTTGGCCAGGATCTGATCGTCACCGATGGCACTACCCTGCTTGGTGCAGACGACAAAGCCGGCGTGGCAGAGATCATGACTCTGGCAGAATTTCTGATGCAGAATCCGGATTATCCGCATCCGCCGGTTTCCATCCTGTTCACTCCGGATGAAGAAATCGGCCGCGGACCAGACCACGTAAACCTCGAAGAGGTCGGCGCTGCCTATGGCTATACCATCGACGGCGGCCTGATCGGTGAGTTTTCCTATGAAAACTTCAATGCCGCTTCTGCAGTTGTTACGATTCACGGAGTCACTGCCCATACCGGCTATGCCAAAGGAATCCTGAAAAATGCCATTCAGATCGCCATGGAATATCAGGCACTGCTTCCGGCATATGAAACTCCGGCATGCACAGAGAAACGGGAAGGCTTCTATCATCTGGACAAGATTCAGGGACGAACCGAAACCACCGTCATGAACTACCTGATCCGCGACCATGACGAGGCACTGTTCCGGCATCGTCAGCAGATCATGCAGGAGGCAGTCGATTTCATCAACAAAAAATATGGTGCCGGCACTGCAGAGATCACCATCACTGAAAGCTACCGAAACATGTATGAGCAGGTCAAAGGCCACGAGAAGCTTATCTCCAATGTCATGACTGCCATGGAGCACTGCGGTATCACCCCGATCGTCACTCCGATCCGCGGCGGCACAGATGGCGCGCGTCTTTCTTATCAGGGACTCCCATGTCCCAACATCTGTACCGGAGGTCAGAATGGCCACGGACGCCATGAATTTGTATCCATTCAGTCCATGGAAGCTATCACCGAAATGCTGAAGGAGCTTGTAAAACTTTTTGCCTGAGATGATACAAAAAAGAACCCACACAGAGTTATGAATGCTCACATCTGTGTGGGTTCTTCTCTTACATACTTATTATATAGGTAAATAGGATTTTGTCAACTATTTCTCGCAGCAAGCACTGCGGCCTTTACCTTATCCAGATCCTGTTCTGTTGCCAATGTACAGTCTGCGCCAAGGATCAGGCCTTTTCTTCCGTACTCACGAATCACTTTCTTTACCTCAGCCTCAACCTCTTCTTTGGTTCCATCAACCAGAACTCCGTGACGGTTCGGCAGGCCACCCATAATGGTCTTGCCCTGGAAGAGCTCTTTTCCTTTTTCCAGATCAAACGGTGCCTCAAATACGCCCCAGTTCACAACATCTGCATACGGAGCATAATCTCTGTAGCGCTCCATATTCAGGTGATCCTTACAGATGTGCAGGAAGCAGTATCCGCCTGCCTCTTTGATAGCCTTCATAACCTGGATATCAAACGGTTTGATCCACTTTGCGAACTCTTCGTCCGTAAAGAACTCATATTCGCCGCCAAGGGATGCATAATAAACAGAATCCAGACCAGCCTCGATGTAAGCCTTTGCCAACAGGCACAGCACATCGGTAATGCGCTGCATAGCGGAAAGCATCTTCTTCTCATCCCATCTGAGGAAATCAACCTGCATCTGTCTTGCTGCATAATAATTGATGCCAGCCTGCTCAATCGGATGAATGCCGGATGCACAGATGCCATGGAGAGTACCCATGGTAAATACATCCTTATCACAGCCCGCCAGGATCTGCTTGGTCAGTTCCATCTGCTTTTTCATGAACTCGTCTTCCATGGTCATAACAGGAATCAGACGGTCATAATCGTCCGGAGTATGGATGGTTCCGAATACCGGTACCAGATTCTCATTCATGATCTTACAGATATCCGCATCTGTATCCCGAAAGAAATCCAGATGTGCCTTCACACATGCCTCTCCCTGCTTCTTGTCTGCCGGGAAATGAAGAGAAAAGCTGGACGGAACACCGTCGATCTCTCGCTGCTCGATTGCTGCAATTACACGCTCTTTTTTCGTCATGTCATTACTCCTTTTCTTTCTTAATGCTAAGTTTAATATATCACTGATATTATCAGCGTGCAATCCATTTTCTGTTTTTTTCTGTTTTCCACATATTTTTCGCTCCGATTTATACAAGTTTCACAAATGAAAAGGAACTGCCGGAAAAAGGAGTTTTTAATGCTTCTTTTTCCGGCAGTCCTATCCTGTTTTAGTGTACCCAGATCCCCTGCTGATTCACATAAAAGGTGTCGATGGTAGTATTCACTGCCTTGTTGCCCTGTCCCGGATAGAAATAATACCAGTTGCCGTCTACCTGGTACCAGCCTTCAACCATGTAACCAACACCGTCCAGATAATAGGTCTTGCCATCGCGGTTCATCCAATGGCCGCATACCAGACAGCCATAGTACTGATCCTTGGTCTCATTCATGTAGCACCAGCGGCCATTCCAGGAAAGCCAGCCTGTGATCATAGCTCCGCTTCCATCCAGGTAATACATCTGACCGTTGCGTACCTGCCAGCCGGTCAGCATTCTTCCGCTTGCGTCAAACAGATACCAGCGCCCGCCTACTTCTGCCCAGCCATTCTTCACATAGCTGCCGTCCGGATAGTAGTAATACCAGGTATTGCCGTACTTGCGCCAGCCTGCGTTCGTATTACCGGAGGTGCCGCTGTCATTGCGGCCACTGCCATCTGATACATCTTCCTTTGCCAGATAGATCTCATCGGACTCTACCCACTCACTGCTCTTGCCGTAATCATCCTGTTTGGATGTCTTGGCGATAGTGCGCACGCGGAACTTATAGGTGCCTGCCTGAGTCATGTATGGATAGAAGTTATAGGTTTTGCCGGTAGTCTCTACCGTGTGGATCTTGGAAGATCCCTTACGCAGCTCTACCTCATACTGACCGGTTCCGCCATTATCCGGTTCTTCCCACTTTGCGGTTCCCTTGGCATTATCCTTCCAGTACGCATCCTCCGGTGCCTCAAAGGTACCTTTGATCGGTTTCAACTTTGCCTTGATGACCAAATCCCCACTGCTCTTGCTGGCACTGATAAACTCAGCGCCCTTCACAGTTACGTTGCTGGAACGGTAGGTTCCCTTAAACGCATAATCTGAATCAGTCACTTCCAGGCGGATCTTCAGTTCTGGCTGATATCCCACACTGATTTCTTTAGAAGAAGATGTTGTCCAGTCTGCCTCTTTGATCTGGTAACGGTCAGTAGATCCGGAGATGGCAATACCGCCACCCGGTGCAGTGGTACTGTCAATATCAATGGAAGCATCTCCAATCCTATCTCCAACCTCCAGGTCTGTGTAAATCTGCAGCTTTACACTGGAAATTGTTTTGTCAGCCGCATAGGCTGTTGTCATACCTGCTGTGCCTGTACACAGAGCCAGGATCAGTCCCCATACTGCAAACCTTCTCTTTGTCATACTCATCCCTCACTCTCTTATTTTCAAAATAAATATTGTTTCTTTTGTAATTTCATTATAAGTGAAAGAAGATGTCCAGTCAACTTACATATTTCTTACTGATTTTCCACAATATTGCCACAAACCTAAATATTTTGAACAAATTATTAAGTTTTTAAAAGCATGAAAAAAGCTCCCGAAGAACAAATCTTCGGGAGCCATAAGCTCATAAAATTATATGATTATAAGATTAAACAAGCTCTAACAGCACTTCCATAGCGCCGTCGCCCTTACGCTGGCCGATCTTAACGATACGGGTGTAACCACCGTTGCGGGAAACGTACTTCGGAGCAACCTCGTCGAAGAGTTTTGCCGGGATATCTACGGATTTGGTGTTTTTCTTCTTGCCTGCAGCTGCGGTCGGAACCTCAGTTACATCGTAGAGAACTTTGAGCATCTGACGACGAGCATGAAGTCTGGACGGCTTATCTTTTTTGATTTCCTTCTGAACTTCATCATAAACGGTAACTTTCTTGCCGTTTACTACTTCTTTGACTCTCTTACCCTCAGCGTCCTTCTTAGCAACCTTAGCGGTAACAGTAACGGTCTCGAAGTTGTCTTTCTCTTTTACAGCCAGTGCGATCAGACCCTCAGCAACTTTGCGGATCTCTTTTGCTCTGGCCTCAGTAGTTTTGATGCTTCCATGATACAGCAGTGCAGTTACCTGGCTGCGGATCATTGCTTTTCTCTGGCTGGAAGTTCTTCCAAGCTTTCTATAACCTGCCATTTTATTTTCCTCCATATAGTGTGGAGTGCAGTCCCGCGCCCTTTGGTCTTACCGGACCACAGCTTCCAATTTTCATAATGTAGCGGCTCTCTGCCTGATGGACTTACGGAGCCGCCACTTAAAAGTTTCATATTGTTGAATCAAGCTTCGCTTTATTCCTCACTCGGGTTCAGCTGAAGACCTAATTCTTTTAACTTCGCCAGAACTTCCTCAAGGGACTTTCTGCCAAGGTTACGAACCTTCATCATATCCTCCGGAGTTCTGTTGCACAGTTCCTCCACAGTGTTGATTCCGGCTCTCTTTAAGCAGTTGTAGGAACGAACAGACAGTTCCAGTTCATCGATGTTCATCTCGAGAACTTTCTCTTTCTCATTGTCCTCTTTCTCAACCATGATCTCAGCGGTCTTGGCATTCTCAGAAAGATCGATAAAGAGATTTAAGTGCTCGCTCAGAACTTTCGCTGCGAGACTTACAGCCTCATCTGGAGCTAAGGTTCCATTGGTATACACGTCTAAGGTCAGTTTATCGTAATCGGTAACCTGTCCAACACGGGTATTCTGAATGGACATGTTGACACGCTCAACCGGTGTGTAGATGGAATCCACCGCAATCACACCAACCGGCATATCCTCACTCTTATTCTTGTCTGCGCTCACGTATCCGCGGCCCTTGGTGATAGTAAGCTCCATATAGAACTTGCTGTCTGTGCCGCCGCTTAAGTGTGCGATCACCTGATCCGGATTCATGATCTCAATGTCCGGGTCAGCCTGGATATCAGCTGCAGTAATAACGCCCTCACCCTCGAACTCGATGTAAGCGGTCTTTACTTCGTTGCTATCACTGTTGTTCTTAATAGATAAGCTCTTGATGTTCATAATGATCTCAGTTACATCTTCCTTAACACCTGGAATAGAACTGAACTCATGTAAAACGCCGTCGATTTTCACCTGGCTGACAGCTGCACCCGGCAGAGAAGAAAGCATGATTCTTCTCAGGGAGTTACCCAGCGTTGTGCCATAGCCTCTCTCAAGTGGTTCAACTACAAACTTGCCATATTTCTTATCATCAGAAATCTCAACAATCTCAATGTTTGGTTTCTCAAAATCGAACACGACTCTAGCCCCTCCTTTTGGGTTCTTCTATCGAGGGAAATTGGTACTCTTAATTATTTGGAGTACAACTCGACGATAAGCATCTCGTTTACCGGAACATCAATCTCATCTCTGGACGGAAGCTCTTTTACGGTACCGCGCAGATTCTCCTGGTCAACATCCAGCCAAGCCGGAACCAGACGTCCTGCAGTTACCTCAAGAGCATCTTTGTATCTCTGAGAAGATTTAGCTTTCTCTTTTACTTCGATTACGTCACCAGCTTTTACCAGGTAGGACGGAATGTTTACACATTTGCCGTTTACGAGGATGTGCTTGTGATCTACCATCTGTCTGGTCTCGCGTCTGGTGCGGCCGAATCCCATACGGAATACAACGTTGTCCAGTCTGCGCTCCAGAAGGATCATCATGTTCTCACCAGTCTGGCCTTCCATCTTCTCAGCCTTGGTGTAGTAGTTACGGAACGGTTTCTCTAATACGCCATAGATGAATTTTGCTTTCTGCTTCTCACGTAACTGGAGACCATACTCACTTACTTTTCTGTTAGCTCTTTTTAATTCTCTGTTTGATTTTTTATCAATTCCTAAATAGATCGGATCTAAACCAAGAGATCTGCATCTTTTAAGAACAGGAACTCTATCTACTGCCACTTTTAGTACCTCCTAATTAGACTCTTCTACGTTTTGGCGGGCGACATCCGTTATGTGGAACCGGAGTTACGTCCTTAATGCTAGTTACCTCAATACCGCATGCGGAAAGCGCACGAATTGCTGCCTCACGGCCTGAACCAGGTCCTTTAACCATAACGTCTACAGATTTTAAACCATGTACTAAAGCTGCTTTAGCGGCAGTTTCTGCAGCCATCTGAGCTGCATATGGAGTAGATTTCCTTGAACCTCTAAATCCCAAACCACCGGCACTTGCCCAAGACAACGCGTTACCCTGTGCATCGGTTAAGGTAACGATGGTGTTGTTAAAAGAAGACTGGATATGTGCCTGTCCGCGTTCAACGTTTTTCTTTACGCGCTTTTTTGTCACTTTTTTTGCAGTGGACACTTTTTTAGCCATTTTAAACTAACCTACTTTCTTGAATTTCCGAATCCTGTTTCCTGTTTTTAAAACATGCAACGTGATTCTACATAATGTTACGAATTACTTATTTCTTCTTGTTTGCAACAGTCTTACGAGGACCTTTGCGGGTTCTTGCATTGGTTTTGGTCTTCTGACCACGAACCGGGAGACCTTTTCTATGACGGATTCCGCGATAGCAGCCAATCTCCTGCAGTCTCTTGATGTTCATAGCGATCTCTCTGCGAAGATCACCCTCAACAGTCTGAGTGTCAGCAATAACAGCTGCCAGCTTCTTCACTTCGTCATCGGTCAGATCCTTAACACGGGTGTCAGGATTAACGCCAGCCTCAGCAAGGATACGGTTTGCACTTGTTCTACCGATTCCGTAGATGTAAGTCAGACCGATTTCAACACGTTTTTCTCTTGGTAAATCAACACCTGAAATACGAGCCATTTGCGTCGTAACCTCCTATAACTTTTTGTTTTTAACCTTGTCTCTGTTTGTGCTTAGGATTTTCACAGATTACTCTGATACTGCCTTTGCGTTTGATGATTTTGCACTTTTCGCAAATCGGTTTTACTGATGATCTCACCTTCACGGCAATTCTCCTTTCTACAGTTGCATATATCTGTCCAGATATATTGGTACAGCCGGACTAATTTTAGACAAACTTCGCCCAGCATCTCAACAAAGTCGCCATGATATTATAACATTATGGTTTCTTTTATGCAAGTGTTTTTCAAAATATTTTTCCCTATTTTTTATTTATAAAAGCGAATGCTTCTATAACCTTATTTATCTCTCCAGATGATTCTGCCCTTGCTTAAATCATACGGAGACATCTCAAGGGTAACCTTGTCACCCGGCAGGATACGGATGTAGTTCATACGCAGCTTGCCGCTGATATGAGCCAGTACCTGATGACCGTTCTCTAACTCTACCTGGAACATTGCGTTCGGCAGCTTCTCAACAACAGTTCCCTCAATTTCAATAACATCTGCTTTAGACATGTAATCAATTCCTCCTACATATAACCGTGGCTTTCCACCCAGGTTTTAAGCTCGCTTCGGATTTCTTCATCAGTGGGAAGCGCCGCAAAAAGCGGCGTCTTCCCTGCCTGAATATGTTTCTTGTTTTTCCGCTTCGGGTCATCCACCTTGCGGGTGGTTCCATTTGCCATGGTAATGTATTCCCCTTCATCGGATACTATGATAAAATACTGGTTTTTGTCATGTCCGGCGAGAGATCTTACCGGACAGTACAGCTCCATTTTCATCGCACACCGCCTTTACAGAGATAAGATCTCCGGCTCACCCTCCGTAATGAGGATGGTGTTCTCATAGTGAGCAGACAGACTGTGGTCTTTTGTGACCACCGTCCAGTCATCATCCATCCAGACTACATTCGGGGTTCCGATGTTGATCATAGGCTCAACGGCCAGTGTCATTCCAGGAACCAGTTTGATGCCCTTGCGCTTCTGTGCAAAGTTCGGCACCTCCGGCTCCTCATGCAGATGGGTTCCGATACCGTGGCCCACCAGATCGCGGACAACACCGTATCCGAAGCTTTCTGCATAAGCCTGGATTGCGGAAGAGATATCATTGAGATGATTGCCAGCTTTCGCGAACTTAATCCCCTCAAAGAAAGATTGTCTGGTAACATCGATAAGCTTCTGCGCTTCCGGACTGATGATGCCAACCGCATGGGTTCTGGCTGCATCAGAATGATATCCTTTGTAGATAACACCCGCATCCAAGCTGACGATATCGCCTTCCCTGATAATATGGTGCTTGTTCGGGATACCGTGTACCACTTCATCATTCACTGATACACAGATGGACGCAGGATAGCCATTGTAGTTCTTAAAGGAAGGCACACATCCGAACTCACGGATCAGCTTCTCGCCCAGTCGGTCAATGTCCAGTGTGGACATGCCCGGATGAATCGCCTTTCCCAGTTCCTCATGAACCTTTGCCAGAATTCTTCCGGCCTCCCGCATCAGTTCAATCTCTCTTGCGGATTTGATCGTTACTGACATATTACGCCTCCAGGACAGCTTCGATGTCCTCAAATACTTTGTTCAAATCCTGTGTTCCGTCTACAGACTTCAGGATTCCAGCCTTCTTATAATACTCGATCAGCGGCTGGGTCTGGTCATGATATACCGTCAGACGTTTCTTAACTGTCTCTGGCTTGTCATCGTCACGCAGTACCAGCTTCTGGCCGCATGCGTCACAGACACCTTCTACTCTGGTCGGATTGTAAACGATGTGGTAGGTAGCTCCGCAGGAGAGGCATGCTCTTCTGCCTGACATACGGTTGATAATGGACTCATCCGGTACATCAACATCAATTGCGAAATCCATCTTCTGTCCCAGCTTGTCAAGTGCTTCTGTCAGGCTCTCTGCCTGCGGAATGGTTCTCGGGAAACCGTCCAGCACATATCCGTTCTCGCAGTCAGCCTCTGCAATACGGTCTAACAGCATGCCGATGGTAACATCATCCGGAACAAGCTGTCCCTGATCCATGTAAGACTTCGCCTTCATACCCAGCTCTGTACCGCCCTTGATATTTGCACGGAAAATATCTCCGGTAGAGATATGCGGAATACCATATTTCGCTGCAATCTTCTTTGCCTGGGTGCCTTTGCCGGCGCCCGGAGCACCTAACATGATGATCTTCATCTGGTTAATCCTCCTCGCAGGGCGTCCCTCTATGACAGGACGCAATTTCCTGTTATACAAAAGAAGCTGCTGCACGCATATGGGCAGCAGCTTTCTCTTACGAACGCTTAATCATTTAAAAAGCCTTTGTAATTTCTAACGATCATCTGGGATTCAATAGCCTTGATGGTCTCCAGGATAACACTGACGATAATGATCAGGGAAGTACCCATGAAGGACAGACGGCTTACCGTGAATACTCCGGAAATGATGATCGGGATAACGCTGACAATGATCAGGCCAACTGCACCGATGAATACGATGTAATTTAAGATCTTGTCAAGATATTCGGAAGTCGGTTTACCTGGGCGGACACCCGGGATGAAACCGCCGGACTTCTTCATATTGTTTGCCACTTCCAGCGGATTGAAGGTGATGGATGTATAGAAATATGCGAAAAGCACGATCAATACAAGGTAAATCACCAGTCCCACAGAATATGCCGGCATCTCCGGTCTGAACCAGTAAGATGAGTTCAGAACCATCAGGATTTTACCGCCGATAGTGGTGTAATCCGGATGGAAAAACTGTGCGATCACAATCGGGAAGGACATGATGGAGGAAGCAAAGATTACCGGGATGACACCTGCGGTGTTCACCTTTAACGGAATGTGGGAAGCCTGGCCGCCCACTAACTTTCTGCCAACCATCTTTTTGGAATACTGGACCGGGATTCTGCGCTCACCATCCTGAAGGATGATTACGAACACAACCATGGCTGCGGTAACCGCAAGCATGATGAGCACGATCAGCACAGTTGATCCGATATTCTTGCTGTTGCTTAAGAATCTGGTGTACAGGGTGTTCACATCCTGTGGGAGAGAAGATACGATATTGAACAGCAGGACGATGGAAATACCATTGCCCACGCCCTTCTCAGTAATACGCTCACCGATCCACATCAGGAATGCGCTTCCTGCAGTCATGGTAGCGACTGCAATAACCACGCTCCATACATTGTAATTGATCAAAAGTCCCTGGCCGCCGAAACCGACTGCCATACCGATGGACTCGATCAGTGCAAGCCCAACCGTTAAGTAACGGGTGTACTCTGCAATCTTCTTACGGCCATCCTCGCCGTCACGCTGCATCTCTTCCAGCTTCGGAATTGCGATCGTGAGCAGCTGCATGATAATAGAAGATGTAATGTACGGGGTGATGCTCAGTGCGAAAATAGACATGGAGGAGAAGGATCCACCTGTCATCGCATTGAAAAATCCAAATGCATCAGTGGACTGATTCGCGAAGAAATTCGCGAAAAAGTCCGTCTTAACTCCAGGAATCGGCAGTTCAGATCCAAAACGGATGACCACCAGCATGAGGAAGGTGAAGATCAGTTTTGTTCTGATCTCCTTGATCTTCCATGCATTTCGGAGTGTCTTTAACATATTAGATCACCTCGCAGGTTCCACCTAAAGCTTCAATTTTAGCCTTCGCACCCTCACTGAATGCATCTGCCTTTACGGTCAGCTTTTTGGTCAGTTCTCCGTTACCCAGGATCTTGACGCCATCTCTCGGATTCTTAACGATTCCGCTCTCAAGAAGAGTCTCAACAGTAACAACTGCATCGTTCTCGAAGCACTCTAAAGCGCTTACATTGATACCAACGATAACTTTGGTGTTACGATTCTTGAAGCCTCTCTTCGGGAGACGTCTGTATAACGGCATCTGACCACCCTCGAAACCAGGTCTCGGTGCGCCAGAACGTGCTTTCTGACCCTTGTGGCCCTTACCAGCAGTTTTGCCGTTTCCGGAAGCGTGACCGCGTCCTCTTCTGAAATTATCACTATGTTTAGAACCAACAGCAGGCTGTAAATTGGATAAATCCATTGCACTGCACCTCCTTACTTCTATAATTAGATTTCTTCTACCTTAACTAAATGCTTTACGTGCCAGATCATACCTCTGACAGCCTCGTTATCCGGAAGTTCAACAGTCTTGTTGACTTTCTTCAGGCCCAGAGCCTCTACGGTAGCTTTCTGCTTCGGGATAGCACCGATCGGGGATTTGACTAACGTTACTTTTAACTTCTCTGCCATTTCATTACCCTCCTTAGCCTAAGATCTCTTCAACAGATTTGCCGCGAAGTCTTGCATACTCTTCCGGAGTCTTAAGCTGAGTCAGACCGTTGATCACTGCAAGAACAACGTTGGTCTTGTTGTTGGAGCCTAAAGACTTAGCACGGATGTTCTTGATACCAGCAAGCTCCAGTACGGAACGAGCCGGACCACCAGCGATGATACCAGTACCTTCCGGAGCCTTCTTTAACAGTACAGAAGAGCTGCCGAACTTGCAGATGTGGTCGTGCGGGATACTCTTGTTCTCGTCAACCGGAATCTCTACCAGGTTCTTCATAGCTGCTTCTCTTCCTTTGCGGATTGCCTCCGGAACCTCACCAGCCTTACCAAGACCTGCACCTACGTGACCATTGCCATCACCTACTACTACCAGAGCAGAGAATCTCATGGTACGTCCACCTTTTACGGTTTTGGATACACGCTTGATTGCTACTACGTTGTCATTTAATTCAAACTGACTTGGGTCAATAATTGTACGCTTCATGCCGTTCTCCTCTCTACTAGAATTTCAGACCAGCTTCACGAGCTGCGTCTGCGAGTGCCTGGATCTTACCCTGGTAAATGAAACCGCCTCTATCGAAAACGACTTCCTCGATACCCTTCTCCAGAGCTCTCTTAGCGATCAGAGTTCCAACATAAGTTGCTGCTGCAGTGTCATTGGTGTGCTCAAGCTCAGCCTTAACTGCCTTCTCATTGGTGGATGCTGCTACCAGAGTATTGCCGACTGAGTCGTCAATAATCTGAGCATACATATGATTATTACTTCTGAAAACAGCCAGACGCGGTCTCTCTGCAGTACCTGCAAAGCGATTACGTAATCTGGTATGCTTTTTAACGCGAATTTCGCTTCTTGATTTCTTACTAACCATCTTTGTACTCTCCTTAATTATTTCTTACCAGTCTTACCAACTTTACGTCTGATAGTCTCATCAGCATACTTGATACCCTTGCCCTTATACGGCTCAGGTCTTCTCTTGTCTCTGATCTCTGCAGCGTACTGGCCAACTTTCTCTTTATCGATACCTTTAACCGTGATCTTATTCTGACCGTCCAGAACAGTCTCAAGACCTTCCGGATCTTCCATCTCTACCGGATGGGAATAGCCCAGGTTAAGGGTTAATTTCTTGCCCTGCTTAGATGCTCTGTAACCTACACCGTTTACTTCCAGAACTTTCTCGTAGCCAGCGGTAACACCAACAACCATGTTATTGATCAGGGTTCTGGTCAGACCGTGTAAAGATTTCATCTTCTTTAAGTCATTCGGTCTGGTTACAACAATATGTCCATCTTCTTCCTTGATGTCCATCTCTACCGGTAACTCTCTCTCAAGGGTTCCCTTAGGACCTTTTACAGTCACTTTATTATTCTCTGCAATCGTTACAGTTACGCCTGCCGGGATTGCGATTGGCATTCTTCCGATACGTGACATGCCATTTACCTCCTACTTAAATTTTCGGAAAACGCTCTGTGCGTTTTCTGTTTTCAGTTACATAATATATAGAAGTAGCTTCGCGGCAACGAATTACCAAACGAATGCTAATACCTCTCCGCCTACGCCCAGACGACGTGCTTCCTTATCGGTGATAACGCCCTGGTTGGTAGAAATGATTGCGATTCCCAGACCGCCAAGTACTCTCGGGAGATCCTCTTTGTTTGCGTATACACGCAGACCCGGTTTGGAAATTCTCTTGATGCCGCTGATGATCTTCTCATTCTTATCTGCACCATACTTTAAGGTGATGTGGATAGTCTTGAATGCGCCGTCCTCAACGATATCGTATTTCTGAATGTAACCCTCTTTTACCAGGATGTCTGCAATAGCAAGCTTCATCTTGGAAGACGGTACGTCAACAGTGTCATGTTTAGCAGTGTTTGCGTTACGGATTCTTGTAAGCATATCTGCGATCGGATCACTCATAGTCATGATGGATAATTCCTCCTTAATATTGTTAGTTGGTTTCCTTTTTGTTGGACCTCACTCCTTCGAAACTTACGAAGCCGCAGGGGCTCATAAGTTTCGGGAGGGACATCTGCTGATTTGCTTGAACTGTAATTTCTCACAGTCAGCAGCATCGCTCAACTAAGCGCGCGCGGCGCCTTGCGGCTTGCACTTGCTAAGGTTCGCGATGGGCCTCGCACTAAGCTTGTCCGTCGCCTTGCGGCTCGGACTCGCTAAGTTGCTTTCGGCCTACCAGCTTGCCTTCTTTACGCCCGGGATCTGGCCCTTATATGCCAGCTCACGGAAGCAGATACGGCAGATACCGTATTTTCTTAAATATGCATGCGGACGTCCACAGATTCTGCAACGATTGTACTCTCTGGTGGAGAACTTCGCCGGACGCTGCTGCTTAATCTTCATTGAAGTCTTAGCCATGGATCTTTCCTCCTGTTATTTTGCAAATGGCATATTGAATAATGTCAAAAGTTCACGAGCTTCTTCATCAGTCTTGGCAGTGGTAACGAAGATGATATCCATACCTCTTACCTTGTCAACTTTATCGTATTCAATCTCAGGGAAGATCAACTGCTCTTTGATACCCAGAGCGTAGTTACCTCTGCCATCAAATGCGTTCGGGTTAACACCGCGGAAGTCACGTACACGCGGCAGAGCCAGGTTGATCAGACGATCAACGAACTCGTACATCTTCTCACCACGAAGGGTAACCTTACAACCGATCGGCATACCTTCTCTGATTTTGAAGTTTGCAACGGACTTTTTAGCCTTGGTGGTAACTGCCTTCTGTCCGGTGATCAGCTCTAAATCTCTAACTGCAGAATCCAGAACCTTAGCATTGTCTTTTGCCTCACCAACGCCCATGTTGATAACGATCTTATCAAGCTTCGGGACTTCCATGATGTTCTTGTAACCAAATTTCTTAATCAGTGCGTCAACCATCTCGCTCTGATACTGTTCTTTTAATCTAGCCAACTCTCTGTTCCTCCTCTCTGCAATTAGTCGATAACTTTACCGGTTGCCTTTGCAACGCGGACTTTCTTACCATCTTTTACTTCAAAGCCAACACGGGTAGCTTTGCCATCAACAACCAGCATAACGTTGGAAATATCCATAGCTGCTTCCTGATTTACGATGCCGCCCTGCGGGTTAGCAGCGTTCGGTTTGGAGTGCTTGGTAACCATGTTGCAGCCCTCAACCAGAACTTTACCGCCCTTAACGCTCAGGACTTTACCGGTTTTGTCTTTATCTTTACCTGCGATAACCTTTACCAGGTCGTCTTTTTTAATTTTCTGCACAGCCAATACCTCCTTACAGTACTTCCGGAGCCAGAGATACGATCTTCATGAACTGTTTCTCACGTAATTCTCTTGCTACCGGTCCAAAGATACGGGTTCCTCTTGGGGTCTTGTCATCTTTGATAATAACTGCTGCGTTCTCATCGAACTTGATATAAGAACCGTCTTTTCTGCGTGCGCCCTTAACGGAACGAACTACAACGGCCTTCACAACATCGCCTTTCTTTACAACGCCGCCTGGTGTTGCATCTTTAACGGAAGCGACGATTACATCACCAATGTTAGCATATCTTCTTGTAGAGCCACCCATAACACGGATGCAAAGTAACTCTTTTGCGCCGGTGTTATCAGCAACCTTCAGTCTGGTTTCCTGCTGAATCATGCCTGATACTCCTTCCTGGATAACTTATTTAGCCTTCTCGATAATCTCAACCAGTCTCCATCTCTTGTCCTTGGACAGCGGTCTGGTTTCCATAACTTTAACGGTATCACCCTTGCCGCACTCGTTGTTCTCGTCATGAGCTTTTAACTTAACGGTCTTTTTTACGATCTTGCCGTATAAAGGATGTTTGATGTGGTCCTCGATTGCTACAACGATGGTCTTGTCCATCTTGTCGCTTACGACTTTACCTACGCGGGTTTTTCTTAAATTTCTTTCCACGGTCATGTTCTCCTTTCAAACCTTAAGCCAGTTTAGATTTCTCTGTAATAACAGTCTGAATTCTAGCGATATTCTTGCGAACCTCTTTGATTCTGCTGGTATTATCTAACTGGTTGGTTGCATTCTGGAATCTTAAGTTGAAAAGTTCTTTCTTTGCAGCTACTAATTCTTCCTGTAACTCAGCCGCTGATTTTGCCTTTAAGCCTTCTACGAATTTATTAGTTTTCACTGTTATCACCGCCTTCTAAATCTGCTTTAGCAGCAATCTTACATTTGCATGGTAACTTGTGCATAGCAAGACGTAATGCCTCACGCGCGGTTTCCTCCGGAACGCCAGCGATCTCGAACATTACTCTGCCCGGTTTAACAACTGCTACCCAGTACTCCAGAGCGCCTTTACCGGAACCCATTCGAGTCTCAGCCGGCTTAGCAGTTACAGGTTTGTCCGGGAAAATCTTGATCCAGACTTTACCACCACGTTTGATGTAACGGGTCATGGCAACACGGGCTGCCTCGATCTGATTGGACTTGATCCAGCACGGCTCAGTAGCCACCAGACCGAACTCACCGTAGTTAATTTTATTTCCTCTTAAAGCCTTACCGGTCATAGTTCCACGGAACTGTTTGCGGCGCTTTACTCTCTTAGGCATTAACATTATTTATCGCTCCCTTCCTTGTTTCCTCTAGTAGGAAGTACCTCGCCTTTGTAGATCCAAACCTTAACGCCAAGCTTGCCGTAGGTGGTATCTGCCTCAGCGAAACCATAGTCAATATCTGCTCTTAATGTCTGTAACGGAATGGTGCCCTCGCTGTAGAACTCGGTACGAGCGATATCAGCACCGCCAAGACGTCCGCCAACAGCGGTCTTGATTCCCTTAACGCCAGCCTTCATGGAACGACCCATGGTAGACTTCATAGCACGACGGAAGGAAACACGGTTTTCCAGCTGCTGTGCAATGTTCTCAGCTACTAACTGAGCATCGCGGTCCGGTCTCTTGATTTCTTTAATGTCGATAAATACTTTTTTGTCGGTCAGCTTCTGAACCTCAGCTCTGAGCTTCTCGATCTCTGCGCCGCCTTTACCGATTACTACGCCCGGTTTAGCGGTGAAGATGATGATTTTTACTCTGTCGGATGCAGATGCTCTCTCGATCTCGATTTTGGAAACACCAGCGCTATACAGTTTTTTCTTGAGGAATTTACGGATGTTGTAATCCTCTACCAGGCAATCAGCGAAGTTGCCTTCTGCATACCACTTGGAATCCCAGTCTTTAATAACACCGACTCTTAAGCCGTGCGGATTAACTTTCTGTCCCATAATTGCCTCCTCTTATCTCTCATTCAGCACAACAGTGATGTGGCTCATTCTCTTCTCGATTCTGTAAGCTCTGCCCTGTGCTCTCGGTTTTACTCTCTTCATGGTCGGTCCCTTGTTAGCGAAGCACTCCTCCACGTAAAGTTTAGCCGGATCCATGTTGTTGTTGTTCTCTGCATTAGCAATTGCAGATTCCAGTAATTTTTTAATTAAAGAAGAAGCATATCTTGGGTTGTAAGTTACAATACCAAGTGCGGTCTGTACATCTTTGCCTCTGATGGCATCTAATACGAAGCAAGCCTTCTGAACGGAAACACGTGCGTAAGATAACTTTGCGCTCGGTCTGGTGTCCTTCTGGGCATTTCTCTCTCTCTTAATCTGACTTCTATGTCCTTTAGCCATTGCTAATTAACCTCCTTTCAATCCTGACGATTATCGCTTGGATTTCTTCTCGTCTTTTCCATGTCCTCTGTAAGTTCTGGTAGCTACGAACTCACCCAGTTTGTGGCCAACCATATCCTCGGTAACATATACCGGAACATGCTTTCTGCCGTCGTGAACTGCGATTGTATGTCCAACCATCTGCGGGAAGATTGTAGAACGGCGGGACCAGGTCTTGATTACCTGATGCTGTCCTGCTGCGTTCATTGCATCAACTTTTTTCAGTAAGTGTGCATCTGCAAATGGTCCTTTTTTTAATGAACGTGCCATAGGTTTTGTATCCTCCTTGAATTATTTAATGGTCTTGCCGTCGCGTCTTCTTACAATCAGCTTATTAGACTGCTTGTTTTTCTTTCTGGTCTTCAGACCCAGAGCAGGCTTGCCCCACGGAGTAGAAGGACCCGGACGACCGATACCAGTCTTACCTTCACCACCACCGTGCGGATGGTCATTCGGGTTCATAACGGAACCGCGAACTGTAGGACGGATACCCATATGACGTTTTCTACCAGCCTTACCGAGGTTGATCAGATTGTGCTCGCCGTTACCTACAACACCGATGGTTGCGCGGCATACGATCGGAACCATTCTCATCTCGCCGGAAGGAAGTCTTAAGGTTGCATATTTGCCTTCTTTTGCCATAAGCTGAGCAGCGTTACCAGCGGAACGAACCAGCTGACCACCCTTGCCCGGATACAGCTCAATATTATGAATCTGCGCACCAACCGGAATGTTTGCCAGCGGTAAGCAGTTACCAACTTTAGCCTCTGCAGTCTCGCCGCTCATAACCTTCATGCCATCGGTTAAACCAGCCGGAGCCAGGATATAAGCCTTCTCGCCGTCTGCGTAGCAGATCAGTGCGATGTTTGCAGTTCTGTTCGGATCGTACTCGATACCGATAACGGTTGCCGGGATACCATCCTTGCTGTTTCTCTTGAAATCGATGATTCTGTATTTTCTTCTGGAACCGCCACCACGATGTCTAACGGTAATCTTACCCTGGTTGTTACGGCCAGCATTCTTCTTTAAAGAAGTAACCAGAGACTTCTCCGGAGTGGACTTGGTGATCTCACTGAAGTCAGATCCGGTCATATGTCTTCTGGAAGGTGTATATGGGTTGTATGTTTTAATTCCCATGACTTGAACTCCTTTCAATTCCGTACACGGTCGTGCGTTATCAACGCACTCGCGTGTATCTCTTTATCACGGCGCAGTATATTCTTTTCACTGGCAGCCGTATAGTTTCATTAATTCTCATCGCTCAACTAAACTCAGCTTCGCTTCGTTAAGGTTCGCGATGGGCTTTCTCACTAAACTCGCGCTCTGCGCGCTCGTTAAGTGTTCAATGCCTACAGACCTGCAAATACCTCGATCTCTTTGCTGTCCTCAGTTAACTGAACGATAGCCTTCTTGGTTGCAGCGGTCTTGCCGAAGGTCATACCACGTCTCTTGTTCTTGCCTTCGCTGTTCATGGTGTTTACACTCTTAACTTTGGTTCCCGGGAACATCTTCTCAACAGCCTCTTTGATCATGGACTTGTTCGCATCGGTGTGAACCAGGAAAGTGTATTTCTTCTCGCTCATTGCGTTCATGCTCTTCTCGGTTACAACCGGTTTCAGAATGACGTCATAGTACTGAACGTTAGCCATTATGCGTACACCTCCTCGATATTTGCAACAGCAGCCTTGGTAGCTACTACGGTGTTGTATTTCAGAATGTCATATACGTTGATGGTATTGACATAAGCGGTCTTTACAGACTGGATGTTCTTAGCGGACTTAACAACGTTGTCGCTGTTCTCGTCAACTACTACCAGAGCCTTGTTAACCTTTAAGTTATTCAGGACGTTCTGGAATTTTTTGGTCTTGATTTCATCAAGCTTCAGCTCGTCAACAACGATGAACTTGTTTTCAAGCACTCTGCTGGTCAGTGCAGACTTCAGAGCTGCTCTCTTCTCTTTCTTGTTGAGTCTGATTGTATAATCTCTCGGAGTCGGAGCGAATACGATACCGCCGCCGGTCCACTGCGGAGCTCTGGTTGAACCCTGACGTGCATGTCCGGTTCCTTTCTGTCTCCACGGTTTTCTGCCGCCACCAGATACCTCAGAACGGGTTTTTGCTTTCTGAGTACCCTGACGATTGTTAGCAAGCTGTGCAACGACTGCCATGTGTACTAAGTGCTCGTTAACCTCAACACCGAATACAGCATCGTTTAAATCCATCTTGCCTACTTCATTACCTTCCATATTGTAAACAGATACGTTTGCCATCTGTGTGTTCCTCCTTTCTCGTCAAAGCTTACTTGGAAGCTTTCACTGTTTCTTTGATCGTTACTAAAGATTTCTTCGGTCCCGGAACAGCGCCCTTAACCAGAAGCAGATTGTTCTCAACGTCTACGCGGACAATCTCAAGGTTCTGAATGGTAACCTGCTTGGAACCCATATGTCCCGGCATGCCTTTACCCTTGAATACCTTGCTCGGATCAGAACAAGCACCGTTGGAACCCTGATGACGATGGAATTTAGAACCATGAGCCATAGGTCCTCTGTGCTGGCCGTGTCTCTTGATCGCGCCCTGGAAACCTTTACCTTTGGAAACAGCGGTTGCATCCACCTTATCGCCGTTAGCGAAGATGTCAGCTTTGATCTCGTCCTTTACAGAATACTCTTCTGCGTTCTCGAAACGGAACTCGCGGACGAATCTCTTGTAGGAAACACCTGCCTTGTCGAAGTGTCCCTTAACCGGTTTGCTAACCAGTTTGTCTCTCTTGTCTACAAAACCAACCTGAACTGCTTTGTAGCCATCGTTCTCAACGGTCTTAACCTGGGTTACTACACACGGGCCAGCCTGAAGAACGGTTACCGGAACTAACACGCCATCTTCGTTGAAGATCTGAGTCATTCCGACTTTAGTAGCTAAGATAGCTTTCTTCATTTCAATTTCCTCCTTACAGCGGATTACCTTTTACGGCAATCATACTAAAGCTTATTTCTGTTTCATTTTGATGTCGATATAAACACCAGCCGGCATTTCCAGTTTGCTTAATGCATCAACTGTCTTCTGGCTCGGAGTGGTGATATCGATAAGTCTTTTGTGAGTTCTCTGCTCGAACTGCTCTCTGGAATCTTTGTACTTGTGTACCGCTCTCAGAATAGTTACTACCTCTTTCTTGGTCGGTAACGGTACCGGTCCGCTCACCTGAGCCCCTGTCTTCTTTACGGTCTCGATGATTTTTCCAGCAGACTGATCAACTAACTGATGATCATAAGCTTTTAATGTGATTCTCATTACTTGACTTGCCATAAAAAAAGTCGCCTCCTTTTCGCACTTTTGTTTGAAGTACGACAAGCGGTGACTGTACACATCTCCGTGTGTGTCGCGCGGACTACACACTGCGTTACTGCAATTACTCTTTACTACAGCTGTTAAATTGGTACAGTGACTTGTCGTCAGTTTCCTAACTTGACATTCGCTCCACGGAAAACCTGCCATTTTGGCAGCAACCTCGCGCTTCATTGCTATCATGTCACAGCCTTTGTATGATATCATAGTCTTTCCAAAAAAGCAAGTATTTTATCTATTATTTTAATGTTTTTATTCTCATGCAATTTTCCGTGCATTGGCCAGAGCTGTGTTTCTTCTATATATAATACAACAAAGAGGCCGATACAGCTTTTCCCTGTATCAGCCTCTGTTTCTTTAATGGTATTCTGCTTTATTCGTTATCCCATTCCGGTTCTTCCGGGCTGCGGTAGCTTCCGCCGTCTACGCTCTCGTCATCTTCTTTAGTCAGGACCCCGCTGCTGTTGGTTTTGTATTTTACGCCATTGCTGTCCTTGACCGTAGTGTTCTTGGCAATCTTGCCGGAAGTGTTCACTACATAGTTCTTATAGCTGTTTCCGTTCGGAACGGAGAAGACTTCGTATTTGCTGCCGGAATCTGCCTTCTGCAGTTTACCCATATAATACAGATAATTGTCATACACTCCGGTATAGCCTTTTCCGGTAGAGTTGAAATAATACGGCCAGGAAACTCCTCCCTCCGTGATATTGTACTTGCCTGTCAGCATACTGCTCTGCGGATAATTGCCAAAGTAATAGGCGGTATACTCACTGCTGTTGGTATACACCTTCTGAACGCCATATACAGGAGTTCCATATTCATTGAACAAATGTGTATATCCGTTGATGCGCTTTAAATCACTGGTTTTCGCACTGCCCTTTGCCGGTCCCACTTCCGGAACACCCTTGGAATTGAAATAAAACCACTCAACGTCATGATCATAATGCCCCGCCAGATATTCCGGCGGCTCGGCAGAATACCAGCCGGTGCGGACTTTTCCCTCGGCATCTACCAGGCGGTAATCCTCAATGTTGTCGGATTCATCGCCGGTGACGCAGACCCAGCCGGTCTGAACAGCACCGTCCTCGCGCAGGCAATAATAGGTTCCGTTGATCTTTTTCTGTTTGATATTGGTTCCGTTCTCGCTTGGAACCGTTTTCTTTCCGTTGGTTCCGAAATAGTACCAGTACTGACCATCACTGGCAGTTTCAAACGGACCGGTGTGCTTGTCCTCATCCTGATATTCCTCCGGCGGGGTCAGTTTCTTCCATCCGGTCACCATAACGCCCACATCGTCGCAGTAATACATGTCATCCAAGATCCAGCCAGTCTCCATGGCGCCGGTATCTCCGAAATAATAATACTTACCATCAATCTGCACCCATTTTTCTTTCGAGCACTTGCCGTTATTTCCGAAATAATACCAGTCATACCCGCTGGTTTTCCGGCTATTTGCCACCTGAAGCCATTTATTGGTGATCATGATACCGCTGGCATCTACATAGTAATCATCGTTATCGACCCATTTGTTGGTTGCCATGGCTCCGCTGCTTTCCAGATAACGCCAGGTTCCATCCTGTGCCTGACGCCACGCATTGGTTACCTTGCTTCCATTGTTATTATAGTATACCCAGTTGCTGCCTTCCTGTGACCAGCCGGCCGCAAACGCCGTAATCCCCACCGCGCCAAGGCTCATGACTGCTGCCAGGGCAAACATTGCCAAACCCTTTTTCTTCATATATAAAAGCTCCTTCGTATCGTTGCGCCGCCGTTTCTTCTTTTTTGCAGCCAGTCTGCCTGCGCAGATGCCTGCTTTCCCCGGGCGGTCTCTTATACGTTTCATTTTAACAATAACGGCATAAATATTCAACCAATTCGCGCAAATAGATTCTTACGATTTCCTATCGGCCGGAAGGTCCGATTCAAAAAGCTTTCCCGCTGTATTCTTACCCGTAACTACAAAGCAGGCCTCCGCCAAACAGCGAAAGCCTGCCCTGATTTTTTTCTAATATGATTGGAACTTTATACCTCGAAGATTAGATCGCCGTAGCTCGGGAATGGCCACAGGTCTTTGTCCACGATCATCTCCAGCTTATCTGCCGGTGTACGGAGCGCTGCCATAGCCGGAACCACCTTCTCGTGGTAAACGCGTGCCTGAGTCTCAACACCGTCAACACATGCTGCCTCTTCCGTAATATCGATCAGAGCTGCCAGGGCAACCTTCATATCAGACAGAAGAGCAGAGGTCTCGGTCAGCAGTTCAGCCTGTACGCTGGTATCTGCCTCCGGGCATGCAGCCTTGACTGCACCAAGTGAACCTGCCAGCTGAGTGGTGTACTTGATCACAGCCGGAATGATCTGCTTGCTCGCCATATCGATCATGGTTCTTGCCTCGATGTTGATCATCTTGCCATATGCCTCATACTCAACCTCGGCACGGGACTCCAGCTCTGCCCTGGTAAATACGCCGAAGGACTCGTAGAGTTTTACTGCCTTCTCGGTAGTGAGGGCCGGGATTGCATCTACCATGGAGCGGATGTTCGGAAGGCCGCGTCTTTCTGCCTCTTCTACCCATGCATCAGAGTAACCATTGCCGTTGAAGATGATGTGCTTGTGGTCGCGAAGCAGTTTCTTGATCATGTCATGTACTGCAGTATCGAAATCATCTGCCTTTTCCAGCTCATCTGCCGCCTCTTTGAAAGCCTCTGCCACGATGGTGTTCAGGACTACGTTGGCCGGGGCAACAGAATCGGAAGAACCTACCATACGGAACTCGAACTTGTTTCCGGTGAAAGCGAACGGTGAAGTACGGTTACGGTCGGTTGCATCTTTATCCAGATCCGGAAGGGTTGCAACACCAGTCCTTAACGTACCGCCGCTCTTAGAGTGAGTTGCCTCACCAGTGCTGCACAGCTGATCAATCACATCCTCAAGCTGCTCGCCCAGGAATACGGAAATGATTGCCGGCGGTGCCTCGTTTGCTCCCAGACGGTGATCGTTTCCGATATCAGCTGCGGATTCACGAAGCAGGTCTGCATGAATATCGACTGCCTTTAAGATGCAGGCCAGAACAAGAAGGAACTGAATGTTCTCGTGCGGGGTATCGCCCGGGTTTAACAGGTTCACACCATCATCAGAGGTAAGGGACCAGTTATTGTGCTTACCGGAACCATTTACGCCCGCAAATGGCTTCTCATGAAGCAGACAGGTAAGGCCCTGACGCCCGGCAACCTTCTTTAAGGTTTCCATAACCATCTGGTTGTGGTCAACCGCCAGGTTTGCCTGGTCGTAAATTGGAGCCAGCTCATGCTGTGCCGGTGCTACCTCGTTGTGCTGGGTCTTAGCGGTAACACCAAGCTTCCAGAGCTCCTCGTTGACTGCCTTCATGTAAGCACCGATGCGCTCACGGATTGCACCGAAGTAATGGTCGTCCAGCTCCTGGCCCTTTGGAGGCATGGCACCGAACAGGGTGCGGCCGGTGTAGATCAGATCTTTTCTCTGTAAATACTTCTGACGGTCTACGATGAAGTACTCCTGCTCCGGTCCAACAGACGGGCAGACACGCTTTGCGGTGGTGTTGCCGAAGAGTCTTAAAATTCTTAAGGACTGCTCGTCAATGGCCTGCATAGAACGAAGAAGCGGGGTCTTCTGATCCAGTGCCTCACCAGTGTAGGAGCAGAACGCGGTCGGAATGCAAAGAGTCACGCCGCAGGCATCTTCTCTTAAAAAGGCCGGGGAGGTACAGTCCCATGCGGTATAGCCTCTTGCCTCGAAGGTAGCACGCAGGCCGCCTGACGGGAAGGAGGATGCATCCGGCTCGCCCTTGATGAGCTCCTTGCCGGAGAATTCCATGATGACCTTTCCCTCCGCATCCGGTGCGGAAATGAAGGAATCATGCTTCTCTGCGGTTACGCCGGTCAGCGGCTGGAACCAATGGGTATAGTGGGTTGCTCCTCTCTCAATAGCCCAGTCCTTCATTGCATGTGCAACTACATCTGCAATGGACGGATCCAGCTCAGCACCATCTTCGATGGTCTTTTTCATTTTTTTGAAAACGCTCTTTGGTAAGCGCTCTTTCATAACGGTTTCGTTGAAGACGTTCTTGCCAAAAATCTCAGCTACATTTACGATTTCGCTCATAGACTTTTTCCTTCCTCTCACTTAGAATTGCCGTTCCCGGTCTCCTCACCCTGCCCTAAATTATTTTTATGTATACTTAATTTTCTTAAGCTGGGTATCTGGTTAAAAAAAATGGTGCTCTTCCCATGTGGAAGAACACCATCGTTCCCTAATTAAAATAAACCATCAGCTTGGAAAAAGCAAGTGTTTTTTTGCATTTTCCCGTATTTTTTTCAAAGCACTGATTTTCAGGCTTTTCCAACGGAACCGAACAGCTCCATTTTCTCTTTTACAGTTGCCTTGATAGCCTCTGCGCCCGGTGCGAGCAGCTTACGCGGATCGAAGCCCTTGCCCTCTAAATCCTTGCCTGCCTCGACATACTTACGGGTAGCGTCTGCAAAGGAAAGCTGACACTCGGTATTTACGTTGATCTTTGCCACACCAAGATCGATCGCTTTTTTGATCATGTCAGCCGGGATACCGGTACCGCCATGAAGAACTAACGGCAGGTCGCCCACCTTCTCCTTGACTGCTGCCAGAGTCTCAAAGCTTAAGCCTTGCCAGTTTGCCGGATATTTGCCGTGGATGTTGCCGATGCCTGCTGCCAGGAAGTCTACGCCCAGGTCTGCGATCATCTTGCACTCGTTCGGATCTGCGCACTCGCCCATACCGATCACACCGTCTTCCTCGCCGCCGATGGAACCAACCTCAGCCTCGATGGAAAGACCCATAGCGTGAGCAACCTTTACTAACTCTTTTGTCTTCTCTACATTTTCTTCAATGGCATAGTGAGAACCATCGAACATGATGGAGGAGAATCCTGCCTTAATGCACTTGTAGCAGCCATCGTAGGTGCCGTGGTCTAAGTGCAGTGCTACCGGAACGGTAATGTTCATTTCCTCGATCATGGCCTTTACCATAGCGGAAACCGTCTTAAATCCGGTCATGTACTTTCCTGCGCCCTCAGATACACCCAGGATGACCGGGGAGTTTAACTCCTGTGCGGTTGCCAGGATAGCCTTGGTCCACTCCAGGTTATTGATGTTGAACTGACCTACTGCATAGTGGCCTTCTACTGCCTTTTTCAGCATTTCTGTTGCAGATACTAACATGTTCAAAACCTCCGTTTTTCTATAGTTTTCCGCGCAGCCTGTCCCAAATTCAGGCCGGGGGGCATAACTGTCTTTATTATATTACAAAAACAGTTTTTTGTGAAGCAGATAACGAATTATAAGCCCAGAATCTCTGCCACAGTCTTTTCCATGTCGGCTGCGTCGCACTCTCTGTTGTGACGGATCTCTGCGTTGCGGATTTCCTCCACTGCGCGCGGGATGGCTACGCCGGATGCCTTGCACAAAGCATCGATGGAAGCAAACTCATCCGTCTTTGCCTCCTTGCCGGTCACTGCCGCCATAACGCTGTGGGAGAACTTGTACGGACTTGCGGTAGACGCAATAACCGTTGGGGTCTTGTCTCCGGTCTCTGCCACATATTTTTTATATACGCAGGAAGCCACACCGGTATGTGTATCAATGATATATCCGGTCTCATCAGCCAGGTGTCTGATACCTGCGGCATTCTCTGCCTCGGTTGCATAACCGCCCACAAAATCCTTCATGAAGGCTTTCATGGAATCCGTAACCGTATAAGCGCCCTTGGTGCTTAAATCTTCCATCAGCTGCCTGTTGGCTGCTGCATCACAGCCGGTGCTTAAGTAGATCAGGCGCTCTAAGTTGCTGGAGATGAGGATATCCATGGACGGGGAATTGGTCAGGATAAACTCTCTCTTGCGATCGTAAGTACCGGTCTTGAAAAAGTCATACAGGACTTTATTGTCGTTAGATGCACAGATGAGGGTTTTGATCGGCACGCCCATCTGTTTTGCCAGGTATGCAGCCAGGATATTGCCGAAGTTTCCGGTCGGAACAGTCACATTGATGAGATCACCGTTCTGGATTTCTCCGTTCTGCACCAGCTTGGCGTAAGCGTATACATAGTAAACCACCTGCGGAACCAGACGGCCGATGTTGATGGAGTTCGCAGAGGAAAGCTGGAAGCCCTTTGCAGCCAACTTTGCAGCAAACTCTTTGTCACCAAAGATCTTCTTTACGCCGGTCTGCGCATCATCGAAGTTGCCGTGAATGGAAACAACGGCGGTATTGGCTCCTTTCTGGGTCACCATCTGCAGCTCCTGAACCTTGCTGACGCCGCCCTTCGGATAGAAGACAATGATGCGGGTTCCCGGTACATCCGCGAAACCTGCCATAGCTGCCTTTCCGGTATCTCCGGAGGTTGCAGTCAGAATGACAATTTCATTCTCTACATGATTCTTCTTTGCAGAGGTAGTCATCAGATACGGAAGAATGGACAGTGCCATATCTTTGAACGCAATGGTGCTTCCGTGGAAGAGTTCCAGATAGTAGGCACCGTCTGCCTTGACAAGCGGAGCAATCTCCTCCGTGTCAAACTTGCTGTCGTAAGCGTGATCGATGCAATAGCGCAGTTCTTCCTCGGTGAAATCTGTTAAGAACTGTTTCATAACACGGTAAGCAGTTTCCTGGTAACTCATGCCTGCCAGCTCTTCCATCGTTACATCCAGTTTCGGGATTGAAGTCGGCATAAACAGGCCGCCGTCATCAGCCAATCCTTTTAAGATTGCCTGAGATGCAGTCAGTCCGCTCTCTCCGCCTCTTGTGCTCTGATATGTTAAATTCATAGCTCTCTTTCCTTTCTCCCATTTCAGAATACATTTTTGTGCAGCTGCACATGTAACTATATTTTTGTTGATTGTAGCACAGACCAATATCCTTTGTCCATGCTTTCTTTTGCAAACAAAAGCCTCTGAAGGCATATTGAAGGTTTTTTCCGGATATGCTAAACTAAGATAAGTTGTTGATTCGCAAAAGAGGATTTCGATCATGTACACATATGCCTGGTATCACTGGCTTACTTTCTTCTATATATATTGCTTCTTCGGCTGGATTTTTGAATCCACCTATGTTTCCTTAAAGCAGCACCATTTTGTCAACCGCGGCTTTCTGAGGCTTCCCATGCTGCCTCTGTATGGCACCGGAGCCGTCATGATGCTGTGGGTATCCCTTCCGGTCAAGGACAATCTCCTTCTGGTCTACTGCTCCGGTGTGGTGGCAGCCACCCTGCTGGAATATGTAACCGGCTATATTATGGAGCGTCTGTTCAAGGTCCGTTACTGGGATTACAGCAGTCAGAAGTTCAATCTTCATGGTTACATCTGCCTGACCTCTTCCATTGCCTGGGGCTTCTTAACCATCTTTATGACCGAGATCATCCACAGGCCCATTGAACGTTTTGTTCTGAATCTTCCGCCGTCACTGGAATGGTGCCTGCTTGGGATCGTGAGCGGATGCTTTGTCATGGATACCATCCAGTCCACCAGAGAGGCTCTCAGCCTGGCAAAGACTCTGGAATCTGTTTCTAAGCTGCGTGCTGACCTGGAAGAAATGCAGGTACAGCTTGCTCTCCTGAAGGCCGAGACCGAACAAAATATCGAAAACGCGAAGGAGGAGCTGCGCGCGGCCGTGGCCGAAAATGTAGAAGCACACAAAGAGATGGTATCCGCACGCAGGGAGGCTCTGGAAGAAGCTGTTGCTGCACGCAGGGAAGAACTGGCCGAGGCTGTCGAAGCTCATAAGGAAGCTGTTGCCGTACGAAGGGAAGAGCTGTCTGAGGCTGTCGAAGCCCATAAGGAAGCTGTTGCCACACGCAGGGAAGAGCTGGCCGAGGCTGCCGCTGCACGCAGGGAGACTGTTGCCGCACGCAGAGAGGAGCTGGCCGAGGCTGCAGCTGCACGCAGAGAGACTCTGGCGGCACGTATCAGCGCACTGAATGAGAAGATGACAGACACAACCCGACTCTTAAACAACAAAAAATCAATACTTCGCCCGTCCATCCTGCGACGTAATCCAACTGCTGTATCCCGGCGTTTTGCCAATGCCTGGAAGGAGCTTTTTAAAGAATAATTGTGACTGTGAAGGTACTGAACAGTTACGAATAATTCCATGCCGGAGGCACTTTTATGGATTTAAAACAGATTGAATACATTGTAAAAATTGATGATGAACACAGCATCACCCGCGCGGCGGAAAAGCTGTTCGTAACCCAGTCCGCCTTAAACCAGCAGCTTCTGCGGCTGGAGAAGGAGCTTGGGGCACCGCTTTTTCACCGCAGCAAGGTAGATATGCGCCCCACCGAGATCGGACAGGTTTATCTGGACAATGCCAGGGAAATCCTGCGGATCAAGCAGCGCACCTACAACCTCATAAACGACATGACAGATGCCAAGAAGGGCCGTCTTTCCATTGGCTTCACGCCGGGCCGCGGCAGTGAGATGTTTACCCACGTTTACCCCGCATTTCACCAGGCTTATCCGAATGTTGTCGTTGAGCCTCATGAGCTTAGCGTACACCGCCAGCAGCAGATGATCACCCAGGGCAACCTGGACATCGGATTTCAGACACTCTCGGAGCGGCAACGCAACGACAGCGAATACATAAAGCTTGGCGAAGAGGAGATTTTTCTTCTGGTGCCCAGCATTCATCCCGCTGTGGAGGAACTGACGGCTGCACAGGCAGCAGCTGATCAGCAGGGTCAGCTGACCGGGCCTTACCCCACCGTCAGCCTCGCCCGCTTCCAGTATGAGCCCTTCGTCCTGATGTACAAGGAGTCCACTATCCGGGCCATCACCGATGAGATTTTCCGAAAATCCGGTTTTACCCCAAATGTTCTTTTTGAAACTGCCAGCAACAATACTGTACTCTCCATGATCGAGGCAAACCTCTGCTGCGGCGTAGTTCCTGAACACTATGTACGCAGGCTGCCAAAGGGAATCAGCTGTTTCTCATTTGCATCCCATCCGTCCTGGGACATTGTAGCCAACTACCGCAAAAACGGATACTTAAGCGAAGCCGCTAAATACTTTATTGAACTGGTCCGCGCCTTCTGGGCCTGACAACATCAGCAAAAACGAAAAAGGTCCGGGAAAGACCGCCGAACAGGCGCTTTCCCGGACCTTTTTACCGATTTCATATAAAATTTTAGTATGCTCTGCCCCAGTAAACCATCTTCTTGGCCGGCTTGCCGCAGCATACGCACTTATCGGAGAGATTCTCCTGTGCAAACGGCATGCAGCGAGAGGTCGCAGCTGTATCTTCTTTGATTTTGTCCTCGCAGGCCTGATCGCCGCACCACATAGCTTTTACAAAGCCCGGCTTCTCGTTGATGGTTTTTACAAACTCATCGTAGGTGGTTGCAACGTAGGTGTGAGAATCGCGGTGTGCTCTTGCGCGCTCCAACATATCACTCTGGATAGTGTCTAAGAGCTCGCTTACCTTGGCTTCGATCTCGTCTAAGGAAACCGTGATCTTTTCATGAGTATCGCGGCGGACCAGAACTGCCTCGTTATTCTCGATATCTCTCGGTCCGATCTCCACACGTACCGGAATTCCGCGCATTTCAGACTCACTGAACTTCCAGCCCGGGCTCTTGTCAGAATCATCTACTTTTACGCGGAAGTTGGAAAGAACGTCTTTCAGTGCAAATGCCTTGTCCAGAACGCCCTCTTTCTGCTGCTGGATCGGCACGATCACAACCTGGGTCGGAGCGATTCTCGGCGGCAGCACCAGACCATTGTTATCACCGTGTACCATGATGATCGCACCGATCATACGGGTCGTCATGCCCCAGGAAGTCTGATGAACATACTGCAGAGTGTTGTCCTTTGCTGCATACTGGATGCCGAATGCCTTTGCAAAGCCGTCACCAAAGTTATGGCTGGTTCCGGACTGCAGTGCTTTTCCGTCATGCATCAGGGACTCGATGGTGTAGGTAGCCTCTGCGCCTGCGAATTTCTCTTTATCAGTCTTCTGACCGCGGATTACCGGAATAGCCAGCACCTGCTCACAGAAATCTGCATAGAGATTCAGCATCTGGATGGTTCTTGCCTCTGCTTCCTCTGCGGTTGCGTGAGCGGTGTGCCCCTCCTGCCATAAGAACTCTCTGGAGCGCAGGAACGGACGGGTGGTTTTTTCCCATCTGACTACAGAACACCACTGGTTGTATACCTTCGGCAGGTCACGGTAAGAGTGGATATCCTTTGCATAGAAATCACAGAACAGAGTCTCTGAGGTCGGGCGCACGCACAGACGCTCCTGAAGCGGCTCCAGGCCGCCGTGGGTTACCCATGCAACCTCCGGCGCAAAGCCTTCCACATGATCTTTTTCTTTCTCCAGAAGGCTCTCCGGAATGAAGAGCGGCATATATACATTCTGAACTCCGGTTTCCTTAAAGCGGCGGTCCAGCTCATGCTGGATATTCTCCCAGATTGCATAACCAGCCGGTTTGATGACCATGCAGCCCTTTACGCTTGCGTAGTCACACAGCTCTGCTTTTTTTACCACATCCGTATACCACTGGGCGAAATCCTCGTCCATGGATGTGATGGCTTCTACTAATTTCTTATCCTTTGCCATGATAACTCTCCTTTATTTTTAATGAAAAAAAGTGCGCTTCCTCGCGACGCATTTTATTTCATAGGACGTAATTTCCTATGAAATAAAAAATCATCCGGTCCTCTGCCATTTCTGACAAGGGACCGAATGACCAGATAAATTCGGCGGTACCACCCTGATTAGCGCTGCAATGGATGCAGAATCGCTCACTCTATGCTCCGTTAACGCCGGAAACTACGCTGCAGTTCACTGCAGGACTCCAAGGCCGGTTCAGCTTCCAGGGACATGACGGCCTTGCACCAGATAGCCATCTCTCTGTGATGTAATGTCTGCTTACTAATCCTCTTCACTGTCGTTTTCTCTTGCTTGATTTTAAGCCATTTTCCGCACTTTGTCAAGGGAAGCTGAACTTTCCTTTTTCCATGTTATGTGAAATTGTTATCAGTTTTTTGTGAAACAACGATATGTGAAAATAGAGGAAGGCGGTCTCATTCACTTCCGGACCTTTATTCAGCTTTGTAGCTCAAATTTTTATATTGATTCGTACCCCATCTGAAGCGTGATGGCCGCATCTTCCGTCACTTCATCGTTGTCGAACCAGGTGTAGCTACGGACAATTTCGGATAGATTGCCGTTTTCTGCGTCGTAGACCTGTTGTGGAATGCTCTCGATGAGTTTTCCCAGGTTATCGCCCGCTTTCACCTCCGGCATGGGCTGGCCTGCTTTTTTGTACAGCATGCCGATGGCACATGTTACTTCACAGGTATTGATAAGCCGAGACGGCGGCGTAAACAGGGTTGATTTCAGTTTTACGGACTGAACGGTTAATTCATAGACCATAATGGATTCCTCCTCTTTTTTCCAGTTTCAGTATACTGTAATTTCCCCGCTGGTGCAATTTGATTCTCCTATGAAAAATTGAATGTTAAAACAGAAAAGACGGCGCTGCTCAAAATAGGGCAGCACCGTCTTTTCATGCTTTTAATGTATAGAAATCTTGAATCAGGGATACATCATAATAAATTTTATCCCGTTCCAGAAAACAGCTTTTTCCATGCTTCACTTTCAGAATAGTGACGGCGCAGTTGGCTGGCACGCCACCCTGCCAGAAATCAGAGGGATTCTCATACAGATGGTTCAGGATTCCCCGCAGTGCACAACCGTGGGTTGCAACGAGAATGGTTTTGTCCTGAAAGACTTCGTTCCGAATCAGTTCCTCATAAAAATCTTTTCCTCGCTCGCATACCTGACGTATATTCTCCCCACCGGGTGCTCCCCGAAAAAAGAACGGATTGGTGTAAAATAGTTCAAACCGTTCTTTTCCTCCAGCTTCTGCAATTTCTTCCGGTGTCAGGCCGTCCCAGTCTCCCCAGGTAATCTCCCGGATTCTGGCATCCTGGATACAGGGAATATCCGCATTTCCCGTTATGATCTGCGCGGTCTCCCGTGCACGCTGATAAGGACTCGTAATTACCAGGTCAAACGGGATCGTTCCCATATTCTCACGGGTAATCTCCGCAAGCCTTCGTCCATTTTCATTCAATAGAATATCCGATTCTCCCTGTAGCTTTCTTCTGCAGTTCCAGTCGGTTTCCCCGTGTCTTATCACATATAATTTCACGCTGTTTTCCTTCACTTACGACATTCTTTTTAACATTACCGCGGTTGTGATGGCCAGTTCGCTGTAAGTCTCCGCGTTTACACCGCAACCGGTGGTAAACAGGCCATTGACATCTGGCAGAGCTGCAATATCAAGATACGTTTCCATATTCACGCCACCACCATATACAATGTACACCGCTTCTGCTACATCACTTCCATATAAGGAAGCCACAACACTGCGAATATAATGATGAACCATCTGAATATGAGAAAGGTCTGCAGTAGATTTCTTTCCAATGGCCCACATAGGCTCATAAGCAAAAATAATCCTCCTCGCCTCCTCCTTCGACACTCCATCCAGAAGCTCCTCCAGTTGTTTTTGGATGAATGCCTGAACCTGCTCATCCGATTCTTTCAGCTCCTCGCCCACACACAGGAACGGATGCAAACCAATCTTCACAGCAGTTTTCAGTTTCCGGTTTGACATCTGGTTATCTTCCTTCAGGTAACGCCGCCGTTCCTGATGATTGATCTCCACATACCGGCAGCCGATGTCCAGGAGCATCTGCCCGGACACCTCACCAGTGTAGGCACCGTCCAGTTCCCAGAACATGTCCTGGCCCCCCACCTTTACCACACTGTCCGGATTTAGATGCTTTGTAATCTCCGGGATCACTGGAAAGGATGGAAAGATCACAACCGGATAGTCATGAAAGTCCTTCAGTTTCTCCTGCAGCTCTCTCGCAATGCGGATGCTGTCCTGATATCCATTTACCATCTTCCATCCGGAACCACAAATGAAATGCTTCACGTTATTCTCCACCTTACTACTTATTATTCAAAAATTCCTCTGCCACACGCATGGACTGCTTCATGTTATCTCCGCTGGCAATGCCTTTTCCGGCAATATCAAACGCGGTTCCGTGATCAACGGAAGTACGGATGATCGGAAGTCCGATAGTGCAGTTTACACACTCGCTCATGAGCTGCAGCTTCGCTGCGATATGTCCCTGATCATGATACATGGCAATAGCTGCATCATAGATACCATTTAATGTCTTGTTGAACACAGAATCCGGCGGAATCGGGCCGGTAACGTTGATGCCCTCTTCCTTTGCCGCTTCAATGGCCGGAATGATCTCTTCAATCTCCTCCATGCCGAACAGCCCGTGTTCTCCTGCATGCGGATTTAATCCGGCTACCGCGATCAGCGGATTCTCCATTCCGGTCTGCTTTAATGCCTTGTCCATCAGCTCAATGCAATCCAGGACACGCTGCTTCGTTGCCCGGTTGCAAGCCTCACGAAGAGAACAATGGGTCGAAACATGCATGATCTTAAGCGGTCCGTAAAACATCATAGCATACTTTTTGGTTCCTGTCAGGGTTGCAAAGATCTCAGTATGACCGTCATAATTATGACCGCCCATATGCAGGGCTTCTTTGTTGAGCGGTGCAGTTACCACTGCATCAATTTTCCCTGCGTTCGCATCTGCAATGGCATGTGCGATGTACTGGTATGCCGCATCTCCGCATTTAGCGGAAAGCTTGCCAATCTCATACTGGTCCATGGTCAGATGATTCGGATCGATTACATTGATCACACCGTCCTCGTACTCCTCCGGAGCCTGAATTTCCTTAAATTTACAATCCAGCTTTAACAGATCATTATAAAATTTCAGAATATCGACAGCACCGTACACAACGTATTTTCCCCCAAACTCTGTGCCGTCTCCCAGCGCTTTCATAATAATTTCCGGTCCGACTCCGGCCGGATCTCCCATGGTGATTCCCAGTCTTTTCATGAACAATCCTTCCCTTCCGCTCAAACTTTATTTTTACATCCGCTCTTTGAAATACACGATGGATTTTGCCAGTGCTTCCCGGTCTCCGATGGAGCCACCCTTTACAATACAGGGAAGTCCCGGATAATCACCGCCGTCCAGCTGAATCAGGGCAATAATTGGAAGAACCTCCTCCACCAGTTTTGCGCCGTGGGCGTGATTATAATTATTGACGCTGATGGCGGTATCACCGCCGGTCAGAAAGCATCCGCATACCTTTGCTTCCTTCAGTATCAGAGCAGAAAGCTCTCCAATCCGGGACTGGGCGTATTTGGCTACTGCCGTGCGGCTCATTCCCTTTTCTTTACCGACTTTAACAGCTTCCAGATAGTCCTCATGCTCCCTGGCCGTCACAACAACAACATCCTGTCCATAGTGAAGCAGTTCAATGGCTTCCCTGGCTGCTTTCTGAATATCGCCGCCGCGAAGCAGTTCCGCGATATTCATTTCCACAACCTTCGCTCCGGCTTCCTGCGCCACCCGCACCTGCATTCTGGAGGTCTCACTAATGCTTCCCACCAAAGCGAGCACCGGATACTGTACACGCATGGTCTTTACCAGCGCATTGGCCATACCAGCCGAGCCTACCCAGAGAACCTTTTTCTTCAGACTTAAAATGTATTCCACTACCACATTCAGGTCTGAATTCTCCAGGACATCAAAGGTCACAATCTTTGCCTGCCCCACATCCATGGTCTGATTTCTCACTTCATTGAGGGAGAAGTGCACCACCGGCTCTTCCATCTCCTTCTTCATGAGCTTTTCCAGATTATCCTCGGTTACCAGACACAGCGGATCCTTCATAATCTCTGTTTCGGTAATCCGCACACCGTTCATCATCAGGGTGCCATCCACAACCATCCGGTTGGAATCCGGATTAGCCGGATTAAACACAATAAGATCCGGTTTCAGTACTTCCTTGGCTGCAGTCATCTCAGCCTTCAGATTTCCTCGCAGCGTGGAATCAATCTTTTTGTAGTAATATTCGTATGGATACGGATTCATGCTCTGCAGAATGCTTTTTACCTTCGTGTAAGCCTCCTCAGCCGGAATATTGCGTGATTCCGTATCGATCACATAAGACTTTTCCGGATCAATCTCGTCCGTATCAAAAATAATGTGTGCTTCAATTCCGTTTTTGGTCATCTGCACACCAGCATCTCCGGCACCCGTAAAATCATCTGCCAACATCAGTAATTTGCCCATAACAGATTCCTCTTTATCTTTCCGGTTATTGTTTTGGATACTTCGGACAGCCAAACTTCTTTGCCCACCAGGTTGTGATAAACGGTACGAGCAGTGCGCTTAAAACAGTAGATGCTGCCACCTGTACAGTTGCTACAGATGCAAATGCTTCCCATGCCGGATCTGCGATGGCAATGGCTGCCGGTACTGCTACTGCATTTCCTGCGGTTGTAGCTACGGCCCACCCTGCATAACCAGGACGCTTGCCGATAAATCTGTCACAGCATACGATAAATGCGCCGCCGATAAAGATAGTGATCAGGCCAAGTACAACACCGGAAACTCCTCCCTTTACCACGTTAGCCAGGTTGATGCCTGCACCCAGTGAGAAACCGGTAAACGGAATGATTGCAGAGCCAACTGGTCCAAAGAAATCTTTTACCTTCGGATCAATGTTGCCAAGAAGCATACCTGCAAAGATTGGAACAACTGCTGCAACCAGGCTCATGAACGGAATATCCGCAAGACCGGATGCGCCAAGGGCAACCAGGGTCAGGAACGGACCATCGTTCAAAGCCAGAATCGGCATGCATGCACAATCTTTTTCGTCTCCGTACTGTTCCATCAGTGCATAGTAAACAGAACCATTACTGTTGGTTACTGCACAAATAATTGCCATACTGGAAATACCAAGGAAACCTGCGCTTCCAAAAATCTTTCCTACTGCTATACCAAGCGCTGCGCCAATCACGAATTTGGATACCAGAAGCAGTCCGCCTCGTTTTACGACTGCAGGCATATCTTTCACGGTCAGTGTTGTTCCCATACAGAACAACAGGATGCCTAACGCGCAGGAACCACCCGCGCTGGAGAATGTTGCCGTTGTAATACCACCGATCTGCAATGCAGACGGGAAAAATGTATTTACCAGACATCCAAGAATCAACGGAACAACCATCATGCCTGCCGGAACCTTTTTAATAAAATCCATAATCATAAACAATTACCTTCCTTTCCGTTCAATGCGTCCATTTGGATTTCCTGTGGTTTTCATACATGCATGTTTTTATTCTGGCATTCATGGCCATTCCTGCCAAAAATACGATTAATCGTCATTTTCACCAATCAACTATCCAAATTTTATTATTTGATAGTCAGATTATATAATGTCCTTCTTTTTATGAATAGTTTGAAAATATTTTCATACTATTCATATTTACTAACTTCTGTTACTTTGTTATATTGCTGTCACACTTTTTGAGTTTCATAATCATAGATCCGCTGTACTTTTACTTTCGATCTGGACTGCGGATCAAAGGTATTCTTCAGGTATTCCCGTACCAGGCACTTCGCCAGTTCAATTCCCGTCACCTGCGCACCAATGGTAATGATATTGGCACAGTTGCTGAGTTGGGCCCGCTCTGCCTGGTAAATATTATTCACCTCCGCTGCATAAGCGCCTTTTACCTTATTGGCTGCAATGCAGACTCCGATTCCAGTTCCGCAGATTAGGATTCCCCGGTCACATTCCCCCGCTGCCACGGCCTCTGCCAGACGAATGGCTGTATTGGCATAGATCGGATCCTCACTTCCAAAATCTACGCACTCATGTCCCAGATCCTCTACCAACTTTTTTAATACCTTCTTGTGTTCTGATGCGTTTGGGTCGCATCCAATTGCAACTTTCATGTTATCCCCTCCTTATGTTCTTTACCTTCTCAATCCGAAGTACCCTGATGCGTTTTCCAGATATCAATCAGCTCTGTTCCCAGCCTGCTATCGATGATCAGCGTATCTATCAGCCCTCCTTTCACCGCCGCCATAATCGCATAGGCCTTCTCAACTCCGGAAGCAAGTGTGATCTTTCTCGGAATCTTTTTAAACTGCTCCAGTTCAATGGAAACTGTCCGGTCTTTTAAGCTTGTATTACATTCATTTCCATTGATGTCTAAGAATCTCACCACAACATCCCCCACAACTCCGCATTTGCGCAGCTCCTTCAAATCCTCTGGCGGCAGATATTCCGGCCGGGCTAAAACCGTTGTTGTTTCTGGATAGAAGGCTCCGATTCCATTAATAGCAATATTCACCCGATCAAACATGGAATAAACCTGCGCAATGCTTTTTTCATTTTTCAATAGCCCTGTAATTTTTGATGAACTCATGAGAGTATCGGTAAGCAGAATATGTTTCTTTCCGGAAAATGCCTTCGCTGAGCGGGTTACCAAGGTTCTTACATCCCACTCTGCCACACTGCTCGCAAGGCTGCCATGCAGCGTGACAAAATCTGCCTCTACCTTCTGAGCCGGATTCAGGTAATTGATCATCTGGTAAATCGTGCTGCCCCAGGTAAATCCGATCACGTCACCCTTTTTGATGATCCTCTGCAAATACCGCGCTGCTTCCAGAGCCACCAGTTTCTTCACATTTTCCGGGTCCTCCGGATGATCCACGCCTTCCATACTCACAGCCGGTGCAATGATCACTTCTTTAATCCCAAGAAGCTCTTTTAGCTGGCGCTCTACCTCGATACATTCCACAAAAGGATCGCGAATTACAAATTCGATAATTTTTTCTTCCTTGGCACGTTTGAGCAATCTCGATACAGTCGTAATCGAGATTCCCAGTTCTTCCGCAATCTGATTCTGCGGTTTTTCTGAAATGTAATAGAGGTATGCCGCTTTCAAAACCAGGAACGTAGACTGGTCAAACTTGTCAATATGCATACTTTCCGTGCTCCTTTTCTGATATATCTATAACAATTTATCTATATTTTTCTACTTTCAGAAAAACATCCCATCATGTTGTATATTTTCTCATAGTTTCATGTTATCAGATATGTTAATAATTTCAATATTGAAATTTTTTCCAGTACCCGCCTCTCACAGGCCGAATATGAAATTATTTTCAGAGTTGTAATTATTTTTCATACCCCGTATATTGGAGCTACAGAAACAAAACAGGAACACAAAAAATTAAATATATCACACATGGAGGTATCTTATGATTAAACAGAACAGATTCTACAACACCCTGCTGAACCCTTTATATGAGGGATGTGACCTGAATGACTTATGCGTAGCCACCTACCTGATTGGTGCGGCAAAAGAAGAAGGCGCAATCTTAAAGGCTGTCAGTATCGGTATTGAGCAGACTACCGGTTCCTGGGTGGATGTACCGGCTGAGACGGATGAAATGCGTGCGAAATACGCATCCAAGATTATCGGTGTATATGAAGTACCGAACTATGAAAATCAGACTAATGTAAATCTGGATGTGGCTCCGGACGGCCTTCGCTTTTACGTGATTCGCATCGGCTATCCGGTTGATAATATTGAAAACAATATCCCACTGCTGATCGGTTCTATCTGCGGCAATATCATGTCCATGCCGTATCTGAAGCTGCTGGATATTGACTTCCCGAAGAAATTCACCGATGCATTCCAGGGACCGAAATTCGGTATCGATGGAATCCGCAAGATTTTAAATGTTTACGACAGACCACTGTTAAACAACATGATCAAGCCTTGTACCGGTTATACTCCAGAGGTTGGCGAAAAGCTGTTCTTTGAGGCTGCAGCCGGTGGTGTTGACATCATCAAGGATGACGAGCTGATCGGCGGAAACCGGAAATTTAACAGCCTGGCTGAACGTGTAAAGAGAAACATGGATGCCGTTGAGCGCGCGAAAGCCATTAAAGGTGAGAATACCATGTACGCCTGCAACATCACCGATGAAGTCTGCCGTCTGAAAGAGAATGCCATGACCGTCATCAACAACGGTGGCAACCTGATCATGGTAGACATTCACGGTACTGGCTACAGCGCAGTCCGCATGCTGGCTGAGGATCCGGAGATCACCGTTCCGATTCTGGCTCACTCCTGCTTCAACGGTGCCTTTACTTGTTCCCCGTACCAGGGCATAAGCTCCAAGGTAGTCAACAAGCTTGTCCGTCTCAGCGGTGCTGATATTTATCTGACCCAGCCTCCGTACGGAAAATTTGATAATACCTTTGATAACTACATCACCAACATCAACGCTTCCAAGGCAAAATTCTATGATTTAAAGCCGATGCTTCCATTCGTGGGCGGCGGCGTAGTTCCGGGACTGGTTCCGAAGTTCGTTGATGACTGCGGTCCGGATGTTCTCCTTGGTGTTGGTGCAGGTATCCACGCTCATCCGATGGGGCCGAGAGCCGGTGCGATTGCATTCCGCAATGCCATCGATGCCGTGATGAATGGTATCCCACTGCGTGAAAAGGCAAAAGACTGCAAGGAACTGACTGTAGCCATTGAGAAATGGGGCATCTACGGCGAGGACCATAGCAAAGACCTCTATGCCATTTAATATACTCCATAGATTTCAAAACAAGAGGCTGGCGCTTGGCGTCAGCCTCTTGTTTTGAAATCTATTTTATTTTCTGGATTCTTCCCGGGTCACCTCCACAAGGTTCGTATGCTGCCCGTTGCCCCGGGCGTAAGGGGTCGGGTGCAGGGATGTCAGCACGTTGATGGAACCGGCTGTGTCGGTTCCGTTTTCGTCCGGCCGGTACCAGGCGCCCTGGGAGATGGCGGTCACCCCCGGCATGATCCGGTCGGTGACGCGCACCGGCATGCGGATCCGGCCGCGGTCATTGAACACCTCTGCCAGGTCTCCGTCCTGCAGGTTCCGGGCTGCGGCATCGACCGGATTCATCCACAACATCTGAGGATCGATCTTATGCATGGCCTGGTTGTTGTCATGGATGCTGTGGCAGCGCCGTTTTGTATGCCAGCCGGTCAGCTGCAGCGGATATTTCTCTGTCAGAGGATCCCGCGGTCCCTCTACCGGCGGCACATACCGTGGGATGGCCGGCACAAATTCTTTAAATTCTGTCCTGTATACTTTCTCAGAGAAAATCTCTATTTTTCCACTCTTTGTCGGAAACGGATGTGCTTGCGGATCACGGCGTTCTTCTGCAAAAGCAGGCTGGACCGGCTGCTTCTGATAGCGGAACAGCGCCTGCTTTTTAAAGGCTTCATAATCCGGCAGTTCTGTTTCTGTTTTTCTCAATTCTTCATATAAATATTCCAGCCACTCTGACGAGGTACGGCCGCAGGTAAACTGTTCTTTTAACCCAAGGCGATCCGCAACCTCAGCGAGCCAGTCATACTCAAATCTTCCCTCATACAAAGGCTCGATCACCTTATTGTTGAAGCCAAGGAAATTGCCATATTTCCAGGGCATGGTAATGTTTTCGCATTCAAACATGGAAATTCCCGGAAGCAGGATATCGGCATATTTCGCGCTGGCCGTCATAAACAGATCACTGACTACAATGAACTCACATTTGCTTTCATCCCGCAGGATCTCTGCCGTACGGTTGATATCTCCATGCTGGTTGATGAGTGTGTTGCCCGCCAGATTGAGGATCATCTTGATATCACTTTCCAGCGTAACCGGTTCTTCCGGTCCGTCAATCCACTGTACCCCATCTTGCTGGTTCATGGTATGGCCATGCAGCACGGCCTCGGTCCAGAGGTAAACCGGGATCTGACGGTTGTAATGATTCACCTGCTTCGGCCAGGATGGTTTTTTATGTTCCATCCAGTCTGCGGTTCCGCTGGCCCAGCCGCCGGAAATTCCCACATTTCCGGTCATACAGGCAAGCAGAATGCCGCCCCGGGTGCTCTGTTCTCCATTAGCATTGCGCTGCGGTCCGTATCCCTGAATGAGGGCAGCCGGCTTTGCCAGGGCATAACGCCTTGCCAGACTTCGGATGGTGTCTGCCGGTACTCCGGTGATCGTTTCTGCCCATTCCGGCGTTTTCTCCACGCCGTCCTTTTCACCGTACAGATAAGAGAGATAACACTCTGACGGGTCCACTCCATCCGGCATATGCTCCTTATCAAAGCCAATACAGCAGCGGTTCAGAAATTCCTGATCCTGCAGGTTTTCTTCCACAATGACCCATGCCATGGCATCCATCATGGCACTGTCGGTGGCAGGGCGCACAGGAATCCACTCTGCCTCCAGGCGTACCACCGTGTCATTCTTTCTCGGATCAACAACGACAATGGGAATGCCCTTCTTCTTTGCGCGCAGAAGTACGTTCATGGTAACGCTGTCAAACTTTGTTTCTTCCGGATTATGGCCCCAGAGGATAATGAAATTCGCATTCAGCCAGTCCTCCGGGTTCTGCCCCGTCTCGTTGGTGCCATACATGAGAGGGGTTGCCTGCCGAATACAGGCTGAGCTGTAGGAATTGTAATAATCAAGAAATCCTCCGTCCAGATTCAGAAGGCGCTTCGCCAGGCTATTGCCGCGATTCAAGGCACTGATGCCCGTTGCATAATTAACATAGCGTGCTCCCGGTCCGTAAGTATCGCGAATACGGATCCACTCGGAGGCAATGATATCTACCGCTTCTTCCCAGCTGATACGCTCAAATCTGCCTTCACCGCGCTTCCCCACCCGCTTCATAGGATAACGCAGCCGGTCCTCGCCCAGAAAGGTCTTATGGTAATTCAGACCGCGCACGCAGGCTGTGAGCGGAATCTCTTCCTCAGGTGCATCGCATGGGTGCTCCGTACTCAGATGATCGATTTTTCCAGCTTTCATGTGTACGCAGATCACACAGCGTCCGCCGCAGTTATTGCGTCCGGTGGTCCGGATAACCTGTTCTTTACATATACTCGCTTCTCCGGATATCGCGTCTCCGGTCATGTTCTCTTTTTTCATAAAATTTCTTTTTGTCCTCATACATTTTTTCGTCGGCTTCCTTCAGCATCTCATCCAGAGCCATGCATTCTGTTCTCCAGACCGAACCGCAGGAAATACTGACATGATGCTGTCTGGCATTCAGGCGAAGCTGGTTTATCAGGAATTCAAACTGCTGCTGCAGAATGTCTGGATAAATCACCACAAATTCATCCCCGCCGATCCGGTAGGTATGCTCCGGGAAAACTGCCACAATCTGCTGGGCTGCCCGACGGATAAAGGAATCACCTGCTTCATGCCCCTGCTCATCGTTGATCTGCTTTAAACCATTTAAATCAATATAAACCACTCCGATATTTTTAAAGCATCTGCCCCGGGATTTTTCCAGCAGGCGAATGTAATAGTTGCGGTTATACAGATTCGTCAGCAGATCGCGGTAGCTTAAATACTGAAGCTGTTCCTGGCGGTCCTTCATCTCCAGACGGTTCATGAGAAAGAACTGAATGGAAGAGAGGAGCTGAAAATCCCGGTAGTATTTCCTTGGATTGTCTACACCAAAAAATCCTATCACCGTACCGTCTTTTTTAAATGGAACCGCGATCAGACTGTTGATATTCTGTGCTTTCAGAATATCATAGGTCTTGGCCTCCTTTTTCTTTTCACGGTCCAGATCAGATATATAAAACATACCCTGCTTCTGAAACATATCAAGCCAGGACTGAACAACCTGAAGCGGCACCTGCTGAAGATTGTCAATTTCTTTTGTGATCCCGGGTGCGGCATACTCATATGTATTGTGAACCAGCTGGTTCTCATAATCCACCTTAACGATATAGGACCGGTCTCCCTCAAAATACTCCGTCACGATTTTCAGAAGGTTATTGATTGCCCGATCCATGTCTTCATGAGAAGAAAGCTCTGTCACGCAGCGGATCAGCACCGTACTGCGTTCCAGTTCCACCACCGCCTCCGAACGGCTTTTTGCAAGCTGTTGGGTGGTCCAGAGATTCCAGCCAAAATAACACCAGAGAAGCAGAAGCACAACCAGACTTTCATGTTCCGGATTTCGGTATATACTCAGTGCCATAGCCAGGGTTATCACGCTCATGACCAGCAGCTGCGCAATTCTTCCTTTTCTTTTTTTCATCAACATTCTTCCTTTACTGAAACAGTCAGGATTTCTGACGCTACATAAATCTATAATTTTATATTATCACATCCTGTCTGACTTTTCACGCAATACTATGTAAAATAAAAAAAGAAACCCTCTGCATCAAAAAGTTACCAGATGCAGAGGGTTTTATCCTGTTTCAGGTTCTGTCCCGAATTATGCTTCGATCATAATCTTGATGATCTCTTCGTTGGTTTCTTTCATACCGTCTTTTCCGAGACGTCCGACATTCCGTAAGGTATTCTCTACGCCCTTGGATACAATACCGTCTCCGCCGCGGAACTGCTGGCCGCGGATATACATGTTGTAGCCGAGGATGCCGGCATCGACTGCTGCCGCGATCTTGGCTGCGCAGGATGCCTTAGCGCCATCACATACAATGCCGGATACGATTGCCAGGGCATTGACTACAGTGTGCTCTACTTCCTTCAGGCCGCCGCCGCACAGATATGCGATTCCGGCACCTGCTCCAGCACCTGCTCCTACTGCTCCACAGTAAGCAGACAGACGGCCGATCGGTGTCTTTACGTGAATGGTTGTCAGGTTTGACAGGATCAGTGCGCGATAACGCTTCTCCTCGCTGACACCAAGCTCTTTTGCATATACAACGACCGGTACAGAGGTGGTGATACCCTGGTTTCCGCTTCCGGAGTTGATCACAACCGGCATCTCACAGCCATTCATGCGGGCATCAGAGCCTGCTGCTGCCATTGCCTTTGCACGGACACGTACATTGTTGCCGTCCATATCAAGGAGCACTTTACCGATGTTTGCGCCGTAATCATTCTTGATACCCTCTTCCGCAATAGCTACGTTAAAAGCTACCTGCTGGTCCAGAAGGGCTTTGACATCGTCAATATCTGCTGTCATTGCAAAATCCCAGATATGCTCCATGTCAAGCAGAGTGCGATCGGTCAGACCTTCCTCACTGTCATCGGAAACTGCCTCGCTCTTTAAAACCTCTCCGTTCTTCTCGATCAGAACAATGTTGGTGTGGAAGTTTGCGATACGTACCTTTGCGTAGGACTTGCCGCTAAATACTGTCACAATGATATCAAAGGTACAGCCGTCCTCCATGTGCACTACCTGGATCGGAACCTCTTCCATGAACTGCTTCATCTGACGGATCTGCTCCTGGCTTACCGTGGCAATAACCTCTAACTTCTTGTCCGGGTCACCGGCCACAATGCCTGCTGCCGCTGCTGCATTGATACCCTTTAAATGACCGGTATTCGGTACGATTACAGATTTTACGTTCTTGATAATGCTGCCGCTGGCTTCTACGACTACCTTATCCGGCATCTCGCCGAGAGTTTTTCTTGCTACTGCTGCTGCATAGGCCAGCGCGATCGGTTCGGTACATCCCATAGCCGGAATCAATTCCTCTTTCAGAATCTGAATATATGCCTGATAACGTGGATCTTTCTTCTCCATTCTGATTTTCCCCTTTTTCTGCATTTCTGACAGACGGCACATATTGATCAAGTATGTCCGCCCTGCTTTATCATTGTGGCTTGCCTTATTGATAAATTTATCGTACCATATAGTTATATTAATGTAAAATTTAAAGTTTTTATCACATCGTTTAAAATTTTTTAATTATCAAAGGAGATTTCCTATGGAATTTCGCGAGATCAGCACCTTTCTGCAGGTTGCACAATATCAGAGCTTTTCCAAGGCAGCCAGACATCTGGGATACTCCCAGGCCGCCGTCACCATTCAGATCAAGCAGCTGGAGCAGGAGCTTGGTGTCCATCTTTTTGACCGGATCGGAAAACAGATTTCCCTGACGCATCAGGGACAGGTATTCTATCAGTACGCCGTCTCCATCCGCAACGAACTGGAGCAGGCAAAAAACGCAGTTTCCGATCCTTCCACGCTAAGCGGCAAGCTCTGCCTCGGCACCATCGAGTCCATCTGCGCTTCCATTTTCCCGGATCTTCTGGCCGAATACCACCGGCTGCACCCGGAGGTCACCATCAGCATCGTAACGGATTCTCCCGGAGTACTGCTCGACCGGATGAACGAAAACACCATCGATATCGTGTATCTTCTGGACCGGCGGATCTATGACAACCGCTGGTGCAAGACCCTGGAGGAACCGGAAGAAAATATCTTTGTGGCCTCCCCGGACCATGAGCTGGCCCTGGTAAAGCGTGAACTGGAGCTTGATGAGGTTCTGCGCTTTCCGTTTTTCCTGACAGAAAAAGATGCCAGCTACCGTCATATGCTTGAACAGTATCTGGCATCCATAAATCGTTCCGTAAAGCCGTTTCTGGAAATCGGCAATACAGAATTCATCATCCATATGCTATTGAAAAATACCGGGATCTCATTTCTTCCGAAATTCACGGTCCAGCGGGAATTACAGCAAAAGCAGCTGACTGCCTTAAATGTCCGCGGCTTCCAGATGCAGACCTGGCGGCAGATTTTCTACCACAAGAATAAATGGGTCACCAGGGAAATGCAGGAATTTCTGCGCCTGGCAGACAAGATGAGCTAAGCCCCTTCAGCCTATTTCCGGCTCTCATCGTAACATTTGCGCACAGCCTGGGCCAGCTGGTCTGCGCAGGATGTATCCTTAAAACCGCATGTATTGCCATGCAGCGTATTGTAGATCTGGTCTACGGTCATGCCGTCTACCAGTTTACTGATTGCCTTTAAATTGCCATCACAGCCTCTGGTAAATTCTACGTTTCTGACAACATCATCATCTAAGTCAAAAGACAGAGAGGCTGCGCACACATTGTGCGGTTTTACAGTGTATCTCATGATCCAACTCCTCCTTATCATTCGTTTTCGTGACAAAGAATGTGCCCTGGCACATTCTTATGCCGAGGCGTAGTTGCTTCGGCAACCCAGGCTGCCGCAAACAGCCTGGTCCTTGTCTCCGGACGTATCAGTCACTGTCCGGAAGAAGCTTGATGCGCACGATGATCCTGCGGACGAAACCGCCCTCCGGAACCTCAATATCCTCCTCATGGCTCTGTGCCGGGAATTCTCCTCCCTCTTCCAGTTCCACCATCAGCCAGTTATAAGCTGCTTCTCTTGCGTCATCCAGAGCATCCTCCAGATCCGGGCCGTCTCCTTCACAGAGCTCCAGGTCCGGGAATACGATATGGAAACCATCATCGTCTTTATGCGGTGTGATTACCGCTGGATAGGTAAATGTCATGTTCCTGCCTCCATTTTCTTTCCGTTAATCCAGCTCAGCGCATGAATCCACGCTGCAGGCTTGTTTAAACGAAGCAGTATCAGTATACGACATTATCGCAGATATGTAAATGGATTATCTTTTGTGCTCCGCCGGTTTCCCCATGGATCCACCCGCTTTTTGATTTGTACTTCCTTTGTACATTTTCTAGTCTGTCCATCCTTTACGGATTTATACATGCTCCTGTCCGATCGCAAACTTGCGGAAGATACCGCCGGACGGATTCCGCCGGAAGGTCATGATCTTTCCGGTGACCGGATGAGTAAAACGGAGTTCATACGCTGCAAGCGCGATGTCGGCACGATGCGCACGCGGACGGCGGGCCGCTATGCGGTCAGTACCAGCCTGTGCGGCGCTCCTGCGGCCGGACAGGGCACGTCTGCGGCCAAAACCGCCTGCCGGAAAATCTGCACTGTCAGCAGCGATGGATCCTGCCGCCTGGTTTCCCTGACAAAATGCCGGATTGTAGCGGTTATCTCCCCAGAGCGGCAGCCCGTGGCCGGACATCTGCACCCGGATCTGGTGATGGCGGCCGGTCAGAAGCTCAATCTCTGCAAGGGTCAGTTCCCCATAGGGCTCCACCGTCTTTGACTCAAGCACGCGGCAGATGAGTTCTGCACGTTTTCCACCTTTTATCCCCATATCCACAATTCGTGATGTATTTTCCTTTTCATCTTTCAACAGATAATCCACATACTTTTCCACATTATCCACAGGTTTTCCACAGAGTACAGCAAGGTATTTCTTGTGCATTTTCCCTTCTGCTACCTGCTTACTCAGCGCAGCTGCGGCATTTTTCGTTTTGGCATACACCATAACACCACTCACCGGCTTATCCAGTCTGTGGATAACTCCCACATAAGGTTCCACAGATTTTGTGGACAGCTTGTGATTATCCACTGGTTTTCCTGTGGATAAATACCGGCGGATCTCACTGACCATGTCCGCGTCAAAACCGTGGCCGGACTGGGACTCCATGCCCACCGGTTTCCACACCACCAGCACCGTTTCATCTTCATATAGTATATTCAGCATTCTTCTGTTTCCTCTCCTTTTTAACAATATCCGTAACTGTTCAGTACCCTCACAGTTACGAGCAAAAATCCATTGAAAATTGCCTTCGGCAATGGGATTTTTGCCTGCATTTTGGCAACTAGTTTGAATTTCAAAGTTTTTCAGGAAAATCTATTGCATTTTTTGCCGCACCGCTGTATAGTATATAAAACAGCTTAATGTAGTTTTCAAAACTACATGTATCCTTTTGCTCATCACATTTCCGAAAGGAGGAATCATCATGACTCTGAAAATCAAAGATCCGGGCAGTGCCCTGACTCATTTTATCGCCATGATCCTGGCTCTGTGCGCCGCTTCCCCACTCATCATCAAGGCTGCCGCAGAACCGGACAAATCCCATGTACTGGCTCTTTCCATATTTATTGTCAGCATGATCCTGCTCTATGCAGCCAGTACCATTTACCATACACTGGATATCTCACCGAAGATCAACCGCATGCTGCGCAAGGTGGATCACATGATGATCTTTATTCTGATTGCTGGAACCTACACGCCAGTCTGCATGCTGGTTCTGGGAGACCGCACCGGCTGGATCATGCTGGCACTGGTATGGGGCATTGCTGCAGCAGGCATCCTCATCAACGCTTTGTGGATCACCTGTCCCAAGTGGTTTTCCTCCATGGTCTACATTGCCATGGGCTGGGTCTGCGTACTTGCCTTTGGAAAGATCATCGCGGCACTTCCGCGGCAGGCCTTTGGCTGGCTTCTGGCCGGCGGTATCATTTATACCGCAGGCGGCGTGATCTATGCCATGAAGCTGCCGATCTTTAACCAGAAGCACCGCTATTTCGGTTCTCACGAAATCTTTCATCTGTTCGTAATGGGTGGAAGTCTCTGCCATTACATCATGATGTACGCATTCGTTGCGTAAACGCCTCGATCAGCTCCAGCTTTTCCTTCCGGCTTAGCTGTTTGACCGCCCATTCCCGCCGCATGGCCTCCTGCTTTGTACTGAAGGTTTCATAATACTTCAGTACCACAGGCCTGCGGCTTTTTGTATACCTGGCACCCTTCCCCGCATTGTGGGCTGCAACCCGTTCCTGCAGATGGTTTGTCCATCCGCAGTAGAGGGTTCCGTCCGCGCATTCCAGGATATACGTATAATTTTCCTCTGTCATGTTATGCCTCTTTTCCGGCTGCTCCGGGTTTTCCGGAATCAGCCGTTCACACGTTCCCTATCATCCTATCATAAGAAACGCTGCCGCGCAACGCTCCGGTTCCCGCCACAAAACGCTATGTAGGCGGTGCCTGCTGCTTGCAAGTACAGCATGCGCCGCCCAGGTTTCCCTGATCTATGAAAAGCACCGGCCTGATGCGATACCCCGGTTTCTGGCTGACTCGCCGCTATCTGCATGGATCAGCTATGTTTCATAGTATATCCTACGCCGGTCTGTTTTCTTTTGTGTCTGTCCGTTTTTTTATTTTTCCGGAAACTCATCCAATTTCCTTTACCAGGATCAGGCAGTCTCCTGCTTTGATTTCTCCGCCGGGCAGCTCGTTGGAGGCCAGAATGGAGTCCTCTGTGGTATGAAAGTGCTTTGCCACATCCCACAGGCTATCCTGCGGCTGCACAAAGTATCCCACGATTCCCGGCATGGCCTTCATCTTTTCCGTATCTGCCGGCAGGACCTGTACCTGCCGGATCACCTGCCCCGGCTCAGACTGCAAAACCAACAGATCAAACGTGATCACTCCGCGCAGTTCCGCCTGTCCGCCTCCGGCCATAACCGCAGTCAGCTGTTCCAGCCCAGGCTCCAGATACCAGCTGCTGTCCTCACGGATTCCGGGCACCTCTGCCTCATAATGAAACGGAACCAGCCGGGTCACTGCCTGTACCGGGCGCGCATCATCATCCGTCAGGTACAAAAGCTTCACCTCCAGAACACCATCCAGGGCCAGAATTTCCTCCCTGCTCTCCACTCCGTCCAGCTTCACACTGCCGCCGCAGTGGCAGATCTGCAGCACCCTGGGATCTGTTTCCAGATTTACCTTTTCCGCAACCTTGCATTTTCCAAAGTTTCGGGTCAGGATCCGGTCAAATACTGCATCTGCGGTTTCCGGCACGATTTCCCGGTTCGTGGCATAGAGATCCTGCAACAGCTCCAGTTCCTGCTCCTCGTAGAGGCGTACATCCAGCTCGATCACAGCGTCAACGGAAAGTTCCCGCAGTTCCCCGTCAGGATCCGGTTTTTCCTCTATTTCCCGGTGAACCAGCTTCATGCCGATTGCCGGTATCATCTCTGCCTCCGCTCCCTGCATCTTAACTTCTCCGGAAAACGGAATGCTTTCCTCCACCCACTGCACCTGTCCGTCTCCGCCGCCCTCGTAAAGAACAAATACCATCAGGGTTCCCTCTAGATGGATCTGACCATCCAGCGGCTTCGCGAGACAGCCGGCCAGACTCATCTCAGTCCACAGCATACGTTCAATAGCCGGTTTACTGCCGGGCAGGGTAACATCCTCTTTTAATCGGTAGGTATCCTTTCTGCGAAGAGCAATCGCTGCTGTGGGAATCTGCCTCTTCTTCACCTGAAGATGAATTTCTCCGTCAGCAGCCCCGCTGTCTCTCACATCCACGGCGGCCTCTGTGTCATACAGGCTTTCTGCCTTCACCTCCAGCGTCACAATGGCCCGGACCCCCAGTTTGCGCGAATGAATCATCTCAGTATCCAGATCATCCAGCTGCCAGCCCACACTGACATAGTCCTTTTCCTCCAGTTCCGGCACATTGATACCTTCCTCGAACGGGATTGCTCCACCCAGTGTCTGCAGTCCGCCTTCTTCTGTCCGGTAAAGCACATGGAATTCCAGCTTTCCACGCACCGTGATCCGCTCCCTCTGCACCTTCACCGGCTCCAGCTGGATCAGTCCGGAATCCAGGATCACCTCACTGATATCATCCATGGTATCCGGAACGATAAAATCATCATCCAGGGTCACCTGCGTTCCCGTCTGGCTCTTCAGACGGTTCCTGTGTATGTTCCGCTTTTCCAGTTCCAGCATAAAAAAGCACCCACCTTTCTTTCCATATCAGAAACCCTTTACAGAAAGTCTATGTGAGTGCTTTTCTTTTTATGATACCGCCTCCATACGGGGCGTTGTCTGCTGCTACGCTTCCCTGGAGGCTTCCTCCAGCTCTCCCTTTAAACGCTCCAGCTCTGCTTCCAGCTCTTTAACACGCTGTTCCATCTTTTCGAAATGTTCCATGGTAACCGTTTTTTTGCGGTTCTCAATGGGAACCCCGGCTACCTTGACCGGCCGGGCCGGAATACCTACTGCGGTGGTATCGTTGTCAAGCGGCTTTAACAACACCGCATTGGCAGCAATATTACAGTTGTCTCCCACCTCAAAGGCGCCAAGGATCTTTGCACCGCAGCCTACGGTAACATTATTGCCCAGAGTAGGATGGCGCTTGCCCTTGTTCAGACCCACTCCGCCCAGGGTAACACCCTGATAAATAGTACAGTTATCGCCAACGACAGTAGTTTCACCGATGACAACACCGCAGCCATGATCAATGAGAATGCCATGCCCCAGCTGCGCACCGGGATGAATCTCGATCAGGGTAAAAAATCTGGCAATCTGAGAGATCAGACGCGCGATAAAAAACATATGATGCTTATAAAACCAATGGGCAAACCGATGCCAGATCAGCGCATGGACCCCCTGATAAAGCAGCAGCACTTCCAGTGCGCTCCGCGCTGCCGGATCCCGCTCCTGTACGGCTTTTACATCCAGCCAGATATCTTTCAAAATCATAATCCCAGGCCTCCGCAATATACGTTAGAATTTTAGCTTTTATTTTACCATATGATATGAAAGAAATACAAGTACCGGCAGAAGAATTCCTAGTAAATTACTGGAATATAACAGGTTCCTCCAGATGTTCGGTTTTTACGACAATGTACGGATACGATTTTTCTGTTCCGGCCTGTTCCGCACTCTCCGGCCCCAGAAGCTCCGTATCTGCCACAATCGCATTCTCCGTCAGGTAAAGCTCCTTCACGGAAATGCTGCAGCCTCCGGTCTCCTGTTCTCCGTAGCCCACGACTATGTAAAGATTCTGGTCATCGGTATAGGTCAGCTTAAAGGGCGCCATCTTTTTCTCTCCGATCACATTCTTCAGCTCCTCCGGAAGATCTGTCTCTCCCACTACGGTAAATTCCAGATCGCGCACCTTTTGCAGATCTTCCTTCTCCACGCTGCAGGCCGTCAGAAACCGCACCACGAAGACCCAGGCCAAAAGAGCCGCCACCAACAGCACCTTTCCGCTTTTTTTCTTTCCCATAACAGCCTCCCCGAAAAAATTTGATAGTAATAGCCTATTCTAATTCCGGTGCACCTATGCCTGGCTCTGTAAATTTTTTCTGTTTAACTCTGTAAAAAAACGAAAGCAGGCCTGGGGTCATGCAAAAATTCCGGTAGACTGCAAGAACAGCACAAGCATCATCAACGGAGCGATGTAGCGTATCATCACCCGGTAGATTGCTTTTCGTCCAAAGGTCTCTCCATTTCGCTCCATCTCTCCGATGACATAGTCCGGAGTTTTGATCCAGCCAATGAGAATGGCGGAAAGCAGGGCAATGAACGGCATCATGACACTGTTGCTGATGTAGTCCATAACATCTAAAAGCTGCGCGCCAGAACCGTTCGGCAGCGTAATTTCAAAATAAAAAACACTGTATCCCAGCGCAATGACCGCTGATGCTGCCAGGTAAATGACCGCCAGCACCAGGACGGTCTTTTTGCGTTCTGTGTGGAAAATCTCCATGCAGTTGGCCGTAATGGATTCCAGCACGGAAATGCAGGAGGTCAGGGTTGCGAAAATTGCTGCTACGAAAAACAGGATTCCCATAAACACACCAGCCTTCCCCATAGCCGCAAAGACCTTCGGAAGAGAAATAAACATCAAGCTCGGACCTGCGCTCATCCCTTCTGTTCCGGAAAACACGTATACAGCCGGAATGATCATGGCACCGGCCAGCAAAGCCACTCCGGTATCAAAAATCTCGATCTGGTTGACCGCCCGGTTTAAATCCACCTCCGGTTTTACATAAGAACCATAGGTGATCATAATTCCCATGGAAACACTGAGGGAGAAAAACATCTGGCTCATGGCATCCAGCAGGATCTGTAAAAACCGGCGTAATGTTATACCTTCCAGATCCGGCCTGATATAATACAAAAAGCCCTCCATACCGGTGCGTACCTGACCATCTGCATCTACATGATGCAGTGTCAGCGAATATCCGGCAATGATAACCACCAGAACAAGAAGCACCGGCATCATGCACTTGGATACCCGTTCGATACCGCCCTCAACACCATTATAAACGATCAACGCTGTTACGCCCATAAATAAAAGTGCAAAAATGACCGGCGAAACCGGTGAAGTGATAAAGGATGTGAAGTACCCGTCCCGGGCTGCCGCTTCTGCCTGCCCGCTCAGGTAGACCACCGCATAGCGGGTAATCCAGCCTCCGATGACTGCATAATAGGTCATGATCAGAACCGGTACCAGGAATGTCAGGATTCCCAGAAATTTCCATCTTTCCTGCATTTTGCTGTAAGCTCCGATGGCACTTTCTTTTGTTCTGCGCCCAATGGCAATATCTGAGGTCAGCAGGGTAAAGCCAAATGTGAGTACCAGAACCAGATACACGATCAAAAACAGGCCGCCTCCGTCTTTTGCTGCCAGATATGGGAACCGCCACAGGTTTCCCACACCAACAGCACTTCCGGCAGCTGCAAGAACAAATCCGATCTGTCCCGAAAAATTACTTGATTTCTTTTCCATAACAAAACACCTTCTCTTTTTCTTTCATGGGACTGTCAAAAAACCAGCCCATATTGCTTTATTAAGATAGCATGTGTTATGATATCAGTAAATCAAATGTTTTTACTGCTATATATAAATTTTTGTAATGGATGGAGATTATGAAGGAACAGAAAGACCGCTATGAGATATTTTTAAAGGTCTGTGAGACCGGCAGCTTTTCCGGGGCTGCCACTGCTTTAAATTATACCCAGTCCGGTATCAGCCAGATGATGGCCGGGCTGGAGGAAGAGCTTGGCGTTCAGCTTTTTGCACGGATAAAACGTGGTGTAATCTTAACGGACAACGGTGCACGGCTGATCCCCTACATTCAGGAAATGGTAAACCAGAAGGATAAACTGCGCCAGGCCGCCTTTAACATCAACCACAAGATAGAAGGAAAGCTGCGGGTAGGCAGCTTTTCCAGCATCACTGCTCTGTGGATGCCGGACGTGATCCATTTTTTCACGGAACATCATCCCGGTGTGGAAGTTGAGGTTCTAGATGGAAACTATAACGAGATCCGGGAATGGATCCTGCACGGACAGGTTGACTGTGGCTTTCTCTCCTCGATCGTGGCCGATGACCTGACCTTTTATCCACTAAAAGAAGACCCTCTCTGTGCTGTCTTTCCGTCATTTCATCCGCTGGCAGCAAAAGAGAAGGTCTCCTTAGAAAGCTTACTGGATTATCCCATGATCATCGAGACACCTGGCTGCGACAATGACATTCAGCATCTTCTGTCCCAATGCCGGCGCCGGCCGGATATTGTCTACAGTTTCCGGGATGATAATCTGATCATGGCCTTTGTGCAGAATGGACTGGGCATCACCATTTCCCAGGAGCTGGTCATGAAAGCATTTCCGAATCAGCTGGTTTCCCGCCCATTGGATCCACCCCACCATCGTACCATCGGTCTGGCCTTCTCCAGAACCGCAAGCTCCGTAGTGTCACAGACCATGCTGCATTACCTGCAGGCGAGATCGTAAACCAAAAACGGGGCCTATTTCCGGTTTCCGGTCTTTACATTTACCTGATTGCGCATCTCTTCCTTCTCTCCGGCCAGATATTTCTCCAGATTTTCCCCGGTGATCCGTACAATGCGCTCAAAGGTCTCACGCAGATGGAATTTTCCTGCGCTGTGCGGGGTTATGATGGTGCGCGGCGCATCCCAAAGGGGATGGTCTGCCGGAAGCGGCTCCGGCTCGGTTACATCTAACGCACAGCCGGCCAGCGCACCGCCCTCACGCAGGACTTTATTTAACGCATCGCAGTCTACCGCATCGCCGCGTCCTGCGTTGATGAGATAACTGCCCGGCTTCATCAGGCGCAGACGGCGCTCATCCATGATGTGATGGGTCGCCGGGGTACTCGGCAGAATAAATACAGCGAAATCCACCTTCGGTAAAACCTCATCCAGCTGGTCCATGGTGTAGAGTTCGTCGATGAAATCCGGCTTCTCTGCCACGTTGCGGCGAATACCAATGACATGACTGCCCAGCGCCTTCATGCGTTTTGCATACTCACTTCCGATATCACCAAGCCCTGCTACCAGTGTGGTGGAATTCCAGATGGAGGTTACGCTGCCCTCTTCCTTCCACTCATGGTTGATCTGATTCTTCATATATAAATCCATCTTGCGGCAGAGCATCATGGACATGGAAACCATATGCTCGGAAACAGACAGACCATAGGCACCGGTGGCACAGGTCAGAATCGTATCCGGGCCAATGACTCCCGGCTTGCAATACTGGTCAGAGCCTGCAGAATTTAACTGCATCCACTCCAGATGGTCATTCTGCTTCACAAGCTCCGGACTGATGTTGCCAAAAATGATGTCCGCTGCCTTTACCTCCTCTGCAGTGGCAGTCTTGATGGTGGTGTAACGAAACTCACAGTCCGTTCCGATTTTCTCTATGTATGCCTTATGCGTATCATCGAAAGGCATGGCTACTAAGATATGCTTCATTGGGGGATCCTCCGTATTGTAATGGTTTTCCGTTTCATTTTAGAATAAAATAAAGAAATGCACAATGCAAAAAACTGTGAAATTATGTTATCATAACCATAACTAACTCTCAAAATCACATGTGATACCGGATCTTATCTTCCGGTTTTGACTGAAAGGATTCCAACATGAAACTTCTGATTGTAAGACACGCTGATCCGGACTATTCCATCGACTCCTTAACCCCAACCGGCTGGCGGGAAGCGGAACTGCTTTCTGACCGGCTTGTCCGTACTCCGGCGGACTTTTATTATGTCTCGCCTTTAGGCCGGGCACAGGACACAGCTTCCCTGACTTTAAAAAAGCTAAATCGCACTGCCGAAACCTGCGAATGGCTGCAGGAGTTTTCTCCACGTATCATAAAACCCGGCATGGACCGGACCAGCTGCATCTGGGACTGGCTCCCGGAGCTCTGGACAAAGGAGCTGCGCTATTATGATCCGGAAGAATGGTATCATACCGATGCCATGCGATCCATTCATGTCGAAGAGGAATTCAAACGGGTCACCTCAGAATTCGACCGGCTCCTGGCCGCCCACGGATATGAGCGGGAAGGCCTGTACTACCGTGCTGTCCGGCCAAACCGCGACACCATCGTGCTGTTCTGTCATTTTGGCGTGGAATGTGTGCTGTTAAGCCATCTGATGCACGTTTCCCCGATGCCGCTCTGGCACGGCCTGTGCGCGGCACCGTCCTCCGTCACCACCATTTACACGGAGGAGCGTCGACAGGGCATCGCAAGCTTTCGGGCCGGCACATTCGGAGATGTTTCCCATCTCTACGCGGCAGGGGAGGAGCCTTCCTTTGCGGCCCGCTTCTGTGAAACCTGGGACAATAAAGAAGAGCGGCATGACTGAACATGCCGCTCACTGCTACAAGTTCTCCTCCCGGCTGCAGATAGCCACCCTGTGCTGATACTTCTCCCGGGTGGCCATGCCGCCGCGGATATGGCGCTCCGATTTGTTGATGTTCAGGACGATCCTGGCCCGGGCTGCCAGCGCCGGATTTATGTACTCCAGCCGGTCCGTGACGTCCTTGTGGACCGTGCTCTTGCTTATCCCAAATTTCTTCGCCGTCTGCCGCACCGTGGCATTGTGGTCTATGATGTAATTGGCAATGGCAACGGCCCGCTCTTCGATATAATCCTTCAAAAGAAAACCCCTCAGAATTCTTTTTTACAGTCTATGAAGAACTCTGAGGGGTTATACCGTTTATTCACTTTTATGCCATACTGTATTCCAGCATCTCATATGCCACGCGGCAGCCTTCGCTGATCTCTGCCGGAAGCAACGCTCTTGCCACGCATTTTTCTTCTGCGGACGGATCGTCCACCCGCTGTAAATATGCGTAATCTCCGTCAATTCTTGCTACGGTATACTCGACTCTCTCAAACATAGCCTTCTCTCCTTTTCATTTCGCGGCCAAACAGCCGGTTTAAGATCTGATCTAACAGCATGGTATAAGCTGCTGCTCCCACGTTGGTCCCGATTCTTAAGACAATGGCTCCCACTAGTCCAAAGGCCCCGGACGCAATATAAAGTGCACCGAAGGTATTAAACACCGTCTGCCATGCGTATCCGGCAGAATAACCGACACCAATTCCGCCCAAAATGCCCAGATATGGATGCAGTGACTGGGGCAGCAGAAAATATAAAACAGCGAATACCGCACAGCCCAGAACATTGTATAAGCCACGGATTTTCGCCCTTGGCTGCATATCCCCGGAAAATGGCAGGCACACGGACATGCAGGCAATTCCGGCCCACATGGCTCTGGAAATTCCCAGAAGATTCATGATGAGAAGTGCCGTGGAGACCGTCAGCGTCATACGGATATACCACCAGTTTCTTGCCGAACGGAAATGGAATTCCCGGAACAGATCCAGAAAGCTTCTGCGGTACGGACGCAGTCTCTGATTTTTATAAAATACAGCCATGCAGATGACCATTCCCAAAAGCAGTCCCACGATACGTTTTTCATAATCGGCTCCGCTGACATCGTAGCCCTGAAGCAGCAGATAGCTCAGAACGAATGTAGAATGATTCGACATGATCACATTGTGGCAGCCCAGCACCATCAGAATCATGATGAAGATACAGTTTGCAAAAAACGCATATCCCGGTGGCAGCATATTGGAGAGGCGCGGACCTGCGATCAGCACGCCGAAGATCAATCCGATACAGATGAGTCCGTGCGACGTGCGGATTCCGAAATCTGCCTGACGCAGCACCAGAAGAGCCAGAAGCACCACCACGCCCGCGATGCTGTTGGCTGAACCAAACAGCAGGCTGAAGGCGGTCACCACCGCAAAGCAAAACGCTACCACAAGATACACCTTCGCGTTATAAATAAAAATATGACGCTTTTTTTCTTCTTTATTTTCTGACCGCCGGATCAGATTCTTCGATCCTGCGGAGCTTAACTGTAATTCCTGGTAAATAGTCATAACATCCCTGCCTTTTTTCTTTTTATCCATTGCAGTCTGCCCGGACGGAAAACAGCAATGTATTAAGAACTATATCCTGTCGCGGCAGGAATGTCAAATCTTTTATGCAAAAACGGCAGTACGTATTTTTTGTACGCACTGCCGTCCGGCATTCTGCAATATGATCTACAGCACCTTCTCGAGGAAGTTCTGTGCACGCTCGCTCTTCGGGTTTGAAAAGAATTCGGCCGGGTTGGAGTCCTCCACGATCTGCCCGTTATCGATGAAGCAGATGCGGTCGGAGACTTCCCTTGCAAAGCCCATCTCATGGGTAACAAGCGCCATGGTGATCCCGGTGTGGGCCAGACCCTTGATTACCTCCAGAACCTCTTTTACCATCTCCGGATCCAGTGCGCTGGTCGGCTCATCGAACAGCATAATCTTCGGCTCCATGGCCAGCGCCCGCGCGATGGCTATACGTTGCTTCTGTCCTCCGGAAAGCTTGCCCGGATACACGTCTGCCTTCTCGGTCAGGCCGACCAGCTTTAAAAGCTCCAGAGCCTTTTCCTTCGCCTGATCCTTCGGCATCTTATTGACCCGGATCGGCGCATAGACCATGTTTTCCATGACTGTCATATGCGGAAACAGATTGAAATGCTGGAACACCATGCCGATATCCTTGCGGATCTTCTGAATGTCGGTCTTCGGTGCCGTAATGTCCTGTCCTTCAATGAGCACCTGGCCGCTGGTCGGCCGCTCCAGCAGGTTCATGCACCGCAGGATCGTGGATTTACCGGAACCGGAAGGACCGATCAGGGTAACAACCTGGCTCTTTTCAATCTTTAAATTGATTCCTTTTAACACATCAAGAGAGCCAAAACTCTTATGGACATCATGAAACTCGATCACTTCGGTTCACCCACCTTTCTACACGACTGGCTACCATAGACAGCAGCATGACAAAAACATAATAGATCAATGCGATCACCAGATACGGCTCAAAGAACCGGAAGGTCAGTACCGTGATCTGGTCTGCTGCACGAAGCAGTTCCACCGCTCCGATATAGGAAAGGATGGAAGACTCTTTTAACAGGGAAATTGCCTCATTTACCAGGCTCGGCAGGATATGCTTGACTGCCTGCGGAAGGATGATATCCTTCATCATGTCCCGATATCCCACACCCAGGGACATGGCAGCCTCATACTGTCCGCGGTCAATGGCATTGATTCCGCCACGGAAAATCTCGGAAATATATGCAGCTGAGTTCAGTGAGAAGGTCAGCACACCGGACTGCATCGTGGTAAGGGTCATACCGGTTAACTGCGGAAGGCCAAAATGCACGATACAGAGCTGTACCAGAAGCGGGGTACCACGGAAGATCGAGGTGTAAAAGTTACCAAACCAGACAAGAGGCTTACATTTACTGATTTTGATCAGCGACAGAAGCACACCCAGTATAAATCCAAGTACCGCCGCCATGGCCGTTATTTTTAAAGTAGTCAGTGCACCATGGTATAAGAACGGCCAATACTGCCAGACACTGCTAAAATCAAGCTTCATATGATTTCCTTTCTTTTCAAAATTAGTCCAGGATGAACTGCTCGCTTAAGTGCTCTGCGATGATCTTGTTTAACTCGCCGTCATCCATCATCTCTTTCAGAGTGTTGTTGAAGGTCTCATAGTACGGAGACTCCTTCGGGAAGCCGATTGCAAAGCAGTCATCGGTCTTGTCCAGAAGGCTCATCTTTAACGTATCGTTGTTCTTCAGGAATTCGCTTGCGCCGGCGCCATCAATGATGCAGGCATCCGCACGTTTACTCTTTACTTCCTCGATGCAGGCCGGGCTTCCCTGAATACCAACTGCATTGACATCCGGGATACTTTCAGCTACCTGCTGATAGTTGGTACCAAATACATATGCTACGGTCTTGCCCTGGAGGGAATCCAGATCCGGGTAATCATCCTCTGCGCGGTAAACGATCGCATTTCTCGGATAGAAGAAGATTTCGGAGAAATCCAGAGTCTTCTCACGCTCCTCGGTCGGTGCCATGCCGCCGCTGCAGAAATCAATCTGGCCGGCCTGGATTGCTGCCATCAGGCTCTTAAACGGCATATCTACAAACTCAACGCTTCCTCCGTTTTTCTCAACGATTGCCTTAACAATATCAATATTCATGCCAACATAGTTCTTGCTTCCGTCTGCTGCCATCTCGATGGACTCAAACGGAACAAAGGTTGCGGAACAGCCAACCTTCACGGTCTTGCCTGCAAACGGGTTATCTGCAGATACCTCAGCCTCACTGCTCTCTGCTTCGCTGCCTGCTGCTTGTGTTGTCTCTGCTGCAGTGCTCTCTGTCTCGGCAGCTGTCGCTGCTGCGGTGGTCTCTGCCGGCTTGCTGCCGCATCCGGTCATAAGCACAGCTGCCAGCATTGCACCGGCTGCAAAAAGAATATGTTTTTTCATAATTTCATTCCTCCTCATGTATATGATCGTGCATAAAAATAAACATTCCGGCTGATTATAACACTTTTATTTCCCCATTTCAACTATACAGATGAATATTATTCATAAATTCCCATACGAAATATTTATAAGAACATGGCCGCGCGGTTATACCCGACAGGGCGGTTGACATTGATCTTTCCCATGCTTATAATCGAACTATGAAAGGAAAACTCTTCCTATATATAAAGAGAGTTTTCAGACCGCGAAAGGAGCATTTTATGTACATTGCAGATGGAAAAACAAACGGACCAGCGTTTTCCTGGCCAGACGGCAAACGCATTGCCGTGATGGTTACATTTGATTATGACGCTGAATTTTTACGGATATCCCGCGCCAAAAGCAAGGGAACGAGCATTGGCTTTACCGATTTTTCACGAGGCCAGTACGGCCCCCATGAGGGACTGGCCAGATGCCTTGATATGTTAGATACCATGAATATCAAATCTACCTTTTTTGTGCCGGGCGCTGTGATCGAGACCTACCGGGATACCGTAGAGGAAATCCACCGACACGGCCATGAGCTGGCCTGCCACGGCTACCGGCATGAATCCGATCCGGAGCTTTCCCGGGACGAGATGATAAAAATCCTGGATAAAAGTGAAGCACTGCTCGCAGAGATTACCGGAAAAAAGCCGGTGGGACACCGGGCACCGGAAAGCGTGCTCCAGGATTTTATGCCGGAGCTTCTGGCTGAGCGGGGCTATCTGTACAGCTCTTCCATGAAGGACTGTGACTGGGCTTATCTCTGGGAAAAGGATCAAAAGGAGCTGCCCCTGGTAGAGCTCCCAAACGATATCACCATGGATGACTTTACCTATTACTATTTCACCTTCAGCGATCCTGCAGTCCGCTGTATGTACCCGAACCGGGAGGTCTTCGGCAACTGGAAGCATGAATTTGACGGTCTGGCCCTGGAGGGCAACAAGATCTTCATCTTAAAGCTGCATCCGCAGATGATCGGCCGCGCGAGCCGCATCGGCATGGTAGGCGAATTCATTGCCTATATGCAGAATCACGGCGCATGGATCACCACCTGCGAGGATGTAGCGCGTTATGTACAGAAGCAGAACGGAGGAAACAGAGCATGATGAACTGGCCTGACAACAAACGCATTGCCGTAATGATGGCATTTGACCTGGACGCAGAAACGATGTGGACAACTCACGGAGACGGCAGTACTGCCCATATGACAAACCTTTCCCGCGGCGCCTATGGCCCCAAACAGGGTGTCCCGCGCATCCTTGACATGCTGGACAGCCACCAGGTAAAGGCAACCTTTTTCATTCCCGGCGTAGTCGCTGAGCATTACCCGGAGGTCGTGAAGGAGATTGCACGCAGAGGACACGACATCGGTTTTCATGGTTATCTGCATGAGGAATCCACAAAAACTACCTATGAGCAGGAAGATGCCACCATGCACCGCAGTGAGAAGATCATCTACGATCTGACCGGGCAGAAGATTGCCGGACACCGGGCACCGGGCGGCGTTATCCATGACTACAGCCTGCGCCTGTTTTTGGAGCATGGCTATATTTACAGCAGCAACTGGCGCGACAGTGACGGCCCGTTTCTTCATCAGATCGACGGTAAGACCGTTCCGTTGGTGGAGCTTCCGAAGGATTCCATTTTCGATGATACCGCCTACGACTTTTATACCGATGCTGCCCCGGAGCGCTACGGACTCAAATCACCGGATGAGATGTTTGAGATCTGGAAGGAGGAATTTGATTCCCTGGCTGTAGAGGGCCGCATGATCAATTTTGTGCTGCATCCGCAGTTTGTAGGCCGGGCCAGCCGCGTGCAGATGCTCAGCCGCCTGATCGGCTACATGAAATCCCACGGTGCCTGGCTGGATACCAACCGTGCCGTTGCATCCTGGGTATTAAAAGAAAACGGCTTCCAGGTACCGGATCATGAATAAACAGGTGCCGGATATTCTCTCCGATCAGGCACAGAGCCACTTAAACCGTACCATCCTGAAGCTGGCCTGGCCCGCGATCCTGGAGCAGTTTCTGATCTGTATGGCTTCTCTGGCAGACACCGCCATGGTAGGCTCCATCGGTGCTTCTGCCACTGCCGCAGTGGCTGTCAACATTTCCAGCATCTGGCTCATCAATGGCTTTATCACATCCTTAAGCGTGGGCTTTTCCTATCTGATCTCCCATGCGGTGGGCTCCGGCGATGATGCTCGTTCCCGCCGGATCACGGCCCAGGGACTTGTGTGCGCAGCCGTGCTTGGTCTTTTGCTGGCTCTTGGCGTGGAGCTCATCTGCCATCCGCTCCCCATCTGGCTTGGTGCTGCTCCGGAGGTCATTCCCCAGGCACAGCGCTACATGCAGATCATCGGCTACGGCCTCACGGCCCAGACACTCTCGGTAGTACTCTCCGCAATTTTCCGTTCTGCCGGAAACACGCGGATCCCGCTGGCTGCCAATCTGACCTCTAATGCAGCCAACATTGTCGGAAACTTTTTCCTGATCTATCCGGCACGAAGCCTGACCATCGGCTCCCACACCATTTCCATCTGGGGCGCCGGCCTTGGTGTGGCAGGAGCGGCCTGCTCCACCATGCTCTCCCAGATGCTTCTGCTGGTCATTCTGCTGGTGTTCCTGACAACTGCCAAAACACCGATCCGGCTGAATCCGTTCCATACAGATTACCACGTGGAACGGCAGGTACTCGGTCAGCTCTGGCATATCAGCATTCCGGTTCTTCTGGAACGTCTGACCCTGACCTCCGGACAGGTAGCCTTAACCGCCATGATCTCCGGTCTTGGAACCATTTCCCTGGCAGCGCACTATCTGACCAATCAGACCGAGGGACTGCTTTATCTGCCTGCCTACGGCTTCGCCTACACAGCTACCGCGCTGGTGGGCCAGGCTCTTGGTGCCGGACGCAGGGATCTGGCGGACCGGTTCGCCTTCCGCATCTGCTGGATCGGTTCTGCCGTTATTATCGCGGCCTGCGTGCCGGTTGCCATTTTTTCAGGGCCAATCATCAGCCTGTTCAGCCGGGAGCCTGAGGTCATTGCCCTGGGCAGCAAAACGCTGTTTATTGCGGCAGCCACGGAAATCTTCTTCAGCTTTACCGTCATCGCTGGCGGCATCAGCCGCGGCTCCGGCGATGTGCGTTTCTCCCTTCTGGTGAGCATCATCGGTATGTGGGGACTGCGGATCGGCCTGGTATGGCTGGCAATCCACCCCCTGGCACTGGGCGTGACAGGCGTATGGCTGGCCATTGCCGCAGACTGCTTCATCCGCATGCTGCTGTGTATCTGGCGGATCAAGAGCCGAAAATGGCGGAAATAACGCGGCTGCCCGGGAAGCGCCAAAACAGCAGAACAGAAAAAAGCAGGAGGATATTATGGCAAAGAAAAACGCACGAAACACACGCGGAAAAATTGTAAATGCCGCATGGAAGCTCTTCTATGAGCAGGGCTATGAGGATACCACCGTGGAAGAGATCATTGACCTGTCCGGCACCTCCAAGGGGTCCTTTTACCACTATTTTGACGGCAAGGACGCGCTTCTTTCCACCTTAAGCTCCCTGTTTGATGAAAAATATGAAGCGCTTACCCTGGAGCTGACACCGGCCATGAGCGCCATGGACCAGCTTCTCTTCTTAAACCAGGAACTGTTTCGTATGATCGAAAACAGCATCTCCCTGGATCTTCTGGCAAGACTTTATTCCACCCAGCTTACCACCAATGGTGAGAAGCATCTGCTGGACCATAACCGTATTTATTACAAGCTTCTGCGGAAGATCATTGCAAAGGGGCAGGCAGACGGACAGCTCAGTACCCGCTCGAATGTGAACGAGATGGTAAAGCTCTATGCCCTGTGCGAGCGGGCGCTTCTCTATGACTGGTGCCTCTGCTCGGGAGAGTATTCCCTGGTGGAATATGCCGGGAAAGTCATGCCCGGATTCTTAAGCAGCTTCCAGCCCTGACCGGCCGGAAGCTGTAAAAATGAAAAATTTTAATTTTTGTATTGACTTTCTTTTATTATATCGTCTACTCTGTTTTTCTTATAAAATCTAGTGTTTTTCGCTTATATTTCACTAATCGTACAGTATTCATTCTATACTTCATTCTGTATTGTGGTCTATTTTAGTTCATGCTATAATTGAGCACATCATGCTGTCGGTTCGTAACCGTTCAGTAGGTCTGCGCATTTACTGCGCTGACCGTAAGAAAACATAGGCGGGCAGGCAAAAATCCCATTGCCGCAGGCAATTTTTCATGGATTTTTGCTCGTGACTGTGAAGGTACTGAACAGTTACGTCGGTTCTTTATTTATGCCGACAAAGGGAATGAGGAGGAAAATTTATGCTATCAGGACAGATTGGAATCCTGGCAGCCATTGTCATTTATCTTGCGGCAATGGTATACGTGGGATTCTATTTCAGCAAACAGGGCAGCGGCGATTCCGCTGACGATTTCTACTTAGGCGGCCGGAAGCTCGGACCGCTTGTAACCGCCATGAGCGCGGAGGCATCCGACATGAGCAGCTGGCTCCTTATGGGACTTCCGGGTGTGGCTTATCTTTCCGGCATCGCGGACGCAGGCTGGACTGCCATCGGCCTTGGCATTGGCACTTATTTAAACTGGCTGATCGTAGCACAGAGACTTCGCCGCTATTCTGTAGTCTGCAATGCCATCACCATCCCGGATTTCTTCTCCAGACGTTTTCACGATCAGAAGAATATCCTGATGTGCATCTCCGCGATCATCATCCTGATTTTCTTTATTCCGTACACCGCCTCCGGCTTTAAGGCTATCGGAACCCTGTTCTCCAGCCTGTTCGGAGCAGATTATCACGTTGCCATGATCGTAGGCGCCATTGTTATTGTAGGATATACTGTCATGGGAGGCTTTATGGCAGTGTCTACCACTGACCTCATCCAGAGTGTTGTTATGACCATCTCTCTGATCATCATTGTATTTTACGGTATCCACATGGCCGGTGGCTGGGACGAGGTCGTAAACAATGCAACCTCCCTGGCCGGTTACCTTTCCATGAACCACATTCATGACCGTGCAAGCGGAAACGCAGCTCCATACAGTCTGCTGACCATCATATCTACCGTGGCATGGGGACTTGGCTATTTCGGTATGCCGCATATCCTGCTCCGCTTCATGGCAATTGAGGATGAGAAAAAGCTGACCCTTTCTCGCCGGATCGCAACCGTATGGGTACTAATTTCCATGTGCGTGGCTATCTTAATCGGCATCATCGGTTATGCTGCTTCCGTGGCGGGCGCAATCCCGCTCTTTACCCAGAGCTCTGAGTCTGAGACCGTCATCATCCAGTTCGCGCATCTGCTGGGACAGCACAACTTCCTGCTTTCCCTGGTTGCGGGCGTGGTTCTGGCCGGTATCCTGGCGTGCACCATGTCCACCGCAGACTCCCAGCTGTTAACCGCAGCATCCGGTGTCTCCCAGAATCTGCTCCAGGATTTCTTAAAGATTAAAATGAGCACGGCAGCTTCCATGATGGCAGCCCGCCTGACCGTAGTCGGTATTGCCATTGTCGGTGTATTCCTGGCCTGGAACCCGGACAGCTCCGTATTCTACATCGTATCCTTCGCATGGGCAGGCTTCGGTGCCGCATTCGGCCCGCTGGTACTCTTCGCCCTGTTCTGGAAGCGCACTAACCTGCAGGGTGCCCTGGCCGGAATGGTAACAGGCGGCGTGATGGTATTCGTATGGAAATACCTGGTACGCCCGATGGGAGGCACCTGGAATATTTATGAACTGCTTCCGGCATTCCTTGTATCCGCACTGGCCATCGTGATCGTATCTCTGGCAACCAAGGCACCATCCGAGGAAATCTGCAGAGAATTTGATTCCGTCAGGAAATAAAAATATTGAGACGGAACCACTAAAAGGTCCGAAGTTCCGGAAAGCGCGTACAGAAACGCAGAAACGGTGGAATTTTGCGCTTTGTTCACTGCGCCGCCTATTG
>NZ_QUIV01000010.1:70342-111914 GCF_003480315.1 Clostridium sp. AM33-3 | reverse complement strand
GCGGCGCAGTGAACAAAGCGCAAAATTCCACCGTTTCTGCGTTTCTGTACGCGGTTTCCAGAACTTCGGACCTTTTAGTGGTTCCGTCTCAATATTTTTATTTCAGCTTTTCTCCGGTGAGCATTTCATAGCTCTGAAGATATTTATCGATGGTTTTCTGAACAACGTCCTTCGGAAGAGTCCAGTCGTTGCCCGGATGGGATGTGAGCCAGTCGCGTGCGAACTGCTTGTCGAAGGATGGCTGGCTGTGACCAACTTCGTAGCCTTCTACCGGCCAGAAACGGGAGCTGTCCGGGGTAAGCATCTCATCACCGATAACGATGTTGCCGTTCTCATCGAGGCCGAACTCAAATTTGGTATCAGCAATGATGATTCCATGACTGTAAGCATAGTCTGCGCACTTTTTGTAAAGAGCGATGGTGCAGTCGCGAAGCTTTGCAGCGTACTCTGCACCCTTGCCCGGGAAGTATTTCTCCAGGTGATCAATGCTCTGTTCGTAGGTGATGTTTTCGTCGTGGTCACCGATCTCTGCTTTTGTGGAAGGAGTATAGATAGGCTCCGGCAGTTTCTGGGATTTCTGTAAGCCCTCCGGCAGTTTGACACCGTTTGCGGTACCGTTTTCCTTGTAGCTTGCCCAGCCGCTTCCGGTGATGTAGCCGCGGACGATGCACTCGAGAGGAAGCATGGTCAGCTTCCGGCACATCATGGTCTTGCCATCAAATTCCGGGGATTGGAAGTATTCCGGCATTTCCTTTACGTCGGTGGTGATCATATGGTTCGGCAGGATGTCCTGGGTGAGATTGAACCAGAATTTGGACATCTGGGTCAGAACTTTGCCTTTATTGGTTACTGTGTTGTGGAGAATCACATCAAAGCAGCTGATGCGGTCAGTGGCCACCATGATCAGGCTGTCACCGTTGTCATAGATTTCGCGTACCTTTCCTTCTTTAACAGGTTTCATCTTCATACCTCGCTGTGGATAAATTTTTTACTGTAGAGTTTTGGTTGTGGGGACTGCCTGCGGATGCAGACAGCTTCTGGTAATAGAATATACGCAAAACAAATAAATAGCAAGTCTTTTATTAAAAAAACTTATAAAATTTTTTTGACGATACGGGGACTGCTTTACAATTCCGGCTTCGTGCCCTATAATGGGGCATATGTAACTGCCGTTGGAATGCCGGTCGGAAAAGGCATCGCAGCAGCGGAAAATGGAGAACATGATGATAGATAAAATATGGAAGAAACTCGTAAATCGGGAGACGATTTCCTACCTGATTTTTGGCGTACTGACAACGCTGGTGGACTGGATCAGCTATTGGTATATGCGTCGTCTCGGGATTGACTACAGGGCAGCAACAGCGGGATCTTGGGCGGCGGCAGTATTGTTTGCCTTTGTGACAAATAAGCTGTTTGTGTTTGCCAGCTTTGATCTGCATCCGAAGAAGGTATGGGCGGAGTTTGTGCCTTTTGTAGCCTGCCGGGCCGCTACGGGTGCGTTTACCATGGTGGCTATGATTGTTATGGTAGACGGATTGGGAATCAGACAGGATTTCATCTGTAAGATTGTAGTGTCGGCAATTTCTCTGGTGCTGAACTACATCTTCAGCAAATGGTTTATTTTTAGAAAAAAAGAATCGTAAGTAAGGAGAAAATGTTGAGCTGCAGCATGCAAAGCGGGAAAGTCGCCTGTATTACGAGAGAACTAGAGGATCTGCTTATGATGGAAGAAGAAAGAGGCACATTTCCGAAGAATAGCGGAAGTGTAGCGGATTTGCTGGAAGAAATGGAAACAGCGGTGGCGAGAGTGGAGGCACAGCGGGAAAAAGAGGCTGGTCAGCAGCAGGAGCCGGAGCTGCAAAGGCGAGAGTCGAAAGGACCAGAACCGGAGGAGCCGGATTTACAAAGACGAGAGCCACAGGGACCAGAACCGGAGCTGCAAAGACGAGAACCGCAGAACTCAGAACCGGAGACGGAAACATCGGAACCGGCAAGGATGCGGAAAATAAAAACGCATTATGCTTCCCGGTCGGAAAAACGCGCAAAAAAGCGTCTGTGCAGGCAGGAGGATGAAGGCCTGCTTCACTCCGCGGATGCCCTGATCGCAGCATTCGTCATTCCGATGGTTATCATGCTGATCATCTTTGTGCAGCGGGGCATTTTCCCGTTTGGAGAGGAAACCTTTCTGCGCACGGATATGTACCATCAGTATGCACCGTTCTTTTCGGAGTTCCAGTATAAGCTGACCCACGGAGGCAGTCTGTTGTACAGCTGGGATGTTGGTATGGGCGTGAACTTTTCAGCTTTATATGCCTATTACCTGGCAAGCCCATTTAACTGGCTTCTGATTTTGTGTCCGAAAGGACTGGTCATTGAGTTTATGACCTGTCAGATCGTATTCAAAATTGGTCTTAGCGGCCTGACCATGGCGTACTATTTGAGAAAGCACTGCCGTACCCGTGATTTCGGCGTTGCCTTTTTCGGTATTTTTTATGCTTTATCCGGTTATATGGCAGCCTACAGCTGGAACATCATGTGGCTGGACTGCATCATCCTGTTCCCACTTATCGTGCTGGGACTGGAGCACTTGGTAAAAGACGGAAAGGGAATGCTGTACTGCATTACCCTTGGATTGTCGATCCTTTCCAATTATTATATCTCCATCATGACCTGCATTTTTATGGTGCTGTATTTCATAGCCCTGCTGGTGCTGGATGAGGAGATGCACTGGGAGAAATTCATTGGCCGCGGCTTTCAGTTTGCCGTGTATTCTTTGCTGGCGGGAGGCCTGGCAGCGGTGGTGCTGCTTCCGGAAATTTTTGCCCTGCAGATGACGGCATCGGGCGATGTGAGTTTTCCGAAGACCTTTTCCCAGTATTTCCCGATTTTTGACATGATTGCCCGTCACATCGGCAACGTTGAGACGGAAATAGGCCTGGATCACTGGCCGAATGTGTACTGTGGCGTGGCTGTACTGATGTTCTTTATCCTGTATTTGCTGTGCAAACGGATTCCAGCGAAGGAAAAAGCGGTTTACTGTGTGATGCTGTTATTCTTTTTTGCAAGCTTTTCCTTCAATATACTCAACTTTATCTGGCATGGCTTTCATTATCCGAACAGCCTGCCCTGCAGACAGTCCTACATCTATATTTTTCTGGTGCTGTTTGTCTGCTACCGGGCCTACATGAATCTGCGGGAAACGCCATGGAAGCATGTGACTGCGGCATTTGCCGGAGCGGTGGTCTTTGTGCTGCTGGCACAGAAGCTGGTAACGGAAGATCATTTCCATTTTATTGTGTATTATGTGGCAATTCTGTTTTTGGCACTGTATCTGGGAGCGATTGCCCTTTATCAGAAGGGAGAACGCTATTATTTTCCGGCATTGTTTTATGCGTTGGCGGTCGTTTCGATTGAGGCTGCGGTTAATACTGCGGTGACCAGCGTGCCAACGACCAGCCGTACTGCTTATACCGAGGATAATGAGGCAGTGGAACAGCTTGTGGATTCCGTTCAGCCGAACGACAGCTTCTTTCGTATGGAAAAGGTATCCAGAAAAACAAAAAATGACGGAGCGTGGATGCATTTTCCGTCAGTTTCCCTGTTTTCTTCCACGGCCAATGCCGATTTGTCGGCGCTCTTTAAAAAGCTGGGCTGTGAAAGCTCTACCAACGCCTACAGCATCACAGGCGGTACACCGCTCATCGATGCCCTGTTTTCTGTGAAGTATGGTATTTATTCGGAAAAGCCGGAGGATACCACGCTGCGGACTGCAGTGGGAGAACAGGACGGCATCTGGCTGTACCAGAACAATTACACCCTGCCTGTGGGCTTTTATGTGGATTCTGATTTTGAATCCCGCTGGAATCTGGAGACCGGCAATCCGGCCGATGTGCAGAACAGCCTGTCCGATGCCCTTGGGGCAGAGCAGGTGCTGGAGCTGGTCATGGACACCGGAACAGAAGGCAGTGATCTGACCTTTACCCCGAAAACCGGGGGTGAGTATTATGCCTATGTTGGAAATAAAAAGATTGAAAAAGTCACAGCTACAACCTGGAAGGGAACAAAGACCTTTACCAACGTGGACCGGGGATACCTGCTGGAGCTTGGTTACTGTGCGGCCGGAGAGATGGTGACACTGACGGCAGAGGACAGCAACGAAGAAATGTGGGCAGATGTGTACCGTTTCTCAGAGAATGGCCTCGGCTCTGTAGCTGCGAAATTATCCGCGCATCCATGGAAGCTGACGAGCTGGACCGACACATCCCTGGAGGGAAGTATTTCCTGCGATCAGGAGGGCTGGCTGTTTACGACTATCCCGTACGATACAGGGTGGAAGGTTCTTGTAGACGGAAAAGAACAGGAAACGGAAAAAATTCTGGATTCCTTTGTGAGTATCAGGCTTACACCGGGACCTCATACAGTGGCTATGAAATATACGCCGAACGGACTGATCCCGGGTGCTGTTGTTTCGGCGGTCAGTGCCATGTGTCTGGCTCTGATTGCGGCAGGCGGATATTTCTTCCGCCGTTACCGGGACGAGACGGATGAAAGGTAACCTGCAGCACACTGTGTTGTAAAATATGATAGAAATACAAGAAGAGGAGACTAACATTATGAAATTATGGGGCGGACGCTTCACAAAAGAGGAAAATCAGCTGGTACACAATTTTAACGAGTCATTGTCTTTTGATCAGAAGTTTTATCATCAGGATATCCAGGGCAGCATTGCCCATGTGACGATGCTGGCCAAGCAGGGCATTGTTTCTGAGAATGACCGGAAAGCCATCATTGACGGACTGAACAGCATTCTGGCTGATATTGAGTCCGGAAAACTGGTATTTACCAAAGAACACGAGGATATTCATTCCTTCGTGGAGGCAAACCTGATCGAGCGCATCGGCGATGCCGGCAAGCGTCTTCACACAGGCCGCAGCAGAAATGACCAGGTTGCTCTGGATATGAAGCTTTATTGCCGCGACGAGATCGATGAGATTGATGTTCTGGTCAAGAACCTGTTAGAAGAGCTGTTAAAGATCATGGAAGCCAATATCGACACCTATATGCCGGGCTTTACCCATCTGCAGAAGGCACAGCCGGTTACCCTGGCTCATCATATGGGCGCTTATTTTGAGATGTTCTCCCGCGACAGAAGCCGCCTGCATGACATCCGCAAGCGCATGAACTATTGCCCGCTGGGCTCCGGCGCCCTGGCTGGCACCACCTATCCGCTTGACCGCGCATATACCGCAGAGCTGCTTGGCTTTGACGGACCGACCTTAAACAGCATGGATTCCGTATCCGACCGCGATTACGTCATCGAGCTGTTATCTGCCCTGTCCACCATTGCCATGCATTTAAGCCGTTTCTCTGAGGAAATCATCATCTGGAACAGCAACGAGTACCGTTTTGTAGAGATCGATGACGCTTACAGCACCGGCAGCAGCATCATGCCGCAGAAGAAGAATCCGGATATCGCCGAGCTGGTACGCGGCAAGACCGGACGTGTCTACGGAGCTCTGGTATCGATCCTCACCACCATGAAGGGAATCCCGTTAGCATACGATAAGGACATGCAGGAAGATAAGGAGCTGACCTTTGACGCCATCGATACCGTGAAAGGCTGCCTGGCTCTGTTTACCGGCATGATCTCCACCATGACATTTAATAAAGAAGTCATGGAGGCAAGCGCAAAGAACGGATTCACTAACGCGACCGATGCTGCTGACTATCTGGTAAATCACGGTGTTCCGTTCCGCGATGCGCACGGGATTGTAGGCCAGCTGGTGCTGTTCTGCATCGATAAGGGCATTGCACTGGATGACATGACGTTAGAGGAATTCAAGGCGATCAGCCCGGTATTTGAGGAAGATGTTTACGAAGCAATCAGCATGAAGACCTGTGTCGAGAAGAGAACCACCATCGGTGCTCCTGGACAGGAAGCCATGAAGAATGTGATTGCAATTTATAAAGAGCAGTTAAAATAATGGAATAGTCCTATAACGGAAAACCCCGGAACATGTATCATTGCGAAAAGCCAGATTTCAAATTTGGCGATCGGCAACGTTACATCTTTTGGGGTTTGTTTATTACAGTCCGATTTTAGTGTATTCTTTTAATTTTTGCCGCAGCACGCTGTCTGCAGGATCCAGAAACTGACGCTGGTTTTCATAAAGCACATCTCCTGGCTTTAAGGCTGCGCGGTATTCGGCAGGCGTGCGAAGCAACGTGGAACGGAAGCGTGCCGTCAGCGTTTTTAAATCTGGAAATCCATTTCTTAATGCAATGTCGGTAAGATTATCTTTGGTGTAGGTCAGGTCATTTAGTGCATGCTGGAATCGGACACGCGTGAGATATTCATGAAAATTAATTCCCACCATCTGTTTAAATAAAGTAGAAATGTAAGTGCGGTTATACTGGGCATAGTCTGCCAGATCCTCCAGTGCCAGTTTTTCAGCATAATGTTCTTCCACATAAGTCAGCAGAAGACGCATGGTAGAACGACGCTTGTCATCTTCCGAGATGAGGTTAAGCTGCTGCGGGTCGAACCTGGTGAAAAGGCTGATCAGCAGCAGTTCCAGATTGGCTTTTGCGCTTAACTGTGCATAAGCACCACCCTGCTCGACGGCATTCCAAATCTGGGCTGCGTAAAAACGAAGCTGGCAAAATCTGGGTTCGTAACGGTTTCCTTCGTTGGAAAGACAGGATGGAAACTGGTAGATGTACCCCTTCTTGTTCAGAAACTTCAATGCATTTGCCGGAAAATGGAGAACGAGTGCCCGGGTATCCGGCTGCTGGCGCGTAGACGCATGGCCATTGCCCGGGGCAGTGAGAATCAGATCATCTTCGAGAAGCGTGTGCGTATCGGTGCCGCGGCAGTACTGCTGGTTTCCCTGAAGAACAATGCTCAGCTCATATTCGTCTGTATGCCAGTGATAGCGGTAATTCATAATGTTGTGTGCAAAACAGCGCAGATGGATATTTTCCCGGGGAAGATCCAGCTCATAGTTGGTCTGATCCATTTTTTCTCTCCTTAAAAATCCAAATATTTTCCCTATCATAAAATTCAGAAATGAAACATGGAATCTGATTAAATTGCTTTTAGGATACCTGATAAAACCAGAAAAGTCAATTATTGTTTCGGAATTTGTACAAGCCCGGGAAATGAAGAACTGGCAAAACGTACAAAGAAAAAATGCAGAAAACGACAGATTGCACAGGGAAAATATTTGGATTTCGTATTGTCAGATATGCCTGCATAAAAAGAAAATGAGGTTAAAGGAAAAGAAAAGCGTAACGGAAACCTGCGAATATTTGCAGCGACAAACGAGTTTTCCTCTGTTAGGATAAGCACAACGACAACAAGCCTGTGCCCGGGCAGCCAAGTGCTTATGGAGTTTCGAAAAATGATGTTATAATGGAAGGGGAAACTATGAATACTCAAATGATGATCTGCATGGTAATCTTTGCGGCAACGCTGGTTAGTTACATGCTGAACAAGATTCCAATGTGGCTTACGGCAATGATCTCTCTGACAGCGTTATATTTTACCGGCTGTATTGATGCGGCAGGTGCTTTGTCTGGTTTTTCAAATGTAAATACGCTTTTGATGGCAACCATGTTTATTGTGGCAGCAGGATTTCGGCGCACATCTTTGGTAGACGGTATGTGCGGAGCAATCATGAAGCTCACAAGAGGCAGTTTTGTGACCGCATATTTTGGTTATATTCTGCTGGCAGTGCTTCTGACAAACTTTATTGCGAGCCCGATGGTAGTTTATGCGATCGTAAGCCCGCTTCTGGCAGCACTCTGTGACAATACGAACCATAGCCGTTCCCAGTATATGTTCCCGGTTATGGTCGTGTGTGTGGCATGCTGCGGGATTCTGCCGCTTTCAACTGCGATCCAGCAGGCCGGACAGTTTACCGGATTTATGGAAACCTATGGATTTACCGGTATGAGCATCCGTGCGATTGACTTTACCATTGGCACCTGGCCGATTTTGATCATTGTTCCGCTTTGGGCACTGTTTATCGGACCGAAATTTACACCAAAGGCTCCGATTGTCCCGATTGAAGCACTGGAAAACCGCAATTCTGGAAAGCAGGCACAGAAACTCAGCCCGGTTGTAGATAAGATTGGAATTGCCGTATTTTTTGGAACCATTTTATGCCTGATCTTTTCCAGCCAGCTTCATCTTACCACCTGGTCTGTGGCATTGACCGGAAGCCTTCTGATGGTTTTATTTGGTGTGGTAGATCAGAAATCTGCACTGCGTGATATCCCGTGGGATATGTTAATGCTGTTTGTAGGTGCACTGGCACTTGGAACCGCCCTGACGAACACCGGAGCAGGCGATATGATTGGAAATGCTTTGGCAACAGCCGTTGGTGGTACTCACAATAACTATGTGCTCGGTGCGTTATTCTTCCTGATCCCGTTTGCACTGACTCAGTTTATGCTGAACCGTTCTGTATCTGCGGTATTTGTTCCGATTTGTCTGCTGACCTGTTCCGCACTGGGTGCAAATCCGACAGGACTGGTTCTGTTAGTCAATGCAGGTTCCCTGACGGCATTCCTCACTCCGATGGCGACACCGGCGGTTCCGATGTGCATGGCTGATGGCGGTTATGATTTGAAGGCCATCTTTAAGAGCGGCGCACTGATTACATTGATTTTGCCATTTATCTATATCGTTTATACCATGACAGTATTCCCTGCATTTTAAAAGAAAGGGAGTGACGTGGATATGACACAGGAAGAAAAAATTGCTATTGCAGAGACTGTGCGGCACAGAGATCGTTTTGGTCCTGTGAGTCAGGAAGAGTTAGCGGCACTGTCGGGAAAAGAAACAGAACTTTGGATTCAGACAAAAAACGGTTATTGTGTGCATGTCTTTGAAGAACGGCCGGAAGCTTTGCCGGATCGGGCCCCAATTTTATTAAACTTTCATGGTGGTGGATTTTTAAAAGGACGCACGGATCGTGAGCGCAGATATTGCTGTGCAGTCATGGAAGCAACGAATGCTCTGGTATGGGATGTTGATTATAGTCTTGCACCGGAAAAACCGTTCCCTTATGCTGCAGAAGAAAGCTATGGAATCATACAGTATGTGTTTGAACATGCAGAAGAACTGTGTATCGATCCGGAAAAAATCATGCTTGCCGGACATAGTGCCGGAGGCAATCTTGTGGCATCGGCTCTGGTGAAAAATGCGGAAACGAAAGCATTTCATCCATGTTGCGCCTTGATGGAGTATTTCCCAACAGACAATACCGCGAATCCGGTAGAAAGGCTGTCGGAGGAATTAAAACAGGATCCATTCTGGGTGAAACGCGCGGAAACGGAGAAACTGTATACAGATTTTTATGTGGGAGATGCAGATGCATCTGATCCATGCTGTTCCCCTGCTTTTGCAACGGAGCAGGTCCTGGCTGCATTTCCAGACTGTTTGATTTTATCTGCAGGAGAAGACAGCCTGAGAGATGATACGGAAAACTTTGGAATGCGATTGGTAAAGGCGGGAGTTTGTGTAACCATGCAGAGGATTCCAGAAGCTATGCACGGATTTACAACCAACCGGACACCTGGATGGGAACGAGCATTAGAACTGCATGATCGTTTCTTTTTGGAACATATAAACCGATAAAATGAAAGAATGTAGAACATTAAAGGAGTGAAACTATGAAGATTACAGACGTAAAGCTGCGCTTTGCCAAACATTATCTTTTCGTACAGGTTTACACCGATGCCGGCATTACCGGTCTTGGAGAAGCCGGAAACTGGGGATATCTGCAGGCAACGGCAGCAGCCATTGAAAAGTTTGCGGATTACTTAATTGGAAAAGATCCGTTCCGTATTGAAGATTTTAACCAGAACTTTCTGCGATCCGTGTATTTCCGCGGTTCTGTCATTATGAGTGCGATTTCCGCTATTGACATTGCGCTTTGGGACATTAAAGGAAAGGCACTCGGCGTTCCGGTTTATGAATTATTGGGCGGAAAAACCCGCGATAAGGTGCGCGTTTACGCTTCCGTCATGCATATAACCGATGATAAGGAAGAACTCGCAAAGCAGTATCAGGAACTACAGCAGATGGGCTTCACCGCTGCCAAGATTTTCTGCAACGGACCGAAGAGCAGTGCGGATGGAAAGGGAGAGTTCTTCGCCAGCCGTATAGAGCGGGAAGTAGAAAAAGTCCGTGTCTGCCGGGAAGCAGTCGGAAATGATTTTGATTTCGTTTTGGAAGTGCATCGCGGCATGACTTTGCCAGAGGCTGTCGCATTTGGTCGTGCAGTAGAGCCATACCGCCCGATGATCCTGGAAGATCCGGTTCCGCCGGACAATGTGGATACGATGGCAGAGGTGGCATCCAAGATCGGGGTTCCGATCGCAACCGGTGAGAGAGCCATCGATCTGCGCGAATTTGAAGTGCTGATGGCACGCCATGCATGCCAGTATATCCGTCCGGATGTCTGCGCAGTTGGCGGCATTACCACCAGCAAGAAGATCTGTGCGCTTGCAGAAGCACACGATGTACTGGTGATTCCGCATAACCCGCTTGGACCGGTATCCACGGCAGCCTGCCTGCAGATCTGCGCATCCATTCCGAACCTTGGGATCCAGGAACTCCCGGGCTTCTGCTTAAATGGAGCGGAAGACAAGATGGTGAAAGAACCATTCCATTTTGAGAATGGCTGTATGATGATTCCGGAAGCACCGGGAATCGGAATTGAACTTGCCGACGATGCAGAAGAACTGTATCCGGCAAAAGAGCGCGGCAGCAATGCAGCGCACCGGGCATTCGATGGATCTGTAAAAGACTGGTGATGTAAATAACAATATAAGTATATGACAAGGGCCGTGTGAGTTGCCGAAAGGCAACTCACACGGCCCTATTAAAGTGAATCAAATGGTTATTTTACCCCAGCACCAGGAACACTTCCTGAGTCTGCTTTCCATGCTGGCGGGTCTGTGCGTGAGTATCAAAGAAAATATCCACGTGGTTGCCCTTGACGCCGCCGCCGCGGTCCTCTGCGGTGTAGATGACACCGCCGATCATGACCTTGCTTCCGTAAGGAATGACGCGCGGGTCCACGGCAATGGTACGTCCGGAGGTTGCGATGGTGCCGGTGCTGGTGTGGCGGCCCCAGCCCTCGGAGCACTGTCTGCATGGACAGTAGCCGGTGGTGCGGAAGAAGCCGAGGGATTTTAAACCGGTATGTTCGTGGCTTTCCTCAGCAGAAGTGCTTTCAGCAGCAGTCTGGGCCGATTCTCCCTTTACATAGGTTTTCGGATTGGAAAGCGCTTTGCCGTCTACCGCGCCTTCTACAACATAAGTGCCGTCTGCCAGCGCGTCCCAGTTTATGCTGATGCGGAAACCGTGATTCCCATTGCCGATTCCGTTTTCTTTCAGATCAGAACGGTAGGTGACTGCGGTCTGGTGATAGCTTTTAACCTGCTCACCGGTTTCTTTATTGGTAATGGTTACGCTGACCGGAACGCCGGTGTTCGGCATGGAGGAATCCCACGCCCAGCCGACAATGGTATTGCCCTCGAATGCATCAAAGGAGCCATCCGGGGCTGCTGCCAGAGCAGTAAAGGCACCTCTGATCAGGAACATGGCTGAGATCAGTAAGGTGACAAACATTCTTTTGGTTTTTAACATAAAATCAGTCCTTTCTTTTCCAGAATCTGTTACAGGTTTGTGTGCCACAAAAACGAAATATTCAATTCACACAAATTAAATATATGTAACAAATTTGTAACATATGAACGATAAGTCCTTATTTTACACATTTTTTTTGATTTGTCAAGGAAAAAACGAAAAGCAGGTCTGTTTCTGCCCTGGAAAATACAAAAAGTCACAGAAAAAACACAGATTTTTCAGGCAAACCTCTTGACAAACTACATAGGGTAAAGTATATTAATCACAGAATGTTAGCACTCCTTGATGATGAGTGCTAACAAGAAGAAGGAGGCGGCAGAATGGAACTGGATGATCGTAAAGTTACTATATTAAAAGCTATCATCAAGACTTATCTGGAAACAGGTGAGCCGGTGGGTTCCAGAACCATTTCCAAATATACGGATTTAAAACTGAGTTCCGCAACCATCCGAAACGAAATGTCGGATCTGGAGGAGATGGGATATATCCAGCAGCCCCATACATCGGCGGGACGGATCCCATCCGATAAAGGCTACCGCTTCTATGTAGACCAGATTATGCAGGAAAAAGAACAGGAAGTCACGGAGGTCAAAAGCCTGATGATCAAAAGGGTTGACCGTGTGGAACTGGTCTTAAAGAAGCTGGCACAGCTTCTGGCTAACAACACCAACTATGCTGCCATGATCAGTGGTCCGCAGTATCACCAGAACAAGCTGAAATTCATCCAGCTGTCCCGGATGGAGGAAAACAAACTCCTGGTGGTCATCGTGGTAGAGGGAAACCTCATTAAGAATGCCATGGTGAATGTACCGGAGTCGGTGAGCCAGGAAGATATCCTGAACCTCAACATCCTTTTAAACAGCGCGCTTAACGGTCTCACCATTGAGCAGATCAATCTGGATGTTATCACAAAGCTCAAACAGCAGGCCGGCGTTCACAGTCAGATTGTGGATCTTGTATTAAATGAAGTAGCCGGAGCAATCCGGGCCGATGAGGAAGATCTTCAGATCTACACAAGCGGTGCTACCAATATTTTCAAATATCCGGAGCTGAGCGACGGTGAGAAAGCAAGCCAGCTAATCAGTACACTGGAACAGAAGGATAAGCTCCAGGAGCTCATTGCAGATGTAAATGAGTCGGAAGACAGCAATGGAATCCAGGTTTACATTGGAGACGAGACACCGCTTCAGACCATGAAGGACTGCAGCGTGGTCACTGCCAACTATGAGCTGGGAGAGGGTATCCGCGGTACCATTGGTATCATCGGACCAAAGCGGATGGATTACGAAAGAGTACTCAGTACGCTGAAGCATCTGATGAAGCAGCTGGATGCCACCTATAAAAATGAGAGTTAGTGTGTCAGAGATGACGCCGATAAAGAAAGGCGATAAACCATGAGTCAGAAAGAAAAAGAAGTAAAGCAGAGTGCCGCTGAGGTCGAGAACGAAAATCTTGAGACTGAGCACACTGAAGCAGATAATGGCGAAACCTCCGCAGGAACCGAAAACCAGGAGGCAGAAACCAGGGAAAACGAAGCAAAAGAAGCAAAGGACGCAAAGAAAGATCCCAAAGATGCTCAGATTGAGGAACTTCAGGATCGATTAAAACGCCAGATGGCCGAGTTTGATAATTTCCGCAAGCGTACGGAAAAAGAGAAGGCAGCCATGTACGAGATCGGAGCGAAGGATATCATCGAGAAGATCCTTCCGGTGTTAGATAACTTCGAGAGAGGCCTGGCAGCCGTGCCGGAGGATGAGAAGGGTTCTTCCTTTGCCGAAGGCATTGAAAAGATCTACAAGCAGTTCGTGAAAACTCTGGAAGATGCCGGAGTGGAATCGATCGAGGCAGTAGGCAAGCAGTTCGACCCGAACCTGCACAACGCAGTGATGCATGTGGAGGATGAGAAATACGGCGAGAATGAGATCGCCATGGAACTGCAGAAGGGTTACAAGTACCGCGGCAGCGTGGTACGCCACAGCATGGTTCAGGTTGCAAACTAAACCAGCTGCGAAACTTAGCGTATTATCAAAAATTGTTTGAATAGAGCAGGAGGAAAACATTATGAGTAAGATTATTGGTATTGATTTAGGAACCACAAACAGCTGTGTAGCAGTTATGGAGGGTGGTAAACCGGTAGTTATCCCGAACCAGGAAGGCTCCAGAACCACACCGTCTGTCGTAGCATTCACCAAGACCGGTGAGCGTCTGGTAGGTGAGCCGGCAAAGCGTCAGGCAGTTACCAACGCAGACAGAACCATTGCTTCCATTAAGAGACATATGGGTACAGACTATAAAGTAACCATCGACGGTAAAAGCTATACTCCGCAGGAAATCTCCGCTATGATCCTGCAGAAGTTAAAAGCAGATGCAGAGGCTTATCTGGGTGAGACCGTAAGCGAGGCTGTTATCACTGTTCCGGCATACTTCAACGATGCACAGCGTCAGGCAACTAAGGATGCCGGTAAGATCGCAGGTCTGGATGTAAAGCGTATCATCAACGAGCCGACCGCGGCAGCGCTGGCATACGGCCTGGACAACGAGAATGAGCAGAAGATTATGGTATACGACTTAGGCGGCGGTACCTTCGATGTATCCCTCATCGAGATTGGTGACGGCGTAATCGAGGTTCTTTCCACCAACGGTGATACTCACTTAGGCGGTGATGATTTCGATAACCGCATTACCCAGTGGCTGGTTGACGAGTTCAAGAAGGCTGAGGGCGTAGACCTGTCCGGCGATAAGATGGCAATGCAGAGACTGAAAGAGGCCGCAGAGAAGGCAAAGAAGGAGCTTTCTACCGCAACCACCACCAACATCAACCTGCCGTTCATCACTGCAACCGCTGAGGGCCCGAAGCATCTGGATATGAACCTGACCAGAGCAAAATTCGACGAGCTGACCCACGACCTCATCGAGAGAACAGCAGTTCCGGTACAGAACGCATTAAAAGACGGCGGCGTAACCACCGCTGAGCTTGGAAAGGTTCTGTTAGTCGGCGGTTCCACCCGTATGCTGGCAGCTCAGGAGAAAGTAAAACAGATGACCGGCAAGGAGCCGAATAAGTCCTTAAACCCGGATGAGTGCGTAGCCATCGGTGCTGCTATCCAGGGCGGTAAGCTTGCTGGCGATGCCGGCGCAGGTGATATCCTTCTTCTGGATGTAACTCCGCTGTCACTGTCCATTGAGACCATGGGAGGCATTGCTACCAGACTGATCGAGAGAAACACTACCATTCCGACCAAGAAGAGCCAGATCTTCTCTACCGCAGCTGATAACCAGGAGGCAGTAGATATCCACGTTGTACAGGGTGAGCGTGAGTTTGCACGTGACAACAAGACCCTTGGCCAGTTTCGCCTGGACGGTATCCTTCCGGCAAGAAGAGGTGTTCCGCAGATTGAGGTTACGTTTGATATCGATGCAAACGGTATCGTAAATGTATCCGCTAAGGATCTTGGCACCGGCAAAGAGCAGCATATCACCATTACCTCCGGCTCCAACATGTCTGAGGCTGATATCGATAAGGCAGTGAAAGAGGCTGCTGAGTTTGAAGCACAGGATAAGAAGAGAAAAGAGGCAATTGATGCCAGAAACGATGCAGATGCTATGGTATTCCAGACCGAGAAAGCATTAAGCGAGGTTGGCGATAAGATCGACGCAAACGACAAGGCTGCTGTAGAGGCTGACTTAAATGCCCTGAAGGAAGCTATCAACCGTGCTCCGATCGACAACATGACCGATGCCCAGGTTGAGGACATCAAGGCTGGCAAGGAGAAACTGATGAACAGCGCACAGGCATTGTTCAGCAAGGTTTACGAGGCAGCTCAGGGTGCCGCAAACGCACAGGGCGCAGCAGGTGCACAGGGTGCGGCAGGCGCAGCAGGCGGTAACGCAGGCGCTGGAAATAACGATGATGTCATCGACGGTGACTTCAAAGAGGTATAATCCATATAGTAAGGCATAACGGACCAACGGGGAGACCGCAAGGTCTCTCCGCCAATCCGGAGTATTGCCGGGAGAGGCTGGCGCTTTTTCCGAAAATCTCAGGAGCGTTTGCTCCGGGACTTTCGCAAGAGGCGACAGCCATTTCGGTGTCTGAAAGACATTATGGTTCATGAAAGTATGCCTGGAGACAGGGAAATTTTTGAACCCCAAAAGCTGATTGACAGTATAGAAAAAGAAGGGCGCGGATGCGTCTTAAGTGAAAGAGGAAGGAAAAAGCATCATGGCAGAGACTAAGAGAGATTATTACGAGGTCCTGGGAGTTCCGAAGAACGCCGATGAGGCTGCATTAAAGAAAGCATATCGTGTCCTTGCAAAAAAATATCATCCGGACGCTAACCCGGGCGATGCCGAGGCCGAGCGTAAGTTCAAGGAAGCATCGGAGGCATACAGCGTGTTAAGTGACCCGGAGAAGAGAAGAAAGTACGACCAGTTTGGTCATGCTGCATTCGAGGGCGGCGCAGGCGGCGGTGCCGGCGGCTTTGGCGGTTTCGATTTCAACGGAGCTGACATGGGAGACATCTTCGGAGATATCTTCGGAGATATCTTCGGTGGCGGAAGAAGCCGCGGCGGCAGCCAGTATAATGGCCCTATGCGTGGTGCCAATGTGAGAACCGCGATTCGCATTACCTTTGAGGAGGCTGTATTCGGCTGCGAAAAGGAAATTGAGATCAATTACAAAGAAGAGTGTGCGACCTGTCACGGTACCGGGGCAAAGCCAGGCACTTCACCGGAAACCTGTAAGAAGTGCGGCGGTAAGGGTAAGATCATCTACACCCAGCAGTCCTTCTTCGGTCAGGTGCAGAATGTCCAGACCTGTCCGGACTGCGGCGGCAAGGGCAAGGTGATCAAAGAAAAATGCTCTGACTGCTATGGAAGCGGTTATATTACCAGAAAGAAGAAATTTAAGGTTACCATTCCGGCTGGTATCGATAATGGCCAGAGTGTACGCTGCGCAGGCGGTGGTGAGCCTGGCGTGAACGGCGGCGAGAGAGGTGATCTCCTGGTTGAGGCAGTTGTATCCCAGCATCCGGTATTCAAGCGTCAGGATGTCAACATCTTCTCTACCGTACCGATCTCCTTCGCAACAGCAGCGCTGGGCGGTCCGATCCGCATCAAGACGGTAGACGGAGAGGTCGAGTACGAGGTCAAGGCAGGAACCCAGACCGATACGCGTGTCCGCTTAAAGGGCAAGGGTGTACCGTCCTTACGTAACCGCAATCTCCGCGGCGATCACTATGTGACTCTGGTTGTTCAGGTGCCGGAGCGTCTGACGGAGGCACAGAAGGAAGCGCTGAGGAATTTCGATGCGGTTATGCATGGAGAAGCGCCGACAGAAGGAAAACATAAGAAAAAGGGACTTTTTTCTAAATAGAGTTAACCCGTAGGCTGTAAATAGTCTACGGGTTTTCGATGCCATAAAAAGAATAAAGAAGGGATGAAAAAAGTCAATGGAGAAGGAACGGGCAAAACTATTAGATGAATTGTTGAACCAAATCGATCGGGCATATGATTTAATGGAAGAATATGATTCTATATCGAGAAAATATGGGGAAGTGATTTTATATCAGGTTGAAGCTCATTTGATAAAATATATCGGAGAGCATCCAGGAACGACGGTTTCAGATATAGCACAAGATTTGAACAAAACCAGCAGTGCAGCGAGTCAGATGGTGAAAAAACTGCAGACAAAAGGATTGATTGAACAAATAAAAAATGAAAAAAACAGGAGAAATACTTTTTTAAATTTGACGTCTGCTGGATGGAGCTTGTATGAGGCAAGAGAAAAATTTGAGCAACATTGCTATGAACGGACATTTGAATATTTAGCAGAGTTTTCAGAAAAAGAAATAGAAGTAGTATGCAGGATATTGGATAGGATGAACCAAACATTTAAATTAGATATAGAGGATAGCAAAATGTAAAACATGCACAAAAGTGCATGTTTTATTTTGTTTATTTAAGGTGTTTACATATGCAAGAAAAGATGATATTATCTTACCATAAGATTATTAAGTATCTAAATAATACAAAAGGAGAGGAAAAATGAAGTATAATTTTGATGAAATTATTGACAGAAGCAATACCTACAGCTTTAAAAGAGATTGTTTGCCTGAAGGAGCACCTAAAGACAGTCTTTCTTTTTGGGTTGCAGATATGGATTTTCCTTGTGCTGATCCTGTTATAGAAGCACTGCATCAAAGAATTGATAGAAAGATATACGGTTATACAGCATATGACAATCAAGATGTCTATGAGGCTGTATCAGGATGGTTTATGAGACAATATGGATGGAAAATAGAAAGAGAAGAACTATCATTTAGTCCTGGAGTTGTTCCTGCGCTTGCATTTCTGATTCGGGCTTTAACAGAGCCGGGAGATGGGATCATCATTCAGCGGCCAGTATATTACCCATTTACAATTAAAATTGAAAATGCAGGAAGAAGGGTTGTAAATAATCCGCTGATCCATGATGGAAATACGTATAGGATGGATTATATTGATCTTGAAGAGAAATTGAAAAATCCGCAAAATAAGGGAATTATTATTTGCAGTCCACATAATCCGGTAGGTCGCGTATGGACTGAAGATGAGTTGAGACAGTTAGTGGATCTTTGTAAGAAATACAATAAATGGATTATTTCTGATGAAATTCATTGTGATTTGACAAGAAAGGGCGTGAAGCATCATCCACTTTTAACTGTGGCACCAGATTATAAAGATCAGATTATTGCATGTACTGCACCAAGTAAAACATTTAACTTGGCAGGAATGCAGATATCTAATATTGTGATTCCGAATAAAGAATATAAAGCAAAATTTGATTTTCTGTTAGACGATTGCTTTGGTTTGATGGCTGCACCCCTGGGAATTTCTGCAATGATTGCTGCATATACACACGGGGAAGAATGGCTTGATCAGGTTCGAGAGTATATTGATGAAAATATTGCTTATGTACATGATTTCCTTCAGAAAAATATGCCTGAAGTTACGATGTCAGATACACAGGGAACGTATTTAATATGGTTGGATTTCAGAGCATATTGCAATGATGAGAAAAAGCTGGAGAAGCTTATGCACGAGAGTGCGAAGGTTGCCTTGGATGAAGGTTATATTTTTGGGGATGAGGGAAAGGGCTTTGAAAGAATTAATATGGCCAGTCCAAGAAGTATGATTGTAGAATGTATGGAACGGATTCATAAAGCATTGAAACCAGAAGTGTAATTTACTGAATACAGAGGAGAAAGGGAGATTGGTATGGAAGTGCTTACCAGCATTTTAAATTTTTTTGACACCGTTTTGTGGAGCAGCCCGTTAATTTATATTTCCATTTTTGTTGGACTTCTCTATACTGTTGGCTTAAAGGGATTTCAAGTTCGATACTTAAAACAAATGGTGAATAGCGTTTTTGAAAAGAGTGCAGATAGTGAATCCTCCACATCATTTGAAGCATTTGCTTTGACCGTTGCGGCAAGAGTTGGAACGGGAAACATCGTCGGAGTTGCAACTGCAATTGCAGCAGGTGGCCCTGGTGCAGTATTCTGGATGTGGGTTATGGCAATTCTGGGAGCGGCAACATCTTTTGCAGAAAATACGTTAGCTCAGGTGTATAAAGAAAAGGTTGACGGAATGTATCGGGGTGGTACTTCATTTTTTGTAAAAAAGGGACTTGGCCTGGGATGGTTTGGAACCGTATTTGCATTTTGCAGCCTTTTGAATTGTGGCATTTTGCATACAACACAGCCGAACTCCATTGCTGATGCAATGTATAATGCTTTTGGTGTTCCACACTGGATTGTGGGAGTTATCATGGTAATTATAGCCGCAATTATCATTTCAGGTGGCTTAAAAAGTATTATTCGATTTACATCAAAAATTGTACCGATCATGTGCCTTCTGTACCTGGGAGTTACTTTAATTGTACTTGGCGTTAATATCACTAAAATTCCGGCAGTATTTGCGCTTATTTTTAAAAGTGCATTTGGTAAAGATGCAATTTTTGGTGGTATGGTGGGATCAGCAATTGCATATGGTATCAAGAGAGGTGTCTATTCAAGTGAAGCAGGTATGGGAACTACACCTCAAGCAGCAGCAATTGCGGGAGTATCTCACCCGGCAAAGGTTGGTTTGACACAGGCTTTATCCGTATATGTTGATACATTACTGGTTTGTACCGCAACAGCCTTAATGATTTTACTTGCCGGTACATATAATGTAACAGATGCGGCGGGGAGTGTATTGTATGAAGGTATTAGCGGAGTCAATGCTGGTGTTGGTTTTACACAGGGAGCACTGGATTCTGTAATTCATGGTTTCGGTTATCCAATGATAGCGGTTATGCTGGCCTTATTTTCATTTACGACATTAGTAGGCTGCTTTAATATTTCTGAATCTGATTTGATTTATATGTTCAAGGGATATTCAAAAAGTAAGACTGCACAGATTTTGTTCAAAATATGGTTTTTGATTCCAATCTTTATTGGATGTATTTCAAGTACAGAATTTGCATGGTTGTGTGCGGATATTGGAACTGGAGCATCTTGTTGGGTTACGTTAATTGCAGTAATTTTTATGTTCCCAATTGTGAGAAAAGTTTGGAACGATTATGAAAAACAATTTAAGGATGGAAAGGATCCTATTTTCCGACCAGACAACTGCGGCATAAAAAATGCTGATCTCTGGAATGAAATAGCAAATGAATATGAAAAGAAAGTGAAATAAGAAGACTACCGCATACCAATTTGGTATGCGGTAGTTCTTTTTTTAAGGTTTTTTGAAAATGGCCATGTCCGGAAAAGAAAACGCAGCGGGTGTGATAGAGTGTAATGCATCAAAGGATTTCGTAAATAGTTTGATTTGTGATTGGTTTTGCGTTGTTTGCTTTTACGGAACAGGAATCTTTTCATCCGTTCATATGGATAATGCAGAGAACGAAGGTTTTATTGCAGAAAAGAAAAAATTACGGGATGAAAAGAATCAGTAAAGGCAGGCAGACAGAAGTATGGCATAGGAGGAAGACTGTAGGCCGGATAGGTTCATACTTATAAGTGTTGCAGATAATACTTATAAGTAAAAACTATAAATGTTGATAAGCGAAAAAAAGTACATATTCCTCGACTAAAAATTAACAAAACAAAATTCTGAAAAATACGAACAAATTCCAGTGAAATTCCGGCAGAAACCAGATTCCAAACTATCCGGGAAATGTGTCGAATACAACATGTTTTTTTACAAAAACAAGAGGCGGTTTCCTTCTGCTAACATTGTTTACGGATTAACAAAAATTCTGGTCAAAAACTGTGAATCTGCTCTGTTTTTCAGGAAAAGCCGATAGTTACATTGTATACAATATGTAATTTTTGATTGTCTGGAATCGCGAATTATGCTATACTGACCGTGATGGCAAAACGAGAGATTTTGTCGATAGCAAGTTGAAAATGTATAGAAAGAGGGTAAAGGAAAATGGGATTGGCTACATTTAAAGGCGGCGTTCACCCTTACGAGGGCAAAGAACTGTCCGAGAACAAGCCGGTACAGGTCCTGATGCCGAAGGGAGATCTGGTGTTCCCGATGTCACAGGGAATCGGCGCACCGGCGAACCCGCTGGTAAAGAAGGGCGACAGAGTCCTGGCTGGTCAGATCATCGGTGAAGCAGGCGGATTTATTTCTGCAAACGTAATCTGCTCCGTATCCGGTACTGTCAAAGCAGTAGAGCCGAGACGTGTTGCCAGCGGCGGCATGGTAAATTCCGTTGTAGTTGAAAACGATGGACAGTATGAAGCAGTAGAAGGCATGGGTGCAGACCGTGACCCGGCTACTCTGTCCAAACAGGAGATCCGCGATATCGTAAAAGCAGCTGGTATCGTAGGTATGGGCGGCGCTGGTTTCCCGACCAACGTAAAGCTCTCTCCGAAGAACGAAGATGCAATTGAATACATTCTGATTAATGGTGCAGAGTGTGAGCCGTATCTGACATCTGACTATCGCTGCATGATGGAAGATCCGGAAAAGATCATCGGCGGTCTGAAGGTTGTTCTGCAGCTCTTTGACAAGGCTAAGGGTGTGATCGGTATCGAGAACAACAAGCCGGAAGCAATCAAAAAGCTGAAAGAGTTAGTAAAAGATGAGCCGCGTATCGAGGTATGTGAGCTGCTTACCAAGTATCCGCAGGGTGGTGAGCGTTCCTTAATCTACGCTGTTACCGGCAGATCTGTAAATTCCTCCATGCTTCCAGCAGACGCAGGCTGCATCGTGGACAACATTGGTACTGTGATCGCTATTTATGATGCAGTATGCAAGACCACTCCTCTGATCGAGCGTGTATTCACCGTAACCGGTGACGCGATCGCAGATCCGAGAAACTTCCGTATTAAGATCGGAACCAACACCCAGGAACTGATCGAGGCAGCAGGCGGCTTCAAGTCCGAGCCGGAGAAGGTTATTTCCGGTGGTCCTATGATGGGCTTTGCTATGTTCGATTTAGACGTTCCGGTCATCAAGACCAACGGTTCCGTCCTGTGCATGACCAAAGACCAGGTGGCAACAAGCGTGGAGACTCCGTGTATCCGCTGCGGTAAGTGCGTAAGCGCATGCCCGAGCCACATTGTTCCGGTTATGATGATGAAAGCAGCATTAAAGGGCGACTGCGATACCTTTGAGAAACTCAATGGTATGGAGTGTATGGAGTGCGGAAGCTGTACCTTCGTATGTCCGGCTAAACGTCCTCTGACCCAGGCTTTCAAGGAAATGAGAAAAACGGTTGCAGCAAACCGCAGAAAAAAAGCACAGGGGGGAAAGTAAACCATGGCTAAATTATTTAACGTATCCTCATCCCCGCATGTGCGGAGCGAGGAAACAACCCGCAGCATCATGATGGACGTGGCAATTGCCATGCTGCCGGCCACCGCTTTCGGTGTCTTCCAGTTCGGCCTGCATGCCCTGCTCGTTATCATTGCTACCGTATTTGCCTGTGTAGTCAGCGAGTACGTATTTGAGAAAGTAACCAAGAGAACCGTAACCATCAGTGATTTCAGTGCCGTTGTAACCGGTATGATCCTGGCATTAAACTGTCCGTCTGAGATTCCGTTATGGATCCCGATGCTGGGCGGTGTGTTCGCGATCGTGATCGTAAAACAGATCTACGGCGGCCTTGGCCAGAACTTCATGAACCCGGCACTGGCAGCAAGATGCTTCCTGCTGATCTCCTTCGCAGGCAAGATGTCTTCCTTCACTCTGGATGGCGTAACCACCGCTACTCCTCTGAACGTGATGAAGACTGCATGGAAGGCCGGCGAGTCCAATCTGGGCGTAGACCTTATGGCTATGTTCATCGGTAAGATCCCTGGAACCATCGGTGAGGTTTCTGTAGTAGCCCTGTTAATCGGCGCTGCTTACCTGGTATTTAAGAAAGTCATTTCCCTGCGCATTCCGTTAACCTACATCGTAACGGTCGCAGTATTCGTATTCATCTTCGGCAGACAGGATCTGAACTTTGTTCTGGCTCATATCTGCGGCGGCGGACTGATCTTCGGTGCATTCTTCATGGCAACCGACTATGTAACCAGCCCGATCACCCCGAAGGGACAGATCGTATTTGGTATTCTGCTTGGCGTGCTGACCGGAACATTCCGTCTGTTCGGTGGTTCCGCAGAGGGTGTTTCCTACGCAATCATCATCAGCAACCTGATGGTTCCGCTGATTGAGCGCTATACCCTTCCGGTGGCATTTGGAAAGGAGGGCAAAAAGGCATGAGTAAAGGTGGATTTATGAAGGATGCCGTAATCCTGTGTGCCATTACCCTTGTGGCAGGTGCATGTCTGGGCGGCGTTTATGAAATGACGAAGGATCCGATCGCTGCAGCAAACCAGGCAGCGAAAGAAGCTGCTTACCGTACCGTATTCCCAGATGCGGCTGGTTTTGAGGCTGCAGACCTTGCAGACAAGCTTCCTGCAGCAAATGAGACTATCGCAACCCTCGGATATGGCAATGTGTCTGTGGATGAGGCTGTTGAGGCAACCGATGCTTCCGGTTCTGTTGCAGGATACGTAGTTACCGCTACTTCCAATGACGGTTACGGCGGTGCTGTTACCGTTTCTGTAGGTATCCAGTCTGACGGTACTGTAAATGGTATCGAATTCCTGACCCTGGCTGAGACTGCTGGTCTTGGTATGAATGCTCAGAAGCCTGAGTGGAAAGGTCAGTTTGCAGGCAAGAAGGCAGATGTGTTCTCCGTTACCAAAGACGGTGCATCTTCCGATGATCAGATCAACGCAATCAGTGGTGCGACCATCACTTCAAAAGCAGTCACTGGTGCGGTGAATGCGGCAGTTTATTTTGTAGATAACTGCCTGGCACAGTAGGAGGTAGGAAGTCATGAATAAATGTATCGAACGTTTATACAACGGTATTATTAAAGAAAACCCGACCTTCGTCCTGATGCTTGGTATGTGTCCGACCCTGGCAGTAACCACCACCGCGATCAATGGTATCGGTATGGGACTGTCCACCACGGCGGTTCTGGTTTTCTCTAACCTTATTATTTCCGCACTGCGGAAGATTATTCCGGATCGTGTACGTATTCCGGCATACATCGTAATCGTAGCATCCCTGGTTACCATCGTTCAGCTGCTTTTACAGGCATATGTACCGAGCCTGTACAGCGCACTGGGTATCTACATCCCGCTGATCGTTGTTAACTGTATCATCCTGGGCCGTGCAGAGGCATATGCAGCAAAGAACGGCCCGATCGAGTCCGCATTCGATGGTATCGGTATGGGCCTTGGTTTCACCGTAGGTTTAACCTGCATCGCAATCGTGCGTGAGCTCATTGGCGGTGGTTCCTTCTTCGGCATGGAGATCATTCCGGAGGACTTCCACGTAACCATCATCGGCCTGGCACCGGGTGCATTCTTTGTACTGGCTTGCCTGACCGCACTGCAGAACAAATTCAAAGCTCCGAGTGCAACCAACGGTTCCGTACCGCAGTCCACACTGGCATGCGGCGGCAACTGCGCAGCATGCAGCGGTTCTGCATGTTCCTCTAACCACTCTGTCCTGGAAGAGAAAAAGGCAGAAGAGCTGAAGAAGGCAGAAGAGGCCAAGAAGGCGGCAGCTGCAGCAGCTCTGGCTAAGAAGCAGGCAGCAGAGGCAGCTAAGGCAGCAGCCGAGGCTGAAAAGAAAGACGAATAGGAGGGACAGGTTAGATGAAAGAGTTAATTTTAATTATTGTCGGATCTGCTCTGGTTAACAACATCATCCTGAGCCAGTTCCAGGGCCTGTGTCCGTTCCTTGGTGTTTCCAAGAAGGTTGACACCTCCATTGGTATGGGTGCAGCCGTTATCTTCGTAATTACGCTGGCAAGTATTGCTACGAACCTTGTATACGCTCTGGTGCTGGTTCCGCTGCACCTGGAGTATTTACAGACGATTGCCTTCATTCTGGTAATTGCAGCACTGGTACAGTTCGTTGAGATGTTCTTAAAGAAGAGCATGCCGAGCCTGTATTCTGCGCTGGGTGTATTCCTTCCGCTGATTACGACCAACTGTGCAGTTCTGGGTTCTGCCCTGACCAACGTACAGAAGGGTTATAACTTCATTTTCAGTGTAGCAAACGGACTTGGTACTGCGGTTGGTTTTACCGTCGCAATCGTACTGCTGGCAAGCATTCGTGAGAGTATTGAAGACAATGATATCCCATATAATTTCCAGGGTTCTCCGATCGTACTGATTACCTCTGGTCTGATGGCGATTGCCTTCATGGGCTTCTCCGGACTGATTTAATGGGAGGTAACAGAATATGACAGGTTTGCTTTTAGCGGCAGTTGTCATCGGCGCCATCGGTATCATTATCGGTGTGCTGCTGGGAATTGCCAGTGAGAAGTTTAAGGTTGAGGTTGACGAAAAAGAAATTCTGGTGCGTGCAGAACTTCCGGGCAACAACTGTGGCGGTTGTGGCTTCCCGGGATGTGACGGTTTGGCTGCAGCAATCGCTGCAGGCACCGCTCCGGTTAACGGATGTCCGGTCGGCGGCGCTCCGGTAGCAGACAAGATCGCTGCGATCATGGGTGTTGAGAGCGGCAGCTCCGAAAAGAAGGTAGCTTTCGTAAAATGTAAAGGTACCTGCGACAAGACAAACGTAAAGTACAATTACTATGGAATTACCGATTGTTCCATGGTAACCGTAGCACCGGGTTCCGGCGAGAAGGCTTGTGCTTACGGCTGTATGGGCTATGGCTCCTGCGTGAAGGCATGTCAGTTTGACGCAATCCATGTAGTAGACGGTGTTGCAGTCGTTGACAAAGAGAAGTGCGTAGCCTGCGGCAAGTGCGTAGCTACCTGCCCGAAGGGCTTGATCGAGCTTGTTCCTTACAAGGCAGAGCATCTTGTACAGTGCTCTTCCCACGACAAGGGACCGGCTGTCAAGAAAGTCTGCACCGCTGGCTGTATCGGATGTACCCTGTGCACCAAGCAGTGTGAGTTCGATGCTATTCATATGGAGAATAATGTGGCAGTCATCGATTACGAGAAGTGCACCAACTGCGGCAAGTGCGCAGCAAAGTGCCCGGCAAAGGTAATCCAGTAAGCTGCGGCGAATAGGTAACATGAATTCATGGAAGCTGTTTTCATTGCATAGTATGCAGTGAAAACAGCTTCTTTTTATTAGAAAAAGTTTGATGGCTTATCAGAATTTTGCGAAAATGAATAGCAAATAATAAGAATAAGTGATAGAATATAATTATCGTTTTAAAGTTGCAAAACTTTTTATTAAAAGGAGGGATTTTATGAATTTGGAGAAGCTATTTCATCTCAAGGAGAACCACACAGATGTCAGGACGGAAGTAATGGCCGGTATAACCACATTTATGACCATGGCCTATATCCTGGCCGTTAACCCGAGCATCCTAAGCGCGTCCGGCATGGACAGTGGCGCGGTGTTCACGGCAACCGCCCTTGCGTCTGCGATCGCAACTCTGCTTATGGCAGCACTTTCCAACTATCCGTTCGTACTGGCACCCGGCATGGGACTGAATGCCTATTTTGCCTATACGGTTGTTCTTTCCATGGGATACACCTGGGAGATGGCACTGGCAGCCGTATTTGTGGAAGGTATCATCTTCCTGGCTCTGTCCCTGACCAACGTGCGTGAGCAGATCTTCAACTCTATTCCGATGAACTTAAAGTATGCGGTATCCGCAGGTATCGGCCTGTTTATCGCGTTCATTGGTCTGCAGAATGCCCACATTGTAGTGGACAGCGCGACTCTGGTTGGAATGTACTCCTTCAAGGCATCCGTTGCAAACGGTATGTTCTCCAGCGAAGGCATCACCGTGCTGCTGGCACTCATCGGTGTTCTGATCACCGGCGTACTTTTAGTAAAAGGCGTAAAGGGCAACATTCTCTGGGGCATCCTGATCACCTGGGCACTTGGTATTGTATGCCAGCTGACCGGACTGTACCAGATCAATCCTGAGGCCGGATTCTACAGCCTGCTTCCGGATTTCTCCAACGGAATTTCCATTCCGAGCCTGGCACCGACCTTCATGAAGATGGACTTCAGCCGTGTGGCTTCCCTGGATTTCCTGGTAGTCATGTTCGCGTTCCTGTTCGTAGATATGTTTGATACCCTGGGAACCCTCATCGGCGTGGCATCCAAGGCCAACATGCTGGATGCGCAGGGGCATCTGCCGCGTATCCGCGGTGCGCTGCTTTCCGACTCTGTTGGTACCGCAGTCGGCGCTGTTCTTGGTACTTCCACCACTACTACTTTCGTTGAGAGTGCGTCTGGCGTGGCAGAGGGCGGAAGAACCGGTTTAACCGCAGTGGTAGCAGCAATTCTGTTCGCTCTGTCCCTGTTCCTGTCCCCAATCTTCCTGGCTATCCCGTCCTTTGCAACGGCACCGGCCCTGATCGTGGTAGGATTTTTGATGCTGACCTCTATCCTTAAGGTAAACTTCGAGGATTATACCGAGGCAATCCCGGCTTATGTGGCAGTGATCGCAATGCCGTTTATGTACAGCATCTCTGAGGGAATCGCAATGGGAATCATCTCCTATGTCGTGATTAACCTGGTAACCGAAAAGGCAAAGGAGAAGAATATCACGCCGCTGATGTATGTGCTGGCGGTGCTGTTTGTACTCAAGTATATTCTGCTGTAAAAATTTGAGTTACAAAGCTAAATAAAGGTCCGGAAGTGAAAGAGACCGCCTTCCTCTATTTTCACATATCGTTGTTTGCTTGCTCTCTCTAACACGCGTTCGCCTGTGTCGGATTAACATCCGCCACATTCGGACGTGTGTGCTCAAGATGCAAACACCTGATATGCTGAAAATCACGGAAAGCGGTCTCATTCACTTCCTGCTGTATTGGCTCTGCTACGAAAATAAGAATGGCTGCGTTATTTATTATCCTGGCATAGTCAGTACAGCAGAAGTTCCGGGCACACCATACAGAATAAGCGGCACATTGGAATTTTCCTGCATTGCATATCAAGAACGTGCCAGTGCCGCGTTTCTTGTATGGTGTGCCCGGAACTTCGAACTTTACGGATGATGATTTATATTGTTATTTCTCATCCACGACCTGGAAAATGTAGAATTTTAAATAATACGATGCCTGCTCGCCGCCGGTCCAGAGAATCGGATGATCGGCTGCCTGGGTGCGGTATTCTACCTGGCGGAGGCGTTTGTGTACGTTTGCAGCGGCCTCGCGGATGGTCTTGGTGAATAGCTCCGGGTCCATGAAGTGGGAGCAGGAGCAGGTGGCGAGATAGCCGCCGTCCTTTACCAGCTTCATGCCGCGCAGGTTGATCTCGCGGTAGCCCTTGACAGCGTTTTTGATAGAACTGCGGGATTTGGTGAAGGCCGGCGGATCCAGAATAACCACATCAAACTTTTCGCCCTTCTGTTCCAGCTCCGGAAGCAGATCAAAGACATCTGCGCACTGGAAGGTGACACGGTCAGACAGGCCGTTTAATTCAGCGTTCTCGCGGGCCTGAGCCACGCCCAGCTCGGACGCGTCCACACCAAGAACGGAAGCAGCTCCGGAAATTCCGGCATTCAGCGCGAAGGAGCCGGTGTGGGTGAAGCAGTCCAGAACCTTCTTACCCTTGCAGAGTCTCTGAATAGCAAGGCGGTTATACTTCTGGTCCAGGAAGAAGCCGGTCTTCTGGCCATCCTGCACATCTACCATATAGCGGACACCATTTTCAACGATTTCAACCTTGGTATCAAACGGTTCGCCGATGAAGCCTTTCACGCGCTCCATGCCCTCCTGCAGGCGGACCTTGGCGTCACTGCGCTCGTAAACGCCGCGGATGGAAATGCCATCCTCAGCCAGGACTTTCTTCAGCTTGTCCAGAATGACCGGCTTGAAACGGTCAATGCCTAGAGCCAGGGATTCGACTACCAGAACATCGGAAAACTTGTCGATGACGATACCCGGCAGGAAATCTGCCTCGCCGAAGATCAGGCGGCAGCTGGAAGTGTCTACGGTTGTTTTGCGGTACTCCCAGGCGTCACGGACACGCATCTCAATGAAAGTGTCATCGACCACGGTATCTTTTTTGCGGGTCATCATACGGACGGTGATTTTGGAGCGGGTGTTAATAAAGCCCTGGCCCATCGGATAGCCGTCAAAGTCAGAAACGAAAACCATATCACCGTTTTCGAACTCTCCCTCAATTTTGTCAATCTCGTTATCATAGATCCAGGCACCGCCGGCCTTCAAGGTGCGGCCTTCGCCTTTTTTTAAAATTACATTTGCGGACATGTATGTACTCCTTATTGTGAATAGGTTATTGCTTCGTGCATTTTTATTTCCCAAATATTGTAACATAAGCCGCGGAGGCTTACAACCGGGAAAAGAAAAAGCAGGATGTCAATGCGATTTGGTATGTGTTTTCCGGACGTATACGAAACCGTAACCGAAATTCGGGTAATCTGCTTGCTGTGGGACTGCGGTAATGATACAATATTGTAAGGAAATGTAAGGAGAAAGATAGCAGCATGATGGAACAGAAGACGACACAGGAAAAGCATGACCGTGCCAAATACAAGCTGGCGGCCTCCATCAAGGAGTGCATGAAGACCACCCCGGTAGACCGCATCACGGTGAAGGATATTGTGGAGGGCAGCGGCCTGACCCGCCAGACCTTTTACCGCAATTTCAAAGATAAATACGATCTCATCAACTGGTATTTTGACAAGCTGGTGCTGCAGTCCTTCGAGCAGATCGGCATGGGGAATACAGTAGGAGAGAGCCTGACCCAGAAGTTTGAGTTTATTTTAAATGAGAAGGCATTTTTTACCGAGGCTTTCCGGTCGGATGATTACAACTCTGTGAAGGAGCACGACTTTGAACTGATTCTGCAGTTTTACAAAGATCTCATTGCCAGAAAGACCAGCCGCCCGTTGGAGGAAGAGATGGAGTTTCTTCTGGAGATGTATTGCCGCGGGTCTGTGTATATGACAGAAAAATGGGTGCTTGGCGGGATGAAAGATACTCCGCGCCGCATGTCGGACAAGCTGGTGGAGGCAATGCCGCCGAAGCTGGAGAAAGTATTTTCAGAGCTGGAGCTTTTGTGAAAAAGCCGACGATTCTGCGAAACAGAGAAATTCCTGGGAAATTGAAAGATAGATAAAAATATACAATAAAAATTGTGAAAAACCAACAAATATAAGAAGAAAGTGACATAAGTGATACTTTGTCACTTTCTTTTTCTTGTTGCAGTTGTTAAAATAATATCAGCACGAAGCGGAAATGAGCTACAGAGTGCCGCTTAGAAGAGATGCAAACAGAAATTGAAAATCAAATGAGTATAGGCTCAAGGAGGATTTTTATCATGGCAAACAGAATCGTATTAAATGAAACTTCTTATCATGGCGCAGGCGCTATCAAAGAGATTGCAAATGAAGTAAAAGTCAGAGGCTTCGCAAAAGCTTTCGTATGTTCCGACCCGGATCTGATCAAATTTGGTGTAACCAAGAAGGTAACCGACGTTCTGGATGAGGCTGGTCTTGCTTATGAGATTTACTCCAATATCAAACCGAACCCGACCATCGAGAATGTACAGACCGGTGTTGCAGCATTTAAGGCATCCGGATCTGACTATCTCATCGCCATCGGCGGCGGTTCTTCCATGGATACCGCAAAAGCCATCGGCATCATCATCAACAACCCGGAGTTTGAGGATGTAAGAAGCCTTGAGGGCGTAGCTCCGACCAAGAAACCGTGCGTACCGATCATCGCAGTTCCGACCACCGCAGGTACCGCAGCAGAGGTTACCATCAACTACGTTATCACCGATGTTGAGAAAAAACGTAAATTTGTATGTGTAGACACTCACGATATTCCGGTTGTCGCAGTCATCGACCCGGATATGATGTCCAGCATGCCGAAGGGCCTGACCGCTTCCACCGGTATGGATGCCCTGACCCATGCAATTGAGGGATATATTACCAAGGGCGCCTGGGAGATGACCGATATGTTCCACTTAAAAGCAATCGAGATCATTTCCAACTCCTTACGCGGCGCAGTTGCAAACACCCCGGAGGGCAGAGAAGGAATGGCTCTGGGCCAGTATGTAGCAGGCATGGGCTTCTCCAACGTAGGTCTTGGTATTGTTCATTCCATGGCACACTCCCTGGGCGCTGTTTATGATACTCCACACGGCGTAGCAAACGCAATCCTTCTTCCGACCATTATGGAGTACAACGCTCCGTGCACCGGTGACAAGTACAAATACATCGCAAAGGCTATGGGCGTTGAGGGTGTAGAAACCATGAGCCAGGAAGAGTACCGCAAGGCTGCTGTAGACGCTGTGAAGAAGCTGTCAGCAGATGTAGGTATCCCGGCAGACTTAAAGGCCATCGTAAAAGAAGAGGATCTGGATTTCCTGTCTGAGTCCGCATACGCAGACGCATGCCGTCCGGGTAACCCGAGAGATACTTCCGTAGAGGAGATCAAGGAGCTGTATAAGTCCTTAATGTAATAAAATCATGAGATAAAGATAGGGCCAGAGAAAATCGCTTTAGAAACGGTTTTCTCTGGCCGTTCTTATGAATCCTGCTTACCGCTGTGAATAATTCCCGGGCCGGGCGGGGCAGTACGATATTTTGTTGCAGACATACGGAAAATGTGATAACCTACATATATAGGATTCCTCTGTATTATGGAGGAAGTATATGAGTAAAAAAACACTGGAAGAACTGGTAGCATTGCTTGATTTCGTAAAGGCAGATCTGGCTGGAATCGAAGCTGATTACGAAGACCCATTTGTAGAACAGCTTCAGAATTCTGTGCGTCGGATCAAAAAAGCCGAAGAAACAATTACTTAAGGAATTTGGAATTTAGCAGCAAAACAAACCGTTTCATGCGGTTGGGTTCGTGTGTGAATTTCGAAAAAAGTCTGGCTCATATCTCGATGGGCCGCTTTGCCTGAATGGCGAAATCTATTTGTAGTACATATCTTATAATCAAGGTCATTTCGACCGAAATCAAAATAGATACAGGGGAATTCTATACCATAAAAAAGGGACAACCGGGAATTACTTGTTGCCCTGTAAAAAACATGATATAAAATGATAGATAGTTATGAAAAAGGAAACAAAGGGGATACCATGGAAGAATGGATGGAGAAGGAGCAGAGGATTCTGGATTTGTGGAAGTAGAAATGCAGGTCGCCCCTTTCAGGGCCTTTACCTCCTCTTCTCGAAATCTCTGCCTCATCCCTCGAAATGATATTGAAAATCCCCTTTCAATGTGGTATGATTTCCTCATTAGCGGACATTTTAAAACTCAGTGAACATGCAAATGCAATGGTGCATCCTTTCGGGGCAATGCACCATTTTCGGGTTTTAAATGGTTCCAGGTAAAGGAGGATATTATGAAAAAGAAGATCAGTCTTATGCTGGCGGCTGCTCTGACAGCAGGTCTGGCGCTGACCGGCTGCGGCGGCAGCAAAACTTCCGATACAACAGATAATACTGCAGGCGCTGAGAACGAGAGCACGGCCGAGGTAAAGGGTGTGGATGTGGATACCACCGGTTACCTGGTTGCGGCTCTGAACGCAGATATTCAGACTGCGGATGTGCAGAAAACTTCCAAGGACTACGAGGTGCCGTTTAATATTTTTGATCGTCTGGTAGATGTTGAGGTGGGCACGGACGGCAATTCCAAGATTGTCCCGAGTCTGGCCGAAAGCTGGGATATTTCCGATGACGGCCTGGAGTATACCTTCCATTTAAGACAGGGTGTGAAGTTCCACAATGGCAATGACTTTACAGCAGAGGATGTGGCGTACACCTTCCACCGCATGCTGACCGTAGAAGGTGGCGTGAATACCGAGTTTATTGACCAGATCAAGGGCGCGGATGAACTCCTGGCAGGCGAGACGGATACCCTGGAAGGTGTTGAGGTGGTAGATGACTACACCATCAAGGTTACCTTAAAGGAGCCGTTTGCAGGCTTCCTGGCAAGCATTTCTTCTCCGGGTGTTTCTATTTACGACAGCGAGGCCACCGAGGCAGCGGGCGATCAGTTCGGCATGGATCCGGCTGTGACGGTTGGTACCGGCCCGTTTGAGTTTTCGTCCTGGAGCTTCAACAACCAGCTGGTTCTGACACGCAATGAGGATTACTGGAAGGGAGCTTCCGGGCTTCCGGGTGTTGTCATCAAGATCATTCCGGATACCGAGACCCAGTCCATGATGTTTGAAAGCGGAGAACTTGACATTCTCGACCTGGATTATGCTGCAGATTCTGCAGACCGCTTCACCGAGACTTATCCGGATCAGATCGTACAGGGCCCGCGTGTGGGTATCGTGTACTTTACCATGAACTTTAATAAGGAGCCGTTCCAGGATGTCAGAGTCCGCAAGGCGGTTCAGATGTCGATTGACCGCCAGGCTATTCTGGATGCCCTTTACGGCGGCAGAGGCCAGGTGGAGCAGGGAATCTTCCCACACGGTCTTATCGGCTTTAATCCGGATCAGGAGGAAATCAAGTACGATCCGGAGGCTGCGAAGGCGCTGCTTGCCGAGGCCGGCTATGCAGATGGCTTTGATATGGAGATTGCGGCAGACAGTTCCGCATCCGATACCATGACCATGGCGCTGGAGATTGTCAGCGATCAGCTTGCCGAGGTTGGCATCCGCGCAGAAATCAAGAATTACGATGAATCTACCTGGTTAGAAACCAGAAAATCCGGTGAGCTTGGTTCCTTCATGTCTACCTGGTCCGCAGATTACAACGATCCGGATAACTTTATCTATATCTTCTTCGGCAATGAAGAGAAAACAAGGATCCGTTCCATTAACTATCCGGATACGGAGGTGATGGAGCGTGTAGCAAAAGCGCGTACCATTGTAAATGAGGATGAACGTCTTGCAGAGTACAAGGCGCTGGAAGAGAAGCTCATCCACGAGGACGCAGCCTGGGTGCCGATGTTCTCCAGACTCCATCTGTTTGCAGTGAGCAAGCGGGTACAGGGCTTCGCACCGTTGTGGAGCGGATTGAGCGATCAGCTTTTCTACAATATTTCTTTGAGCGAGTAAACGCATAAATGCTAAGGGAGTGTTGCACCCAGAGCTTTGGCAGTCACAGGCATATCGTGGTTTGCCGGGCCTGTCTTCGCGGCACTCTCTTTTCCTATGTAATGTAGAGGAGGATGAAGTGTGTTAAGAAAAGTACTGAAACGGATTTTGATCTCCATCCCGGTTCTGGTAGGCGTGGTGCTGCTGATCTTTATCATGCTGCGCATTGTTCCGGGTGATCCGGTTACCACCATGATGGGAGAGCATGTGAATCCGGCGGTGATCGAGAAAATCAGTAAGGAAATGGGGCTGGACAAGCCATTGTATGTGCAGTTTTTGCAGTATATTGCCCATGCGCTTCGGGGGGATTTCGGAACATCCTACCGGCTGAACCGGAATGTGACAAAGATTATTCTGGAGGCATTCCCGAACACGGTGAAATTGTCTCTGCTGGCGGCTGTAGTGACCTGGATCATTGGTATTGCGGCAGGCATCATTGCGGCAGTGCGGCAGAATAAGCTGCTGGACCGCCTGTTTATGGGCGGCGCACTGATCGGTGTTTCCATGCCGGTATTCATGACAGCGCTGGTGCTGCAGTATCTGTTTGCGTTTAAGTTCAAATGGTTTCCGGTTTCCGGCTTTGATTCCTTTCGGGCCATGATTCTTCCGGCCATCGTGCTGGGCTGGAACTCTGCGGGAAGCATTGCCCGCATGACCCGTTCTAACCTGGTGGAGATTATGCAGAATGATTTTATCCGCACGGCACGGGCCAAGGGACTGCTGGAATCCGGTGTTATTGTGAAGCACGCACTGAAAAATGCCATGCTTCCGGTTGTCACCATGATGGCACTGCAGGTATCCAGCATGCTGTCCGGCGCGGTACTGACTGAGAGTGTGTTTGGTGTTCCGGGTATTGGCCGTCTGGCGGTGAACGCCATTGAGACAAGAGATATGCCGCTTTTGCAGGGCACGGTTATTTTTACTACCATTCTGATCATTGTGGGCAATCTGGTGGCAGATCTGCTTTACAATGTACTGGATCCGAGAATCAGGGAGGGCGCGTAAGATGGAAGAAAACAAGAATATGACGGATTTCAGCGCTCAGATCGGCAATGCAGACACCTGGCTGGACAAGGCAAAAACACTGGTGCGCCAGAATAAGCTGGCGGCCTTTTCCGCACTGCTGATTATTTTCATGATTCTCATTGCAGTTTTTGCCCCTCTGGTGGCACCTTATGATCACTTACAGCAGAGTCTTTCGGACCGCCTGCAGCATCCAAGTGCGGCTCACTGGCTTGGAACCGACGAGCTGGGGCGTGATGTGCTCAGCCGTATCATTTTTGGCGCGCGCATTTCCCTGACCATCGGTCTGGTGCCGACTCTGATCTCCATGGCCATTGGTACAGTGCTTGGCATGTATGCCGGTTTTTACGGCGGCAAGGTGGATTTCATCATCATGCGCCTGGCGGATGTGATGCTGGCATTCCCATCGCTGCTGCTGGCTATGGTTGTCATGTACACCATGGGCGGCGGCCTGATCAATATTTTTATTGCGTTAAGCCTGGTAAACTGGGCGGGAACCGCCCGCATTGTCCGTTCCCAGACCCTTTCTTTAAAGGAAAAAGAGTACGTGGAGGCAGCCCGCAGCATTGGTGTGAAAAAATGGGTCATCATGTTCCGGCACATTCTGCCGAACTGCATCCCGTCCCTGATCGTGCTGTTTACCTTAAATATTCCGTCAGCAATCTTATCGGAAGCATCCTTAAGCTTCCTGGGTGTCGGCGCGCAGCCGCCGAGTGCCAGCTGGGGCCTGATGGTGGTTCGCGGCAAGAAATATCTGTTCTCGGAACCCTGGCTTTCCATCGCGCCGAGTGTGGCCATCATGATCGTGGTCATGGCATTCAACTTCCTGGGGGATGGCCTCCGGGATGTGCTGGATCCGTACTTGAAAGAGCAGTAAAGGAGAGGAGAGATGAGCATGAGTGACTCGATCGTATTGGATATCCGTGATCTGAAATCCCACTTCTTTACCGCGAAGGGGGAAATTCCGGCGGTAGACGGTGTCAGTATTGAGGTTCCGGCCGGTAAGATCATTGGCATTGTAGGAGAGAGCGGCTGCGGCAAAAGCATGACCGCCATGTCTGTGATGGGACTGCTCCGTCATCCTGGCAGGATTGTCGGCGGCAGCATCACGCTGGACGGGCGTGATATCACCCATCTTTCTGCGCGGGAACTGGCGAAGGTGCGGGGAGACGAAATCTCCATGATCTTCCAGGAACCGATGACCTCCTTAAATCCGGTATATCCGGTGGGAAAACAGGTGCAGGAGGCAATCCTGCTCCACCAGAAGGTTTCCAAAGAAGAAGCAAAGCAGAGAGTGCTTGATATTTTCCGGGCGGTTGGAATCCCGGAGCCGGAGAAGCGTTATAAGAGCTATCCGCATCAGCTGTCCGGCGGTCTGCGCCAGAGAGTTATGATCGGCATGGCTATGGTGTGCCGCCCGAAGGTGATGATCGCGGATGAACCGACAACGGCTCTGGACGTGACCATTGAAGCGCAGATCCTTCAGCTGATGAAGAAGCTCTGTGAGGAGCAGGGGACTTCTATTATCCTGATCACCCACAATATGGGTGTGGTGGCGGAAATCTGCGATTATGTGTATGTCATGTATGCGGGCAAGGTGATGGAGCAGGCTGAGACCTTTGAGTTGTTTGACCACACCGCGCACCCGTATACCAAAGGACTGTTAAGGTCTATCCCGAAGCTGGATGAGCAGCCGGAACGGCTCTATACCATCGAGGGCGTGGTGCCGAACCTCTTGCATCTGCCGAAGGGCTGCCGCTTCTGTACCCGGTGTGAATGTGCCACAGAGCGGTGCTTTGCGGAGATGCCGGAGCTCTATGAGACGGCAGAAGGGCATAGAGTACGGTGCTTTTTAAGTGAAAATGAGGGAAATCGTGAACAGAAAGCAGAGAAGCTTCAGGCAGAGGAGGTGACCGGTGATGACTGCAGATGAGAAAAACAGAGAAATGGCTGACAGTCTGCCACAGATAGCAGGAAGCAATGCAGATAGCCGGAAACTGAAATCCCAGACAGCCGGTGACCGCAAAGTTCTCCTTTGCACCGAGCATCTGGTAAAGGAATTCCCCATCGGCGGTACGAAGAAAAATCCACTGGTGGTACATGCTGTGTCCGATGTGAATCTGGAAATATACGAAGGGGAGACCCTGGCCCTGGTAGGAGAGTCCGGCTGTGGCAAGAGCACCCTGGGCCGTGTGCTGATCCGTCTTCTGGATGCTACCTCCGGCAAGGTGGAATTTGAAGGCCAGGACATCACCGCCATGAAGGAGGCAGAATTTGCGAAAATCCGCAGACAGCTCCAGATCATTTTCCAGGATCCGTATGCTTCCTTAAATCCGCGCATGAGCGTGGCAAAGATTATCGCGGAGCCTCTTACCACGTATGGTCTGAGAGATAAAAAAGAACTGGAGGCGCGGGTGAAGGAGCTGATGAAGGAGGTTGGTATTCCGGAGGAGTTTTACAACCGGTATCCGCACCAGTTTTCCGGCGGACAACGCCAGAGAATCGGCATTGCCCGGGCCATTGCGCTGAATCCGAAGCTGATCGTCTGTGATGAGCCGGTGTCAGCCCTGGACGTTTCCATTCAGTCCCAGGTGTTAAACCTGTTAAAGGATTTACAGGAAGAATACAGGCTGACGTACCTGTCCATTTCCCATGACTTAAGCGTGGTGAAATTCATTGCGGACCGGGTATGCGTGATGTTTCTGGGAAGCATCTGCGAGGTGGGAGCGACGAAAGAACTCTACGATCATCCGCTACATCCCTATACCCGTTTTCTGATGAATGCCATTCCGAAGGCAGACCCGCATCTGCGAACCAGGGAAAAAGAACTGCTGACCGGCGAAATTCCTTCTCCGGTAAACCCGCCGTCCGGCTGTAAATTCCACACCAGATGCCCTTATGCACAGGAAATTTGTGGAAAAGAGCAGCCGCCATGCAGGAGGTTTGGGGACAGAACGGTGTTTTGTCATTTCCCGTTAGAGAAAGAAGCGTAAGCTGTGTGTGAACAGCAGTAGAAAAGTACAGGCAGTCCAGAAGAAAATGGACTGTCTGTTTGCATAAGGAGGCATTTTATGGCGTTTGTGTTTGAACATGTAAAGGAAAGCGAGGCAGACGAGGTTCTGGCGCTCTACTGTTCCCTGGTGGGAACCCCGTTTTGTGCCTGGACAGCCGATTACCCGGCCCGCAGTGATGTGGAGTTTGACCTTTCCCGCAATGCACTGTTCTGTCTGCGGGATGAGGAAACCGGCGAAATAGCCGGAGCCATTTCCATCGATCAGGATCCGAAGGTGGAGAGCCTGACCTGCTGGACACCGGAATTACAGCCGGGACGGGAGCTGTCCAGACTGGGCGTAAGGGAAGCGTATCAGAATCAGGGCATTGCCAGAAAGCTGATGGCCGGGGCCATGGAGGAGCTGCGGAGACAGGGATTTAAGAGTGTGCACATTCTGGTTGCAAAAGAAAATAAAAAGGCGCTCGCATCCTATAAGGTTTTTGAATATGAAACAGTTGGAGAGTGTTTTCTGCACGAACATGATTATTGGTGTTACGAAAAGGCATTATAATGTAAAAAATACAAATTATAAAACTCACAGCGGATAAGGCCGCCAGCTGTTGGAGAAGGAATAAATAAAGTTTCCATAAACAATACACTGATCTACTGACAATAGAACAGAAATCTGGTATATTGATGGAGCAGATAAAAAATTTGAGACACGCAGAAAGTGAGTGATAACACATGATAGATGAGATTATGGAGTACAATCGGAAATTTGTAGAGAACAAGGGCTATGAGCCGTATCTGACCAGTAAATATCCGGATAAGAAACTTGCGATTTTAACCTGTATGGATACCCGTCTGTTAGAGCTTCTTCCGGCGGCTCTCGGCATTAAAAATGGAGACGCAAAGATTATCAAGAATGCCGGCGGTGTGATTGTGCATCCTTACGGCAGTGTGGTTCGAAGCCTTCTGGTTGGTATTCTGGAACTGGGGGTCGAAGAGGTTATGGTCATTGGCCATACCGACTGCGGCGTGCAGGGTATGGATGGAAGCGAGATGCTTGACATGCTGGTGGAGCGCGGCATTGACCAGCAGCACATTGATATTGTGCGCCACAGCGGTATTGATTTGGAGCGCTGGCTTGGCGGCTTTGAGTCCGTGGAATCTTCAGTGCATGAGACGGTTCGCAGACTGAAAGAGCATCCGCTGATGCCGAATGATGTGCGGATCAGCGGATTTATCATGGATTCCGCAACCGGAGAACTGACCCGAGTAGAAGCGTAGGTTACCGGATTACATTTGTTTCACCGGTTTTCATAATCCGCAGAATTTCTTCTTCGCTTACCAGATTGAAATCGTGCTGGATCATCAGCTTCATGACGCTGGCGGTGATGGAAAAGTCAATAAGCTTTTGCGGAGAAAACTGATGTACAAGACCGTGGATCAATGCTCCGGCGAATGCATCTCCGGCTCCAACGGCTTCCAGGCTGTGTACGGTGTGGATGGGGCTTTCATAGAAGTGCCCGTCTTTTAAATAAATACCCATCCATTCACCATCCTCCGCAGTTTTTAAGTTGCGCAGGACGCTGGCAACGGCGCTGCAGTTCGGGTAGAGTTCCTGGATATTCTGCATGCCCTGGCGATACGTTTCAATCTGGTCGATGCCGTGCGCCATGTCGCCGTCAAAGGCGTGTATGCCAAGGGCTGCCTCAAAGTCCTCATCGTTGGCAATGCAGAGATCGACATACTGCATCAGTTCTTTCATGACGGACTGGGCTTTCTCACGGGACCACATTTTAGCCCGGTAATTTAAGTCGCAGATAACGGTGATGCCATGGGTGTGACAGTAGTTCAGCGCATTGGAAACGGCCTGCTCCACAGACGGACTGATAGCAGGAGTAACGCCGGAAAAGAAGAAAATATCGATGCCGGAGAGCAGGGCTTCCCAGTCAAATTCAGTTGCACTAGCTTTTGCCAGGGCACTTCCGGCCCGGTCGTAGAGAACGCTTGTTGGACGGATATCATTTCCCTTTTCAAAGTAATAAATGCCAAGGCGCGGGCCGCCCCGCAGGATACGGGAGGTATCTACACCGTAGCGGCGCAGCTCGTTAAATGCGGCATTGCCAACCGGATTGTCTGGCAGCTTGGTCAGAAAAGCGGCATCATCCCCGAGGGTGGAGAGGGAAACAGCCACGTTGGATTCCGCGCCGCCATAGCTGGCTTCAAACCCGTTTGCCTGCACGATCCGCAGGTGTTCCGGGGTTTTTAAACGGAGCATGATTTCTCCAAAGGTCAGTATTTTCATGAAAAGATCATCCTTTCAGATAGAATTTCCTGTGTTTGCTGTATGGTGTTTCTTCCTTGTATTATAACATGGATTCTGGGAGAAAAAAGAAATTTTTCTATCAGATTCTGCTGAAAGAGCGGGGAAAGTATGGTATGATGGTGAGCAAAAACAGCCGGGCAGAAGGACAAAGAGTAGCGCGCCTGGTAAAATCGGAGGAAATCATATGGACGAACGATTACAGAAACAGCTGGATTTTATCCTCGAGATCGATAAAGAAAAAAACATTTTCCGTCAGACCCACCTGAGTGGTCACGGACGCAACGAGAACGACGCGGAGCATGCCTGGCATATGGCTATCATGGCATATCTGCTGCAGGAGTATTCCAATGAGAAGATTGATGTGGCGCGGGTCATGCTTATGTGTCTGATTCATGATGTGGTGGAGATTGACGCGGGAGATACCTATGCCTACGATGCGGAGGGGTTAAAAACCCAGAAAGCGCGGGAAGAAGCGGCAAAAGAGCGGCTTTATTCCATGCTTCCGGAAGACCAGAAGGCTGATCTGACTGCAATCTTTGACGAATTCGAGGAACGAAAGACTCCGGAGGCAAAATTTGCGAGAGCACTCGATAATCTGCAGCCCCTGCTTTTAAACAACAGCAATGACGGTGGAGACTGGAGAAATCATGATGTGACTGCAGAGAAGGTATACGAAAGGCAATCCCGTACGCGGGAAGGTTCGGAGAAGCTGTTTGAAGTAACAGACAAGATTCTGAAAGAGAATATCGCAAAAGGAAATCTGAAATAAAAATATTGAGACGGAACCACTAAAAGGTCCGAAGTTCCGGAAACCGCGTACAGAAACGCAGAAACGGTGGAATTTTGTGCTTTGTTCACTGCGCCGCCTATTGTCAGACCTGCGACCCAAACTCGCACGCGCTGCGTGCTCAAACAAGGGTCTCTGGTCTGACGCTATGGTCGCTCACAAAGCAAATTCCAATGTTTCTGCTTA
>NZ_QUIV01000010.1:0-70332 GCF_003480315.1 Clostridium sp. AM33-3 | reverse complement strand
TATGGTCGCTCACAAAGCAAATTCCAATGTTTCTGCTTATTCTGTAGGCCCTCCCCGGAACTTCGGACCCTTTCGTGCTATTCCCTTAAATTGTTATTTTGCAGGTGTTTCTTCTGCGTCGTCATCTTCTTCTTCAGCTTTTGCGTATTCGCCGATATGGAACAGCTGGGAATCTGCGGTGGTGGTTACGGTAACACCTTTTTCTTCCAGTTTCAAGTCCTTAACATATAAGGTCTTGGTTCCCTGCGGGAGCTTTGCCAGATCAATTTCAATCGGGTCCAGAAGATGTGCCGGATCTGCTTTGTAGTGAATTTCAGTGATCTCCGGTTCGAAGACACCCTGTACAACCTCCTCGTTTACAAAGGTAACCGGAACAGTTGCAGCAACAACCTCGCCTGCAACCAGTGCCTGGAAATCCAGAGCCAGAATCTTCTTGCTGAGTGGATCATAATCAATATTCTTTACCAGGGCATCGACCTTTTCGCCGGAGATATCCAGCATGGTCTGCGCACCCTCTTTTGCTTTTTTAATGAAGTTTAATGCATCCTTCTCTGTATATTTCAGAGATACATTTTCTTTCATTTCACGGCCATACAGAACACCGGTGCTGTAGCCTTCTCTTCTTAATTTTTTTGCCTTTACCTCAGGATCTCTTTTTTCAGCTGCTAACGTCATCATAATAATCTGCCTCCTACTTTGAATGGCCGGGGGAAGAAATCCTTCCGGTCTTAATTATCTGAATTCATTCGTGTAGATGGAGAGCTTGTCTTTATGAGGAAGTTCTTCTTTTTGCACTGACTGTATTATAGCACTTTTGGAAAAAAGTGAACCTTTAAAAAGCACCAAAAAAGCAAACACACAAAAAATAAAATTGGCAATATTTTTCAGAAATTAGCACTCTTTTATGCAGAGTGCTAATAATGCCTGGGAGGAATTTAGCTATTTTCCCGGATTTTGATGGAATGCTCCACAAAGTTTTTTTCCTGGACAGGAGGTGCTCCGGAGGTCAGATATTCAAACAGGAGATCCAGGGATCGGGAACCCTGTTTGCGGGGCTGCTGGCTGATGGTGGCGGATATGACACCGGCACGCAGCATATCCAGTGTTGTGGGGACCTCATCGAAGGTAACAATTTTGGGATGGCGGCCGGATTCCTGAACGGCCTTACACCCGCCAAATACACCGGCTGCAGCGAAGAACAGGGCATCGATGTGGGGATTTTGCCGGAGAAGCTGCCGGGTCAGCGCATAGCTTTCAAATTCATCGTCATGGTTTTCCAGAATTTCCGCGATATGAATTCGGGGATAGGAGGCTTCCAGCGTCTCGGTCAGTCCGCGGATCCGCTCGGAATGGCATAACACATTCCGGGAACCGGTGATGATGCCAAGCTCTGTTTCGCCCTCCGTCATGAGCGCAAGCAGTCCGGCTGCAGTCCGGCCGCCGCAGATGTAATCACTTCCGACATAGGCCATGCGTTTGGAACCGAAGATATCCGTGTTGACAGTGACAACAGGAATCCCGCGGTCAACAAGCTCATCAATCTTTTCCTGAATTGCGGGATGATTGTAAGGAGCAAGCAGCAGTCCGTGAATGCCTTCGTCCAGAAGTTCATCGATGGCAGCAAGCTGGGCAGCAAGATCAAACTCGACCCGTCTGGTCAGGGTAGTCACACCGTAGTCGGCCAGTTCCCGGGCCTTTGCCTGCACACCCTCACTGACCTCGTCAAAGAATGGGTTGTTCCTGCTGAACAGGACAATGCCGATCTTATTCTTTTTCTTTTGGGCGGCGAGTGCCAGCCCGGCCTTGTTGGGACGGTAGTCCAGCGCTTTTGCGATTTCTTTTATCTTTTCGGCTGTCTGCGGGCTGACACCGCTGCGGTTATTTAAGACCCGGTCCACGGTTCCGCGGGAGACACCGGCCAGTTCTGCGATATCTTTGATTCGTGCCATGAAAAACCTCCGTGCAGAAATATAGTTACTGTTCACTGTATCATACGGAATTTTCAGTTCAGAAAATTCCTACCTGTGAACTGTAGCGAAATATATTCTCTGCATTTAACAATACACAAAATAGAAGAAAAAGTCAAATCAGGAAGAGACGTGCACGTGCACGAAAAGGTGTGAAAAGAAATGGTGACTATAGGAAAAAGAAACAGAAAACAGGTCGGAAACAAAGAAATAACAGATGATAATTGTGCGGTTTTAACAAAATAAATTACAGAATAGAAAAAAACTGGTCAAAGTATTGAAAAGTGTTCTCAAAAACGCTAAGATAAGAATCAGAAACGTGCACGTGCACGAATTGAGAAAACAAGAAGAACATGACATGCATATCAGAAAAAGGAGGATCGGACATGCTGTATATCGGAATAGATCTTGGAACATCGGCGGTGAAGCTGCTTCTGATGGATGGGGCGGGTCAGATCAAAAAGATCGTCTCGAAGGAATATCCCATTTATTTTCCGCATCCGGGCTGGTCAGAGCAGAAGCCGGAGGACTGGTTTGCCGGAACCATGGACGGGCTTAAGGAACTGCTCAATGGCTGTGACAAAGAGCAGGTGGCTGGCATCAGCTTTGGCGGGCAGATGCATGGACTTGTCATTCTGGATGAGGAAGACAGAGTGATCCGCCCGGCACTTCTCTGGAATGATGGCCGGACCTGGGAGGAATGCGATTACCTGAATAACGTGATCGGCAAAGAAAAGCTTTCCGAATATACGGCTAACATTTCCTTTACCGGATTTACCGCACCGAAGCTTTTATGGGTCAGAAACAAGGAGCCGGAGAACTTTGCGCGTATTGCAAAGATCATGCTTCCGAAGGATTACATTGCGTACCGACTGACCGGTGTGCACTGCACCGATGTGTCAGACGCATCCGGCATGCTTCTGTTTGATGTAAAGAACCGCTGCTGGTCGAAGGAGATGTGTGAGATCTGCGGTGTGCGGCAGGAACAGCTGGCGAAGGTCTATGAATCTTATGAAACTGTGGGAACGGTGCTTCCTGCCATTGCAGATGAACTGGGAGTTCCTCATATTGTGAAAGTGGCGGCCGGCGCCGGAGATAATGCGGCAGCAGCAGTGGGAACCGGAACCGTAGGAGATGGAAGATGTAATATTTCCCTGGGAACCAGCGGAACCATTTTCATTTCTTCGGAAAAATTCGGAGTAGACAGTCACAACGCCCTGCACGCCTTTGCTCATGCAGACGGACATTACCACCTGATGGGCTGCATGCTCAGCGCGGCTTCCTGCAATAAGTGGTGGATGGACGGAATCCTCGAAACTTCCGATTACGCAAAAGAACAGGCAGCCATCACGAAGCTGGGAGACAATCATGTGTATTTTCTGCCGTATCTGATGGGGGAGCGTTCTCCGCACAATGATCCGGACGCACGTGGTACCTTTATTGGCATGACGATGGATACCAGCCGCTCAGACATGACGCAGGCTGTACTGGAGGGCGTGGCATTCGCACTGCGGGATTCCCTGGAAGTGGCCAAATCCCTTGGAATTCAGATTGAACGCACGAAGATCTGCGGCGGCGGAGCAAAAAGTCCATTGTGGAGAAAGATCATTGCCAATGTCATGAATCTGAAGGTAGATATGATCGAGAGTGAGGAAGGACCGGCTCTGGGCGGTGCCATGCTTGCGGCGGTTGCTTGCGGAGAGTATAAGAGCGTGGAAGAGGCAGCACAGAAACTGGTGAAGGTCACCGGAACCGTGGAACCGGAACCGGAGCTGGCGGCAAAATATGAAAAACGCTATCAGACGTTTAAACAGATCTATCCGGCCTGTAAGCCGCTGTATGAACTGATGAAATAAGGAGGAAAAAACCATGGAAATCAAGAAAGTGACAGATTCGGCATTCCGGAAATATGGAAAGGTAGTGGAAAACATTGATTTTTCCGGGCTGATCCGGGCACTGACAGAAAAAACGCCGCTGCCTGCGGACGTTGTGTATGAGCCGTCGGCAGAAGTGCTGGAGGCAGAGCCGGTGTTTGAAACCGTGCAGAAAAAGGCATACGGCGAGATGCCGGTGCAGATTGGTTACTGTAACGGGCATAACCACAAGCTGAATGCGCTGGAGTATCATCGCTCCTCGGAAATCAATGTGGCAGCTACGGACGTGATTCTTCTGGTGGGACATCAGCAGGATATCACACCGGAGTTTACCTACGATACCTCCCTGGTTGAAGCATTTCTTCTCCCGAAGGGAACGGCTGTGGAGGTGTATGCCACAACCCTGCATTACGCGCCCTGCAGTGTGGGAGAGCAGGGGTTTCAGGTTGGGATCATACTTCCGCGCGGAACCAATTATCCGCTGGAAATGACGCATGAGGGCTGGGAGGACCGCCTGCTTGCGGCAACTAACAAGTGGCTGATCGGCCATCCGGAAGGCGGTCTGCCGGAGGGAAGCCATATTGGTCTGATCGGAGAAAATATCACAGTATAGGATTCATTTCTTTCATATTTTATTTTAGGAGGATAAAAGCATGAATAACATTCCAGAAGTAAAAGTAGGCATTGTTGCGGTGAGCCGTGACTGTTTCCCGGAGTCTTTATCCGTGAACCGCAGAAAAGCACTGGTGGACGCGTACAGCAAAAAGTACGATGCAAGGGATATCTATGAGTGTCCGGTCTGCATCGTGGAGAGCGAGATCCATATGGTCCAGGCGCTGGAGGATATCAGGAAAGCCGGATGCAACGCGCTGGTCGTGTACCTGGGAAATTTCGGACCGGAGATTTCCGAGACATTGCTGGCAAAGCATTTTGACGGTCCGAAAATGTTTGTTGCCGCAGCAGAGGAGAGCAAAGACAACCTGGTACAGGGACGCGGAGATGCTTATTGCGGTATGCTGAACGCAAGCTATAACCTGGCTCTGCGCAATATCAAGGCTTATATTCCGGAGTATCCGGTGGGTACCGCTGATGAATGCGCAGATATGATCCATGAGTTTTTACCGATCGCGAGAGCTGTCATCGGCCTGTCCGACTTAAAGATCATCAGCTTTGGCCCGAGACCGTTAAACTTCCTGGCATGCAATGCGCCGATCAAGCAGCTTTACAATCTGGGTGTGGAGATCGAGGAAAACTCGGAGCTGGATCTGTTCGAGGCTTTTAACAAGCATGAGGGTGACCCGAGAATCCCGGATGTTGTGGCAGATATGGAAAAAGAACTGGGGGAAGGTAATAAGAAGCCGGAGATCCTGCCGAAGCTGGCCCAGTACGAACTGACACTTCTTGACTGGGTGGAGGAGCACAGAGGATATCGCAAATATGTGGCCATTGCAGGAAAATGCTGGCCGGCATTCCAGACCCAGTTTGGCTTTGTGCCGTGCTATGTCAACAGCCGTCTGACCGGACGCGGTATCCCGGTATCCTGTGAGGTGGATATCTACGGCTGTTTAAGTGAGTTCATTGGAACCTGCGTGAGCCAGGATGCCGTGACACTTCTGGACATCAACAATACCGTGCCGTACGATCTTTACGATAGCGAGATCAAGGATAAATTTGACTACAAGAGCCATGATGTATTTATGGGCTTCCACTGCGGCAATACCACCACGAAAAAGCTTTCCTTCTGTCAGATGAAGTATCAGCTGATCATGGCAAGAAGCCTTCCGGAGGAGGTAACCCAGGGAACCCTGGAGGGCGATATTGTTCCGGGTGACATTACCTTCTTCCGTCTGCAGAGCACCGCAGACAACAAGCTGCGTGCCTATGTTGCAAACGGCGAGGTTCTGCCGGTGGCAACCCATTCCTTCGGAAGTATCGGTGTATTCGCGATCCCGGAGATGAAGCGCTTCTACCGTCATGTCCTGATCGAGGGCAACTTCCCGCATCACGGCGCGGTGGCTTTCGGACATTACGGAAAGGCCCTGTATGAGGTATTTAAGTATGTCGGAGTCGATGTCAGAGAGATTGGCTACAACCAGCCGGCCGGCGTGCGCTATCCGACAGAGAATCCATTTGCATAGGAATATGGAATTTGTATAATCAAAGAGCGAAGCCTCCGAAAGAAGAGGGGCTTCGCTCTTTTTGAATGAAAATCAGTATTCAATATAGGAATGTGCCAGCCAGTAGTCAGAGGCCATGCGGATGAAGGTCTCCATAGCTGCGTTAATATAGTGATTTTTGGCGTAGGCCGTGGAGAGTTCCCAGTAGGATTCCGGTCCAAGGGTGAAGTAAGCAACATCGTCATCTTCGACAGCGTAATAGCGAGGAATGATGGAGCAGCATTGTCCATTGGCGGCCAGGCGCTGCATGGTACGCATACTGATGGATTCAAACAGCAGTTTTGGCTTGAAGCCGGCTTTTGCAAAGAGGCGGTCGATGACAGCACGCAGGGTAGAGGTTTTTCTCACTAAGGTAAACAGATCGTTTTTGAATTCCGTGAGTGAGATTTCCGGGTAGTTTTCGGGCGTGCGTTTATCCTTATAGGCTAGCGGATGACTTCTTGGGACACACAGATAAAATGGCTCATACAGGATGTGCCGGTAGATGATATGCTTGTACTTGTGTTCAAAAATAGTGTGAAATCCAAAGTCCAGCTGACCGGAATCCAGAAGCTTTATCTGGGTTTCCACGTCGGCTTCGTAGGGCTGGAAGATGGTTTCCGGGTACTGTGCATGAATCTCCGGATAAATGGCGGTAAACATCTGGATGCCGCGTTCCGGAGTCAGGCCGACAGTGACCGTTCCCTTCCAGCGTTTTGCCATATCCTCAATGCGGGAGTAGGTATCCTTCTTGATTTCCAGCATCTTTTTGGAGGATTCGACATAAAGTGTGCCTACATCAGTCAGCTCCCAGTGATTTCTGGTTCGGACGAAAAGCGGTGCTCCAAGTTCCTTTTCCAACTTTAACAGCTGTTGATTTAAGGCGGATTGGGTTAAAAAGAGTTCCTCTGCAGATTTTGCGATGCTCTTAGTTTCTGCAATTGTGAGGATATATTCAATCAATTTCGTATCCATCTAAAAAATCCCCCCTGTATTGATTAAATTTGGTGAAAAATACAATGAATTTAAGATTAGCTTAAGCTCATTTAATTATAATTAAATTGCATTTATATAGCAATACTTATATAATGAAAATACACAAAAAACAAGAAGCGCAACCGAAAAAATAAAACAATTATAACAAGTGGAGGGTGAACAATGAAAAAAAGAAGTTTAGTAATGGCAATGGCCCTGGTAACAGCAGTTTCCGGACTGACTGCATGTGGTTCTTCTGGCAAGACTGAGACAGCAGCGCCTGAGACTACGGCAGCAGAAGCAGGCAAGGAGGCTTCCTCCGAAGCAGCACCGGCTGAGGTGGATGATAAGGGGTATCACAGCACTTACGATGTTTCTTCCGCAGGAGATGTAAAGCTGGATGTTATGATCACGTCCCTAGGCGATTCCGATGGCGGCCCGTTCTTAAGAGGAGTCATGGACAAATATATGGAGATGTATCCGAACGTAACCTTGAATCCGGTTGAGTGTTCCATGAATGATCTGTACACAACCCTGATTACCCAGACAACGGCCGGAACCCTGCCGGACATTTTTACCATGTCGGAAGCGTATTCTGCGAACTGTCTGGAAATGGGCATGGGTGTTGACAACCTGGATGAGCTGCTTGGCAAGGATTACATGGATGGACTTCTGGATGCAGCAGTAGAGAATTCCACCGTAGACGGACATTTTGTTTATATGCCGTGGCAGAACAATACCACCGCAATGGTTTACCGCAAAGACCTCTTCGAAGAGAAGGGACTGGAGATTCCGAAAACCTGGGATGAGTATCTGGAGACTGCAAAGGCTCTGACGGAGGATACAAACGGAGACGGTAAGGTTGACCGTTACGGCAGTGTATTCGCAGGAACCAGAAACGACTCTGCAGAGTCCAGATTCCAGACCTTTGCACTGACCTTTGGATGTGATTTCGTAAAAGACAATGGGGATGGAACCTTTACCTCCGGTTTCGATACCGATGCTTACAAGAATGCAATGAGCACCTTTATTGATATCGCGGCAAACGAGGGCGTTTCTCCTTCCGGTTTTGTTGAGACCGGTTACTCTGAGGCTTATACCATGATCGGTGCAGATCAGGCATGCATGTTCTTCAGCGGTTCCAATGTGCTGGGCGGTATCTACAATGCAAACCCGGATATGCGCGGTAAGATGGGCAGCTTCCCGATGCCGACCGCAGAGGGCGTTGATCCGGTAACCTCTTTCTCAAGTGTAGGTATGACCATCAGCAATACCTGTAAAAATCCGGAAGTAGCAGCAGATTTCCTGAAGTACATGACCAGTGTAGATAACAGTGTAGAGTGGAACAAGGCAACCTGCCGTCTGCCGGTTGTAAAAGAAGCTCTGGATGCAATTGTTGCAAATGATGAGGCATACGCAGGATTTGCAGAAGCATCTGAGAGTGCAGTGATCTATCCGGCATTTGCTGGTATGGCTGAGTTAAGAGATGCAAGTGGTGAGTGCTGGCAGAAGGTTGTTTCTGAGGGAGCATCCGTAGATGATGCAGTAGCAGATGCAGCAGCTAAGGCAGCAGAAACCTGCAAGAGTTACAGCAAGTAAGGCAGCTTGAAAGCGGGCGGCTGTATAGAGGCATAGTTCCATACAGCCGCCCTTTCTCTTTTCTTTTGGAGGGCAAAACAGTGAATGACACCAAGAAAAAATGGAATCTGTGCCGGCTGAAGTCGAAGATGACTCCGTACTGGTTTATTTCTCCGGCAACGCTGACGATTATCTGTCTCGTTGTATATCCGATTCTGTATGGAATCTATATCAGTTTCTTTGATACCAATCTGGTAAACAAATGGAACTTTGTAGGACTCCGGTATTACGCACAGGCCTTGACGGACGCATCATTTTTACACAGCCTGATGAAAACCATGATCTTCACGGTAACGGTTGTGTGCGGACACTTTGTATTGGGCTTCATTTTCGCATCCATCTTAAATACTGACATCAAGTACCGGACGTTATTCCGCGGAATCCTGATTCTGCCGTGGCTGTTTCCGGATGTGGTGATTGCTTATCTGTTTAAGTGGATCCTGAATACCCAGGGTGGTATTTTAAATGAACTTCTGATGCATTTCAGCATTATTTCCGAACCGGTTGGCTGGCTTAGTACTTCAGCCACAGCATTCCCCTGTGTGATCCTGGTCAGCATGTGGAAAGGTTATCCTCTGGTCATGGTACAGATCCTGGCCGGTATCCAGACCATTTCCCACGATCTGTATGAGGCAGCTGAGATTGACGGAGCGAATATGTGGCAGCGCTTCCGCTATGTAACCCTTCCAGCTCTGAAGCCGATCCTGACCACGATCCTGATTCTGGATACGGTGTGGGTATTCAAACAGTTCACACTGATCTGGCTGATGACATCCGGTGGCCCGGGAAGTTCTACCATGGTATCTGCCATCGAAATTTACAAGAATGCGTTCTCTTACTTTAAATATGGCTTTGCATCGGCACAGTCCGTATACATTCTTGTAATCTGTTACCTTATCGGAGTTGTGTTCAGGAGGTTATTACGTGATGACTAGTAAAGGAAAGAACAGACTGTTTACCTGTATCGGATATCTGATCCTGGGCATCGAATGTCTGGGTGTATTGCTTCCATTATCCTGGATGGTGATTACTTCATTAAAATCCATGGCAGATATTACACTGTCCAGAGGCCTGACTCTGTTTCCGTCCGGTCCTACGCTGGAAAACTTCGTAAATATCTGGAAGGAATATCCAATTGCGACTTATATCAAAAACAGCATTGTTGCAGTTGGCGGATCTACGGTGATCGGCGTTGTATGTGCAGCCCTTTGCGGATATGGACTTTCCCGCTATCAGTTTAAAGGAAAAGCATTTTTGCTGAGCTTTCTGCTGGTAACCCAGATGTTTCCGGCAGTTATGAAAATCATTCCATATTACAAAATTCTTGTTTCTGTTCATTTAAATAATACCCAGATCGGTCTGATGGTGGTATACGCTTCCTTCAGTATTCCGTTCTGTACCTGGATGATGTACGGATATTTCAAGAGCATTTCCACGGGACTGGATGAGGCAGCCCGGGTGGACGGCAGCAGCGCGTTCAATACGTTTTTAAAGATCATTCTTCCGATCGCCCTGCCGGGTCTGGTAGCAACCATCATATACGCATTTCTTCAGAACTGGAATGAGTATATGTTTGCATCGGTCCTGATGTCTGCGGATGAGAAGAAAACCATTACTTATGCAATCAGTACGATGGCAGATGCATACAAGATCCAGTGGAATTATCTGATGTGTGCGGCCATGATCTCCAGTGTGCCGACTCTGACCGTGTTTGTAGTAATGCAGAAATATCTGATCGCCGGAATGACTGCCGGTGCAGTAAAAGAGTAAACGAAAGGAAAGTTGAATCATGGACAAGAATATGTTCTGCAATCCAATTATAAAAGGTGGATATCCGGATCCGTCGGTATGCCGGGTCGGTGATATGTACTACATGGTAACCTCCTCCTTTTATTACTTTCCGGGACTGCCGGTATTTCAAAGCCGGGACCTGGTTCACTGGGAACAGATTGGGAACGCGATTTCGCGGCCGGACCAGTTAGATTTCAGAAACTGCGACAGCTCGGAAGGGTTGTGGGCAGCTACCATCCGGTATCATGAAGGTATCTTTTATATCATCAATACACTGGATGTACAGGGACGGACCTACCGCTACAACTACATTGTGACGGCCAAAGATCCGGCCGGTCCATGGTCTGACGCAGTGATCATTGAGGGAGCCGATGGTATTGACCCGTCCCTGTTTTTTGACAAGGATGGGAAAATGTGGTACTGCAGCAATCTGATCCCGGAGGACTTAAAGTTTCCGTACCAGAAGCAGATCTACGCCTGTGAACTGGATCCGGAAACGTTCCAGATCCGTGGGGAAAAGCATATCATCTTCGATTCCATTGTGGATCACACGCTGTTTACCGAGGCTCCGCATATTTATGAGATCAACGGAAGCTATTATTTGATGACGGCCAGTGGAGGAACTCAGACAAATCACTGTGTGAACATTTACCGCAGTGAGACGCTTCTTGGACCTTATGAGCCCTGCCCGAGAAACCCGATCGTGACGAACCGGAATGTCCGGCTGAACAATGAGCTTGGTATTGCGGTGGTGGGCCACGGAGATCTGATCGAGACTCAGAAGGGTGAGTGGTACATGGTTCTTCTTGGCATCCGTCCGTATCAGAAATACATTGAAGATTATAATCAGTATCTGCCGAGAAAGTGGATCCGGGAACCAGACCGCAACAAGGATGCACAGTTTAATCTGGGCCGTGAGGTCTGCATGATTCCTATGGCCTGGGATTACGATAACTGGCCGATCGTGGACAACCACAACGGCATGGTAAATCCCATGGAGCGAAAGCCGGATCTGGAAGAATGGCGGCCGCCGCTTAAGAGCAGGGTGGATAACTTCGAGGATCCGGTTCTGGATATGATCTGGTGCATGCGCCGTCCTGTGAAGACCCCGTTCTATACCTTGACAGAGCGGCCGGGCTATCTGCGGCTTTACGGAAATGACGCAAAGGCTGAGGATACACGCACCCAGGCCCTCCTGGTGCGCAGACAGCAGCACAATTATTTCGAAGCGGCTGTGGCTATGGAATTCGAGCCGGAGCAGGAAGGCGAGGAAGCAGGCATGATCGTGACCCAGAATGACCGGTATGCGATCATGGCAGTAAAGGAAAAACTGGATGGTGAGCTGTTTATCACCGCTTACCAGATCATAAATGGCAGGAGAGAGCTGATCACGAGAAAGCCGGCCGAGGCAGGACGGATGTATCTGTTTATTGAGGGCAGTACCGGACAGTACCATCTCTATTATGGAAATTCAGAACGGGAAAAGAAGATTCTGGCCACAGACATTGACGGATCCATCCTCAGTACGGTTGTGGCAGACGGATTTGTAGGAACTTATGTAGGAATGTATGTTTCTGGCAGCGGCGCTCATGCGGATTTTGACTGGTTCCGGTATGAGATCGTGGAAGAATAAGGAGGATATGGCATCATGGCAGAGGTATCATTACGGCACATTAAAAAAGTTTATCCAAACATGGAGAAGAAAAAGAAAGGTGAGAGCGAGAAAAAGACCAATCTGAAAGTGACCGACGAAGGCGTTCTTGCTGTACAGGATTTTAACCTGGAGATCAGGGACCAGGAGTTCATCGTACTGGTAGGACCGTCTGGCTGCGGTAAATCAACCACCCTTCGTATGGTAGCCGGGCTGGAAGAAATCAGTGGTGGCGATCTTCTGATCGACGGTGTCCGCGTGAATGATGTGGAGCCAAAGGACCGTGATATTGCCATGGTATTCCAGAGCTATGCACTGTATCCCCACATGACCGTGCGCGGCAACATGGAATTTCCGCTGAAGCTGCGTAAAATGCCGAAGGATGAGATCAAAAAGCGCGTGGATGCAGCGGCAGAAACTCTGGGCATCACGGAATATCTGGACAGAAAGCCAAAAGCATTATCCGGCGGTCAGAGACAGCGTGTGGCCATCGGCCGTGCCATTGTCCGTGAGCCGAAGGTGCTTTTGATGGATGAGCCGCTATCCAATCTGGACGCAAAGCTGCGTAACCAGATGCGTGCGGAAATCATTAAGCTGCGTCAGAGAATCAAATCCACCTTCCTCTATGTTACCCATGACCAGACAGAGGCTATGACCCTGGGCGACCGCATCGTCATCATGAAGGATGGTGTCATCCAGCAGATTGGAACTCCGCAGGAGGTATTCGATCATCCGTATAACCTGTTTGTTGCAGGCTTCATCGGTATGCCCCAAATGAACTTCTTTGATGCGGAGCTGGTGGAAAAAGACGGTGCTTACAGCGTCAAGGTGGGGGGAATCGAGGTTGCCCTTTCTGCTGAGAAGCAGGAACGTCTGAAAGCAAAACAGGTGAAATCTCAGGAAATCACCCTTGGCGTGAGACCGGAGCATATCACACTGCTGGCAGACGACCAGAGCGGCATCCACGGAACCATTGAAGTAGCCGAGATGATGGGAAGCGCGGTACATCTGCATGCATCCGCCTGCGGCAAGGACACCATCATTATTGTAGATACCATGAACCTGGACAAGGGGCAGAACCTGTCTATCGGTGCAAATGTTCAGTTTACCTTTGACGGAAATGTAGCTCATGTATTTTCAAAAGATGGTCTGAACTTGGAAATGAAATAGGATATTTTGGAAATAGAGGCAGGAAAGAAACTGGCTGGAGTAGCTGGATTCTTTCCTGCTTTTCCTGTTTTTCAGTTCAGGTAATTCCGCATGGCTTTCAGCGCGTTTTTCTCAAGCCTTGACACCTGGGCCTGGCTGATGTGGATTTCCTCAGCAACCTCGGTCTGAGTCTTTCCTTCAAAGAAGCGCAGGTCGATGATATGGCGTTCCCGTCCGGGCAGCCGGTTCATGGCCTCACGAAGGGAGATTTCTTCCACCCAGTTTTCCTCGGAGCTTTTCTTATCTTTGATCTGGTCCATCACATAGAGGGGATCACCGCCGTCGGTGTAGATGGGTTCATAAAGACTCACCGGGCTCTGGATGGCATCCAGCGCGTAGGTGATATCTTCCTTGCTGATGCCAATTTCCTGGGCAATTTCCATGAGAGTTGGCTCTCTGGCATTTTTTCGTGTCAGACCTTCCCGTGCATAGATGGCTTTGTAGGCAGTATCACGTAGGGAACGGCTGACTCGGATGGAATTGTTATCCCGCAGATACCGCCGGACCTCACCCAGGATCATGGGAACCGCATAGGTTGAAAAACGGACATTCTGGGTAATATCAAAATTATCGATGGCCTTGATCAGTCCGATGCATCCGATCTGGAACAGGTCATCCACATTTTCATTGCTGCTGGAAAAACGCTGGATCACGCTTAAGACCAGGCGCAGGTTCCCTTTGATGTACTGTTCTCTTGCTTCTTCGTCACCCTCCAGGATCCGCCGAAAGAGCGTATCCTTTTCTTCATTTGTAAGCAGGGGCAGCTTCGCCGTATTGACTCCGCAGATTTCCACTTTGTAGCCTGCCATGTTCCTTACCTCCGCAAATTGTGTTATGTTCCGGGATGTGATACATAGAACATGATTTACGGAAATGCTCACAATTATACTTCCAGAAAATTGCAGATGAGAAAAAAGTAGGGTAAAATAAGGGAGAAACATAAGCAATTGCAGGAGGATGAAAAGAAATCCATGGGACATTTATATTTTGTAAGACACGGACAGACAATATGGAATGTGGAAGGAAAAATCTGCGGGGCCACAGACATTGCCCTGACAGAGCTGGGACATGAGCAGGCCATTGCGACGGGAAAAAAGATTCTGGAAGAGCATATTTATGCGGATGAGATTTTATATTCTCCCCTGATGCGGGCGGCGGACACGGCAAAGCATATCTCGGAGGTGACCGGCATTCCTGCGAGGGTGGAACAGCGTCTGAAGGAACAAAACTTTGGCAGGTGGGAATCCACACCGAGAAACGGAGCAGAGTTTCAGGTGGCTAAGCAGTCCTTTGTCTGCAGCTATGAGGGCGGCGAGTCCATGTTGCGGCTGGCTCAGCGTATTTACAATCTACTGGATGAAATCAAGGCACAGTCCGGTGAAAAGACCTACATCCTGGTAGCGCATAATGGTATTGCCAGAGTCGTGCAGTCTTATTTTACGGATATGACCAATGAAGAGTTTGCAGGGTATGGCGTGAAGAACTGCGAGGTGGTGCGGTACGATTTTTAGTTTTTTACAGTTTAGGTTCTGCCGGACCTGACTTATAATAAAAATGGTAATTGTGTTTTCTTTGTTAAATTTATTCTTCCCCCTTGCTATTCGTAAAACGCGTGTTATAATACAAATAGAACAAGATGATGTTGTAATATGAACTCATACAGGCTGTTGCCATATGAATTGAACGGGCAGCAGCCGATTTAGAAAGCAGGGTGAGAACAATGGCTGCAAAGAGAGATTTTTATGAAGTGCTCGGTGTTTCTAAAACAGCGAGCGAAGCAGAAATTAAGAAAGCATACCGTAAACTTGCCAAAAAGTATCATCCGGACAGCAATCCGAACGATGCCGTGGCAGCAGAGCGGTTTAAAGAGATAAATGAAGCCTATGATGTCTTGAGTGATCCGGAGAAAAAGAAACTGTACGACCGGTTTGGTGCGGCAGCATTTGAGGCCGGGTTCGATCCGAAGGCGGCAGCCGGAGGATATGGCAGCTTTGGCGGCTTCCATGGCAGTTTTGGCAGTGGAAGCGGCGGCTTCCACAGTTATTCCGGTGACCCGAACAGCGGGTACCAGGAGTTCCACTTTGAAGGAAATCCGGAAGATATGGATGACATTCTGGGCGGCATGTTCGGTGGAATGTTTGGAGGACATGGCGGAAAGAGGAGAACATCCAGTGCCTACGGAAGCAGTTCCCAGGGCAGCGGTTTCCATAGTGGCTTTGGTGGCAGTGGCTATCAGGGCAGCGGCTTCCACAGCGGTTTTGGCGGCAGCGGGTTTGAAGGTTTTACCTCCGGTGCCGGATATCAGAGCCGAGGTCAGGATATCACTTCCGACCTGACTGTTACCTTTGATGAAGCAGCTTTTGGCTGTGATAAGATGATCACGCTGACTGGTTCTGACGGACGAAAGCAGACGCTGCAGCTGCACATTCCGGCGGGCATGGAGGACGGCAAGAGCCTTCGCCTGCAGGGCAAGGGCGGCGCAGGCGTAAACGGTGCTCCGGCGGGTGACCTGCTGATCTGTATTCATGTTGCGGAGAAGCCTGGCTTTACCAGAAAAGGCGCGGATGTTTACACCACAGCGAACATTCCGTTTACTACTGCAGTACTGGGCGGCGAAGCGATCATCAATACCTTAAATGGCCGTGTATCCTGCCGCATCAAACCGGGCACCCAGTCCGGCTCCAAGATCCGCCTGAAAGGTAAAGGCGTAGCCAATATGCGGGACCCGAAGACCTTCGGTGATCTTTATGTAACCGTCCAGATTGAAGTGCCGACCAGCTTAAGCGCCGAGGCACTGGCAAAGCTGAGAGAGTTTGAAGCAGCAAGTGATAGAAAGAAAGGCGGGTTCCACGCTGCTTAATGTGAAGTGAAAAAGTTCTGCACAATGAGAGCGATTTCTCAAAGTGCAGAACTTTTTTCTTCCTTGTGATATGGAACCTGCTGGGGTATAATATGGTTAATATATAGAAATCAGAATGAATCAGCATCTGTTTATGGACAGGCGGGAGGTGTGGAATGGGCAGTTATCTGAATCCGGGAAATGCATTGTTTAAAATGGCGGTAAATTCGCAGATTTTTGTGGATAAAAGTATGCTGATTGATGTGACAAACCGCTATCTGAATACCATGCAGCGTTTTATCTGTGTCAGTCGTCCGAGAAGATTTGGAAAGTCGGTGGCAGCAGATATGCTGGCCGCTTATTATGACAGAAGTGTTGATTCCTCTGCGCTTTTTGAACATCTGGAAATCAGCAGTCAGAAATCATATGGAATACATTTGAATCAGTACGATGTTGTCAAACTGAATATGCAGGAATTTTTAAGCGGAACGAAGAATGTAGATGAAATGCTGGAGCGAATTCAGAAGTTTCTGATTTTTGATCTGCTGGATGCATATCATCAGGTACGTTTTCGTGATGAGAAAAGCCTGATCCAGGTGATGAAAGATGTCTATTCTCATACCGGACATCCGTTTGTGATTTTGATTGATGAGTGGGACTGCCTGTTTCGGGAATGCAAACACAGTGAGGAGGCTCAGAAAAAATATCTGGATTTTCTGAGAGCCTGGCTGAAGGATCAGAGCTATGTGGCTCTGGCTTACATGACAGGAATCCTTCCGATCAAAAAATACGGTTCCCATTCTGCACTTAATATGTTTACCGAGTATTCTATGACAGAACCAGGAGATATGGCCCCGTATTTCGGATTTACGGAAGATGAGGTTCAGACATTATGCGAAACTTACCAGATGAATTATGAAGAGGCCAGAGCCTGGTATGATGGTTACGGCCTGATACAGCACAGCAAAGACGGTGACATCTGCTATTCCATGTACAGTCCGAAATCTGTTGTGGAGGCAATGCTGCGCCACAAATTTGGAACTTACTGGAATCAGACAGAAACCTATGAAGCTTTGAAACTTTACATTCAAATGAATTTGGATGGATTAAAGGATGCAGTGGTACAGATGCTGGCCGGAGAAACAGTCCCAATCAATACCGGAACATTTGCCAATGACATGACCAGCTTTTCTTCTAAAGATGATGTCCTCACACTGCTGGTACATTTGGGCTATCTGACCTATGACAGTGAGAATGAAACGGTAGCAATTCCAAACAAAGAAGTTTCTCAGGAATATATTAATGCCATCAGTACCATGGGATGGCATGAAGTTATGGACGCAGTTCAGGCGTCCAGAAAACTTCTTCAGGCATTGTGGAATATGGATGCAGATACAGTGGCGCAGGGAATTGAGCAGGCACATCAGGAAATTTCTATTCTGCAGTACAATGATGAAAATGCTCTGAGCTGTACCATAAATCTTGCTCTTTATTTTGCAAGGGAATATTACACGATTATCCGCGAACTGCCCACAGGAAAAGGCTATGCAGATATTTGCTATATTCCGAGAAAATTATATGCGGATAAACCTGCGATTGTCGTGGAATTAAAATGGGATAAGACCGCAGAGGGGGCAATTGCACAGATTAAAGAAAAGCAGTATGTAAATGCGCTGAAGGAGTATCGCGGAAATCTGCTTCTGGCTGGAATCAATTATGACCGTGAGACGAAAAAACACTACTGCATAATAGAAAAATTGATCATGGAATAAAAGCAGAGCAGGAAGAACAGTTAAGGTTCTTCCTGCTCTGCTTTGCGGGCAAAGTGATAGGGATTATGCCTTGTTTTTTTCGTAAATGATCATGAGCCCCTTCAGGAGCAGGGCATCGTCATAGATGATTTTGTGTTTGCAGAGCGGAACCACGAAACGGGAGAGACCGCCGGTAGCAATGATGGTAGCCGGTTCGCCCAACTCTTCTTCCATATGCTCCAGGATGCCGTCGATCATGCCGGCATTGCCGTACATGATGCCGCTGCGCATGCAGTCGATGGTGTTTTTACCGATGACACGCTTCGGAATGTCCAGGCTGATGGACGGAAGCTGTGCCGTCTTGCTGCTTAAGGAGTCCAGGGAAACGCGAAGACCCGGATAGATGATGCCGCCGATATAGTTGCCGTTTTTATCCACAACGGACATGGTAGTTGCGGTACCCATATCAATGATGATGATCGGACCCGGGTATTCCCTGATGGCAGCTACGGCATCTACGATCATATCGCTTCCGACGGTTTTCGGGTTATCCATGATGATGTTCATGCCGGTTTTGATGCCGGCGCCTACCAGCATCGGGTGATAGCCCAGGATTTTCTTTACAGCAGAAGAAATCGCTGCGTTTAACGGCGGAACAACGGAGGACATGATAGCTCCTTCAATGTCAGCAGGGTTGATCTGATGGATCTCCAGAATATTTTTAATATTAATTGCATATTCGGTTCCGGTTTTGGCGTGGTCAGTGGTGACACGCTCTACAAAATAAGTTTTCTGGGAATCGATACAGCCAATGACGATGTTGCTGTTTCCCATATCCAGTGCTAAAATCATGGAAAAAACTCCTTCTATTCGTGATAAATGGTGGTGGTTCACAGGTGAAAAAGCCTGTATATTATTTTACATCCTATCACATTTTACAGGGAATGACAATTGAAAAAGGAGCGATCCACTTCACCCTTTTCCTGTCCGGTAAAATATGCTATACTCATAAAATATGACTGATCTGAAGAAGAACGAGGAGGTTCTTATGTTAAAAGGAAAAACCGTAGTATTGGGTGTGACCGGCGGAATTGCTGCTTATAAAATTGCCAATCTGGCCAGTATGCTGGTAAAACAGCATGCCAATGTGCGGGTGATCATGACACAGAATGCAACGAATTTTATCACCCCGACCACCTTTGAGACTCTGACCGGGAAAAAATGCCTGGTAGATACATTTGACCGGAATTTTGAGTTTCAGGTGGAGCATGTCTCTCTGGCCAAGCAGGCAGATATCTTTATGATCGCTCCGGCTACGGCCAATGTGATCGCGAAGGTGGCGCACGGTCTTGCAGATGATATGCTGACTACCACATTTCTGGCCTGCAGGAGTCCGAAGTATATCGTTCCGGCCATGAACACCCAGATGTATGAAAATCCCATCACCCAGGACAATCTGAACATCTGCCGGAAATACGGCATGCATGTGATTGAACCGGCCAGTGGCTATCTGGCCTGCGGCGATACCGGAGCCGGAAAGATGCCGGAGCCGGAGACTTTGTTTGAGTATATTTTACAGGAACTTGCCTGTGAGAAAGATCTGGCTGGAAAGAAGGTTCTGGTAACGGCCGGGCCAACACGGGAGGCCATTGATCCGGTGCGCTATATCACCAATCACTCCACCGGAAAGATGGGCTATGCCATTGCAAGGGCAGCAGCCAGAAGAGGAGCAGAGGTGACTCTGGTAAGCGGACCGGTAGATTTAAAGGCGCCGCTGGGGGTGAGGCTTGTGCCGGTCATCAGTGCGAAGGATATGTTTGACGCGGTAACTTCTGTCAGCGCAGAGCAGGATGCCATTATCAAGGCAGCGGCTGTGGCAGATTACCGTCCGGCTGTTGTCGGAGCCGAGAAAACGAAAAAGAGCGATGGCAACATGAATATTGAACTGGAACGCACCGATGATATTCTGGCATGGCTTGGAGCCCACCGGAGAGAGGAACAGGTGCTTTGCGGCTTTTCCATGGAAACTCAGAATATGCTGGAAAATTCCCGGGCAAAGCTTGCGAAAAAGAACGTGGACATGATCGTGGCGAACAGCCTGCGCACAGCCGGAGCCGGATTCGGAACGGACACGAACCTTGTGACTGTCATCACAAAAGATGGCGCAGAGGAGCTGGAGCTGATGAGCAAGGACCAGGTGGCGCATGAGCTGCTGAACCGGATCTTTGACGGAAAGCATTAAAATCAGGAATTTTTCAATGAAAATGCCATGTTTTCCGGCAACTCTGACTCTTGTCAAAGCGCAGTATGTCTGATAAAATGTAAGATTGGAGTAACTGCGCGGAAGCTGCGCAGTCAGCTAACTGAAACGAACAGAAAAAGCGGATGGATTCAGACCGCTTTCACCTATAGAACGGAGGACTTATTTTTGTCAAATATTACAGAAGAAATTAAGAAACGAAGAACCTTTGCGATCATTTCCCACCCAGATGCCGGTAAGACAACCCTGACTGAGAAATTCCTTCTTTACGGAGGTGCCATCAACCTGGCCGGTACCGTAAAGGGAAGAAAGGCTGCAAAGCATGCAGTTTCCGACTGGATGGAAATCGAGAAGGAGAGAGGTATTTCCGTTACCTCTTCCGTTATGCAGTTTGAGTATGATAACTACTGCATCAACATCCTGGATACCCCGGGACATCAGGACTTCTCTGAGGATACTTACCGTACCCTTATGGCTGCCGACAGCGCGGTCATGGTCATCGACGGATCCAAGGGTGTTGAGGCCCAGACCATCAAGCTGTTTAAGGTCTGTGTCATGAGAGGCATCCCGATCTTCACCTTCATCAACAAGATGGACCGTGAGGCGAGAGATCCCTTTGAGCTGATGGACGAGATCGAAAACGTGCTTGGCATCCGCACCTGTCCGATCAACTGGCCGATCGGCTGCGGCAAGAATTTCAAGGGTGTGTATGACCGCCACGAAAAGACTATCACGACCTTCACGGCTGCCATGGGAGGACAGAAGGAGATTGCGTCCCAGACCTTCCCGGTAGAGGGAACCGATGTTGAATCCGTGATCGGAGCAGATTACCATCAGCAGCTCTTAGATGAGATCGAGCTGTTGGACGGTGCAGCCGATGAGTTTGATCAGGAACGTGTCAGCCGCGGAAATTTATCTCCGGTATTTTTCGGTTCCGCTCTGACCAACTTTGGTGTAGAGACCTTTCTGCAGCATTTCCTGAAGATGACTACTTCTCCACTGCCGAGACGGGCTATCACAAGAGAAATCAGTCCGTTTACCGATGATTTTTCCGCGTTTGTCTTTAAGATCCAGGCAAATATGAACAAGGCCCACCGTGACCGTATCGCGTTCATGCGTATTGTATCCGGCAAGTTCGAGGCCGGTATGGAGGTAAACCACGTTCAGGGCGGCAAGAAGATCCGTCTGTCCCAGCCGCAGCAGATGATGGCGCAGGACAGAAAGATCGTGGACGAGGCCTATGCCGGCGATATCATCGGCGTATTCGATCCTGGTATTTTTGCCATCGGAGATACGCTGTGCCTGTCCAACGAGAAGTTTGAGTTTGAGGGTATCCCGACCTTCGCTCCGGAGCATTTCGCCCGCGTGCGCCAGATTGATACCATGAAGCGCAAACAGTTCTTAAAGGGTGTCAGCCAGATCGCCCAGGAGGGCGCGATCCAGATCTTCCAGGAGTTCAATACCGGTATGGAAGAGATCATTGTCGGCGTAGTCGGCGAGCTGCAGTTTGAGGTTCTGACCTACCGACTGGAGAATGAGTACAACGTAGAGGTGAAGCTGGAGAAGCTGCCATACGAGTATATCCGCTGGATCGAGAATAAGGACGAGGTGGATGTAGCCAAGATCCAGGGAACCTCCGACATGAAGCGCATCAAGGACTTAAAGGACAATCCGCTGCTGATCTTTGTCAACAGCTGGAGCATTGGCATGGTGGAGGACCGTAATCCGGGACTGAAGCTGAGTGAATTCGGACGTAACTAAAAGCAAATAAAACAGAAAAGGAGTGTTACGATATGAGCAAGATTGACGTAGTAAGAGCTGCAATGGTAGAGGCTATGAAGGCAAAAGACAAGGCAAGAAAAGATTCCCTGTCCATGCTGCTTTCCGCACTGAAGAACGCGCAGATCGACAAACGTGAAGAGCTGACTGAGGATGAGGAAAATGCAGTTGTAAAGAAAGAGATCCGCCAGACCCAGGAGACCTACGACATGGCTCCGGCAGACCGCACCGATATCCGCGAGGAAGCCGCTGCGAGACTTGCTGTATACAAAGAGTTCGCTCCGGAAGATATGAACGTAGAGCAGATCACCGAGGTGATCAAAGGGGTGCTCGCAGAGCTTGGTATTGAGAAGCCGACTGCAGCAGACAAGGGTAAGATTATGAAGGTTCTGATGCCGAAGGTAAAAGGTAAGGCAGACGGCAAACTGGTAAACCAGACTCTGGCAGCAATGACAAAATAATTCAGGGGGAATTTGTTATGTATAAAGAGAAAATCAGCGCATGGGTAGACGCGCATAAAGACGAGATGCTGGAAGATATCTGCGAGCTCTGCCGTATCAACAGCGAGAAGATGCCGGCAGAGGAGGATATGCCGTTTGGGCCTGGCACTGCTGAGTGTCTGGACATGGCACTGGACATGGCAGAAGGCTATGGCTTTGAGACCTGCGATTACGATGGCTATGTAGGCTGTGTGGATATGAATGAGCTTCCTCATCAGCTGGATATCCTGGCACACCTCGATGTTGTACCAGCCGGGGAAGGCTGGACTGTGACCGAGCCGTTCAAGCCGGTATTAAAGGATGGAAAGCTGTACGGACGCGGCACCGCAGATGACAAGGGACCAGCAGTGGCTGCCCTTTATGCGATGCGCGCAGTCAAAGAGCTTGGTATTCCGTTAAAGAAAAACGTGCGCCTGATCCTGGGAACGGATGAAGAGTGCGGCAGCAGCGATATCCGCCATTACTACAGCATTGAAAAAGAAGCGCCGATGACCTTTTCTCCGGATGCGGAATATCCGCTGGTTAACACGGAAAAGGGACGCTTCCCGGGCCATTTTACTGCTGGATTTGAAGCATCCGATGCACTTCCAAGACTGGTTTCTATCAAGGCAGGAACTAAGGTGAATGTTGTTCCTGGCAAGGCGAAGGCTGCGGTAGAGGGCTTTGAGATGGCAGCACTGGAAAAAGCTGCGGCCGAGACAAAGGAAGAGACCGGCATCAGCTTTGAGTTTGCGGCAGAAGGAACAGTGACTGAAATTACCGCCACCGGAATCGGTGCTCACGCCTCTACTCCGGATGTGGGCAATAATGCGCTGACCGGCCTTCTGGTGTTCCTTGGAAAACTGGATTTTGCATCCTGCCCGCAGGTTGACATGGTCAGAAAAACAGCATCCCTGTTCCCACATGGCGATGTAAACGGAAAGACCCTGGGTGTGGCTATGGAGGATGAGCTTTCCGGAAATCTTACCCTCTCCTTCAACATGCTGAGTGTAGATGCGGCAAGCATGGATGGTGAGTTTGACGGCCGTATCCCGGTATGCGGAAACGATGAGAATGTGCTTGAGGTTGTAAGAGCACGCATGGCAGAGCAGGGTCTTACTTTGTTAAACAAGGCGTTGATCCCACCGCATCATGTATCTGCAGATTCCTATTTTGTAAAGACCCTGCTGGCTGCGTTCGAGCTGTATACCGGCCGTAAGGGCGAGTGTCAGGCACTGGGCGGCGGCACTTATGTTCATCATCTGGAAAATGGCGTGGCATTCGGCGCAGCTATGCCGGAGACTGACAACAAGATGCATGGACCGGATGAGTTCGCAGTTGTAGACGAGCTTCTGGTAAGCGCAAAGATCTTTGCGCAGGCGATTGTGGATCTGTGCGGCTGATCTGTTATCAAAACGAATACGAAATGGATGAGAGTGCAGCAGTAAAATGTGATTCATTTTACTGCTGCTTTTTTGTATTCTGTTGTATTTTCAAAAAACACCGATAAACCTATTGACATAGTAGGTTATGGTGGCTATAATACAGAACAACGAATCACCTATGGAAATACAGGGTAATTTAAAACACGATCTTAAGTAACGGAACCGTTATGGATGAATGGAAAGGCAGGTACATACCATGAGCAAGAATTACAAGTTTGAGACTCTTCAGCTTCACGTAGGACAGGAAAATGCAGATTCGGCAACAGACTCCAGAGCCGTACCGATCTATGCAACCACCTCTTATGTATTCAAGGATTCCGCACAGGCGGCAGGACGCTTCGCTCTGACTGAGCCGGGCAACATTTACACCAGACTGATGAATCCGACCTCTGATGTCTTCGAGAAGAGAGTTGCAGCCCTGGAGGGCGGTATCGGAGCACTGGCAACCGCATCCGGTTCCGCAGCGATCGCTTACGCAATCCAGAATATTGCAAAGGCAGGAGATCATATCGTATCCTCCACCAACCTGTACGGCGGAACCACCAACCTGTTTGAAAACACACTGCCGGAGCAGGGAATCACTACTACCCTGGTGGATCCGGCCGATCCGGAAAACTTTGAAAAAGCCATTCAGCCGAATACCAAGCTGCTCTATGCAGAGACGCTTGGCAACCCGAATTCAGATGTGGTCGATCTCGAGGCAATCGGAGAGATCGCTCACCGTCACGGCATCCCGTTCATTGTAGACAGCACCTTCGCTACTCCATATCTGCTCCGTCCGCTGGAGCATGGTGCTGATATCGTGGTACATTCTGCAACCAAGTTTATGGGCGGTCACGGTACCGTAATGGGCGGTGTTATTGTGGACGGCGGCAAGTTTGACTGGGCACAGAACGACAAATTCCCGGGCTTAAGCCAGCCAAACCCATCTTATCATGGCATCGTATTCACTGAGGCATGCGGGAATGCTGCCTACATCACGAAGCTCCGTACAACTCTGATGAGAGACCTGGGTGCTACCATTTCTCCGTTCAACTCCTTCCTGTTACTGCAGGGGCTGGAGACTCTGTCCTTAAGAGTAGAGCGCCACGTAGAGAACGCACTGAAGGTTGTAGATTTCTTAAAGAATCATCCACAGGTAGAAAAGGTAAATCATCCGTCCCTGTCTACCGGTCGTCAGAAAGAGCTGTATGACCGCTATTTCCCGAACGGAGCAGGCTCCATCTTTACCTTTGAGATCAAAGGCGATGTCAATACCGCAAAGAAATTTACGGAGAGTCTGGAGCTGTTCTCCCTGCTTGCAAATGTGGCTGATGTGAAGTCTCTGGTGATCCATCCGGCATCCACCACCCATTCCCAGCTGGATGAGGAAGGCCTGCTGGCATGCGGTATCAAGCCGACCACCATCCGTCTTTCCATCGGTACCGAGCATATCGATGATATTATTGACGATCTGAAACATGGCTTTGAAGCAGTAAAATAATAACGGTGCATAATGCAAGGAGGACATCAGGATGGCAAACATTTATACTTCCGCAGATCAGCTGATTGGTAAAACCCCGCTTCTGGAGCTCACAAACATTGAGAAAAAGTTTGGTTTAAAGGCAAAAATCCTGGCAAAACTGGAATATTTGAATCCGGCAGGTTCTGTAAAGGACCGCATTGCCAAGGCTATGATCGATGCTGCTGAGGCAAGCGGTGAGCTGAAACCGGATTCCGTGATCATTGAACCGACCTCCGGCAATACAGGAATTGGTCTGGCGTCTGTGGCTGCAGCCCGCGGCTATCGCATCATAATCGTAATGCCGGAAACTATGTCTGTGGAGCGCCGCCAGTTAATGAAGGCGTATGGTGCAGAGCTTGTCCTCACCGAGGGGGCAAAGGGCATGAAGGGAGCGATTGCCAGGGCAGATGAACTGGCCAGGGAAATTCCGAATGCATTTGTGACAGGACAGTTTGTGAATCCGGCAAATCCCAGGGCACATTTTGAGACCACCGGACCGGAAATCTGGGAGGATACCGATGGCCGGGTAGATTATTTTGTGGCAGGTGTCGGTACCGGAGGCACCATCACCGGAACCGGACGTTTCTTAAAGTCCAAAAACCCGGATGTCAAAGTGGTTGCGGTAGAGCCTGCTTCCTCCGCAGTGCTTTCCACTGGTGTGGCAGGAGCACATAAGATCCAGGGAATCGGAGCCGGCTTTGTACCGGAAGTGCTGGATACCAAGATATACGATGAGATTATTCCGGTCAGCAACGATGACGCGTTTGCAACCGGAAAGGAAGTTGGAAAGAATGAAGGCGTACTGGTAGGAATTTCCTCCGGCGCGGCTCTCTGGGCTGCCATAGAGCTGGCAAAACGCCCGGAAAATGAGGGTAAGACAATCGTAGTGCTGCTCCCGGATACCGGAGACCGCTACCTGTCTACTCCGTTATTTGCAGATTAACAGGAAACTGTGAGGGTAACGGAGCGTTATAGAACGATAGATTGAATATGAGAAGGATGGTTGGGGATTATGATGATTTCAACAAGAGGAAGATATGCACTGCGCGTGATGATCGATCTGGCAGAACATGCCACGGGGACATTTACTCCGTTAAAGGAGGTGGCACAGAGACAGGACATTTCTCAGAAATATCTGGAATCTATCATGTCCAACCTGTCGAAATCCGGTTTTGTGGAAGGTGCCCAGGGAAAAGGCGGCGGATACCGCCTGTCCAGGGCGCCGGAAGATTATAAAGTAGGAGAAATCTTGCGCCTGACGGAAGGCTCCCTGGCGCCGGTAAGCTGTCTGGAGGCAGGTGCCAAGCTCTGCGAAATAGCGCCGCACTGCCGGACCCTGCCTATGTGGACCCGTTTAAACAGCGTGATCAATGAATTTTTTGACAGCTATACCATTGCCGATCTGATGAAGACCGAAGATGGCGGCGACTATGTGATTTAAATGAGCAATGCGAAGCATTTTCGAGCCTGCATTGCAGAGAAAAACGGTCTCAACAAATTTACAGATATCTCTTGACAAACCCCTTTCCCTGGCGTAGAATACGCCACATAGGGTAGTAAAAACATACTACGGAAATGAGGAATCAGCTATGACTCAGGTTAAGACCATGCAGATGAATATGGCTATGATGTGCGGCATGATGATGGACATGTGCCGTATGTTTGTATGCAATCAATTTCATCAGTAATCTGCAGGGTCAGGAAAGAGCATAGAAGAAGCATAAAATCAGAGACGAGAACGCATTCTAAGCCGTAAGCCTGTTGCAGGTTTACGGCATTTTTATTTCATAGGAAAATCCGTCATTTCCGTATCACAGGGAAAGGAAAAGAGTATGGCATTAGAGGAAACCATTATCCAGTTAAAGCACATGGGCAAGGAATTCAAAACGGCTAACGGGCCGGTCAAAGCCCTGGATGACATTAATCTGGAAATCAGGCGCGGAGAAATCTTCGGAATTATCGGACTTTCCGGAGCAGGAAAGAGTACGCTGGTCCGCTGCATCAACATGCTGGAGATCCCGACCTCCGGCCAGGTATTGTTTGAGGGAGAAAACCTGGCAGCATTAAATGACGCCGGACAGAGAAAGGCAAGACAGTCCATGGGTATGATCTTCCAGCAGTTTAATCTGCTGGCGCAGAGAAACATTCTCCGGAATGTATGCTTCCCCATGGAGATTGCGGGAATTCCAAAGCAGCAGGCGAAAGAGCGCGCCATGGAGCTGTTAAAGCTTGTGGGACTGGAGGACAGGGCAAAGGCTTATCCGGCACAGCTTTCCGGCGGACAGCGTCAGAGAGTGGCCATTGCCCGGGCCATTGCAACAAACCCGAAGGTGCTTTTGTGTGACGAGGCTACCAGTGCCCTTGACCCGAACACGACCAAGTCGATCTTACAGCTGATCAAACAGATCAACCGGGACTTAGGCATTACCGTGATTGTAATCACTCATGAGATGGCGGTCATTGAAGCCATCTGTGACCGGGTGGCCATCATCGACCACAGCCAGATTGCTGAGTATGGCCGGGTATCAGAAATCTTTTCTGAGCCAAAGTCTAAGATTGGCCGTCAGTTAATTCTGGGCGATGCGGTGGAAAATGTAAGATTCGACAAATCCAGAAAGATCCGCATCACCTTTGACGGACGTTCTTCCATGGAGCCGGTTCTGGCCAATATGATCCTGGCCAGCAAGGTCCCGGTGAACATCCTGTACGCTTCCACGAAGGATATTGGCGGCACGGCTTATGGCCAGATGATCATTCAGCTGCCGGAGGATGAAGCGGACGCGGCGAGAGCCCTGCATTATTTAAAGACCGTGCAGGTGCCGTATGAGGAGGTGAACAGTGATGCTATTTAGTCAGCAGATTTTAGAACTGATTCGGAACGGAATCGGAGAAACCTTATGTATGGTGATCATTTCCACCATCGTTTCCTATATGATCGGAATTCCGCTGGGCATCATCCTGGTGGTGACCGACAAGGAGGGCATTCGTCCCATCCCGGCCTTGCAGAAGGTGCTGGGACTGATCATCAACCTGCTCCGGTCGGTACCGTTTCTCATTCTTCTGATCATGATGATTCCGGTTACCAGAAAACTGGTGGGAACCAGCCTGGGCTGGAGGGCAGTGGTACCGCCGCTGGTGGCCTCTGCAGCTCCTTATATTGCCCGCATGGTAGAATCCTCCTTTAAGGAGATCGATGCCGGAGTTATTGAAGCAGCAAAATCCATGGGAGCTTCTACGTCCCAGATCATCTGGAAGGTATTGCTTCCGGAGTCAAAGCCGTCTCTCTTGATCGGAGCGGCTATCTCCACCACCACCATACTCGGCTATTCTGCCATGGCAGGCGCGGTCGGCGGCGGTGGACTGGGAGGTATCGCGATCAACTACGGTTATTACCGTTATGAGACCGACATTATGCTGGTGACGGTAGCGATCCTGGTCATCATCGTACAGATCATTCAGGAAATCGGCATGAGACTGGCAAGAAACAGCGACAAGAGAATACGTTAAAATGGATTTAGCAGCCGCAGGACGGCTGTCGGCTAAAGGCCATATAAATCAAAATTATTGATCGAGGAGGATAAGTATTATGAAAAAGAACATTGGTGTAATCGCAGCAGCATTTTTAGCAGCAGCAGCTCTGACCGCATGCGGCGGCAGCAAACCGGCTGAAACCACTGCAGCAGAGACCGGCGCAGAGGCAGCAGAGACTACCGCAGCAGAGGCAGAGAGCAGAGAAGCAGAAGCAAAGACTGACGATTTAAAGGAACTGACTGTAGGTGCAAGCCCGGCTCCCCATGCAGAGATTCTGGAGGCTGCAAGAGAGGAACTTGCAAAGAAAGGTTATGATTTAAAGATCGTTGAGTATACCGACTACGTTCAGCCGAACCTGGCACTGGACGCTGGTGATCTGGATGCAAACTATTTCCAGCATCTTCCGTATCTGGAGCAGTTCAATGAGGAGAGAGGAACCAAGTTAGTCAGCGCAGGCAAGATCCATTACGAGCCGTTCGGCATCTACGCAGGCAAGACCGCAACTCTGGATGCGCTGGCAGATGGCGCAAAGGTGGCTGTTCCGAACGACGCGACCAACGAGGCACGCGCACTGCTGCTTCTGGAAGCACAGGGCCTGTTAAAGCTGGCAGATGGTGCAGGCTTAAAGGCAACCAAGACAGACATTGTTGAGAATCCGAAGAACCTGGATATCCTTGAGGTTGAGGCTGCACAGGTTCCGCGTTCCCTTCCGGATGTTGACATCGCAGTCATCAACGGCAACTACGCAATTGAGGCTGGTTTAAAGGTATCTGATGCTCTGGCAGTGGAGGCTTCTGATTCTGAGGCAGCAACCACCTACGGAAACGTGGTAGCAGTTCAGGAGGGTAAAGAAGATGATGAGAAGACCAAAGCTCTCATTGAGGCCCTGACCAGCGATGCAGTGAAGGAGTATATGGAGCAGACCTACGAGGGTGCAGTAGTTCCGTTATTCTAATCGCTAAGCAGATGTAATAAAATCAGACAGTTTTCAGGAACTGCCTGGAAACTATACGCATAGACTACAGTAAGGACGTTTCATTCCGGATGTGGCCTATGCGTATTTTTGATTTAAAAAAAAAGAAGTCATCAACATCTGTGACTGTAAAAAGCTGGGCTTTGTGGGCGATGTAGAATTTAATCCGGAAAACGGCTGCATCACGCATCTGATCGTCCCGGGACCCGGGTGCCTGTGCGGGATTTTTGGGCGAGAGAAGGAGTATATCATTCCGTTTCAGGATGTGTGCCAGATTGGGGATGATATCATTCTGGTGGAGGTGCGCAAGCTGAAAGATGTGGAAAAACCATGCAAATGCGACTGAACGTGTGGGAAAGAGCATAATATTTTGTTTTACAAAAAAGAACCGGGGAGCTATCCTAAAAGAGACAGATGGCATCAAATGGGAATCCGTTTTCGTGAAATTTAAAACCGCTTGCGCCTGTGGGACAGATAGAGTAAAATAAAAGCAAAGGTACACAGGAGGAAAAAAATTTGAAATGTCCATTTTGCAGTGCAGCAGATACCAAGGTCATTGATTCCAGACCGGCTGAGGACAACAGTTCCATCCGCCGTCGCCGTCAGTGCGTAGTCTGCGGAAAGCGCTTTACCACATATGAGAAACTGGAAACCATGCCGCTTATGGTCATCAAAAAAGACCAGACAAGAGAACCGTATGACCGTTCTAAAATCGAGTCGGGCGTGGTTCATTCCTGCCATAAACGTCCGGTTTCCATCCAGCAGATCAATCAGATGATCGATGAAATTGAGAACGAGATCTTTACCATGGAGGATCGGGAGGTGGAAACTTCTGCCATCGGCGAACTGGTCATGCAGAAGTTAAAACAGCTGGACGAAGTTGCCTATGTGCGTTTTGCTTCTGTTTACCGGGAGTTCAAAGACGTGAATACCTTTATGGAGGAGCTGGGAAAGCTTCTGGAAAATAAGCGAAAGTAGGACAGGAATACAGACGTGATATTAGAACCATTTTATCCGAAAGAGTGGGTGGACAGTACCTACGAAATAAACTGGGAAGATTGGAAAGAGAAGGGGAAAAAGGGGGTCATTTTTGACATCGATAATACCCTGGTGCCTCACGGAGCTCCGGCGGATGAGCGGGCACTGCTCCTGTTCCGGCGTCTTCATGGATTGGGATTTCAGACGCTCCTACTGTCCAACAATAAGGAGCCGCGGGTGAAATCCTTCGCGGAGCAGGTGCATTCTCCTTATATTTACAAGGCTGGAAAACCGGGGGTGAAGAATTATAATCGTGCGGTAGAGGAGATGGGGCTTTGCAAAGAGGAGGTACTGTTTGTGGGTGACCAGCTTTTTACCGATGTGTACGGTGCAAACCGCGCCGGAATCTACGGAATCCTGGTAAAACCCATCAACCCCAAAGAAGAAATCCAGATCGTGCTGAAGCGCTATCTGGAGGCAGTGGTGCTGCACTTCTATAAGCGTGAAATGCAAAACAAATCATAACAATAAAAAAGAGGCAGTTCCTGAAAATGGAATTGCCTCTTTTGCATTCAATCAGTTCAGATCAAAAACTGTGCGGAGTATTAAACTCTGGACAGATACTCACCGGTACGGGTGTCGATCTTGATCTTATCACCGTTGTCAACGAACAGCGGAACGTATACGGTTGCGCCAGTCTCAACGGTTGCCGGCTTGGTAGCGCCCTGTGCGGTATCACCCTTGAAGCCCGGCTCGGTGTTGGTGATCTCAAGCTCTACGAATAACGGCGGCTCTACGGAGAATACCTTACCATTGTAAGAGCAGATCTTAACAATCTCATTCTCCTTAACGAACTTTAATGCATCACCGATCACGTCTGCTGCGAGAGCCATCTGCTCGTAGTTATCCATGTTCATGAAGTTGTACAGATCGCCATCTTCATACAGATACTGCATATCAACACGGTCGATTCTTGCAGACGGGAACTTCTCAGTCGGACGGAAGGTTCTCTCTACTACGGAACCGGTCATAACATTTTTGATTTTGGTTCTTACGAAAGCAGCACCCTTACCCGGTTTTACATGCTGGAACTCTACGATCTGGTATACGTTACCCTCGATTTCCAGGGTAATGCCGTTTCTAAAATCACCTGCTGAAATCATGTGATATTCCTCCTTGAATTTGCGTACTCGCGATTAATCTACTATATTCTATACTAAAAACCGCTGTTTTTCAACTGTTTTTTCGTGTTTTGCCGTGTTTTGCCGCGATTAGCAGGGGCTTTTGCGGTATTTTTGCTGCATCCGGACTGATGTTTGGTCCTGCCGCGGGTTATCGGCTGAGCTGGTCCAGGATATCTTTGGTATCGGACATGAGCTGAGAATCCGTGGAATGTTCCATCACATACTCAAAATCAGCTTTGGCCAGACTGGCTTCATCTGTATGAAGATAGCAGACTCCTCGGTTGTAGAAGGCAAAATCCGCAAAGCAGTTTCCCTCGATTGCGGCAGTGAAATACGGAATAGCCGTTTTATAGTCTTCCCGGTTCATGCTGATGGAACCAAGGTAGAAATTGCATTCAGCCAGGTAAGCACCCTGTTCATAGGCTTTTCGGAGATAGCTTTCCGCGGCTTCTTCCTGTTCCAGGTTCATGTAGGAAGAGCCAATGAGGAAATTCAGTTCTCCGTCCTCTGGCTTTGCGACGGCATATTTCTGAAAATCGGCAAGAGCACCCTCAAAATCTTCAAGGGAATAACGGCAGACACCGCGGGCATAGGCAATTGCATCGGCATATTCCGGGAGTGCTTTTTCCGCATTGTTGTAAGCGGTGATGGCATTTTCGTAGTCCATCTGCTGCTGGTAACAGTCTGCGATGTACATCAGTACATCCGTCTGGGATGGATCAATTTGGTACATGGTTTCGTAGTCGGTACGGGCTTCGGCGTATTTGCCGTTTTCCTCCAGAAGCTGTGCCCGGAGCTGTCTTGCATCGTAGAGATCCGGGGCCAGGCGGATAGTGGTTTCCAGATCGGCCATGGCTTCATCGGACCGGTTTAACAGGACATAAAGTCCGGCTCGTTTCAGGTAATACTGGGGATTAGCGCTGTCCAGTGCAAGCAGATGATTGATTTCATCAAGTGCTTCATCATAATTGCTCTGGGTCACAAGTTCAGAAAAATGATCCAGGGCAGCATTTTGCTTGTCCAGTGACAGCTGCAGCTTTTCCTGAAGCTGTTCGGCTGCCTGATGTGACCGGTGCTGTTCATACTGTTCCAGAAATGCAGTGGACACGTAGGGGAGCGCCAGAGATACAATGAGAATCAAGGCAATCCCCTTTTTTCGTGCGTTGATTTTAAAGAAAAGACCGCGGCGGCCTGTAGAATGATGTTTCATAAATGCCCCTTTCTCTTATGCAGGTTCATAAGGGTTAAAATTATGGATTAATAACCTCAGAGTATCATAAGTAATCTAAAAACTCAATAAAAATAGCAAAACTTTGACATTAGAGCCGGCAAAATGCTATAATTTATGACAATAACAGCGGATTTTTAGGACAGAGAGGAGAAATGCTTATGCAAAAAAAGGTGGCGCAGGAGGCACTGGAACTGACGCGGGAGTGCCTGATGCAGTATTGGCAGCTGAATCCGGAACTGGTACTGTCTTACTGTGATGAGGATGTATTATGGACCGGGACACTGCAGAAGCAGTTTATTGTCGGGAGGGAAGCGACTGCGGAAGATCTGCGGGGTACTATGCGGGATTTAAAACCATGCCATTTAATGGAACAGGATTTTTTTGTAGTGCAAAACAGTGGAAATGTCTGTACGGTGGCAGGGCGTTATCTGGTCACGACTGATGAGCGTGTGGAATTTTTCCTTCAGGTGCAGCAACGCTGCACGTTTGTCTGGGAGCAGAGAGATGGGAAACTGAAAATCTGTCATATGCATATTTCCAATCCGCTGGGCGAACTGAAAACAGTGGGAGATGAGATGTTTCCCAGCACCATGGGCAGAATGGCGCATAAATATCTAATGCGCCGGTTTAGTACACTGACAGATAAAACCAAGCTGATGGCTGCAGATCTGGAGGACCGGGAACACATCTTTCTTTTATCTGAGATTCTTTATGTGGAGGCAGGCGGACGCATAAGCATCATTGCTTTTCTTTCCGGAGCGAAAATACCAGTGCGTATGACATTAACAGAGTTTCAGGAGAAAGCAGATGAGAGGTTTGCGGCAGTGCACCGGAGCTATATTATCAACGCGGAGTGCATTTCCCAGATCCAGAAATATGAGGTGGTACTGATCGACGGGACGCGGATTCCAATTCCGGTGAAGAAGTACCGGGAAACCAGAGAAATGCTGTTAGAGCGGCTGCAGTAGGAAAATTTCAAAAATAAGTTTTCGATGTCAATATTCATGCCTTTCATGCAGAAAGCATTGAATGAAGAAGTCTATTTCTGTATAATCAAAGTAGAAAACTGTATTTTTTTTAAAAATGACAAAAAAGTCAGAAAACATAAAAACTACGGATACATATAGTAAACAAGGATGAGTCAGTTACATTTAGAAAGGAATGGCGAATCTATGGGTATACAGGAAAAGGCAATGTTAGAGTACCGAAAGACCATGAAACGGGCAAAAGGAATGATCGCGGTTCTGGGACTGTGTATGGCAGTTACAGGGACATCGGTTTCTTATGCGGCCGGCGGCACTGTAGATTCCGGCTATGAAAGCAGTCAGGATGCTGCGGTCGGAGACAGCGCAGATTCTGGCGGCGGAAGCTTTGAGGCCGGTGACAGTTCGGGCGGAGGAGGATCCGGCGGGGGCGGCGCTTCTGAAAGCGGAGACAGCTCCAGCGGTGGCGGAAACTCTGAGGCCGGAGACATTTCTGGAGGAAGCGAAGCTGGAGGAAATTCCAGTGAAAGCAGAGACAGCTCATCTGGAGAAAGCAGTTCCGAAAGCAGCGGTTCTGAGAGCGGAAGCAGTTCGGAAAGTAACAGTGGGAATTCTGAGAGCAAGGACAGCTCAGAAAATGACGGCGAAAGTTCTGGGGACGGAGATAACTCAGAAAATAACAGCGGAAATTCCGAGGATGGAAACGATTCGGAAACTGATTCCCAAAAAGGATCTGAATCCGGAAATCAGTCCGGCAGCGGATCTGAAACAGGCAATAATTCTGAGACAGGCACTGGTTCTGAGAATGACAAGAATTCCGCAGACAAGAGTAATCCTGGAATTGGAACAGGTTCAGAAAATATACAGGAACCGGAGCAGGGAAGCGTTTCTGACGGAAGCGTGAATTCTGGTGCAGATTCGGAAGATAAGAACCGTGCAGACGCTGGAAATACACAGCAGGACACGGGAATGTTCGGAGAAGGCCAGGACAGCAGCATTGAAACATCTGGAACAGATACAGTGGGCGCTGGAGAAAATCCGGATGGAGCGGAACAGACCAAAGCCGGTCAGCCGGAGACAGGTGCAGCTGATGCGAAATCACCGGAATCGCCGGAGACAGCTGTAGCTGAAGAAAAAACTGCCGCAGGGATACCGGAAGAGCAGAAGCAGGAGATTGCAGCACAGGCGGCTCCGAAAGCAGCTCCTGCAGTGCAGGCAGCGAATGAGCTGGAAGTGGAGGATGCAAACTCTACGGCAATTGATGTCAGAAGTGATGAAGCCATTGAAATTTCCATCGGTGATAACTCAAAGCTGACCGTTATCGTGAAGAATGGGGCAGCAACAAAGAAAACCGCCTACACGAATGCAAACATCACCTCAGTAAAGATCGCTTCAAAGACGAAGATCAGCTTCCGGGATCCAGTGAATACAAAGAATAAAGTCCTGGATCTGGCAACAGCCATTATGGAACTGATTGCTAAGCAGATTGAATTGAAGCCGAGTCAGAACGTGACGCTGAAAGTCAAAGAACTGAAACTGACAGCTCAGGATACCGGCTCTGCCACAGCGGGGGATGTATTTCTGAATGTGGTGAAGAAGGTGTATGATTCGGATACTACATATGCCGGCATAAAAAATATGACGATTGTCGCCAGTGGTGATACGGACGATAAAGACAAGGGATCCGAGATCACCATTACAGCGACAAACAAAGCATCTTCAGCGGCGGACAGTACATCGGCAGGACAAGAGGCCGATGCAGATACCAGTGATTCAGGCGTATGGTCATCCGTCAATGGCAAGATTGAGGATATTGACGGATACCTGGCAAATGTAAAAAATATCGAGACCATCATTGAGATTGAGGATTGCAGTTTTACCGCAGATACGATCACCTTATCTTCTATGAATGATCTGACCATGAGCACGAAGAGTGTTGGTATTGGAGTGGCAGTCAATGTAGCGAATGTTTCTTCAGCAGTTCTGGTAAAGAACAGTGATTTCATATCCACCAAAAACATTGAAATGACAGCAAAATCCGTGATCAAATCGGATGTAAATGCAGATGCAAAAGCAGGAAATATTGCAGTTGGCGTTTCTGTCATCGGCGGAACTACTAAAGTAAGTATTGATAGTACAAGACAGAACAGCATTTCTGCAGGCGGCGACCTGATTCTGGCGGCAGAAAGCAATGCTGCAGCAGCAACCAATGCGCTGGGAAAGAAAACCAATTCCAGCCAGAGCGGAGCATTTGCAGGTGTGTCAGTGATCAATTATGATACGCTGGCAAATATTGGCGGAAATGTCAATGTTACAAAAGTAGAAAACCTGAAGGTTTCCTCCACGCAGCATGGAGTGAATGGCACCACTGTAAAATCTGTAAAGTCGGAGGAGAAAAATTCTTCTGTAAAGGAAACAGCCCTGAATACGATCCTTGGAATCATCAACAATTCCTTGGAAAACATTCAGCTGACTACCAGATTGAAACAGAAGGGCAGCGAGATGGCTTCTGATGCCAAGACGAAGATCAGCAGCTGGTTCCACAAAGATGAAGTAGAAGGCAAGTTAAGCGAGTCTCTGGAAACAGCCAGCGGCGAAGACAGCGGAGTGGGAAGCCTTTTTGAAGAAGCAGAAAAAGAAATCAGCAATAAAATCAAACTTACATTTAAAGACACAACTGGAAAAGATGTAACAGGCGTTACCGTAAAGATTACGCCAAACGAAGGGACTGCATCAGCTCCAAGACTCTGGACACTGGATAAGAGTAATGTTTATGAAGGAACGGAGTTTGCGAATGGTTCCTATACCATAACCATCATTGTACCGAGTGGTTATGCAGTTCCGGCAGATCAGGTAATCGAGATTGCTTCCGGAAAAGGGTATAACGGAATTGTGAAACTGGCAAAGACAAGTAATACTAAAAATCAGCTGGTTGGAGCAATCGCAGTAACAATTGTAAATTCCACAAATGAAGCATCTATTACAACAACAGGCACAATTAATGCCGGCGGAAAAGTAGAAGTGCTCGCAAACGCAGTTTCCAATAATACAACGGTTGCAGATGCTTCTACCATTCCAAGCGGATTAGAGAATGACGCGGATGACAATGAATTCCGGTTTGCGGCAGTGACAGAAGATGGATCTACCACACTTCCGGTAACGGCAACTCTGACGAAAGTAACACAGGACGGTCAGACAGATACCGGCAATCCATATAATCAGACATTCCTGGACAAAGACGGACTGATTAAATTTACAAACGGAGCCACACAGAATGAAGACCAGTCAATAAATGGAAATCAGCAATTAACAGCAGGAAAATACAAGCTGGTATTCAAACTTCCAGGCAGTTTCGGTTTTGCTCCGAAGGATATGACAGGAATCGAAGTTACGGATGAAACAAAAAATGGAACTACTTACAAAGTATATACCATGTATATTACTTTAACAGCAAACAACACCAATGGAGTAAAAGGTTTAAAGCAGCTGATCACTATGAAAGCCAATGGTGATACCTCCGGAAAGAGTGGTACCAACATTTCAGCAGGCGTGGCAATCGGAGTTGGAGTTGTGAATAACCGCAATGAAGCTTATATTTCAAATGCAACGATCAACGCACAGGATCTTACAGTTGCGGCAGTTACAGGCGGACAGAGTGTCCAGGTGGAAGTGGACGAAAATGGAACAACAAAAACAGAAACCAGGAACTACGATAATCTGTCTTCTGTAAGTACAACAGCAGGATTTAACTCGGGCAATTTTGGACTGGGCGGAGCTGTTTCAGTAAATGTAGTAAATGACATTACAAATGCCTACATCAGCAAGGCGACTATTAATATAGAAAGAGATCTTTCTATTACAGCGAGCAGTAAGAGCAACGCAGCAACAAAAGCCGGATCCGATGATTCCCAGAAAGAATTTGCAAAGTCCACCGGTGTCGGAACGGCAATTGGTGTTGGTGTAGTCAGCAATACTACAACCGCAGATCTGGAAGAGACGACAGTAGTAAACGGAACAGGAAACAGCAACAAGTTTAACTCCCTGACCGTGAAAGCAGAATCTGAGGGTGAGATTACTGTGGAAGCCATTGCCGGAGCAGCCGGAGGCAAGGCAATCGTTCCGGTGGTTGTAGTAAACATTTTAAATGGAACCACAAGAGCAAAGGTTGCAGCGAACAGTCAGCCAGTCGCACTGGTCGGAAATTTGACGGTCTACGCAAAATCAAATAAGAAGAAATCCACCAGGGCCAGCGGAAAGGCTGCAGGCAGCAGCGTGGCAGTGGGCGGAGCCGTGACCGTATCCGCAGGAAAGCTTCATCAGTATGCGTACATGAACCGTAAGGTGACAGGTGCAAAGGACATCAGTGTAAAAGCAGAAAGCGGAAACTCGGCAGAGACCATCAGCATTGCCGGTGCCAATGGAGCAGATGCACCGAGTGAAGATGACAGCAATTCTGATAGCAGTGATGACAGTGATCCGCAATCGCCGGATAATCTGGTGAACAAGGCACTGGCAAGCGGCAAAAAAGTCGGTTCCGGTACGGATGGAATCTCTGAGACAGAGTCAAAGACTCCACAGTCCGCAGAGACCACCGAAGGAAAAGTAACCGCAGCGGCGGCTGTGGCAGTGGAAGTATGGAATGATGAAACTGTAGCCAGTGTCAAAGCAGATACAGTTTCCAGTGGTAAGCTGGAAGTGATTGCCCTGGCACACAACAATGTAACTGTGAAAGCCAATGCATCTTCCACTTTAAGCACTAATGGTGTAGGCGTCAGCGTAGCAATTCTGGTCGGTAATTTAGTGAACCGGGCAGAGATTTCCGAAAGCCACAAGACCGGTTATTTCCTGGTTCGTGCAGGAATGCCGACTGATAGTAGCGGAAAAGAAACAGCCAATACCATCGAAGTGATCAGTATTTCCGGTGCAGGTGCTTCCAACGTAGGCGTAGCCGGAGCGGCTGCAATCAATATTTTTAATACTGCTTACACTGCAAACGTGAATGGAAACCTGACAGCACAAAGCAGTCAGGAGAGCAGTGTGACAGCAAAGGTGAACCAGAAGATTACCACCAAGGCAGGTGCAAGCGCAGACCTTGAGGGAGCAGAATCTGGAAACAGCAGCAGCACCGGAAACAGCGGCAGTACCGGAAACAGCGGCAGTACCGGAAACGGCAGCAATAGCGGAAGCAGCTCTGGCGGAAGTGATAAGAGTGTTGGCGTAGGCGCGTCCTTCGGACTGACCATTGCGGACACAACGGCAGATGCAAAAGTTGCAGGCGGCAATATTAAAACAGCAGGCAATTTCGCTGTGAAATCTGTGATCAACAGTGAAATGGAAACTTATGTGGAAGCTGGTAATGATGCATACGAAGATGCCGATGGCAAGAGTACTTCTGATAAGGCTGATAGAAAGTATGATTCCCTGGACGCAGCAGTTTCTGTATCTCTGGTAAGCAGCAATGCAAACGCAGAGATCAGCAGCGGAACAACTGTTGATACCGGTGGCAATCTGGATATTTACGCAGAGAGTGTCTCTAAGACGGAGACCACCGCAAAGGGCGATGCGGAAGCGAAGAACGCAGCAGTTGGTGCCTCCGTAGCCGTAAACCTGGTGGCAGAGAAAGTCAGCGCACTTCTGGCAGGAACTGCATCGGTTGACGGAAACTTTACCGTACATGCCATTGCCAAAGCACAGGATCTGGCAAAAGCGTACGCAACGGCGTCTGGTGTAGATTTATCCCGTTACGAGAAGAAGTACAATGCAACCATTGCTTCTATATTAGATGGTTCAGCATTTAAGAAAAACAATAACAACTCTGGAAAGAGCAATACTTCTTCTGATAATAAAGTAAACGAGAAGATCGACAGCAAGCTGAACGCTGAGGATAAGAACAAGACCAGTTCTGATACCAGTCTTTCCAACAAAGTCCTGGCGGCAGCAGATGTGAAGACTTCCGAGCATTCTGTGGACAGTGGTTCAACCGACACTACAGGAGCGAATGCAGCCAATGCGGCAAATGCAAAGAAGGATGCTCAGAGCGGCAAGACCGGAACCACAACCAATCAGGAAAATCCGGTATCCGTGGCAGCAGCAGTCGGCGTTTCCATCGTATCCCACGATGTAAGCACAAGAGTATCCGGTACTGTGAAGAAGGCTAAAACAGTTACCATCAAAGCAGAGAACCTTGACAACTTTGAGATGCTGGCAACCGGAGCGGCCGTTTCTAAAAAGAATTCGATTGCTCTGGGCGTGGCAGTTGTCATCAATAACAGCAAGACAGTGGCACAGCTGACTGGTAATCTTGGAACCAGCGGAACATCGGTTGGTGAGATCCTGATTCAGGCAGTTACCAGACATAACATGGATGATGATTACAAGACCAGACTTGGTGCGGAAGCTATCGCCGGTGCAGGAAGCGGCGGAAGCGGAGGCTTTGCAGTAGCAGGCGCGGTAGCTGTAATTGTATCCAATGCGGAGACAAACGCTAGTGTTGGAAATGGCGTAATCATTTATTCGAACGGAAACATGACCGTAGAAGCCATTGAGCAGAGTAAACTGGCAGCCCGGGCATGGGGCGCATCCTTAACAGACAGCCGGTTCAACGAGCAGAATGGCAGCGGAAAGACCAGTGGTTCCAATGGAAACTCTGATTCCAAGGCAGGAGTCGGTGGCGCTTACGCCATGATCTATGTGAACAACAAGACAACTGCAGAGATCGGTGACAATGCGCAGATCACAGCAAAGAGTCTTCTGGTCAAGGCAGAGAAACAGCAGGTAAGTGCCAAGGCTGATGATATTGGCGGAAACATCAAGATCAACGGCGTGATCAAAACTGGCTCCACCCAGATCAAAGATGGCAAGGTTGAGATCAATACAACCGATGATACACAGAGTTCTGAAGACCTGAAATTATCTGATCTTGCCAGTGTAGTAAAGGATCTCTGGAATCTTCTTTCCAATAATAACTACTACCTGGAAGCAGTCGGTGGCGCAGCTTCTACAGAAAATACAAAATTTACCGGAGCAGGTTCCTTTACGGTTCTGGTGATCAATGATTATGTGGCAGCACTGGTTGGCAAGAATGTAACTTTGATTCTGACCGATGGTCTGACCGTCAAAGCAGCTTCCAAAGTAAATGCAGTGACCATCGCAGGTTCCGTGGCATATGGCGGCAGCAAGAGTGCCGGTGTTGGCATCAATACCATCATTCACAATTCGAAGGTGAATGCAGGCCTCGGTGATGGTTCCACAGTGACAGGAGCAAATGGCGGATCATGGAATGGTGATGTGACCATCAGCGCATCCGGTGAACTGGATCTGACTTCGATTCTGGTAGCAGCAGCGGCTTCTTCTTCCAAGTCAGGCAATGGAACACAGGCTGCGGGAGAAGGTGTTGTTAACATTTTCGTAAATGGAAACAGCGTAACCGCAGAGATTGGCAAAAACGCAACCATTAAAACGAAGGGTAACGTAAAATTAACCGCAGCATCCAGACTTGGCTATACCGGAATTACCGGCGGTATCGCGGCATCTGGCGGACATGGAATCGGTGCTTCTGTCAGCGTGATCGTGGTCAATACCAATACTCTGGCACAGATCGGCAATGGCGCAAACATTACGGCTGGCGGAAACTTAACCGTAAGTGCAGACAGCGAAGAGACCATCGTGGCAGTGATTGTCAATGGCGCGGCAGCTGGAAGCAATGGTGTGGCAGCAGCAGTCAGCCCGGCAGTCAATGTGATCAGGGGCAGTACCGTTGCAAGAGCTGGAACCGGAACTTATAACGTCAATGCGATGTCTGTAACTGCAAACAGCAAGACTGTCATCGTGATCGTTTCCGGCGGCGCGGCAATCAGCAGCGGAAAATCCGGTGTCGGCGGTTCTGTACAGGTGAACGTATTCTTAAAGAAGGTTCTGGCAGAGATCGCAGACGGAACCAGCAGTGATTATGCAGCGATTATCGCTCCTGGCGGATTGACTGTAAGTGCAGATGCGACAGAAAAGAATTATATTTTTGTCATTGGTTTAGGCGGCGGCAAGAGCGCATCCGTATCTGGTTCCATCGGCGTCATCGTCATCAGCAACGATGTTATGGCGAAGATTGGCGATTATACACAGATCGGTAACGCAAATAGCCGCGGCAATGTAACTGTATCAGCGAAAGATTCCATGATCAACGTGGTTCTGGCTGGCGGATTTGCCGGTTCTGCAAGCGGTGCAGCAGTTGGACTTTCCAATGCAGATGTGATTGCAGATGGAAAGACTCAGGCACTGATTGGTGACCATGCAACGATCTATGGAAACAATGTAGCTGTAACAGCAGCATCAGATAAGAAATTTATCAACATCGTCATCAGCGGCGGCGTATCCGCAGGCGGAACAACGGTAACCGGTTCTGCAGCAGTGGTAGTTGTCGGGGACACGGTGAAGTCAGTGGTTGGTAAGAATTCCGTGATCAATGCCAACGGCGATGTACAGATCATTGCTCTGGGCAGTACCGATATCATTGATATCGTTGGCAGCCTGGGATTATCTACCAGTGGTGCAGCTGTTGGAGCTTCCATCGACACTATCGTATATCGGGGACTGATTTACGCAGGTGTTGGCAAGGGAACAAAGATTACCACCAGCAATAGCGGCAACGTGATCGTTTCTGCAAAGAGTGATGATACTCTGGTGGATCTGGTGATCGGAGCTGCCGGTGGTTCCAGTGCGGCAGTGAATGGTTCTGTAGCAGTGATTGTAGCAAAACAGAACGTATTCGCGCTGATCGGAACTCCAGACAGCAACAATGAGAACGCAGACGCATCAGAAACTGTGATTTCTGCAGATGGCAGTATCCAGGTAACCGCAGAAGCAGAGCAGACCATCCTCTCCGGAGCAGGTTCTGCAGCAATCAGCGCTGGAAGCGCAGGTGTTGGCGCAGGTGTGATTGTGATTACGGATACTCACAGAACATGGGCAGAAGCAGGAATTGGCGCTGCACTGGATGCTCTTGGCAAGAACAGTGTCAGCGGTAATTTTGGCAAGCTGACAATTACAACAGACAGCACCAGCGGCAATGTGGTTTCCAGACGCGGAAAACATAACCAGATGACCATCAACGGCATCATCATTGGTGCTTTCAACACAACCAATATTCACGCGATCGCAGTTACCGGAGCAGGCGGATCCAGCGCAGGTGTCGGCATTGCAACAGTAACAGTAGTAGAAAAGGCGAAAGCCCAGGCGGTTATCAATGCAAATGCCAGAATAAATCAGGGCAGCCGTCAGGGAGCGCATCAGCAGTCCGGCGTTCATGTCATCGCATCCAATGACACCGTAGAAAGTGTCTCGGGTGGTGCGGCGTCAGGCGGCGGAACAGCAGGTGTCTCCGGTGCAGTGGTTGTCTACACAGGAATTAAAGAAACCACAGCAAGAATTGGTGATGGAGTACAGATCTTTGCAGAAAATGCAATTGTAGTTCTGGCTCATTCCGACAATCAGATTTACGCCAATGTCATTGGCGCAGCAGCAGGCGGAACCGCCGGTGTGGGAGCAACCGTATCGGTTATCGTTCTTCAGGATACTACAACCGCAAGTGTTGGCGGAACCTTAAAAGCTGGAACTATTACCATTCAGGCAGAGTCCAATCAGTACCTGCAGCTTTCCGCAACATCCATTCAGGGCGGCGGAACGGCGGCAGCAGGCGCATCTGTGGGAACCATCGTATTCAAGGGCAAAACTCTTGCAGAGGTTCGTCCAGGTGCAACCTTAATTGCAGCAAGTGGCGATATTCTGATCTGTGCAGTATCCAAAGAAACCATCGATATGACGGTGATTGGTGCGGGCGCAGGCGGAACAGCAGCCGTGAACGGTTCCTTCGCAGTGTTAGTCATGAATGTGACCACACAGGCAATTGTTGGAAACGGATGTACTCTGAAAGCAGAGAATGGAACGATCACAGTAAAAGCAGAAGATGCAACCAGCCTGAATTTGAAGACAGGTAATGTAACTGTTGGCGGAACTGCGGCAATCGGAGCAGCGATTGAAGTTGCGATTTACCGCAATACCGTAACTGCAATGATTGGCAACAATTGTACAGTGCTTGCAAAGGCAATCTTAGTTCAGGCAGCGTCAGACCGCGGCATTACAGCGAAAGCTGTCATGGCAGGCGCAGGCGGAACTGCAAGTGTCAACGGAAGCATTCTGGTACTTTCCATTGGTGCTGCAACTACAGACAGCGACGCCAACAAGGCCAATACAAACGGCGGCGGTAATTCTTCTGACAAAGCAAGTGATGAAGCATCAAAGCGTGGCCAGGCGGCAGTAAATCATGGTTATGGTCAGACAGTTGGCGCTGGCGACCAGAATAATCAGTATGTGGATGAGGCAAATAGCATCATCACCGGACTGAAAGAAGAGAACAAGTCTCTGATCAGCGGATACTTTACCAGTGCTTCTGTAGATGATAAGACATATGCAGGCATTGGCGATGGTGGTTCCACAACCGCAACAGACGGCGATGTTACTGTAGAAGCAACAGAAAAGACAAAGTTAGACGCAATTGCAGGAGCAGCAGGCGGAAGCGGCACAGCATCCGTTGGTATCTCCATGAATCTGGCGATCATCAACGGCACTGCTGAGGCAAGACTTGGCGGTACGGTAAGAGCTGATAAAGGAAATGTCAAAGTTCACGCACAGAATATTTTAGAGATTCCGAACTTCATTTCCAGCGGCGGTGGTGCAGCTGGTTCTGCATCCGTGGCAGGAACCATCACAGTCATCAAAGCTGGCGAGCAGGCAGCTGCTTATATCGCACCGAATGCAAACGTATACGCAGATGGCAACGTGATCGTTCTGGCAGAAAGTGCTCAGGACATCCGGGTGATCAACGGAAGCGTAAGCGGCGGTGGCGCAGCAGGAATTGGTGTGGCTACCAATGTGATCATTTTCTCTAACAAGACACATGCTTACGTTGGCAATGGTGCAATCGTTACTGCCAATGCAAACAGAGGAAAAGTACAATTTGTAGACGGCACAGCAACTTCTGATGTAAATAAGAATTATAAGAACTTAAATGATAAGGATACGACGATCGATTATGTGTCTTCTAAGTCCAATGAGTCTGCTCAGTCTGGTGTTTTAGTAGGTGCGAAATCTTCCCAGAAGATCCGCAGCTGGGTAGTCAGCGGAGCAGCAAGCGGAGCCGTATCGGTAGTTGGTTCTGTCAATGTATTAGTATTTGGCAGTGAGACCAAAGCATGGATCGGAAAGAATGCCAAAGTTACAACAAAGAACAATGGTGATATTCTGGTGATCGCAGTGGATACCACTTCCATTCAGGATGTGGCAGGTAATATAGCTGCCAGCGGCACAGTCAGTGCAGGCATCTCCAACGACACCATTACCTTCCGGAAGGTGACCAGCGCCTATGTAGATGAAGGCGCAGTATTAACCAGCGGAAGAAATATCATCATCAAGGCAATCAGTGATGAAGCTTATGTGGTAGTTGTAGTCAGTGCCGGTGCGGCAGCTGGTGCAACACCAACGGGTGCTGTGAACGGAGCAGTTTCTACGATCATCATAAAGAATGGGACTACAGCAGAGGTGAAAGCCAATACGGCAGCCACCGTTCTGACTGCAAACGGCAGCATCGCAATCTGGGCAGAAGATAACCAGAATCTGTATGTGATTGCAGGATCAGCCAATACTGCCATCAGCGCAACCGGAGTATCCGTCAGCGGCGCGGCAGGTGTAGCGGTTGTGAAAGCAAGCAATACGGTTCAGGCATTGGTTGGAAAACTGGCTCAGTTAGATGCTTATGGAACGACAGGTATTACTTTCTATACCGGCGAGTTAGATGGCAATGATGGCGACCGGAAGAGAAACCGCAAGAAAGCGACTCAGTACGGCGTTCTCATCGGAGCATTTAACACCAATAATCTGATGGCAATCACTGCTTCTGGTTCTGCTGGTACTGGCGCAGCGGGATCCATTGCTTCTACTACAGTTGTTTCCGATACGGTAGTACGGGCAAAAGTAGAACAGGGCGCGCAGATCAACCAGAAGGTAAAAGCAAACCGGGAACAGAAGACATCCGCATCCAGCGTGAAAGTCATCGCCATGGATTCCACGGAGGCTGACACGGCAGCCGGTGGTGCGGCAGTCGGTATCGCAGGAGCAACTGGAACCATCGTAGTGACTTATTTAAAGAAGACTGTAGAGGCCATCTTAAATGGTATGGTTTATGCACCGGGTGGGGTTGACGTCCTGGCAGTCAGCGATAACAATGTATTCTTGCTGACAACCAGTTTAGCAGGTGGCCTGGCAGGCGGCGCGGGAAGCGCATCCGTTCTCTACACAGAGAATACCGTAACCAGCCAGCTTGGCGGAACTATTGAGGCAGGTACAGCAGCAGTCAATGTAAAAGCCATCAACTGGCAGTACATTACTTCCGGTGCGGCATCCGTATCTGGCGGCGCAGTCGCAGTGGGCGGCGCAGGAGCAAGCATCATCTTCAAGAGCCATACCAAGGCGGAAGTGCTGGATGACACATCCATCCAAGCCGGTTCTCTGAATGTGAATGCACAATCCAAAGAAACTATCACCGGTGTGGTGGCAGCAGCAACTGGCGGAAGCACTGCAGTGGGCGGATCCCTGATCCTGATCATTGCCAATGCAGATACAACCGCAAGAATCGGAAACAACGTAACCATCAATCTGAGCGGTGATTTAACCGTTCAGGCAGAAGATATTGTAACCATTGACATGACAGCAGGTACCGTATCTGGCGGTGGAACAGCTGTGGGCGGTGCAGCAGCAGTTCTGATCTTCAAGAACACTGTTCTGGCAGAGATTGGAACAAACGGCAGTATTACAGCAGTGAACCTGAATCTGACAGCAAACTCTAAACGGGACATTACGTCTTATGTAGTTGCAGGTTCCGCAGGTGTCGGCGCTGTATCCGGCAGTGTACTGGTAATTCTGGTTGGCAGCAAGCAGAGTGATGATGCAAAGACGGCTATGAAGCGTGATGACACGAACAACGTAAGTTCCAATAGCCAGAGCAGCATTAACGAGGCTCTGAATAATGCCAATGGTTTGACTGACGAAAGCCTGAAACTGGATATCACAGGTTACTTCACAGGAGAAACTGCCAATGCAACAACGGCGAGAATCGGTTCTGGAACTGTGATCACCTTAACAGGCAACGCCAATATCAAAGCAGCAGAAACAACCGCAGTAACCGCATATGCAGGTTCTGTATCTGGAGGTGCACTGGCAGCAGGCGGTGCGGTGGCTATCGCAATCTTAAATGGCACGGTTCAGGTGGAGATCAACGGAACTATCAATGCAAGTGGCACCGTAACCATCAACGCAGAGAACCAGATTACCAGCAATGCGTTTAAGGCGGCAGCAGGTTCCGCAGGAGTCATCGGACTGGGCGCAGCCGTAGCTTACATGGATGTGACCGGAACGACGAAAGTTCTGATCGGAAGCACCGGTTCTTTAAATGGTAAGTCCGGAGTTCATGTATCAGCACGGTTAATCATCAATGCAAATCCAACAGCAGATGGTTATGCTGGTGGATGGGCATCCGCTGGAATGGCAGCAGCCAGATTAAAAGTAACTGGAACAACCATCGTAGAAGTACTTAGCGGCAGCAGTTTGGCATCTATCAATGGCAATGTGAAACTGAATGCAAATCAGAATATTACCTCTACAGCAACCACCACAGCAGCAGGTGTAGGTTATGGAGCAACAGGATCTGTGACTCTTGCACTTGTAGAGGTAGGAAATACAACAAAAGTAGCAAGTGGAGCCAATGTAACAGCATCAAAGGGTACTTACGATATTCTGGCCCACAGTATTTTAACTGCAACAGCAAATGCGTATGGTTTGTCAGCAGCAGTAGGCGGATCTGTTCAGGCGGCGATTGCCAGACTGACAGTAAAACCGGTTGTGCTGGCGGCTGTTACGGGCGGCAAGATTCAGGCTAAGAATATAAGAGTACGGGCATTGTTTAATGTAAATGACGATGAATCTTATAGCAAAGCCGGCAATCTGGAATCCAATGCATATGCAGGAGCAGCCAGTGGTCTGGTAAGTGGTTCCGGTGCATCTTCGGAAATCATTGTAGACGGCAGTGCAACTGCGGAAGTAACTAATGCAACTCTGACACTGACAGAGGACGCCCTGGTACTCAGCAAAGCCAACGGAAGTTTAACCGGTAACGGAGCAGGCTTAGCGGCAGCTGGTGGCGCGGCAGTGGGTGGTGTTACGGTGAAGATCGAAAATACCTTCAAGACTATTGCACAGATCACCGGAACAACCATTATCAATGCAAGAAACGTCTCCGTTCTGGCAGATTACAGCGGAACTGTAAAAGGAACTGCCAAAGGAACCGCAGGCGGACTTCTGGCAGCCGGAACTGCACAGAACCTGGAAATCACAGAAGATATTACAACCACAGCTGAGATTGCAAACAGTACCATCACAGCGAATGGAGCGGCATCTGCAATAGCACAGGATGAGCATGATGTAAATGGCAATGCATCCGGACACAGTGCAGCGGGCTTTGCGGCAGGCGGTCTGACTAAGATCACCACGAAGATTACCAATAAGACTACTGCAAGAGTAACCGGAAGTACCATTACCGCACAGAATATCCTGATCCAGGCAGCCGCAAGCATCAACAAAGACACCACAGCGACGGCATCTTCCGGAGCATTTGGCGGATCAGCCAATGACGTCAGCGATGATACCACGGTAAATAATCAGACTTACGCAGAAGTGGGAAGCGGAAGCAAGCTGACAGCAATCGATGCAGATCAGGATGGTGACGCAATTGTGATCATCGCGGCATCCAATAACTCTTATAAAGGTTACGCAACTGCAATCGCAGGCGCAATCATTGCCAAAGGTGTCGCGAAGGCAATTCAGAATGTGACCGATGATGTACGGGTTAAGATTTATCCGTCCGCGATTCTGGCAAATAAGGGCAATATTAAGATTTATGCGTCAGCGAAAGACATTACTTCCAACTTAACCGCTTACGGCGGAGCTGGCGGAGTGGCAGCAGGAACCAACGTAAAGGCAGAGGCAACCACTACAGCCAATGCAGTGGCAGAGTTCTTAAATGGAATTTCCGGCAGCCATGCGTCAGTGAATGCACAGTCCGGAGATGTATTTATTGGAACAAGTACCAATACAGAAGCGAAGGTTTACAGCAGAATTAAATTTACCGTAGATGGCCTCAGCCACATTTCCACCGATGTCGTGAACAGGATGACCATCAATTCGCTGATCAATCTTGGAAGTTACACAGAGTTGTCAGCGGCGAAAAAACTGGATATTCAGGCAGTGATCGGCCGGATTTACGCATATGCATCGGCATATTCCGAGACTGGTTCTATCATCAATACCCAGTCTAAGCCAAACGCGACGGTAAATGTGACAGCAAACGCAAAAGTAACTGGCACCAACGTAAGGCTGCACGCAGGTCAGACACTGACTCTGTATGCAATTTCGACCAATGATATTTATACCAATGCTTACAGCTATGGCTATACCGCAGGCGGTACTGGTTCTGTCATTTCTACAGCAACCAATAACACAAAAGTCTATGGCAATGTAGAAATTTACGGAAGTGATTCTTCCATGAACGCAAAGGATATCGCCATTGGCGCGGCAGCAAAGAGCGAGAGCGAAGTGTCTTATACAAAGAAAGCAGAGTATAAGGCAGAAACGGTAACGGAATTTATCAAACAGACTGTTACCAGAACCAAGAATGTCATTGAAAAGGTTTCCGAAAAGATTTGTAAAAAGCTTCCGTGGCCTCTGAATAAGATCGTCAAGTGGATTACAAAGACAATCGTGAAGGTCATCACCTGGGTAGAGGAGATTGTAGTAGAAAAGATTCTCCAGAGTGCAACCGATAAGAAGGAAAACGGGGAATACAAATCTGAAAACAACGTAATCTTAAATGGTAATATCTATTATGGAAGCAATGCGGACGTAAATATTGTCATTGACGAAAATGGAAATATTGCGAACAGCGATGTAACCTATGAGAAGAATGATGACAATGTCATCATCAAATCTTTCAGTTCCAAGGCAAACGGAAGCTTAAAGATTGAGTCACTCTATGGCAAAGTAAGCGGAACCGTGAAGATTCACAGCAACAATGTGATCACCAGATTAAATATTACCAACAACTCTGCGAAGAATCTGATTTTGAAAAATATCGATCTTTTAGCAGAGTACGATGCAGACAGCTGCGCGTACACCATCCTTTGCAGTGATTATTCCAAGTTTGTGATGGATGATGTGGTGGATAACACCAATCAGCCAGAAGTAACCATTACAACCAATACCGGAAAGAATGTAACCTTTGATGGATGGTTCTCCTATTACACAGCAGTCTTAAATGTTCTGTTCAATGGACAGCGAGGCAGCGTATACTTTGGAGATAATGCGAAACTCGATGTAGCAAAGCTCAATATTCAAAATGCTGAAAATGTAGGAACTGATGGCAGACCGCTTCATGTAAATCTGTTTGTAACGGGCAATGATGATAATAGTCTGAAACGTCCGGAACTGATTGTGGATGCAGCAGGCAATGTTTATCTCCAGGTTGGACTGAAACGCTATATTGAAGTCCAGGGAACAACGACAGCAGAAGCAGAGAAGGCAGCAAACGCAGCAGCAGCGAAGATCAGAAACGTAGATAAGGCTCTGATTCAGTCTGTTAACTGCAGGAATGTACGCCTGATCATGGCTCTGCCGAAGCTGCTGGTTGGTGTTCTGGTTGAAGATCCGGTAACTGGAAAACAGACCTATACAACCACAGAATCTGTGAATACTGCATTGAATATTGTGTCAGCAAGCACCAGGGCAGTACAGGAAATTTCTCAGACATTGTATGAGAAAACGGAATTAGATGCCAATGGTGAGTGGAAGACCAGGTATTATACAGATTCCGCATGTACAACCGAATATCAGGAAGCAGATGGAAAACATGTAGAAGAGCGGTATGACACCACAGGTTTTGAGTATTATCTGGTAACCACAGATAGGGATGGAAATGTGAATTATCAGAAACTGGATCGGTCAGCGGAGTATCTGACTGATGAAGCTGGCAACTTTACTGGTGAGGTAAAAGTTGTGATCAATGGTCAGGCGCAGATCATGACACTGGGAAGCGACGATGCAATCCGGTATCTGAAAACATTGGCTGATGGAACTTACACAGATCAGCTTTCGAAGACCTTCTGGCTAGTGGATGATGAGGTCACTTTGATTTACAAATCAGCAGAGGGAAGTGCTGATGCAGGTGAGTATGATCAGATCCGTTACAACAAGGATACAAAGAAGTATGAAGTAGTAAAATCTGAAACGGTAATTAAGGAATATGATTACATTACCTATGATGAAACGAAGAATCAGTATGTTGGTGTAACGGTAAAATCCGTTGAGAAAACCCAGGATATAACTGATATGACTCAGGGTAAGACCGTTGAGTACGAGTATGACAGTCTCGGCACATATGATCTTGGAAGCATCAATGCCAGGAATGATGCAGAAATCCGCGGTCTTGGCAATGCGGATGTGGACGTCAATCTGACAGAAACCATCACTGCTGGTGATGACCTGACTCTGGTGGCCGGCACTGTAACAAGACAAGGAAACCAGAGTGTGGATCTGAGCGCGGCTGGCATGTCCGTTCAGATAACAAAGAACTTTGGTACTTCCGCAGATCCGATTCGTGTATCGGTTGGAACGAAGGGATTCAACACTGCGGCAAACAGCACCGGAGCAATCTATCTTGAAGCAAAGAACCGGGAGCTGGCCATTGGCTCCATCACTTCCGATGGTGTGGTAGAGATCAGCACTGACAAGGCAGTGAAGGCACTTGACTCAGACATCAACATCAAGGCAGACGCTCTTCGGATCTTAAAGAGCAGTGCAGTGGGAACGGCAGATCAGAACTTAAGAACTAATATTTCCGGCAATATGGAAATCATTTCCATGGGTGATATCTATGTAACACAGCAGGGCACAGCCTATGTGAAGAATATCACAAGCAGCAGAAATAACGGTACGGTTTCCCTGACAGCTGGAAGTATTGCAAATGAAGCAGACGGAACTACCGCAGCGATCACCGCATCCAGCATACTTCTTCACGCAACCACAGGAAGTATCGGAAACACCGATAAAGTGATGAATGTGGAAGCAGGAAACAGCACTCTCAGCGCAGTGTCAGATAGGAGCAGCATTTATCTGACCGATCTGACCGGAAATGTAAACCTGGGACAGTTAAAGGCGGCAGGTAATATCGTCTTTAAGACAGCAGGCAGCATCATCGGCAAGAACACCGCAGCAACTGTGATCGCAGCAGACGCTGACTTAACCAGTACAAACGGCAGCATTGGAACCGCAGAAAGTCCATTAAAGACCCAGGTAACCTCCATCACTGCGGCCGCAGAAAACGGAAGCATCTACTTAGACAACACAGGAGAGAGCGGAATTTTATCCATCGGCAGAGTTAAAGCCGGATCCGACATTCAGATCACGGCAAATGGCATGACCGGAACTGAAGATGGAGATCAGGCAGATGTGACCGGCGAAAATCTGAAACTGACTGCAGTGGATGGCTCCATCGGAACCGCGGACCGGACGCTTAAGGTACAGGGAACGACACTGGATGGTGATGCAGCGGAGAGTATCTGGCTGAAAGTACTGGACGATATGACAGTAAACCATCTGACAGCACAGAAGGGCATTGAGCTGGAAGCACTGAAAAATGTAACTGTGAAGCAGCTGACTGCACCGGAGCATATTCTGGTTAAGGCAGCTGGTAAGGTAATTGCAGGAAGCATTGGAAACGATGATGTTCATGCAACAACCAAGAAACTGGATATGATCGCAGAGCAGATCGCGGAAGACACCAGTTACTTGAAAGTGAAAGGTTACGGAAGTGAGGCTGAACTGGAACTGCAGGTGAAAACCATGACAGGCGTGTATATCCAGGATAACAGCAAGATTTTGAAACTGAAGAAAGTTTCTTCTGACAGCAGTGACGTGAAGATTAAGACAGTCGGAGCTATGGAAAATGGTCTGGAAGACACGGACACTGAGGCTAATGTCACTGCCAGAAACATTGTTCTGGAAGCAGATACTGTTGGAACGGATGAAAAAGCGCTGACCACTAACCTGATCGTGGATAAGAGTCCGGATCCGGCACAGAATGCGCTGATCGTAAAGGCCAACGGCAGCATCAACCTTCACGATATCGGAACCGAAGGAATTCTCCCGATTGCCGAGTTAAGTTCCGCAAACGGTGGCATTTTCTTACGCATGGATCGCAGCACTGCTATTGAGAGTATCAAAGCAGAAAACGGAAGCATTACCAGCCATGTACAGGGCGACTATACGGTGAATCATATGACGGCTGGAAAACAGGTGAATATTTACGCGACCGGAACCATTACCGGAAATGTGAATGGAACCTTTACCATCGGCCATGTGGAAGCAGGCACGGAGGATGACCGTAATGACATCACCTTTACTGTGACCGGCGGTGATCTGTTAAACGGCCTCGCAGAAGAGGAAGAAGACCAGACCAACTTCCGGGGCAGCAATATTACTCTGACTGCGAAAGCCGATGATTCTGGAAACATTGGAAATATCGGATCTTCAGAGCACTGGATCACCACGGAGACGGAAGGCGTTTTAAATGCAGAGGCTGACCGTCAGATCTGGTTAAAAGACAGTAGGGCAGAAGGCATGCTGAAGCTTGGCAGTCTGAAAGCAGCTGACCGGATCACCCTGACAGCTGCCGGAGATATTGTAAACGGTATTCCGGATCAGGAAAACAGCGTGAATGTATCAGCAGAGGAGATTTCCCTCCGGGCAGATGGAAATATCGGCGCGAAGGACAATGTGCTTCTGACTAAGGCCAGGAATGCAGCTCTCACGGCAGAAAACATTTACTTAAAGAATCAGGGAAGCCTGAATCTGAGTAAGGCAGAGGCAACAGCAGATATGGAACTGGAAGTATCCGGAAACCTGACATCTGCTGGTACAACTGTGAAAGCAGATCACCTGGTTGTAAAAGCGGACAACGCAGACTTAAAGACCCGCGTGAATGAGATGACCGGAGTGGTATCCGGAAATCTGGCTCTGGATAATGAAGGAAACCTCAGTGTGAAAAACCGTCTGCAGGCCGGTGATACCGTGGAAATCCGCACAGACGGAGGAACCCTGGATATCAGCGGAAGCCTGGAAGCAAAGAACACGAAGCTTTCCGGCGCGGATCAGGTAAATGTCCGCGTAACCGATCAGATCGGCAATCTGGATGTGGCAACCTCAGAGAGTGAAACTTCCGATATTTCCCTGGATATGGAAAGTTCTTCTGAGAAACAGCAGTTTACGTTAGCTACACCGGGCAGCGTGAAGCTGACCACCACCATGGAGGATGAGCAGATTGATCTCTTCGGAAACCGTGTGAAGATCGCAGGCGGCGCAAACAGTGCGCTCTTGCAGTTCAGCCGGATCCCGGGCAGCCTGTTTGTTCTGGTACCGGGCGGAAACAACCGGATTAACGTAGTAACTACTATGGCAGAGACTATCATCCGAACTGGAAATGGCAGTGATACCTTTATCCTGGGTGGAGCGGTGGACGATGAAGAAGACATGGAGTACACCTTTGATTACTCAGGTAAAAATGGAGGAGAGGCCCAGAGCGGCATGATGGGAGCAGGAAATCAGCATAAGCTGGATATTTCCACCGAGGGCGGAGAGAACACCTGGCATCTGTGGATGAGCGGCGCTCCGTTCTACCTGGAAGGCGGAACCGGCCACGATACCTTCATCCGCTACACCTTCACCATTACCGATAAGGATGGAAACACAAAAATCTTTGCAACTCCCCATTACAATATTTCAAGTAAGGGCGGAAATATCACAAAGATTGGATTCCCGTCATACGGAGGCAACAGACGGCCGGTTGTGAGCGGAACCCAGGGAACCTGGATCCTGACTGAGGCAGGAACCTGGCAGTTTGCAAAACAGACCGGCGGATACCAGACCGGCTGGATGTACCGAGGCGGCAAGTGGTGGTACTTCAACGAAGAAGGCATTATGCAGACCGGCTGGATCTTATCCGGCGGACGCTGGTACTACCTGCTTCCGGGTGAAGGCTCTATGCTCACCGGATGGCAGCAGATTGACGGCGTATGGTATTATTTCGCACCGTATGATCACGTGCAGTATCCGGCAGGGAGCATGTTCTGTCAGGAACAGACTCCGGATGGCTATTCTGTAGATGAGAATGGCCGGTGGATCGCGTAACAGAAGCAGCAAAATGATGTGGCTGTCTGCATAGTGTGTGAACAGCTGTCACAGAAAAGGGATTGTGCCGTGCGGTGCGATCCCTTTTCTTGCATTTTACCCGTAAATCAGGTATAATAATACATCAGGATAAAAGGAAGAACTAAGATCAAAGGAGAGAAAAAGGTGAAGAGAATTCTGGATCTGATCGCAGACGAGATGAAGTCTGCATTTACCGCCTGTGGCTACGATGCGTCTTATGCAAAGGTTGTCTTATCCAACCGCCCGGACTTATGTGAGTACCAGTGCAATGGTGCTATGGCTGCAGCCAAGGCTTATAAAAAGAAACCCATCGACATTGCAAATGAGGTGGTAGAGAAGTTAAACGGCGACACCATGTTTTCCGAGATCAATGCCGTGATGCCTGGTTTCATCAACATCCGCTTAAATGCCGCTTATCTTGCTGATTTCATGAACGGCATGGCCAGGGAAGAGAAGCTTGGTGTGGAGGAAGAAGGCCACGGTGAGACCATCATTGTGGACTACGGCGGAGCCAACGTGGCAAAGCCGCTGCATGTCGGCCATCTGCGTTCTGCTGTTATTGGTGAAAGCGTAAAGCGCATGGGCCGATATTTAGGCTACAATATGATTGGTGACGTACATCTGGGTGACTGGGGTCTGCAGATGGGACTCATTATCGAGGAACTGCGTGACCGTAAGCCGGATCTGGTTTATTTTGATGAGAATTACACCGGAGAGTATCCGTCTGAGCCACCATTTACCATCAGTGAGCTGGAAGACATCTACCCGACCGCCAGCGGCAAGTCCAAAGTGGACGAGGCTTTTAAGGAGCGCGCCCAGACTGCTACCTTTAAGCTTCAGAAAGGCTATCCGCCGTTTACTGCCATCTGGAAGCACATTATGAACGTTTCCCTGGCTGATTTAAAGAGAAACTATGACAACCTGGATGTTCATTTCGAACTCTGGAAAGGCGAGAGCGATGCGGAAGAGTATATTCCGTGGCTGATCCAGGATCTGCAGGACAAAGGCCTGGCATACGAGAGCCAGGGCGCTCTGGTTGTAGACGTCACCGAACCGACCGACTCCAAGGAGCTGCCGCCGTGTATCGTCCGCAAGTCTGACGGAGCTGCTCTGTATGCAACCTCTGACCTGGGAACCATCATCCAGCGTGAGAAGGATTTTCAGCCGGTTAAGTATGTTTACATTACAGACAAGCGTCAGGAGCTTCACTTTAAGCAGGTATTCCGTGTGGCGAAGAAGGCCGGTTATGTAAAACCGGAAACTCCTATGATCCATATCGGTTTCGGAACCATGAACGGTAAAGACGGCAAGCCGTTTAAGACCAGAGAGGGCGGTGTGATGCGTCTGGAACACCTCATCGCGGATATCGATGAGGCTGTTTACAACCGTATCATGGAAAATCGCAGCATGGACGAGGCAGAGGCCAAGGAGACAGCAAAGATTGTCGGACTTGCAGCCTTAAAATACGGTGACCTGTCCAATCAGGCAGCCAAAGATTATGTGTTTGATATTGACCGTTTCATCTCCTTCGAGGGAAATACCGGCCCGTATATTCTGTACACCATTGTCCGCATCAAATCCATTCTGGGCAAGTATGAGGCACAGAATCCGGGTATAAAGGCAGAGACGATTCTTCCGGCAGTCAGCGACGCGGAGAAGACCCTGATGCTGGAACTGTCCAAGTACAACGATGTGATGGAGAACGCCTTCGCAGAGACCGCACCTCACAAGATCTGTCAGTACATTTTCGACCTGTCCAATGCCTTCAACAGCTTCTACCACGATACCCGTATCCTGGCAGAGGAGGACAAAGCGCGCCAGGCAGGCTGGATCGCCCTTATTACTCTGGTAAAACGCGTGCTGGAGGCATGCATCCAGGTACTCGGATTTGAGGCGCCATCTAGAATGTGATGTTACAGCAGTGACATGCAGAGGACAGTGAATCCCGAAGGCGAGTGAGCTTGCTCGCAGAGCCTTTGGGATTTGCTGGCATCTATAGGGCGAAGCCCGCGCAGCGAGATGGAGCGAAGCGGAATCGAGCTGAGGCATGTATAGGCGCAAGGAGGCACTTTATGAAGATAACGGAGTCCGCCACCAGCACGTTCTGGAAGGGGGAGCAGGGAATCCGGGCTTCTGTCCAGGACGGAGATACTTTATATAAGGTGAGCTTATATGTCAAGGGTAGTCAGGTTCGTGACTACTCTTGTTCTTGTGTAAATGGAAATTCCTGCAGAGGCATGTGCGCGCACGCAAAGCTTGTGTGGGAACAATGGAAAAAAGAACAGGAGCAGCATTCCGGCCGTCCTGTCTCCACGTCTCAGGAAATTCGTACCATGATCCGGGAGTATACCAACCGGGAAGTGGCAAAGATCATTGAAGATGCTGAAGAGACAGAAATTCGGCTGGTGCCGCGCCTGATGTTAAAAAACGGTTCTGCCAGTCTGGAATTCAAACTGGGTCGGGATCGTTTTTATATTATAAAGGACCTGATGGCCTTTGCTGAGGCTGTGCGTACGGGGGCCAGCGTATCCTACGGAAAGCAGCTGACCTTTCATCACAGCCTGAACGTTTTTGCGGAGGAGGACAGGGAGCTTTGCACCTTGCTGCTGGAGCTGGTGCAGGTCTATCAGGAGCATTTTGAGCAGTTTCGGAAAAGCTCCTTTGTCACCATGCAGGGACTTCGCACCCTGAATTTAAACCGGGCCAACCGGGACCGTTTCTTTCAGCTGATGGAGAACCGGAATCTGGAGGTGGAGTTCGGTGACGGAACCCACTGCACGGTGCAGGTGAAGCAGGACTGCATGCGCCTTCCGATACAGATTTGCCGGGCAGGACGCGACGGTATTGCCGTTTCCGTAGACCAGGAGCTCTTTGGCATTCCCGGAGAGCGGGGCTGGTATGTGGGCAACGATACAAGCCTGGTGTGTCTTGATGAGAATGAATCTCGGGAACTTGGCGTGTTTTTAGAGCAGGTGCTGAAAGATAAAAAGAGCCACACCCTGGACATTCAGGAGCGTGATATTCCGCTGTTTTATGAGCGTGTGCTGCAGAAAATCCTTCCCTACGCGGAGCTTGCCGTCCACGATGTAGACCTGGAAAGCTACCGACCGAAGGAGCTGAAAGCGCAATTCTCCTTTGACAGTTCCGGACCGGACGAGATTACCATGAAACCGCTTTTGTCCTACGGCGATTTTTCTTTCTCGCCCCTCAATGATGACAAGGTGCCGCGGATCATCTGCCGTGACGTGCCGGGGGAGTTTAAGATCAGTCAGGTGATTACCCGGTATTTCCAGTACCGGGATGGCGAGTCGGAATATCTGGTGATCCGAAATGACGAGGAAGCATTGTACCGCCTGCTTTCGGAGGGAATGGAAGAATTCATCTCCCTGGGGCAGGTCCTGATAACAGATGCGGCGAGAAAGATCCGCGTGTTGCCGTCACCGCAGGTGAAGGTAGGCATTCAGACATCGGGAAGATGGCTGGAACTGAACGTGGATGCAGAGGGTATGAGCCGGAGCGAGCTATTAGATATCCTGGCCGGCTACGATCCGAAGAAGAGGTATTATCGCTTAAAGAACGGAGAATTTTTAGATGTCGGTGAAAACGGGCTGATGACGGTAGCCCGTATGACAGACAGTCTTGGTATTGGGCGGGAAGAATTGTTATCCGGCACTGTCAAGGTTCCGGTCTACCGTGCTCTTTATTTAGACAGTGTGTTAAAAGAGGGCAGCGGCATTACCTTTTACCGGGATAATCTGTTTCGGGCGGTGGTCCGCGGTATGAAGTCAGTGGAGGACAGTGACTATGTGGTTCCGGCGTCTCTTGTGCAGGTGCTGCGCGGTTACCAGAAAACTGGTTACCGATGGTTAAAGACTCTGGATGTGAATGGCTTTGGCGGAATTCTGGCAGACGATATGGGACTTGGAAAGACGATCCAGATCATTGCGCTTTTGCAGGCCGAGGCCCAGGAGCATCCGGAGTCTCAGTCCCTGATCATCTGTCCGGCATCCCTGGTTTACAACTGGGAGAATGAGCTGAAACGGTTTGCGCCGGGACTCACGGTGCAGACTGTGACCGGCACTGCGCCGGAGCGGGAAGAGATTCTGCGCATTGCAGTGCAAACAGGAATGGAAACTACGCAAGCAGCCTTGAAAACAGCAGTAATCCGCCACCCTCAGATCCTCATCACTTCCTACGATCTGCTAAAGCGCGATATCACCTGCTATGAACCATTCCAGTTCCGTTTTCAGGTCATTGATGAGGCGCAGTATATCAAGAACCCGCTGACCCAGAGCGCCAAGTCAGTGAAGCTGATCAAGGCTCAGACCCGCTGCGCGCTGACAGGTACGCCGATTGAAAACCGTCTGGCGGAGCTGTGGAGCATTTTCGATTACCTGATGCCGGGATTTTTATTCACCTATTCCCACTTCCGCAGGCAGTTTGAAGCACCCATTGTCAAAGACGGAGATACGTATGCATTGGAGAGTCTGCGGCGCCTTACCGGGCCCTTTGTTCTGCGGCGTTTAAAGAAGGATGTCTTAAAAGATCTTCCGGACAAGCTGGAAACTGTGGTTTATTCTATGGCAGAGGATGAGCAGAAGCAGCTCTATACGGCTCATGCGCTGGCATTAAAGGAAGAACTGGAGCAGATGAGCGGCGATACCTATGGAAGCGAGCGTATCCAGGTGCTGGCAGAGCTCACCAGGCTGCGCCAGATCTGTTGTGATCCGTCACTGTGCTTTGACCGTTATAAAGGCGGTTCTGCAAAACTCGATACCTGTATGGAGCTGATCACGGGTGGTATCGCAGGCGGACACAAGATTCTGTTGTTTTCCCAGTTTACATCCATGTTAGAACTGATCGGAGCACGCTTAAAGAAAGAGGGTATCACCTTCCATGAACTGACGGGGGCAACCCCGAAGGAAGAGCGTATCCGCATGGCCGGAGCATTTCAGACTGATGATACACCGGTCTTTCTCATTTCCTTAAAGGCCGGAGGAACCGGATTGAATTTAACTGCTGCCGATGTTGTCATCCATTACGATCCGTGGTGGAACGTGGCAGCCCAGAACCAGGCAACCGACCGCGCACACCGCATCGGTCAGGAAAAACAGGTATCGGTATTTAAGCTGATCATGAAAGATACCGTAGAGGAAAATATCTTAAAGCTTCAGGAGCAGAAGCAGGATCTGGCAGACCAGATTATATCCGGGGAGCAGGTTTCCATCGGCAGCCTCACCAGGGAAGAACTGCTGAAAATTTTATCCCCGCAGCTGTAACTGTTTGGGAATAGTAATGTTCTGGCAGTGTTTTATTTTATGGCAGAGTGAATATGGGTTGTAGTCCATGTCTTTTGTAGCGGAGCCAATACAATAGGAAATGAATGAGACCGCCTTCCGGGATTTTCAGCATATCAAGATGCAAACAAGGATATGTGAAAATAGAGGAAGGCGGTCTCGTTCTCTTCCGGACCTTTATTAGTTCCGTCCTATAATTGCTATTTTTATGAAATCGCTTTGTCATTTTCCGCGAGCAGCTGTTTCTGCGCTGTGGCCAGCATCAGCTTGATCCGGTTTAACTGGTTTACTTCGCTGGCACCAGGGTCGTAATCGACTGCGATGATGTTGGCTTCCGGATGAGATGCGCGCAGTTCTTTGATGACGCCTTTTCCTACGATGTGGTTCGGCAGACATCCGAACGGCTGGGTGCAGACGATATTTTTGACATCGCTGTGAATCAGCTCCAGCATTTCGCCTGTTAAAAACCAGCCTTCACCGGTCTGGTTGCCCAGGGATACATAATGCTTTGCCATATCTGCCAGTTCCCAGATGCGGGACGGCGGGGTGAAGTTCTTGCTGGCTTCCAGTTCTTTTCGTGCAGTCTTGCGGAAGTATTCCAGTAAGGAGATTCCTAAATTGCACAGGCGGGCAGTGGAGCGCTTGCCGCCAAGATGGTCTGCTTTGAAGTTGCTGTTGTAGAAGCAGTAAAGTAAGAAGTCCATCAGATCCGGCATCACAGCTTCGGCTCCTTCGGATTCCAGCAGGTCCACGATGTGGTTGTTGGCCAGTGGGGAGAACTTAACCAGAATCTCACCGACAATGCCGACCTTCGGTTTCTTCACGTCTAAACGTGGCAGTTCATCAAAATCGTGGATGATTCCTTTAATGTTTCGTCCGAACTCCATCATATTTGCAGAACGGGTGGAGAGACTCTTGATGCAGCGTGCCTTCCACTTTTCATGCAGCGCGTTTGCGGAGCCCGGCACTTTTTCGTAAGGACGTGTTGCGTAGAGCACGCGCATGAAGATATCGCCGTAAACTACGCCCTGCATAGCCTTGGTGATCAGGCTTGGGGTGAAGGTAAAGCCCGGATTCGTCTCCATGCCGTTGGCATTGACGGAGATGACCGGAACCTGCGGCATGCCTGCCTTGTCCAGTGCACGGCGGATAAATCCGATATAGTTGGAGGCACGGCAGCCGCCGCCGGTCTGGCTCATGAAGACGGCTGTATGGTCTAAGTCATATTTGCCGGATAACAGTGCATCCATGATCTGGCCAATGACGATCAGGGACGGGTAGCAGGCGTCATTGTTGACATACTGCAGGCCCACATCTACGGCACTTTTACTGTCATTTTTCAGAACCTCAATCTTGTAGCCGAAGGCGCGGATAGCCGGTTCGATCAGTTCAAAGTGGATGGGAGACATCTGCGGGCAGAGCAGGGTGTAGTCCTTCTTCATCTTCTTGGTAAAGATGACACGGTTGTAAGCGCTGGATACAACTTTGCGCTCGAAATGCTTCTGCTGGCGCACCTTTAAGGCTGCGATAAGGGAACGGATACGGATTCTTGCCGCGCCCAGGTTATTGACCTCATCAATCTTTAATACGGTATAAATTTTGCCGGAACCGGTCAGGATATCATGTACCTGGTCGGTGGTGACGGCATCCAGGCCGCAGCCGAAGGAGTTAAGCTGGATCAGATCCAGGCATTCGCTGTTCTTCACATAGGTTGCGGCGCGGTAGAGTCTGGAGTGGTACATCCACTGGTCGGTAACGATGAGCGGGCGCTCTGCGTCAGCCAGGTGGGAGATGGAATCCTCGGTAAGAACCGCAAAACCGTAGGAGGTGATGAGCTCCGGAATACCGTGGTTGATTTCCGGGTCTACATGGTAAGGCCGGCCGGCCAGCACGATGCCGTGACGCTCATGCTCCTTTAACCAGGCGATGGTTTCCTCTCCTTTTTTCTCCATGTCGCGGCGGGATGCCAGAAGCTCCTCCCATGCAGCGTGTGCTGCCTTCTGCACTTCGACAGAGGATATATCATATTCTTTGCCAAATTCTACGATGAGCTGTTTTGTCAGCACTTCCTCGTTGGTGAAGGCGAAGAACGGATTCATGAAGTGGACATCAAACTCAGTGAGCTCTTCCACATTGTTTTTGATGTTCTCGGCGTAAGAGGTGACCATCGGGCAGTTGTAGTGGTTGCCTGCCTGCGGAGTTTCGTTACGCTCGTAGGGGATACACGGATAGAAGATATCGCGTACACCCTGACGGATGAGCCAGGAAATATGACCGTGCACCAGCTTGGCCGGGTAGCACTCAGATTCACTCGGGATGGACTCGATGCCCAGCTCGTAGATCTTTCTGGTGGACTGCGGGGACAGGATCACACGGAATTTCAGTTCCTTTAAGAAAGTAGCCCAGAATGGGAAATTCTCGTACATGTTCAGGACCCGCGGGATACCGATGGTACCGCGTTCGGCTTCATCTGCCGGAAGGGGCTCATAGTCGAACATGCGGTGATACTTGTAGTCAAACAGGTTCGGAATCTCTTTTTTGGCCTTTTCTTTTCCAAGGCCGCGCTCGCAGCGGTTGCCGCTGACGAACTGACGTCCGCCGTCAAACCGGTTGATGGTGAGGACACAGTGGTTGGTGCAGCCCTTGCAGCGTGCCATGGAGGTTTCATATTTTAAGGAAAGAATCCGGTCAAGGGACAGCATGGAAGTGCCCTTCTGCGGATTGCAGCGTTCTCTCGCGATGAGAGCGGCTCCAAATGCACCCATGATACCGGCAATGTCCGGGCGGACGGCCTCGCAGCCTGCGATTTTCTCAAAGCTTCGCAGAACAGCATCATTGTAGAAGGTACCGCCCTGAACCACAACGTGTTTGCCCAGGTCGGATGCGCTGGTGATCTTGATAACCTTAAACAGCGCATTTTTGATGACGGAGTACGCAAGACCGGCGGAGATATCCGCAACGGTAGCCCCTTCCTTCTGGGCCTGTTTGACGTTGGAGTTCATGAATACGGTACAGCGGGTGCCCAGGTCAGTCGGATTCTTTGCAAAGAGAGCTTCTTTCGCAAAGTCGATGACAGAATAGTTTAAGGACTTTGCGAAGGTCTCGATGAAGGAGCCGCAGCCCGAAGAGCAGGCCTCGTTTAACTGGACGCTGTCTACGGTATGGTCTTTGATGCGGATGCACTTCATGTCCTGGCCGCCAATGTCCAGAATACAGTCTACATCCGGTTCAAAGAATGCAGCTGCGTAGTAGTGGGAGATGGTCTCCACCTCGCCTTCGTCTAACATCAGGGCGGATTTTAACAGGGCCTCACCGTATCCGGTGGAGCAGGACCAGGCAATATGAGCGGTCTCTGGCAGTTTTTCCTTAATCTCGGAAATAGCCCGGATGGCGGTGGCAATGGTGCTTCCGTTATTGTTGTCGTAAAAGCTGTAAAGCAGGCTTCCGTCTTCGCCGACCAAAGCCACCTTGGTGGTGGTGGAACCGGCATCAATGCCCAGGTAGCAGCTGCCGCTGTAGGTGGATAAGTCACCTTTTTTCACCTGATGCTGTGCATGACGGGCCTGGAATGCGTCATAATCTTCCTGGGATGCAAAGAGCGGATCCATACGCTTGACTTCAAACTCCATCTTGATGCCGGAGGTGAGGCGGCTGATCATATCGCTTAAGGATACGGTCACCTTCTCGTCTGCGTTCATGGCTGCGCCGATGGCAGCAAACAGATGAGAATGATCCGGTGCGACAATGTGATCGGCATCCAGGTTCAGGGTGCGGATGAAGGCATGGCGAAGCTCCGGTAAAAAGTGGAGCGGGCCGCCAAGAAATGCCACGGTGCCGCGGATCGGCTTGCCGCAGGCCAGACCGCTGATGGTCTGGTTGACCACCGCCTGGAAAATGGATGCGGACAGATCTTCCCTTGTAGCTCCTTCATTGATGAGCGGCTGGATATCGGATTTTGCGAAAACGCCGCAGCGGGCTGCAATCGGGTAGATCATCTGGTAATTTTTGGCATATTCGTTCAGACCGGCTGCATCCGTCTGTAAGAGGGACGCCATCTGGTCAATGAAAGAACCGGTGCCGCCCGCGCAGATTCCGTTCATGCGCTGGTCGATGCCTCCTGTAAAGTAAATGATCTTGGCATCTTCACCGCCAAGCTCAATGGCCACATCGGTCTGCGGGGCATAATCCTGAAGGGCAGTAGCAACGGCTACGACCTCCTGGGTGAAGGGCACGTTTAAGTGTCCGGAAAGTGTCAGTCCGCCGGAGCCGGTGATGCTTGGGGAAACAGTCATCTCACCGAGCTTTTCTTTTGCCTTTGATAATAAAAGAGCGAGCGTCTCCTGAATGTTAGCATAGTGGCGCTCGTAGTCGGTAAATAAGATATGCTGTTCACTGTCTAATACTGCGATTTTAACGGTTGTTGAACCAATATCGATTCCTAGGGTATTATTATGTAATAAATTCATTTGATGCGGGGAAAACCCCTGCCTCCTTATCTAAAAACACACACTCTCTCAGTGTACAGTGCAGAGTTTAACATAAAATCTTCCATATTACAATTTATAGAAGCGTAAAAAATTAGTTAAGAAATTGTATAACTTCTGTCAGAAGTGAAAAAGAACGGTCAATAGATTTGACAAACAGGAACTCAGAATTTATAATAAGATAGCCGAAACAGGGGAAAGGAACCAAAGACGCATGATACGCATATTTAAAACGGAAGATGGCGCGATCCATCAGATCGATGAAGCAGAAGCTGGCTGCTGGATTGCATTAACCAACCCGACAGCGACGGAGATCCTCGAGATCGCGGAACGTTATGAGATCGACCCGGATCATGTCCGGGCACCTCTGGATGAGGAAGAACGGTCCCGTATTGAAATTGAAGATCACTACAGCCTGATCCTCGTGGATATCCCTGTGATCGAGGAACGAAACGAAAAAGACTGGTATGTAACCATCCCTATGGGCATTATCATGTCTGACACCATCATCATTACCGTGTGCCTGGAGGAAACTCCGGTCCTGAACGCATTTATGGATGGAAGAGTCCGTGACTTCTTTACTTATATGAAGACACGCTTTATTCTTCAGATCCTGTACAAGAATGCGTCCCTTTACCTGCAGTATCTGCGTATTATTGATAAAAAGAGTGATATTGTAGAAAAAGAACTTTACAAATCTCCACGAAACCAGGAGCTCATCGAGATCCTGGAGCTGCAGAAGAGCCTTGTGTACTTTACTACCTCCCTTCGTTCCAATGAGGTGGTGCTGGAGAAGCTCTTAAAGAGTGAGAAGATCAAGAAGTATCCGGAAGACACAGACCTCCTCGATGATGTCATCATCGAGAACAAGCAGGCCATCGAGATGGCCAACATCTATAGCGGCATTTTAAGCGGAACCATGGATGCGTTTGCATCGGTTATTTCGAACAACCTGAATATCGTCATGAAGTTTCTGGCTACCATCACCATCGTCATGTCGATCCCGACCATGGTGTCCAGCTTTTACGGCATGAATGTCTTGAGCAGCAGTATGCCGTTTGCAACGAATCCCTATGGATTCGTCATCGTCATCGTACTTTCCGTGATCCTGACTTGCGCGGTAGCGTGGATCTTTGCAAAACGGAACCTGTTCTGATGATATTTTATAAGGAAGGAAACTGCATGAAATTTTTTTCGAATTTTGAACGAAAGTATCAGAAATACGCGATCCGCAATCTGATGTATTACATCACCATTCTTTATGCGGTCGGCCTGATCGTGTGGATGCTAGATCCCATGATCTACTATAACTATTTGAGCCTGAATGTGGGTATGATCCTGCATGGACAGATCTGGCGCCTGGTCACTTTTCTGATCTATCCGCCGGCCTTTGGCTCTTTTAGCTTCACCCAGATCTTTTATGGACTGATCGCGTTATTTCTATATTATAATCTGGGACAGACACTGGAATATGTCTGGGGCTCTTTCCGCTTCAACGTATTCTTCTTTATGGGAGTGCTGGCACAGATTGCGGCATCCTTTGTGGGCTACCTGGTATTTCATCAGTACTGGCTGTTATCCACCGGATTTTTGAACGCTTCTCTGTTCCTGGCCTTCTGCATCATCAACCCGGATGCGCAGTTTTATCTGTTTTTTGTGCTTCCGGTCAAGGCAAAATGGATGGCAGTTGCGGAGACAGCCGTTTATCTGTATGATTTTATCACAGGAGGAATCGCCGTGAAGGTAGAGCTGGTGATTTCCATGATCACCATTATCCTGTTTTTCCTGATGACCCGAAACTACAGGCGCTACGCGCCGAAGGAGATCAAACGCCGGCAGGAATTCAAACAGCAGGCGAAGATCGTCGTTCCGGGCAAGACCCGTCACCGCTGTGCGGTGTGCGGCAGAACCGAGCTGGATGGTCCGGAGTTAGAGTTCCGGTACTGTTCCAAATGCGAGGGCAATTATGAGTATTGTCAGGATCATTTGTACACGCATCAGCATGTTACAAAGGATTCTGTGCAATAAATAGATTAGTTTCATGTTAACAGATTTATAAAACTATTTTGGAGGACAACACATCAATGAAAAAAACAAAGATCATTTGTACTATGGGACCAAACACCAACGACCGCAATCTGATGAAGGCGCTTGCTGAGAACGGCATGGACATCGCGCGTTTCAATTTCTCCCATGGTGATTATGAAGAGCAGAAGTCCCGCCTGGATATGTTAAAGAGCATTCGTGATGAGCTGGATCTCCCGATCGCAGCACTTCTGGATACCAAGGGACCGGAGATCCGTACCGGCCTGTTAAAAGACGAGAAGAAAGTAACCTTAAAAGAGGGTCAGACCTACACCCTGACCACCCGTGAGATTGTCGGCGACGACCAGATCGGCTTCATCAACTACAACGGACTTCCGGCAGATGTTGAGGCAGGCAATACCATCCTCATCGATGATGGCCTGATCGAGCTTAAGGTTCAGGAAGTAGTAAACGGCACCGATATCGTCTGCACCGTTGTAAACGGAGGCGAGCTCGGAATGCGCAAGGGCGTAAACGTACCGAACGTTAAGATCAAGCTTCCGGCACTGACTGAGAAGGATAAAGCAGATATCCGCTTCGGTATCGAGCAGGGCTTCGATTTCATCGCAGCTTCCTTCGTCCGTACCGCAGATGCTGTCCGCGAGATCCGTGCTATGTTAAATGAGGCTGGTTCTTCCATCCAGATCATCGCAAAGATCGAGAACGCAGAGGGTATCGAGAACCTGGATGACATCATCGAGGCCAGCGACGGCATCATGGTAGCGCGTGGTGACATGGGCGTAGAGATTCCGGCTGAGCAGGTTCCGCATATCCAGAAGACCATCATCCGCAAATGTAATCTGGCATGCAAGCCGGTTATCACCGCAACCCAGATGCTGGATTCCATGATCCGTAATCCGCGTCCGACCCGTGCAGAGGTAACCGACGTTGCAAACGCAGTTTACGACGGAACTGACGCAGTAATGCTTTCCGGTGAGACCGCTATGGGTAAATATCCGGTAGAGGCTCTGAAAATGATGGCTCAGATCTGTGAGACTTCCGAGCAGTACCTGGATTATAATGCATACCGCATGAGAAGAGTTTCCACTGCAAATCGCAAGAATATTTCCAACGCAGTTTGCTACTCATCTGTATCCACCGCTCATGACCTGGAGGCAGATGTTATCATCGCTCCGTCCATCAGCGGATTTACCACCCGTCTGCTGTCCAAGTGGAGACCAAGCACAACCGTAATCGGCCTTTCCCCGAGCGCAACCGCAGTACGCCAGATGCAGATTTACTGGGGCGTAAAGCCGTTCCAGGCAAGACGCGCAGACTCCACAGACCTTCTGATTGAGTCCTCGGTTGAGCTTCTGAAAGAAAAAAATGTAGTCAAGAGCGGAGATGTGGCAGTTGTAACCGCAGGCGTGGTAAGCAAGAACACCCGCCACGAGCCGGCAAGCAGCACCAATATCATGCGTGTGGTAGTTGTTGAGTAATTTTTCATATTCATAGAAAGAACTGGACAAAGAAGTCTGATATAGGTTACAATCAGTTTGATTGCGGCCTGATCAGGCTTCTTTCTTTTATTTTGTATATTGAGGAAACGCCATTGGCGCATCCGTTGATTTTAGAGAGGAGATACCATGGAGAAGAAACCATTTGTAACCAAAGCACAGTTAGAGGAGATCACAAAGACCTATCCGACACCGTTTCATCTGTACGATGAAAAAGGAATCCGTGAGAACGCAAAGCGTTTAAAAGAGGCATTTTCCTGGAACAAGGGATATAAGGAGTATTTTGCGGTAAAGGCAACTCCGAATCCTTATATTCTGAAAATCCTGCAGGAGTATGGCTGCGGTACGGACTGTTCCTCTGCAACTGAGCTGATGATGTCTGATGCAACCGGTTTCTCCGGCCATGATATCATGTTCTCCTCCAATGATACTCCGCCGGAGGAATTCAAGCTGGCCAATGACCTGGGCGCTATCATCAACCTGGATGATATCACCCACATCGAGTGCGTAGAGAAAACTCTGGGCTTTATCCCGAAGACGATCAGTTGCCGCTATAACCCGGGCGGAATCTTTAAGATCAGCAACGACATCATGGATAATCCGGGAGATTCAAAATACGGCATGACTACCGAGCAGATGTTTGAGGCCTACAAGATCCTGAAGGAAAAGGGCGCGGAGAACTTCGGTATGCACGCATTCCTCGCAAGCAATACGGTAACCAACGAGTATTATCCGATGCTGGCAAAGGTTCTGTTTGAGCTGGCTGTTAAGCTGAAAGAGGAGACCGGTGCGCACATTACCTTCATCAACCTGTCCGGCGGAATCGGAATCCCATATCGCCCGGAGCAGGAGCCGAATGATATTATGGCGATCGGTGAGGGTGTCCGCAAGGTATATGAGGAGGTTCTTGTTTCAGCTGGTATGGGCGATGTGGCAATCTATACCGAGCTTGGCCGTTTTATGCTGGCACCTTACGGCTGTCTGGTGACCAGGGCCATTCATGAGAAGCACACTCACAAAGAGTATATCGGCGTGGATGCCTGTGCAGTAAACCTCATGCGCCCGGCTATGTATGGTGCTTACCATCACATTACCGTAGCAGGAAAAGAGGATGCTCCGTGCGATCATAAGTACGATGTAACAGGTTCTCTCTGCGAGAACAACGATAAATTCGCCATCGACCGCATGCTTCCGCAGATCGATATGGGTGATTTGTTAGTCATTCACGATACCGGAGCACACGGATTCGCTATGGGCTACAACTACAACGGAAAGCTGAAATCCGCTGAGCTGCTCTTAAAGGAGGATGGCTCCGTACAGATGATCCGCAGAGCAGAGACCCCGCAGGATTACTTTGCGACACTGGATGTGTGCCCGATGATGGAGAAATACCTCAAATAAAAATTTGAGTTACAAAGCTGAATAAAGGTCCGGAAGTGAAAGAGACCGCCTTC
>NZ_QUIV01000001.1 GCF_003480315.1 Clostridium sp. AM33-3 | reverse complement strand
GCTACTATTAAATAAAAGCCGGATTTACAGGCTTTCGTCAGTAACGTTCTGATTGCATTTATTAATATCGTAGAATAACCAGTACAGTAGAAGGTTCGGTCAGACCATACAGAATAAGCAGATGCGTTGGAATTTTCTTCATGAGCGAGCATAGCGCCAGACCGGAGAGCATTGTCTGAGCGTGCAGAGCACGCGAGTTTTGCTCGCAGGTCTGGCAATAGGCGGCGGAGCGAATGAAGTACAAAATTTCACAGCATCTGCTTATTCTGTATGGTCTGACCGAACCTTCGGACCTTATGTGGTTACGTCTGAATATTGCAATTTTATTCCTGTCCGTCCCAGCAGTATGTGCACAGGCATTCCTTTGGCAATCCGATGGATTTCACCAGATCATCTAACCGATGGAATTTGAGAGTTGTGAAGTTTAGGTGTTTTCGGATTTCTTCGACCATCTCCTGGTAGTTCTGGCTGTCCGGGTTGGCGTAGTCGGCGAGGACTTCTTCGGATACGTTGTCTCCCTCCCGGTCGCGGATGATGCGGCGGGTGATCAGGTCCAGTTCGGAGTTGGATCGGGAGAAGTTTAAGTACTTGCATCCGAAGAGAAGCGGCGGGCAAGCCGGGCGGATATGGACTTCTTTGGCGCCGCTCTGATAAAGGAACTCAGTAGTTTCGCCAAGCTGGGTTCCGCGGACAATGGAATCGTCGATGAGGAGCAGGCTCTTGTCGCGGATGAGCGCGCCGACCGGGATCAGCTTCATCTTCGCGATTAAGTTTCTCTGGCTCTGGTTCTGCGGCATGAAGGAACGCGGCCAGGTTGGGGTGTACTTGATGAACGGACGCGCAAACGGGATGCCGGACTCGTTGGCATAGCCGATGGCGTGGGCGATGCCGGAGTCAGGAACACCTGCCACAATATCCGGGTGGATGGTGTCGGTCGGTGCGCTGGATGCGTCCTGCTTGGCAGAAGAGGCAGTTTCAGGAGCCTGGCTGCCGGAACCAGCTGCAGTTTCATGTCCCGGACAGTGGCTGCACCCATGGCATCCGAGATCCCGGTCTGCCAGGATCTGTCCGCAGCGGTAACGCATTTCTTCTACGTTGATTCCTTCATAGCTGGAGGTAGGGTAGCCATAATAAACCCACAGGAAGGAACAGATCTTCATCTCTTTGCGCGGAGCGGAAAGCTGGGTTACACCATCCGCGCTCACGCGAACAATCTCACCTGGTCCCAGTTCATAGCAGTCGTGGTATCCGAGATTGATATAGGCAAAGCTCTCAAAGGAAACACAGCAGGCCTCGTCCTTCTGTCCAACCGTCAGAGGAGTACGTCCATAGCGGTCTCTGGAAGCGTAGATGCCATCCGGGGTCAGGAGGAGAATGGTCATGGAACCCTGGATCATTTCCTGGGCATACAAAAGTCCTTCCACCAGACTCTGCTTCTGATTGATGATGGCTGCAGTCAATTCTGTGGCATTGATGCGTCCGCCACTCATTTCCATGAAATGAATGTGTCCGTTTTTGAAGGCATGATCGATCAGCTCTGCTTCATTGTTGATCTTGCCAACGGTAACGATGGCGTAGCTTCCAAGATGAGAGTGGATCAGAAGCGGCTGCGGCTCATTATCCGAAATGGAGCCAATTCCGGCATTGCCGGAAAGCTCTTCTACATCCCGTTCAAACTTTGTCCGGAACGGGGAATTTTCTATATTATGAATACTCCTCTGAAATCCGTTTTCTCCATAGACGGCCATTCCGCCGCGGCGTGTTCCAAGGTGAGAATGATAGTCTGTACCAAAAAACAGATCCATCACACAGTCGTGTTTTGATACTACTCCAAAAAAACCTCCCATGATTGTTAAACTCCTTCCAATCTGTATGTAATCGTGTCATGTGTGCAAAATACAGATTCAGTGTATCATATATCACTATATTTATACAACTGGAATTATATATAAAAATTACTAATATATATAACCGGAATGTATTTGACGGAGCTAGAATGAGGATTTACAATAAGGTTAAGTGCCAAAACAAAAACAAGATATTGATTGACAATTCAGATACTTTCTCCTATAATTAAAACCACGTTAATGAATTAGCACTTTACCATAACAGAGTATTGGAGACGGGATTATGAACATGAACAACCAGCTACTGCATACCCCGGAGGGTGTGCGTGACATTTATGCGGAGGAATGTGCCAGAAAGTTTGCGGTGGAGCAGAAGATCCAGCATGTGTTCGGCCTTTACGGATATCAGAGCATTGAAACGCCGGTATTTGAGTTTTTTGATATTTTCAAGAAAGAGCGCGGAAGTGTGGGAAGTCAGGGCATGTACAAGTTTTTTGACCGAGACAACAACACCCTGGTGCTCCGTCCGGATATGACACCTCCCATTGCCCGCTGCGTTGCAAAGTATTATATGGATGAGACAAAACCGCTGCGTCTCTGTTATCTTGGGCCGACCTTCATCAATGGAACCAGTTATCAGGGCCGTTTAAAGGAATCCACCCAGACCGGTGCCGAGCTGATCGGAGATGACACAGCAGATGCGGATGCAGAGATGATCGCCATGGTCATTGATGCCTTGCGGGAAACCGGCTTAAAGGAGTTCCAGGTAGAACTTGGCCAGGTGGAATTTTACCGCGGACTGGTGGAGGAATCCGGTATGGACGAGGAGACGCAGGAAAAGCTTCGTATCCTCATCGAAAATAAAAACTATTTTGGCGTGGAGGAGCTTTTATCCGAGCAGACCATGGGTGCGGAATTAAAAAAGCTCTTTCTGAAGCTTCCGGAGCTGTTCGGAGACATTGACCAGATCCGTCTGGCAAAATCCATGACGACCAATGCGCGTGCCCTTGGGGCTATCCGTCGTTTGGAGGAGGTACAGGAGATCCTGGACAGCTACGGTCTTGGGGATTACGTTTCCTATGACCTTGGCATGCTGAGCAAATATTCCTATTATACCGGTATTATTTTCAAGGCCTACACCTACGGAACCGGCGAGTATATTGTGGCAGGCGGCCGGTACGACAAGCTGCTGGAGCAGTTCGGAAAAAAGGCAGCGGCAGTCGGCTTTGCCATCATGGCAGACCAGCTCCTTCTGGCGCTTTCCAGACAGAAGATCCGCATCGATGTCAAAATGAATGACACGATCATCCTGTATGATCAGCAGGCAAGAGATAAGGCAATCCGCCTGGCGTGCCAGTTCCGCAATGCCGGAATCCCGGCACAGCTTACGCCAAGAACGGAGGCGGAGACCATGGACGCATATCTGGATTACGCAAGACGGTTCCAGATGCACCGCCTCATCAGCCTTCCTGCAGATGGCAGTACTGCAGTGGTTTATGATACGGAGACAGGCGTTTCTGTCAGTCAGGCATACACCGAAACTGTTCGGGATTACATTCATTAAAGGAGACTGGCCGTTATGAGATATCTTACATTTGCGCTGGCCAAGGGACGGCTGGCAAATAAATCGCTGGATCTGTTCGAAAAGATCGGCATTACCTGTGAAGAGATGAAGGACAAGGACACAAGAAAGCTGATCTTCACCAATGAGGAACTTGGGTATCGTTTTTTTCTTGCAAAAGCCAATGACGTGCCGACCTATGTAGAGTATGGCGCAGCCGATATCGGCATTGCAGGAAAAGATACAATCCTGGAAGAGGGACGAAAGCTTTACGAGGTGCTGGACTTAAAGCTGGGCAAATGCCGCATGTGTGTGTGCGGTCCCGAATCGGCACGGGAGCTGCTGCAGCACCATGAGCTCATCCGCGTAGCTACCAAGTACCCGGCCATCGCAAAGGATTACTTCTATAATAAAAAACACCAGACAGTGGAAATCATCAAGTTAAACGGTTCCATTGAGCTAGCACCCATCGTTGGCCTTTCCGAGGTCATTGTGGATATCGTAGAGACCGGTTCTACACTGCGGGAAAACGGCCTGACCGTACTGGAAGAAGTCTGCCCGCTTTCCGCACGCATGGTAGTGAATCAGGTCAGCATGAAACGGGAGCATGAGCGTATCACAAAGATCATTCAGCAGTTAAAAAATCTGATCCAGGAGGCATAAGAGACCATGAGAATCGTCAAATTAAATGAACAGAGCAGGGCAAACATCCTTGCAGATTTATTAAAACGTGACCCAAATAACTACAGCGCCTATGAGGACACCGTACAGGCAATCGTGGACGATGTCCGCGCCAGAGGCGATGAAGCCCTTTTTGAATATACAAAAAAATTTGACGGAGCAGAGCTGTCTGCAGACAACATCCGCGTGACTCAGGCTGAGATTCAGGAGGCTCTTTCCCAGGTTGACCCGAGCCTTCTGGCAGTCATGAAGAAATCCATGAAAAACATCCGGGAGTACCATGAAAAACAGAAGCAGTACAGCTGGTTTGACAGCAAGCCGAACGGCACCATCCTCGGGCAGAAGGTAACTGCACTTTCCAGCGTCGGCGTTTATGTGCCTGGCGGCAAAGCTGCTTATCCGTCTTCCGTTCTGATGAATATCATCCCGGCAGAAGTGGCCGGAGTTGAGAAGATCGTCATGGTGACCCCGCCGGGAAAAGACGGCAAGGTCAATCCGGTGACCCTAATCGCGGCACACCTGGCCGGTGCCACTGAGGTTTATAAGGTGGGCGGTGCCCAGGCCATCGCAGCTCTGGCATTTGGTACCAAATCCATTCCGCGTGTCAATAAAATCGTAGGACCGGGCAACATCTTTGTGGCTCTGGCGAAAAAGGCCGTGTATGGCCATGTAAGCATCGACAGCATTGCCGGACCAAGTGAGATCCTGGTACTGGCGGATGAGACTGCAAACCCTCGCTTTGTGGCTGCCGATCTTTTGTCCCAGGCTGAGCATGATGAGCTGGCATCCGCAATTCTGGTTACCACCAGCATGGAGCTGGCAGAAAAAGTATCCGCAGAGGCAGAAGCCTTCGTACAGAAGCTGTCCAGAAAGGCAATCCTGGAGAAATCCCTAGAGAACTACGGCTACATTCTGGTAGCGGATTCCATGGAGGATGCTATTGAGACTGCCAACGCCATTGCTTCCGAGCACCTGGAGATCGTGACAAAGAACCCGTTTGAGGTCATGACCAAGATCCAGAATGCCGGTGCCATCTTTATGGGCGAATACAGCTCTGAGCCGCTGGGTGATTACTTTGCAGGCCCGAACCATGTGCTTCCGACCAACGGAACCGCAAAATTCTTCTCCCCTCTCGGCGTAGACGATTTCATCAAGAAATCCAGCATCATCTATTATTCCAGAGAAGCGCTCGAGGCAGTACACACGGATATCGAAAGCTTTGCAGAGGCAGAGCACCTGACCGCACATGCCAACTCCGTCCGTGTCCGCTTTGAATAAGAGGGAGGAACTGTATTATGGCACGCTGCGCAACGATTGAACGAAATACAAAAGAAACAAAAATCTGCCTGACCCTGGATCTGGACGGAACCGGAAAAGCAGATATCCATACCGGCATTGGCTTTTTTGACCATATGTTAAACGGCTTTGCGCGGCATGGGCTTTTTGATTTAAGTCTCCGGGTGGACGGAGATCTGGAGGTCGATACCCATCATACCATTGAGGATACCGGCATTGTGCTAGGGAAGGCGATCAAAGAGGCTGTGGGAGATAAAAAAGGCATTGTCCGCTACGGTACCATGATCCTTCCCATGGATGAGGCGCTGCTCTTGTGTTCTCTGGATCTTTGCGGACGTCCGTATCTGGTGTATGACTTAAATCTGGACCGGGAAAAGGTGGGCGATCTGGAAACCGAGATGATCCGCGAGTTTTTCTATGCGGTATCTTACGGCGCAGAGATGAACCTGCATGTAAAGCAGTTAAGCGGCATCAACAACCATCATATCATTGAGGGCGCCTTCAAGGCTTTTGCGAAGGCACTGGACAGCGCCACCCGCTATGATGCGCGCATCACAGACGTTCTGTCTACGAAGGGTGTTCTGTAGGAAAGGAGAAATCACAATGCAGTTATATCCGGCAATCGATATGAAGGGCGGAAAATGCGTCCGCCTGACCCAGGGATTATTTGACAACGTAAAAGTATACTCCGATACTCCGGCTGACATGGCAAAGCTCTGGGTCAGCCAGGGGGCATCTTTTCTCCACATTGTGGATCTGGACGGCGCGCTGGCCGGACATTCCGTGAACGAGGATGCCATCCGGGCCATTGCATCCAGCGTTTCCGTTCCGATTGAACTGGGCGGCGGTATCCGCAGCGCAGAGGCGGTAAAAAATATGCTGGACCTCGGCATCACCCGCTGCATCATCGGTACCCGAGCCGTAGAGCGGCCGGAATTTATGAAGGAGCTGGTAGAAACCTTTGGAGCGGACCGCATTGTGGCCGGTGTGGACGCCAAAAACGGTATGGTTGCCGTAGAGGGTTGGGAGAAGGTCAGCAGCCTTTCCGCCCTGGAGCTTTGCCAGCAGATGAAGGAATTTGGCGTAAAGCATATTGTATACACAGATATTTCCAAGGACGGAACCTTAACCGGGCCAAACGTGGAGTACACAAAGCTTCTGACAGAAAAGACCGGTCTGGATGTGATCGCATCCGGAGGAGTATCCTGCATGGACGATCTTGCCCGTCTGCATGACTGCGGTATCAAAGGCGCCATCATCGGAAAAGCATTGTATGAGAAAAAAATCAGCCTGCCGGATGCGGTAGCGCGGTTTGAACAGGGAGAATAGCTATGGCAGAATTTAAACGGTTACTGGCGCAGCTTTGCTGCGATGAAAAACAGGAAGAGGAGCTTCTTTCGTATGCGTCCGCATGCGGCAACGATGGCGCGGATGGCCTGGTATTTGTGGACAATGCAAAAACGGATGAAGAGCATGAATTTCACATCGGACTGATCCGGAAAATGGCAAGAGCCATCGACATTCCGATTTTTGCCGGCGGACGGGTAAAACGTCTGGAGGATGTAAAGAAATATCTTTATGCAGGCGCTAAAGGCGTATTTCTGGATGCCTCTGTCGAGGAAAATGTAGATATGATCAAAGAAGCGGCAGACCGATTCGGCAGCGAGAAGATCTTCATCCGTTTAAATGACGCGGCACAGACAAAACGCATTCCGGAATATGCCCAGCTTGGCGCCTCCATGGCATTTCTGGGAGAGGAAGTACTTCCGGAGGCCGCAGAGGTGATCCGCACCATGGAGGAGCAGATGCACTATTATGTCATGAGCTCATCCGGCGAAACCGAAGCACTCGCAAAAGAACTCAAGGCAGAGCCTGCTGCCGGAATCATTCTGGTAAATGAAAAGCCGGAAAACGGAAATTACATGGAGAAAAAGCAGGAGCTTGGCGCACTTGGCATTTCCGTTGATATTTTAAAGAGCAGCGTTTCCTGGGAAGATTTCAAGAAAAACGCTGACGGCCTGGTTCCGGTCATTGTCCAGGACTTTAAGACCTCGGAGGTTCTGATGCTGGCTTACATGAACGAGCAGGCTTTCACAGACACCCTGCGTACCGGCAAGATGCACTACTACAGCCGCAGCCGTAAGAGCCAGTGGTTAAAGGGGGAAACCTCCGGACATTTCCAGTATGTAAAATCCCTCCATTTAGACTGCGACAATGATACCATCCTGGCAAAGGTTCATCAGATCGGAGCGGCCTGTCATACCGGCTCCAGAAGCTGCTTTTTCCAGACTCTGGCAGAAAAGGACTATCGGGAAACCAACCCGCTTAAGGTATTTGAGGATGTCTTCTCCGTGATCCAGGACCGCAAGATCCATCCGAAGGAAGGCTCCTACACCAACTACCTGTTCGATAAGGGAATTGATAAGATTTTAAAGAAGGTCGGCGAGGAGGCCACCGAGATCGTCATTGCGGCCAAGAACCCGGACTCGGAGGAAATCAAGTATGAGATTTCAGATTTCCTGTATCATGTCATGGTGCTGATGGCGGAGCGCGGAGTGACCTGGGAGGACATTACCGAGGAACTGGCCAACCGTTAGGAATAAACAAAAACACAACATTTGTGCACAAAAAGTGACACACTCATGAGAAAAGTGAGGCAGATTTTCAACATTTTTGGGAATCTGCCTCACTTTTTTCTGTGAAATCTACGGAAACAGGTATACTTTTTATGGTCAAACATAACATTTTTAATAAAATGTACTTGCGTAAATGAGAATACTGTGTTACACTTACAGACAAGTGTAAGCCACAAACGCACACGAAAAAGGTGGGATTTGCACCCGGCGCGCAAAGGGGGAATAAGATTAGCTGCGCGGCCGGAATCAGGGCAGCAAAAGCTGTTAAGGAGAAGGAGGAATACTATGAAAAAGAGAAGACTTATGGCACTGGTAACCGCAGCAGCCATGACAATGGGACTGGCCGGATGCGGCGGCCAAAGCTCGGCAACGGCAACAACCGCAGCACCGGCAGGAGCTGAGAAAACTACAGAGGCCGCTGTGACCGAGGCAGCAGAAGCTGCAAAATCCGAGGGCTCTGACAACTGGAAGGTAGCTATCTTAACCGGTACCGTGTCCCAGGGCGAGGAGGAGTTCCGTGCGGCAGAGCGTGCACTGGAAACCTACGGACCGGAGCACATCGTGACCGCGACTTACCCGGACAACTTCATGTCTGAGATGGAGACCACCGTATCCCAGATCGTATCCTTCGCGTCCGACCCGGATGTAAAGGCTATTGTGATGTGTCAGGCAGTTCCTGGCGCAAAGGCAGGTTTTGACAAAGTTCGTGAGATGGGCCGTGACGACATGCTTCTGATCGCGGGTACTCCGCAGGAAGATCCGGCTGTTATCTCCGCAGCATCTGACATCGTACTGTATTCAGATGAGGCAGCGCAGGGTGATACCATCATGGAGAAATGCGCAGAGTGGGGCATCGATGTATTCGTACATTATTCCTTCCCGCGCCACATGGCTATGGAGCTGATCGTAGCACGTCATGAGCTGCTTAAGAAGAACGCAGAGGCTCTTGGCATCGAAATGGTAGACGTTACCGCTCCGGATCCGACTGCAGAGGCAGGTCTTTCCGCTTCCCAGCAGTTCATTCTGGAAGATGTTCCGCAGCAGTTAAAGAAATACGAGGGCAAGAAAGTAGCTTTCTTCACCACCAACTGTGGTATGCAGCCGTCTCTTCAGACCGCGTGCCTGGATGAGCCGAATGCTTATTATCCGCAGCCGTGCTGCCCGAGCCCGTATCATGCATTCCCGGCTACTCTGGGTCTGGAACTTGCAATCGGCGGCGATGACACCGAGGCATTAGAGCAGATCGCGGCTAAGCTGAAAGAGCATGACGCAGTGGACCGCTTCTCTACCTGGGCATCTCCGGTCGCTATGACCATCATTGAGGTTGGTGTGGAATACGCAAAGGGTTATATCACCGGCGAGATCACAGACCATAATGATTCCGAGAAACTGAAGGAGCTGTTCAACTCCAAGATTGACGGTGCCAAGATCAATAACTACAAGAACGCGGACGGCGAGGAATTTGACAACTATTACACAATTCTCCTTGCTCCGGTTGATTTTAACGATTACTTAAAGTAAAAGACTGAAATCTGCAGACAGGCATACCCTATTGATTTCGGGTGTGCCTGTTTCTATCTTAGAGAAAGGGGCTTTTCATGAACACAGAATATGTTCTTGAGATGAAAAACATTAGTAAGCAGTATGGGGAAAACGCAGTCCTTCAAGGCGTTTCCCTCTCTGTGAAAAAAGGTGAGATCCATGCGCTCCTTGGAGAGAACGGTGCGGGTAAATCCACGCTGATGAACGTGCTGTTCGGTATGCCGGTCATCCACAGCACCGGCGGATTTGAGGGAAGCGTCTATTTAAACGGTGAGGAGACGCGCATCCTTTCCCCCCACGATGCCATGGAAAAGGGCATCGGCATGGTACACCAGGAGTTCATGCTGCTCCCGGGCTTTACCATCACGGAGAATATTAAACTGAACCGTGAAATCTGCCGTCCGAATCCAGTTAGCCGCGTTTTGGGCAAGAACCTGGAAGGACTGGACATGAAGGCCATGCAGACAGATGCGCGCACCGCGCTGGATCATGTGGGCATGTCCATCGACGAAAACACCCTGGTACAGGGTCTCCCGGTCGGCTATATGCAGTTTGTGGAGATTGCAAGAGAGATTGATAAGACCGGCGTGAAGCTTCTGGTATTCGACGAGCCGACCGCTGTTTTAACCGAGAGTGAGGCAGCACAGCTTATCTCCGTGATGAAGAAGATTGCGGAGAGCGGCATTGCCATTATCTTTATCACACATCGTCTGGATGAGGTTATGGCTGCTTCCAACAACATTACCATTCTCCGTGATGGAAAGCTGGTGGCAACCCGCGAGACAAAGAATACCAGCATCCGTGAGATCGCGGAGCTGATGGTAGGACGCAAGGGTGAGTCCATGGCCGAGGTAGAACCGCGTCCGGTGCCGCAGGGCAAGGTTGCCATGAGCATCAAAGACCTTTACGTCAATATGCCGGGCGAACGCGTGAACGGCCTGTCGCTGGATGTCATCGAGGGCGAGATTCTGGGGATCGGCGGACTGGCCGGTCAGGGAAAACTTGGCATCTCCAACGGCATCATGGGCCTTTATGAGGTAGAAGGCGAGGTTACCCTGTTTGGAGAAAAGCTGAACCTCATGGATACCCGGGAAGTACTGAAGGCCGGTGTGGCCATGGTATCGGAGGACCGGAAAGGCGTGGGCCTGCTTCTGGACCGTTCCATTGAAGACAACATCGTGTTCAATTCCATGCAGATCAAAGATGAGTATCTGAAAAAGATTGGACCGTTTACCCTGGTAGACAGCAGGAAGGTCCGCCAGACTGCCGAGGAGTATATCAAGAGCCTGGATATCCGCTGCTTTGGACCGACCCAGCACTCCGGCACCTTATCCGGCGGCAACCAGCAGAAGGTCTGCATCGCAAAAGCCCTCTGCACCTCCCCGAAATTCCTGTTCGTATCTGAGCCGACCCGAGGCATCGACATCGGTGCGAAAAAGCTGGTGCTGGAAACCCTGGTGCGCTTAAACAGGGAGCTTGGCATGACGGTGGTCATCATTTCTTCCGAGCTTCAGGAGCTTAAGAGTGTGTCTGACCGCATTGCCATCGTATCAGAAGGAAAGCTGGTAGACATCCTGTCTCCGCAGGCTTCTGACGCGGATTACGGTCTGGCCATGTCCGGCATCCGGCCATCTGAACATCTGGAAAAGGAGGGAACGAACGCATGACGAAACAGAAGATACAGAAAATGATTGCGGTTCTCTGCATTGCGGCTGCTGCCGTCTGTCTGCTACTTGGCCTGATCAACATACCAAAGCAGAACGGGGCAGCCGGCCAGGAAATCCTGCAGCAGCTCCGCATCCAGACCCTTTTAAGCGCGACCGGTGACAGCGTGGTAGAGAGCTATGTAGCCATTGCCAAGCAGGAGGCCCAGAAACAGGCCAAGGAAGCCGGCGGCGGCATGGCAGCCATCCGTGAGGCAGTAGAGAAGGCCGAGGCCGAGACCCGTGCGAAGTACGAGGGCGGCGCAGCGGCAGATTCCCTGTCTGTGGAAACGGCAGACCTTTCTGCGGCAGTGGATGTTTACACAGAAGCTGTAAAGGCCTATGCGGAAGCAGAGGCTGCTGCGCGCAGCACCTATGAGGAAGCGCATTACGCAGAGGCGGAAGCGGCTCTGGAACAGAAGCATGAGGAAATGCTGGCAGCCGGACAGGAAGTTCCGGAGGACGACGAAGTTGTTGTGGATATGTCCGGCTTTGAGCCGACAGAGGAAATGCTTGTAAAGCAGGAGGAAGCGAAAACAACCTACGCCCAGGTGGGAGCGGAGTTGAAGAAAATCTACCCGGTCCTGACGGATGAGGCGCTGGAAACTCTGGAAGAGACGGTAGAGGGAATCCTGTACCAGTCCGGTGACAGCTTCTCCACCCAGTATGACCGTTATATGGAGCAGAGCAGCGCGAAGGAGACCACTGCGCAGCGTCTGATCCGCCGTGCAGACGATATGATCTATCTGGCATGTGCCCTGATTGTCGTGGCACTTCTGTTATTATTCCATCAGGTTCTGGTGGCAAAGCTGGGTATTCCAAGAGTCATCATCGGCGTATTCTTTATCCTGCTGTGCTTTATGACCCTGTGGTATGACCTGTCCTTGTCTACCCTGTTAAGCAATACTGTGGTCCGCATGGGCATGAACGCCATCATGGTTCTGGCTATGGTGCCGGGTATCCAGTGCGGCATCAGCTTAAACCTGGGCCTTCCGATCGGTCTGGTAGCAGGACTCATCGGCGGCCTGTTGACCATTGAGCTTGGCATCCCGGGATGGGGCGGCTTCATATTTGCCATTGTGGCAGGCTCTGTACTGGCTGCAGTCTGCGGATACTTATACGCCCTGATGTTAAACCGTCTGAAAGGTTCCGAGATGTCCGTTACTACATACGTTGGATTTTCCATCGTTTCCCTGATGTGTATCGCATGGCTGGTGCTTCCGTTCCATTCCCTGAAGCTGCGCTGGCCGCTGGGAACCGGACTGCGTAATACCATTGGCCTGGATTCAACAAACTTCCGTCACATCTTAAATGATTTTCTGGCATTCCAGATCGGAGAGTTTACCATTCCGACCGGCCTGCTGCTCTTCATGGCAGTCTGCTGCGCGCTGGTATGGCTGTTCTCCAGAAGCAAGACCGGACAGGCCATGCAGGCTGTGGGCAACAACCCGCGCTTTGCTGAATCCGTCGGCATCAACGTAGACCGCATGCGTATTGTAGGAACCGTTCTTTCCACCGTGCTGGGCGCTGTGGGAATTCTGGTATACTCCCAGAGCTACGGCTTCATGCAGCTTTACACCGCACCGCGCCAGATGGGCTTTATCGCCGCATCCGCAATCCTGATCGGAGGCGCATCCACCACCCGCTGTAAGATCAGCCACGTTCTGATCGGTACGTTCTTATTCCAGGGCGTTCTGACGCTGGGCATGCCGGTAGCCAACGTGCTGGTTCCGGGTTCCACCATCTCAGAGACCCTTCGTATCCTGATCTCCAACGGAATCATTCTATATGCGCTTACAAAGTCAGGAGGTGAGTCTCGTGCGTAATAAATGGGATCTTCGTGAAATTCTGCAGAAAAATGCGGTTACCGTGATGTTCGTCGTACTGTGCCTCATCGGTCTGGTATGCTCCGGACAGACGGTTTCTTATGTGATGTATGAGCTGTTTGGACGTTTAAGCCGAAACTCCTTTATTGTTCTGGCTCTGATCATTCCGATCATTGCCGGCATGGGAATCAACTTTGCCATCACCATCGGCGCCATGGCGGCCCAGATCGCGGCGCTGTGGGTCATTGAGTGGGGCATCAGCGGCCTTGCCGGATTCCTGACTGCCATGGCCATCACCATGCCGATCGCAGCCTTCTTCGGTTTCCTTATCGGTAAGCTGATGAACAAGATGAAAGGCCAGGAGATGATCGGCGGCCTGATTCTCGGCTATTTCGCCAACGGACTGTATCAGCTGTTATTCCTGTTCATTTTCGGAAACCTGATTCCGTTAAAGGCACCGGGCCTGGTCATCAAGGGTTCCACCGGTGTGGCAAATACCATTGACCTTTCCACTGAGCGCGGCTTCAAATACGCGCTGGACGGATTGTGTCGCGTACCCTTTGGCACTGCAGCACTGATCCTCTGCGGACTGATTGCTGTGTGGAGCCTGGTGAAGCTTGCCACAAAGAAGGAAGACAAAAAGAAAGCGCTGACCCGCACCGGCATCTGTGTGGCAGTTGCCATCATTGCGCAGCTTCCATTCGTGACTGCGGCATTTTCCATGGTCAGCGTACCGATGGTCACCTTCCTGATCGTGGCACTGTTATGCGTGTTCAACAACGCGATCATGAAAACCCGCATCGGACAGCAGTTCCGCGCAGTCGGTCAGAACCGTACCGTGGCGAACGCAGCCGGCATCAACGTAGACCGTGTCCGCGTGATCGCCATCATCATTTCCACCGTGCTGGCCGGATGGGGACAGCTCATCTTCGTACAGAATATGGGTTCCTTCCAGACCTACGGTGCCCATGAGCAGGTCGGCCTTTACGCAGGCGCGGCAATCCTGGTAGGCGGCGCTTCCATTAAGAAAGCAACCAATGGGCAGGCGCTTCTCGGCTGTATCCTGTTCCACCTCTTATTCATCGTTGCACCGTCCGCCGGAAAAAATCTGTTCGGTGACGCGGCCATCGGTGAGTACTTCCGTGTATTCATTTCCTACGGTGTCATTGCACTGGCCCTGGTTATCTATGCATGGGGAGATATCAAAAAGAAAAAAGCAAAATAAAAGAATCACATGGATTGGGCATGGCGCAATCGTTTGATTGATGATATAATGTAACGAGCGCAAGAGAGCCGGAAACGTGCTGGCACGGTTATGGCGAACGGCGAGGCAATCGAGTGACAACATCAGGAGATTGTCTGACATTACGACTCGACAGGAGATATTATCATGGAACAGACGAAAGAAACACATGACCAGTACTATGAAATGGCCCATGCGCCGGTAGGACGCGTGATCTCGAAGCTGGCCGTTCCGACCATCATCAGCATGCTGGTGACTTCCATCTACAACATGGCGGATACTTTTTTTGTAAGTCAGCTCGGGACCAGCGCCTCCGGTGCCGTGGGCATTATTTTTTCTGCCATGGCCATCATCCAGGCATTATCCTTTATGATCGGCATTGGCTCCGGCAACTACATTGCCAGACTGATCGGTGCCGGAAACCGAGAACTGGCGGAGAAGCTTGCCTCCATCGGTTTTTTTACCGGCTTCGGCATGGGACTTGTCATTACCGTGCTTGGCACGGCCAATATCCATGCGCTGGTTATGATGTTGGGATCTACCGTGACCATCGCGCCTTACGCAGAAGCCTATGCTTCCTACATTTTACTTGCGGCACCGTTTATGATGACATCCTTTATCATGAACAATATCCTGCGTTTCCAGGGGAAAGCCCTTTTTGCCATGGTCGGCATTACCACCGGCGGTATTTTAAACATTGTCCTGGATCCGGTTTTTATTTTCGGCATGGATATGGGAACGGCAGGAGCGGCGCTGGCTACCGGAATCTCGCAGTTTGTCAGCTTCTGCATTCTGCTTGCCATGTGCAACCTTCGCAAGGACTGCATTTCGATTGATATCCGAAAGTTCCGCCCAACGCTCAGACTCTATGGACAAATTCTATACGGCGGCATAGCATCCTTGGGACGTCAGGGCATTGCCAGCGTAGCAACGATCATCATGAATATCATGGCGCAGCCCTACGGTGACGCAGCGATTGCAGCCATGTCCATTGTCAACCGGTTTATGATGTTTGTCGGCTCTGCCATGATCGGTTTTGGACAGGGGTTCCAGCCGGTCTGCAGCTATTGTTTCGGAGCAGGCATGTACAGACGTGTGAAAGAGGCCTGTGTGTTCTGTATTAAGGTCAGTACAGCCGTTCTTTTGGTATTTGCCGTGATCGGCCTTATATTTTCCGGCAATATTGTGGCAGTATTCCGCAAGGATGATATGGATGTGATCCGGATCGGTACACTGGCTCTCCGCCTGCAGCTTTGCACGCTGCCGCTCATGGGTATCACTGTTATGGGCAATATGACACCGCAGTCCATGGGATATGGCACCTGGGCTACAGTGGTCTCCACCGCAAGACAGGGGTGGTTTCTGATCCCACTGCTTCTGATCCTGACACCGGCCATCGGCATTCTTGGTATCCAGATCGCACAGCCGTTAGCTGACATCGGAACCACGATCCTGGCAATCTGGATTCTTCGTTTGATTTTTAAAGACTTGCTGCTGAAAGAAGAAATGTCTGAATAGAAGAGGGTGTGTAAAATATCAGATATCTGGATCATCAGGCCAGCGCACTGAACGCAAAAAAATGAAAAGTCATTGTAAAACAGAATTTGTAAAACTGTTTTGCAATGGCTTTTTTTGCTGTTTTTACATAAATTTTAACTGGATAGAATTTAAACCTCATATTTTACCGTTATACTTCCTGTATACAAAAAGAGAGGGTGATCCAAAACATGAAATGTTACGTGCTTGATACCAATGTTTTAATCCAGACTCCGGCTTCAATGGATGTCTTTGAAGAAAATCAGATTGTTATTCCGCTTGTCGTAGTGGAAGAGCTGGATCGTTTGAAAACAGCAGAAGGTGAAAAGGGCGCAAACGCCAGAAAAGCAATCCGCAGGTTAGAAAATCTTTGTCAGACAGGAAATCTTCTGGAAGGAGTTATGTTAGAAAATGGCGGGAGCCTGCGAATTGAAAAAAACTTTATTGATGTGCAGCTTCCGCCTGAGCTTCCTGATAATATGGCAGATAACCGGATTCTGCAAGTATGCCTCGGACTGACCAAAAACCAGGATATTCCGGTCACACTTGTTACAAAGGATATCCTGCTTCGTTTAAAAGCACAGCTGGTTGGACTTTCTGCCCAGGATTTTATGGCAGAACAAGTGGAAGAACATGAAAAGCAGTACCATGGCCGTACCGAGGCCTATGTTCCGGAGGAATTGTTCAAGGACTTTAAAAAGAAGGGAATCCCCTGCGATTATGCATATTCCGGCAACCCGGACGGAACAAAACAGCCTGTAACGTTTTTTGAAAATCAATTTGTTACGATTCATGCGGATCAGTCCGCTAAAAAAACACATCTGGCGCGTGTCGAGGGGGACAATTTGAAAAAGCTGGATTATCGAAAGACGAAACCCTATGGAATTTCCCCACGCAATACCGGACAGTATTTTTTGCAGGAAGCACTGATGCAGCCTGCTGAGAAAGCACCGCTTGTGATTGTAAAAGGAGTAGCTGGTACCAGTAAGACATTTTATTCGCTTGCCGTCGGACTGGAAAAACTGTTGAATCATCCGACAGGAGAATACCGCAGAATTTTGATCTGCCGGCCGAATGTCCAGTTTGACTCCGATATTGGCTTTCTTCCCGGCGATGAGCAGGAAAAAATTTCTCCTCTGATGCGTCCGATCATGGATAATCTGGAACAGCTGATTGATTCAAATGAAGAAGAGCGTTACAAAGATGAGTTGGAGCTTCAGGGAAAAATAGAGGAATTATTTGAGCGCGGGCTCATCCAGACGGAAGCCCTTAATTTTCTTCGGGGCCGCTCCATTGAAAAAACCTATCTGATCATTGATGAAGCACAAAATGCCACCCCAAACCAGATAAAAGGAATTATCACACGTGCTGGAAGAGGTACAAAGCTGATTCTCCTTGGAGATTCCAATCAGATTGACCGGCCATTTTTAGATGAACGGACAAATGGATTATCTTATGCGTCGGAACATATGAAGGGCAGTCCGCTTTGCTGGCAGATTACCATGGATATGGAAGAATGTGAACGGTCAGAGCTTGCCCTGGATGCATGCAAACGTCTGTAACGCATTTGAAAAGGAAAAAAAGAAGGAAGAAAAATCTACATGAAACCAGATATTACAGAAATCCGAAAAGACAGAGAAATTAATTTACTGATTGAAAAGGGAAATGAGGTTCTCCGGGAGCTTGGCTATACGGAACATTCGCGGAAACACGCGGCAAAAGCGGCGGAGACCGCCGGTATGATTTTAAAAGAGCTGGGATACAAAAAGAGAACCATTGAACTGGCAAAAATTGCCGGATATATGCATGATATTGGCAATAGTGTAAACCGTCACGACCATGCGCACAGCGGAGCAATTCTGGCTTACGGAATCTTAAAAGAACGCAATATGGAGCTGGAACAGATCCTTACGGTCACTGCTGCCATCGGACATCATGATGAGGGCACCGGAACGGCCATCGATCCGGTCTCAGCCGCTTTGATCCTTGCTGATAAAACAGATGTCAGAAGAAACCGGGTACAGAATCCCAACAAAGCCAAATTCGATATCCACGACCGTGTAAATTATGCGGCACTTTCTTCCAGTCTTAAAATTGACCGGGAAAAGCGTCTGATCCAGATGAATCTGGAATTGGATGATTCCATCTGCAGCCTGATGGATTATTTTGAGATTTTTCTTGAGCGCATGATCATGTGCAAAAGGGCCGCGGAGTGTCTGGGATGCCGTTTCCGCCTGGTGGCAAATGAAAGCAAGCTTTGCTGATTTTACATGGATTTAACATTCTCTTAACTGCGGCGCGGTAGAGAAATCCATGCTTCTGGTATATGCTGAAAAGGATGAGTAAATGAATTTTCGAGTATGTACAAAGGAGAAGGAAAACATGAATGAAAACGTAAAGATCTTTTTTGGCCTCATCGGTGGTCTTGCCCTGTTTTTATATGGCATGAACAGCATGAGTGACGCGCTTCAGAAGGCCGCTGGAGAGGGAATGAAAAAGATACTCAGCTTTCTTACCAGAAATGCAGTGATGGGAGCTCTGGCAGGAGCATTGGTAACTGCAGTTTTACAGAGCAGCTCCGCCACCACTGTCATGGTGATCGGATTTGTCAGTGCTGGCCTGATGAGTCTTCCTCAGGCCATTTCCGTTATTTTCGGTGCCAATATCGGTACGACCATGACGGCCCAGCTGATGGCATTTAAGATCAGCAATTATATTTATCCGATTATTTTTATTGGTTTTCTTCTGAATTTTGTCAGCAAAAAAGAAAAAATTAAAAATATCGGTATGGTTATTTTCTCTTTCGGACTGCTTTTTGAAGGTATAGAAATTATGGGTACTGTTATGAAACCACTTGCCAGCAGTCCGTTTTTTGTAGACATGATGGGGAAGGTTTCCCATATTCCGGTTCTTGGTGTTTTGCTTGGTGCAGGCATGACGCTTGTTGTACAGAGCAGTTCCGCAACCATCGCTGTTCTTCAGAATTTCGCATCTCAGGCCGGTCCGGATGGAATAACCAGTGTCATTGGACTCACCGGAGCGATTCCGATCCTTCTGGGTGATAACATCGGTACCACGATCACCGCCCTTCTTGCTTCAATCGGCCAGTCCAAAAACGCAAAAAGAACTGCATTGGCTCACAGCGTTTTTAATATTACGGGAAGTATTGTATTTTTATTTATGATTCCGGTACTGGCGGCTTTTGTACGTTTTATTTCTCCAAAAGGGCCGGAGCTGGACGTGATTTCCAGACAGATCGCAAATGCGCATACGACCTTCAATATTGTCTGCACTCTGATATGGCTTCCGTTAATCCCGGTTATGGTAAAGATCGTCACCTGTCTGGTGCGCGGGCAGGATCAGCAGGAGCGCCAGACCTTTGAACCGCAATTCCTGGAAAACCGTGTGCTGACACAGCCTGCAGCGGCTCTGTATCTGGTTTCTGAGGAGATCAAGCGTGTGTCTGATTTTACCAAGCAGATGATGGAGAGCATGAAGCTTGCATTTGTGGGAAAAGAACCACTGGCAGCGTATCAGGATTTTAAAGAGATGCATTTTGCGGTGAAGAAGCTTCAGGAACAGATTGGCGGTTATATTGTAAAAATGTTTGCCAGCGGTACTCTGACCGAACAGCAGTCCGAACAGGCAGCAGGTCTGCTTTACATCAACAACAACATTGACCGTATTGCTGATCGCTGCAAGGAAATCGGTACGGTGGCTGAATTTTCCCAGGAGCATGGCGGCGTCTTTTCCGCAGAGGCCCTGCATGAGCTGGAGACAGGGATCGGAACACTGAAAAATCTGTTTGTGACTGCCATGCAGGCTCTGGAAAATGGAGATAAGGATATTGTAGCAAAAGTATCCAAGGATAAAAACAAAATCCGTAAGCTTCAGAAGCAGAATAACAAGGCTCATATGGCACGTATCAAGAAAAATACCTGTTCTTCCGATCTGACCATGCAGTATTCTAATATGCTCTACAATATTGACCGTATTGCAGACAACTGTGTCAGCATTTCCGAGGAGGCAATGGATAACATCTCCTTCCAGAAATTGTATCAGAACAATGCTGAACAGGATCAGTATAAAACAGGAGGCACAGCAGAATGAGACGGACAGACAGCATCGCATCGCTTCTGGCAATAGCCGGAATTGCCCTGCTTCTTGACGGATGCCGGCAACAGACTGAACTGCCGGATCTGTCCGGCCTTGGAGCTATTACCACCATTTCCAGGGAAGACGGTTCCGGAACAAAAGCGGAATTTGAAAATCTGATCCATCTGCAGCAAAATGCTTCTGATACAGAAGCGGATTCCACGGAAAATGTGATAAACCAGATTTCAGCTTCCAAAGGCGCAATTGGTTATGCAGCATTCAGTTCTGTAAAGGATATAAAAAAACGAAGATTCTTTCCGTGGAGGGAATTCAGCCGTCAGCAGACACGATCAAAAACGGAACCTATCCGCTGTGCAGGGAGTATTTACTGGCTTACACCGGTGAGCTGAGTGAGGCCGAATCGGATTTTCTTGCCTATATCAAAACGGCAGGGCAGCAGATTGTAGAACAGTTTTGTGTCCCGGCAGGAAAAACAAATACCTTTCTTTCAGACCAGTCATCTGGAACCATCCGGATAAACGGTTCTTCTTCAGCAGCTCCGATTCTGACATCACTTGCAGAGGATTATCAGAAATATAATAAGCACGTGCAGATCCTGATCGAGACAACCGATTCCACCTCCGGTCTGAATGCAGCCTTAGAGGGCTCCTGCGATCTGGCTATGACTTCCCGCTCGCTGAAGGATTACGAAAAAGAGCTTTTGAACACCCAGGTCATCGGGAAAGATGCTATTGCGATCCTGGTACAGGCAGAGAATCCGGTGCAAAATTTATCAGAAGAGCAAATCCTCAAAATTTACGAGAAAACTTATAAAAACTGGAGTGAAATACAAAGAAAAAAATCGGAATCCTGACCAGCGGCGGCGACTGCCAGAGCTTAAATGCGGCTATGCGCGGAGTTGCCAAGGCGCTGTATGAAAAAGAAGCCGAGATTGAGATTTATGGAATTTTAGATGGCTATAAGGGCCTGATCTATGGAAACAGAAAAAAGATGAAGCCTTCCGATTTTTCCGGGATCCTGACGATTGGCGGAACCATTCTCGGAACCTCAAGACAACCCTTTAAGCAGATGCATGTTCCGGATGAGCAGGGGCTGGATAAGGTCAAGGCCATGAAGAATCATTACCGCAAATGGAAGCTGGACTGTCTTGTGATCCTTGGCGGAAACGGAACGCACAAGACTGCCAACCTGTTAAAGCAGGAAGGCCTCAACGTGGTTACCCTTCCCAAAACCATCGATAATGATATCTGGGGAACTGACATGATGTTTGGTTTTCACAGTGCCCTGGATATCGCAACACATGCTATTGACTGCATCCATACGACGGCAGCTTCCCACAGCCGGATCTTTATTGTGGAAGTGATGGGACATAAAACAGGATGGCTTACCCTTCATGCCTGAATTGCCGGAGGAGCCGATGTCATTCTTTTGCCGGAATTGCCCTATGATATCCACAAGGTAGCCGATGCGCTGAAACAGCGTACGGAGAGCGGAAAGCATTTTTCCATTCTGGCCGTGTCGGAAGGCGCAATCTCCAAAGAAGATGCAGCCCTGACCAAGAGGGAATACAAAAAGAAAAAATCCAGAAATACTTATCCATCCATTGCATATGACCGGGTTCTGGCATCACGTCTTGGCTCCTTTGCTGCTCAGCTGATCCTGGAAGAACAATATGGATTTATGGTAGCTTTACGGGATGGCAAGCTGGTTGCAGTGCCGCTGGAGGAAGTAAGCGGCAAGCTGAAAACAGTACCGCCAGAGCATGAAATGATCGCACAGGCAAAGGAGATAGGGATTTGCTTTGGAAACTGATCGGAAAAATCTATTGTTACATAGTAAAACACGGGAGGCATCCCGTAACAACAGGAGGCATTAACATGGCTGCAAAACCAAACACTGTAGAAGATAAACATACCAGCATTTACGTCAACCGCGAATTATCCTGGCTGAAATTTAACGAACGCGTGCTGGAAGAAGCAGAAAATGAGAAGGTTCCGCTTTGTGAACGCATGTCCTTTCTTTCAATATATCAGTCCAACCTGGATGAGTTTTTTATGGTCCGTGTCGGCTCCCTGGAAGATATGAAATTACTGCCGGGCGACAACAGGGAAAACAAGACGAACATGACACCACAGGAACAGATCGATGCCATTTTAAAGCGGGTCAACATCTTAAACGACAGAAAGGATACGATATACACCCATGTCATGGAGCTGGTGGCCAATGAAGGCGTGCGCCTGGTTTCATTCAGGGATCTGAGCAAGGCAGACGGAAAATATCTGGAAGATTATTTCCGCAGGGAAGTACTTCCGCTGCTTTCTCTCATGATCGTTGGTCGTAAACAGCCGTTTCCGTTTTTAAAAGGACAGGAAATCTATGTACTTGCAATTCTTGGTACCAAAAGCGGAAAAGAAAAGATTGGAATCATTCCGTGCAGCAATGAGATGATCTCACGGCTGATCCCGGTTCCCGGACTGGAATCTACCTACATGCTGTTGGAAGAGCTGATCCTGCATTTCCTCCCGGCTGCCTTTTCCGGTTATAAAGTACTGGAAAAATCGGTGCTGAGAGTTACCAGAAATGCAGATATTGATGTGAACAAGGTTTATGATGAGGATCTGAATTACCGGGATCAGATGGCCCAGGTCGTTAAATTAAGGAAAAAGCTGGCGCCGGTGCGTCTGGAACTGACCAGAGATATAGCCCCAAAGATGATGGATACCGTCTGTAATTATCTGGAACTGACCAAGGATCAGGTTTTTTATTCCAAAGCGCCATTGGATCTGTCTTTCCTGTTTGCGTTGGAAGATGTACTCCGTAAAAATCCGGATCTTGTATTTCCGAAACGGCTTCCGCAGGCTACCTCCCAGCTGGATTCCGCAAGCCCGGTCATTCCGCAGATCCTGGATCATGACGTCCTGCTTTCCTATCCATATGAAAGCATCCGGCCGTTTTTAAATATGCTGTCAGAAGCAGCCAATGACCCCAAGGTAGTTTCTATCCGAATGACCTTATACCGTCTGGCAAAGAATTCCAAAGTTGTGGAGGCACTGGTAGAAGCAGCTGAAAACGGCAAACAGGTAGACGTGCTGGTGGAATTAAAGGCGCGCTTTGATGAAGCGAACAACATTGAGTGGAGCCGCCGCCTGGAAGACGCGGGTTGCCATGTCGTATATGGTATTGATGGTCTGAAGGTTCATTCTAAGCTGTGCCTTATAACCAGAAAAGACGGAAATAATATCCAGTATATCACGCAGGTTGGTACAGGAAATTATAATGAAAAAACATCCCGCATGTACACAGATCTTTCCCTGATTACCGCAAATACGGAAATCGGAGAGGACGCGCTGCGTGTATTTCAGTCCATCCTGATCGGTGACACGGTAGAAAAATCAGAAAAATTACTGGTTGCCCCGAAATGCCTTCAGGAGCCTGTTCTTTCTATGATCGACAGGGAGATTCAGACCGCTTTGGCCGGAAAACCGGCGTACATTGGCATTAAGATCAATTCTCTTACCGATAAACGCATCATTGACAAGCTGGTAGAAGCCTCAAAAGCAGGTGTAAAGATTGAAATGGTCGTAAGAGGAATCTGCTGCCTGAAATCCGGAGTCCCGGGAAAAACGGAAAACATACAGATACGCAGTATTGTAGGACGTTATCTGGAGCATTCCAGAATCTATATATTCGGAACGCCGGAGCGCGACAGCATCTATATTTCCTCCGCAGATTTTATGACAAGAAATACGCTGCGCCGGGTTGAGGTGGCTGTACCGGTATATGACAACGGTTTAAAATGCCGGATCCGTGAAATGTTTTTAACTATGATGAGCGATAATGTTAAGGCCAGGGTACAGCAGCCGGACGGCAGCTACAAAATAGAGCCGGACGGCGATTCCTGCCTGAACGCACAGGAAACTCTCTTTGAAGAAGCTTATGCGGCCGCCCGCTCCTGAGCCGGCACGCATAAGCGAGGATGGGACAAAAACCCTAAGAAAACTGATGAAACAGTGTAATCAGTCTTTCCATGGGGGGCAATGACCTGCTTGCCTTTTAATGTGACGATGGAGTAGCCTGTTTTCATGGCAGGATTGCCGATCCGAAAGCAGCGCACCGGCTTCGGATAGTGAAAATTCCGCATATACTGATAAAAGGTGAATTTTTGCGGGAACATCTGCTGGAAGATTCCCGTATGCATTACACGATCCTCGATGCCGGCGGACCGTCAAACATTGTTCCGGGAAGGGCAAAAGCTGAATATACGCTGCGCTCTTATAGTACAGACTATCTGGAAAAGGTAATTGTTCCCAGATTTCAGGATATTTTAAAGGGTGCCTGTCTTATGACCGGAACTACCTGTGAGATTGAGCGCAGCTATCCGTTCCAGGCCAAAATCCCATGCATGACATTAAACAATCTGATCATGGAAAATGCTGAGGAATTTAAAGCTCCGCAGCTTGCCGGACCAAGAGAAAAAACGGGCTCTACAGACTTTGGAAATGTAATGTATGATGTTCCGGGCTGCTGTATCCGGACCGCTTTTGTCCCGGAGGGAACTGCGGCACATTCTAAAGAATATCTGGAAGCCGGAAAAACAGAAAAAGCACATGAGGCACTTCGGTCCGGCGCAGAAATTCTTGCCGGAACCTGTGTGGATATTCTGGAACGACCGGAACTTCTTTCGGAAATCAAAACGGAATTCCGGGAACGGAAGCAGAAAGAAAAGGAAGTATCCTTTTAATAAATGAATCAAAAATAGCGGAGGCGCCATTGGCGCAGCCGCTATTTTTTGTAAAAACAGTTTCCGCCGACAATCTTATGCGAGGAATAATCTTCCGGTGAAATCCGTTTGGTAGAATTAAAATAAAGGTAATCTCCGATATTATTGGAACCACTAAGTGCGTCCTTTGCGGCCTTCAGCGCAGTTTTGGACGGTCCCTGAGCCAGAAAGCTGTCGAGCAGACCGGAAGACGCGCCGGGAAACTGACCGTCTGCGTAGATGACACTGGAAATGGATTTTCCCCAGCTTTTGGATTTTACGCGGTTGATGATACAGCTTGCAACGGCAAGCTGGGCGTCATAGGAGCCATTTCCGGTTTCCATGGCCGTGCAGGCTGCAAGCAGATAGACCTCATCATCTGTTGCGGAAATCACATAAACAGGTTTTGCTTGTGCCTTTGCTCCGGAATGAAGAGCAGCCGCTTCTTTTTTTGCATCGACCGCAGTTCCCGGAACCGGTATGACTTTCGCGTATTCCGCCGAGATATAGCCGCTTGCGTCAGCCTGAAGCTGGACCTTGATCCAGCCGTCTGAGGATTCCAGGAGCGGAAACGATTCCCCCTGGGCTGCCTGTTTTACGATTACGGCATCCGTGGAAGGGGTTTCACGCACATTTAATGTAACTGCAGTGACTTTGGCTCTCAAAAGCCCAAGCTCCTTTGCAAGCGGCTCGATGTCCTTGCCGAACAGAAGATAATCATCCTTCAGCCAGCCCTCAAGCCCGCCAGAGCGAATCCTTGTCCAGCCGTTTTTCCGGTCAAGAACCGTTCCTCCGGAGCCACTGTAGCATTTTCCGATGATTTCTGCGTCAACAGAAGGGCTGGTCCGCATATTCAGAGGCTCATTTTTGACATTGGCCACTGCCAAATTATCATAGGAAGAGGCAGCAAAGGACGGAGCAGCAAAAGCCGCTGCAAACACGAAGACAGCTGCAGTAAGCGCTGCCACCTGTTTCAGTACACCAGTGGAAGCGGATAGTATTTCAGAGATTCGTCGTTTCATGTATATTCCTCCACGCATAAATGCAGTTCTTTGTTAAATGTTACGCTACACGATATCAATGTCCTTTACGCTTTTGCGCCGTTCCTCTTCGATGGCGGCGTAAAACTTTCTGGTAATGTTCACATCATTGTGTCCGAGAATATCGGCAACCAGATAAATATCATTTGTTTTCGCATAAAGGGCGGAGCCGTAGCTGCTCCGCAGCTTATGCGGTGTAATCTTTTTCTTCGGTGTTGCCACAGACGCATATTTCTTCACCAGATATTCCACGCTGCGCACAGTCAGGCGTTTCTTGCGAAGGGAAAGGAAAAGCGCCGGTTCATCCTGTGTGCCTGTCCCTCTCTCAATTGGGCATAGAGTTCTGCGTTCTTCCAGATACCGTTCTAAATACTGCGCAACCTCATCGCTAAAATAGACGGTTGCTTCTTTTCCGCCTTTCCGGTGGATATGAATTCCCTGTTCTTTTATATCTACATCCGACAAATTTAAGCCCACGCATTCCGATACACGGATACCGGTTCCAAGCATCAGCGCGAGGAGGGCACAGTCCCGTACCTTTGTTTTCTGATGAAACTGCTTCTGTCTGGGAGATAATCCGGCACCGCTTTCTGCTTCTTTTAGCAGTTCTTTGATTTCCTTCTGGTTGAGCCGGACAATCTCTTTCTCCCGGATCTTTGGCACCTGCATGGATAAGGTGGGATTGACCGTAATCTGACCAGTGCGCTGGAAATAACCAAAGAAACTCTTTAGCGAGAAAAATTTCCGTTTGATTCCCTGCTCTTTGTTGGTGTTTCGATGGTCCGGGTCATCTGGACGGTACTTCAGGTATTCCAGATAACGTTCCAGATCAGTGACGGAGATCTGGCGGAACTGTTTCATGGTGAAATCTTTGGCAGATAATCCGAAAGAGCGGATTTCTGGTTTAGCTTCTGTGCATATTGAGGGGGAACCGGTGGCGTGTCTGCTGGTTAAAAAGTCAAAAAACATGCCGATGTCATAGGCGTAAGAAAGCCTTGTCATGGAAGATGTGGACGGCTCAATTCCGCGGAAAAAATCCGCGCAGAAGAGTGGGAGAGCAGAAAGCAGCTCCTGCAGCTTAGCCTCATTTTTGCGGTCACGCTGTTCATGGTACGGCAATTCTGTCATGACGTATTACTCCCTTCCGGTATTTTGGGCAGCAACATCTGCTGTGATACCTGTGTCTGGCATTTCCGAAATTTGCTTTGTATGCTGTTCTGGGGTGCTTTCCCGGGTCAGCTGCAGCTGTAGCTGCTCCAGCTCTGCCTGTAGCCGTACGGTTTCACGATCCGCTTGTCTCAGCTCCTCCTGCATTTCCCGTTCCTTTGCGATCACGGCCCGTTCCTGCTCCAGCTCTGCCTGCATCCGCACCTGCTTTAACATAGCCTGGGTGTCGGAATCCTTATCGGAAAGCTGCCGCTTCAGATCTGCAAGCAGTATCCGGTCCTCGAGTCTCTGGTTTTCCATTTCGCGGACCTGCTGCTGCGCCTGCGTGGCAATCTGCTCCAGATTTTTCTTCTGTCCGGTTTCATGCTCCAGAGTCTGCTGAAGCTCCCGGATTTTCAGCTGAAGCACAGCAGCTTCTTTCTGAGCCTGTTTCTCAGCTTCTTTCAGGGCGTCATACCGGACCAATTTCTGCTGAAGCTCCTGATTTTGCAGTTGCAGAATGCGGTTCATTTCTTCACGGTCTGAGGCGGCCTTTTTTGCAGCCTCCATCTGTTCGATGGCATACTGAGCCTGTTCCTGCAGATGCTTTTGTTCCTCACGCAGGGCAGTTGTGGCAGTATCCGAATCCTTCTTTTCTGTCTCCATGAGTTTTATTTGTTCTCTCAGTTCATCAATCGTCTGATCCTTCCGTTTTAAATCAGACCGGAAGTGTTCCTGTACGCGCAGCTCAGCATTGCTGCTCAGTTCAATACTGTTGATATATGCCGATAAAATTTCTTTCAGAAGCCGTTCAAAATTTTCTATTTCTACGATACGGCCAGGAGTAGCAGCTTTGGCATTGTTCAGCTCCAGGATCTGCATCAGATGATCAAAGCCCTGTGCCTGGTTCATTCCATGAGAGGTGCAGAACTGGCGGAATGCTTCCGCGGAATCCGGATCAATGCGGAAGTTCACCTGTTTGCTTTCTTTTGTAGTCTTTTCTTCTTTCATGTCGTCATCCTCCTGAAAACAGTATAACACAAGGCAAATACTCCGTCAAACAGAAGTGAAATTTCCAATTATGATTGCTATACCATTCTATACAGATATATGCTATACATAGCATTGTGTAATGCGATATCAGATCAAAAAGCGTAGAATGGCAAGCGCGAAAGCATGAAAATAATGTCAGATAAATATTCAAATTATAAATACAATTTAAAAATCAGGCAGAAAAATGCTCAAAAAATAGAACATGCATTCGAAATACGGCTCCTATCATTGCGCAAAACCTTAGTTTTGCGCAATATTTAAACTGAACATTTACATTTCTGGAAAAAACAGATATAATTCAAGGGATTTTATAGCAAAAACGTACAGGAGGTGAGATTGCGATTATGTCGATACTGTTTGCTGTAGTATTTTTAGTGCTGATTTTTAAATGTGTCGGTCTGGCCCTGCGTGTTTGCGGAACGCTTCTGGGAGCTCTGTTAAGTCTGGCCGGTTTTCTCCTGTCACTCACACTGGGGGCAGTTCTGTTCGGACTTTCTACCGCGTTTGCGGCAGTTCTGCTGCTGATCGGAATTGTATGGCTCGTGATTCGGATCCTTCTATAAAAACGGGCATCGAAAAATCCACTGATTCGGAGAGAAACTAGTATGAGCAAAAGCATGATCAATAACCGTTTTTTAGAAGAGACCGTGTTTGCGATCGCAGATGGGTACTGCGTCATTAACGATACCGAAGGAGGGCCTTTCCGACTTTTTGAATGAATTCGACAGAGAACGGCTTTTGAAGCGTTTTGAAAACGGAGAGCGTCATATATCATTTCGTTACTGGACCCGTACCGCAACCTTTGAACCCATGCTTGCAGAAGATCACATGGCTCTGTACAGAGATGCGGAAACCGGTGATGTCATAGCAGTCAACTATGTACTTGACCGCACAGAGCATTACCGCCTGGAGGAAAAAGAACGGGCATTGGAAAAATCAAACCAGGAGTATATTAAGCTCTTGGAAGAAGAAAAAAAGCACACGGCTATCATTGAAAAGCTGACACAGGAGCTTCGCAATGAATTGGACTGGTTTTCCGTTTCTATACCAGGCGGTGTAAAAATCAGCAATGATGATCCTACGTATTCCTTTAAATATGTATCAGAACAGTTTGCAAATATGCTTGGTTACAACACACCGGAAGAACTGATAGAAGCAGGCCAGGGCAGCATTCTCGGACTCGCTCACCCCGAAGATATTACGAGAGGTCTTGCTGACGCGCTGGATCAGTATACACGCTCCGATCATTACGCAACGATCTACCGGATCCGCTGCAAAGACGGAACCTATAAGTACATTGAAGATCGGGGACAGAAGGTTCGCAAACCAGACGGAACTGTTGAGCATTGGAATCTGATGCTGGACAAGAACGATTTTATGATTAAATCCATCGCACTGGAAAGTGAAAAGAAAGCAAATCAGAGCAAATCCGCTTTTCTGTCCAGAATGTCTCACGATATGCGGACTCCGCTTAATGGTATTACAGGCTTACTGAAAATCAATGAGAATCATTTTGACGACATAGATCTGGTAAAAGAAAAAATTCCGGTCAAAGAAACATGGGCCCCAGTATCCATTTCTTTATGGAAGTCCGGTACATTTGCGGCAGATATTTTTAAACATCTATGGCAACTGTATCAAATATAACCGGCCTGGCGGAACGATCACTACCGTGTCAGGTTATACGGAAGCGGTCGATGGGATCACAACCTATGAATGCACGATTACCGATACAGAGATCGGCATGGGGAAGGAATTCCTGGAACATATCTTCGAGCCTTTTTCTCAGGAAAAGGATGATGCAAGAAGCATGTATCAGGGCGTTGGGCTTGGAATGGCGATCGTCAAGGGCCTGATCGATAAAATGGGTGGAAGTATTGAGATCAAGAGCGAAGAAGGCGTAGGCTCAAGCTTTATCATACGGGTCCCTTTCAAAATTGCCTCGGCGCCAATCCGTGTAAAGGAGCAAAAAACAGAAGCAACCATAGAAAACCTGAATTTACTGCTTGCAGAAGACAACGAATTGAACGCAGAGATCGCAGAAACGCTTTTGTCAGATGAAGGAGCAAAGATCACGGTCGTGAAAAATGGCCTGCAGGCAGTGAAAGCCTTTCAGGAAAACCCATGCAATTATTTTGATGCCATTCTTATGGACATCATGATGCCTGTGATGGATGGGTTGGCTGCGACAGAAGCCATCCGGGCAGCAGCGCGCGAAGATGCGAAAACAATCCCAATTATTGCCATGACTGCGAATGCCTTCCAGGAAGATCAGGAACAGTGCTATAAAGCGGGAATGAATGCCCATCTGGCTAAGCCGCTGAATATGGAAAAAGTGATAAGAACGATCTATGAGCAGTGCAGCTACAAGTTGAGTGGGAGGCAGCAGAATAAAAAAACCTAACCTTTAGTTAATGGTTATCCCATAGGATCCACCGTACAATAACAGTACGGTGGATTTTTTAATAGAGGAGGAATGCAGGATGAAAAAATGGAAAAGTAATTTATTTCCCGTAATCACACTGGCGATGTGTCTTGGACTTGCTGCCTGCGGTGGAGGAAGAAAGCCACTTGAAATCACCGTAGTGAACCGTACTACATATCCTGTGGAAGACATCCGTATTAGAGAAACGGATGGGAAAGACTGGGGAGAGAACCGCCTGGAGACAACACTGGCTGAAGGCGAAAGCACTAAGATCGATCTGGGAAAATATACGGTGGAAGAACTGGACAGAGGTTTTCAGGTTCAGTTTTACGGTGAGGATGAAAAGCCGGTCAATCCGAACTATGACCCTGATACCGCGACAATTTTGGAAAATGGAAGCTTTTTGATTTTTACACCGCCGGATGTCAGCGTTCCTGTGTTTGTGGACAGTGCCTATGATGCGGTAGTCTGTGACAAAAAATTATGGAGCTCTATGCTCTGAACGATGATGGCCGCGGGGATCTGATCCCGAGTGAACGTATTCCTGTTTTGATGGGCGGAGCGCTACCCTTTACCAATATGCAGAACCTTCGAACGGAAAACAATGAGGATGGAACGTACCGCTATGAGGATTTCACGCAAGATGGCCAGATCCTTGTGGTAAATACGGCAGAACCGACCCGGTTTGTCCCGGAGGTCCAGGATCTGGAAGATTATCTGGCAGACTGTGCCATGTCATTAAGTGATACGGATACCTGCGAACTGCTATCTGCAAAAGCAAATGAGAAATATACTGAGAACCTGACTTATCCGGTTTATATCGTAACGTACACCGCAGGTGAGAACGAGGATACCATGAAATGGACGGTATTTGCTGTGGATACTGACAGTTATACCTATCTTTACGGGTTCTGTGAGTCTGTGGATATGGAAGAAGATATGGATGAGATTTACCAAACTATTTTTTCGCAGCTGTATCTGAGTGATGAAGAGGGAGATTTATGAAGAAAAAAAATAAGCGGTTCCGTTTCCTCCAAACCGGTAAAGATAACAGATGCTAAGCTATCAAAAAAGCTGGGACATTATCCGGCAATGTATTGGAAAGAAAAATTTACACGTTTTGGGAAAGAAATCATATATTTGGAATTCGAATACCCGTGGCAGGAGGGAATGAACTGTCTGTTTGTTTATCAGAGCTAAAGGTGCCAGAAGATTCGCAGCAAGAAGCCGGATACTGAAGGATAGTGTCCGGCTTCTTTTACGAGGTGCGCCTGACGGCGCACCTCGCAGATGGATATAAATTTCTGGGAGAATGTTTTATTTCTCACGGCAATATTCCCGGATCATTTTCAGAAAATCTCTTGCATGCTGCGGCAGATACCGGTTTTTCCGATAGGCGGCGATGGTAGTTGTGAGGGCCGGTCTGTGGCCGACGGAGAAGCAGAGGGCGCGGTTTCCGGTGTACTGGTTTTCATAATGGAAATAGCTCTCCGGGGCGAAGGCAGCGCCGACGCCGTCCATGGCCAGATGGATCGACATGGAGGAGTTTCTCGTGTGGAGAGAGACCGGTGGATTGATGTTGTACTCTTGAAAGAGATCCAGGGAGATGCCACCGGTGTTCTGGTCCGGGTAGAGGAGAATGAAGTTTTCCTCTTTTAATAGGGAAAGATCCAGCCACGGGTAGCGGAAGCCGGGGCGGGTAATGGCTTTTGCGGCGAGAGGATGGTTTTCATGCAGGACCAGAACGATCTCCTCAGAGCGCAGGATCTGGTAGTCCATGGTCTCGGGAAATTCATGGATATTGTAAAGGGTCAGGTCGATGGATGAGGTCTCCAGACTGTTCTCCGCAATGAAATTTACTGCTTCCATGATATTTAAGGTCACATAGGGGTATCGTTTATGAAACGGTGCCAACATCGGTTCGATCAGCGTGCTACCCATCATGATCGGCACGGCGATGTTTAAGCGGCCGCGCTGGCGGTGAGCGATATCGTCGTATTCCTGCATCCACTCATCGCCGCAGGCAACGATCTGTTCGGCGTAGTGGAGGTAGCGTTCACCCATGTAAGTCGGGTAGTAGCGGTTTTCGTGGCGGCTGAACAGCGGAGCGCCGAGACGTTCTTCCAGGTTCTTTAAGTACTTGCTCAGGGACGGCTGGGAGATATAAAGGGATTCGGCGGCTTTGCCGATGCTCTGGTGGCGGGCGATCGCCAGGATATAGCGGGCTTCTTTTAATTCCATACAGGGGCCTCCTCATAGCTTTACTGCATAAAAATTATAGATAATATGTATTTGACGTATAGTATATCACTTTTTATAATGAATGTAAAATATAAGTGCAATTGATGAAAAAACAAATATTTATAAGAAGCACTAATTAAAGCTTATCACGCACAGTTGAGAAAGGGGCAAACCAATGAAAAAGAGCAGTGCATGGTGCATGCTGGTTCCGGGACTGGTGATCTTATTTCTGTTCCTGATGATCCCGCTGCTTCGCGTTCTGGTTCCAAGCGTGTTTACGGGGGATTACCCGTTCAGCGCGTACGTGGACTTTTTTAAGGACGAGTATTACAGAAAGATCTTTTTGAGAACCGTGAAGATCGCGGTCATCACCACCTTTGTCTGTATGGTGGGCGGTATCCCGACGGCGTATTTCATCAGCCGCTGTGATAAGAAATGGAGAGGACTGCTTCTCTCTGCATCGATCTTCCCGATGATGACAAACTCTGTTATCCGAAGCTTTGCATGGATCAATATTCTCGGCAGCAACGGGATCATCAACAAGGCCATGATCGCTATGGGACTGATCGAGAAGCCGATGAAGCTTTTATACACTGACTTTTCTATCATCATTGGTTCTGTCTACCTGTTCCTTCCGTTAATGATCGTAACGGTTGCCGGTGTTATGGAAAATATTGATGATGACATGATGGAGGCGGCACAGAGCCTCGGAGCCTCAAGAACGGAAGCGTTCATGAAAGTCATCTTCCCGATGAGCCTTCCGGGAATCATCGTCGGCGGTATTCTGGTATTTACCGGAACCCTGACCGCGTACACGACGCCGCAGTTATTAGGAGGCAACAGCAACATGGTCATGGCGACCCTGATCTACCAGAGAGCGATGTCCGTCAGTGACTGGACCGGCGCGTCCGTGATCGCCCTCATCATGATCGTTGTAACCCTGGTTGTGATCAAAGGATTTAACGCTCTGGCCGCACGGCTGGACCGCAGAGGTGAAGATTATGCGTAAAAATAAAATGTTGACCATATGGGCAGCGATCGTATTTGCATTTTTGATGATCCCGTTACTGATCATCACCGTAACGGCATTCGGCGGCGGAAGCGCCATCACATTCCCGATCGAGTCCTTCTCGACGAAATGGTTCGCGAACGTGTTCGCGTTAAAGTCTTTCCGCAGATCATTCCTGACCAGCCTTGAGGTCGCGCTCCTCGCGACATGCATCTCCCTTCTGGTCGGAATCCCGGCGGCTTACGCACTGGCGAGAGCCGGTTTAAAAGGAAAGCAGTTATTAAAGTCCATCTTCCTTTCCCCGACCATCGTTCCGGGAATTGTAATCGGCTTTATTATGTACCAGTGCCTGATCCTGACACTCAGGATCCCGGTGTTCGCGGGACTTCTCGCAGGCCATTTTATGGTGACACTTCCGTATGTGATCCGCGTAGTTGGTTCTTCGATGGAGCAGTTCGACTTTTCGATCGAGGAGGCGGCGTGGAGCCTCGGATGCCCGAAGGGAGCGGCGTTCTTCAAGGTCGTTCTTCCAAATGTGACCTCCGGAATTTCCTCAGCATTCATGCTGGCGTTCATCAATTCCTTCAATAACATTCCGGTGTCCATGTTTTTATCCGGACCGGGAGTTTCCACATTCCCGTCAACACTGATGAACTATATTGAATACAACTATGATCCGACCGTATCGGCGGTTTCCGTACTTTTGATGGCAGCTACCGTAGTCATCATGGTGATCGTAGACCGCACACTGGGTGTCGCAGCCCTGGCGAAATAAGGAGAATATGACCATGGCTTTTATGAGTTTAAATGGAATCGACGTAAGTTACGATAAAAAGAAACAGATCTTAAAGGGGCTGAATCTGGAAGTCGAGGAGGGCGAGCTTGTATCCCTCTTAGGTCCCAGCGGCTGCGGCAAGTCAACGACACTCCGCGTCGTTGCAGGCTTTATCGACCCGCAGGGCGGAACCTTCACATTAGACGGAGAGGACATGACAAAGGTCCCGGTCCACAAGCGCCAGTTCGGCCTGGTATTCCAGAGCTACGCCCTGTTCCCGCACTTAAGTGTTTATGACAATGTAGCGTTCGGGCTCAGAACAAGAAAGATGGACAAGGACCTGATCGACAAGAAGGTCAGGGAGATCCTTGAGGTCTGCGGCCTGACAGAGCTTGCCGACCGTTTCCCGAAGCAGATGTCCGGCGGACAGCGCCAGCGAGTTGCCCTCGCGAGAGCACTTGTCATCGAGCCAAAGCTACTGCTCTTAGATGAGCCGTTATCCAATCTTGATGCGAAATTAAGACTTTCCATGCGTGTGGAGATCAAGAGACTTCAGAAGCGCCTTGGAATCACCACATTATTTGTTACACATGATCAGGAGGAATGCTTCTCCATCTCCGACAAGGTGGCTGTTATGAACGGCGGTGTCATCGAGCAGTTTGACACACCGGAGAACATCTATAAGAGACCGGCGACAGAGTTCGTCGCGAGATTCATCGGTTTCGAGAACTTCCTTGAGCTTGCGAAAAAGCAGGACGGCGTTTATACAGCACCGGATGGAAGCGAGTTCTTAACTTCCGTGGATCTCGATTGCGAGAAATTCGCGGGAACGATCCGCCCGGACGATATCTGTCTGGCAGATGATGTTCAGACGGAGAATGTCTTAAGCGGTAAGATCGGTGTCCGCACATTCCTCGGTAAGAGCTACCAGTACGAGGTTGAGACTTCCGCCGGTGTCCTGAAGGTAAATATGGGAACTGACCATGTTTATAAAGAGGGCGAGGAGATCCGGCTGTATCTGCCGAAGGATAAGCTGATTCTCGTGAGAAGATAGGAGACAGAGATCTTAGGGCACAGGTCATGCGCCGAAGGGAGAACCGGAAAGATCGAATCGTTCTCCGGACGGAAAACAATGAAGGGAACCATCGCAGAATGTGGGGGATATGAACGGATAGTTCCGAAACAGACCCATATTCATGCGGGAAAATATGCAACTGCCCATTTGTACAGCTTGTGCGGAAAGCACAGACCTGCCGGACAGTTACAAAACATTATCTCAAAAAGAGAGAAAGAGGAGAAAAACCATGAAAAAAACAGCAGCAGTTGTACTTTGCGCAGCAATGATGCTTACCGCCTGCGGCAGCGCATCCACAACAGAAACCACAGCAGCAGGAAGCCAGGCAGCAGGCTCTGAGGCAGCTTCTTCCGCAGAAGAGACAAAGGCAGCTTCCGGAGACGCACAGAAGCTCGTATTATCCACATACGGTCTCAGCGAAGATATCTCCGAAGAAGAGGTTTACACACCGTTTGAGAACGAGTTCAGCTGTGAGATCGTTACTGAGACAGGCGGCACAAACGACCGTTATACAAAGTTAGCGGCAGACCCGAACTCCACCATCGATGTGATCGAGCTCTCCCAGGCTATGACAGCGAAGGGCACTGACGAGGGACTTTTCGATACGATCGACTTAAGCAAGATCCCGAATGCTGAGAAGCTGATCCCGGCTGCAAAGGAGATTGCAGAGGCAGGACAGGGTGTTCCGTACACCATCAACAGCATCGGTATCATCTACAACCCGGAGCTTACAGGATTTGAACTCACAAGCTTTGATGACCTTTGGGACGAGCGCCTTGCAGGCATGGTTTCTATCCCGGAGATCACAACAACATTCGGACCGGCTATGGTTTACGTTGCAAGCGACCACGCAGGCGTTGACGTAACAACAGACAACGGCGAGGCTGCTTTCAAGGCACTTGCTGACTTAAAGCCGAACCTTGTTAAGACTTACACAAAGTCTTCCGACCTGATCAACATGTTCACATCCGGTGAGGTTGCAGCAGCAGTTGTCGGTGACTTCGGCGTTCCGACGATCGTAGCCGCTAACCCGACACTTGTTTACGTTACACCGGACGGAGCTTACGCTAACTTCAACACCATCAACGTAACAAAGAACTGTGCGAACAAGGAGCTTGCTTACGAGTACATCAACTACCGTATCAGCGAGGAGCTTCAGACAAAGACAGGTAAGGCATTAAACGAGGCACCGACAAACAAGGACGTTACATTCACTGAGGAAGAGTCCAAGGATATGACCTACGGCGACAAGGCTGCAATAGTTAAGGTTGTTGACTATGCTTTTGTAAACCCGATCTTAAATAACTGGATCGACCAGTGGAACAGAACGATCAACAACTAATAACGAGGAATTTTATATGAGACCCGATTTCATTCTGAAAAATGTCATGGTCTATCAGACCTTCAGACAGTGTTTTGAAAAGCGGGATGTGGCAGTTGCAGGGGAAAAGTTTTATTGCGTTTCCCCTGCAATTTCATATCCGGGAGTGCGGGAGATCGACGGAAAAGGCAGATACATGCTGCCTGGTCTCGTGGATATCCATATGCACATCGAGAGCTCGATGACATATCCGGGCGAGTTTTCAAGGATCACTCTTCCATATGGAGTAACAACGGTGGTTGCCGATGCCCACGAGATGGCGAACGTGTTCGGCATGGACGGCATCCGGGCTTTTATGGCGCAGAAGACGAAGCAGGATATCTTCTGGGCGATCCCGTCCAGTGTACCGGCGACAAATGAGAAGTTAGAGACAGCCGGGGCGTCACTTGGTGTAAAGGAAATTTCTGAGATGGCATCCTTAGATGGAGTTCTCTGCCTTGGAGAGATCATGAACTATAAGGATCTCTCAGCAGATGGCGAGAGCCGGACGAGGGATCTCATCAATGTGTGCCGGAACGCGGGAAAGAATCTCCGAATCGAGGGGCACTGCCCGGGACTTACGGGGGCGGATCTTAACCGCTTTATCTATGAAGGTGTTGATGCGGACCACACCCAGCAGACTCCACAGTCAGTGATGGAGAAGACAGAGCTTGGGATGTTTCTGGAGCTGCAGTTCAAATCCCTGACGCCGGAGGTCGTGAAGACCGTCTGCGACAATGAACTCTATGAGAATGTGGCGCTGGTGACGGATGACACGATGGCAGATAAGCTTCTGACCGGACATCTCAATAAGATTATCGAGACGGCTGTAAAGGCGGGAATGCCGATGGAGAAGGCGATCTACTGCGCGACCTGGACACCGTCGAGACGGATGCATCTGGATGACAGAGGGATGATCGCGCCGGGAAAGATCGCAGACTTTATGCTGCTGGACAGTCTGGATGGGATCGATCCGGTTGTGGTTTATAAGAAGGGCGAGTGTGTGTACTGCAAGGACAAGGAGGCTTACGGTGCGGCAGAAGCTGCGGCGTGCAGTTTCCCGGCTTCTTTCTACCACACGATCAACTGCCGTCCGGCGGAAATCTCCGACTTTGTGTTAAAAGCGGAAGATCCGGAGGCGAAATGGGCGGAAGTCAATGTCATGAAGATCGGCACCTTCGGAACGGCAACCACACCGGTGAAATGCAGAGTCGAGGTGAAGGACGGTGTGCTTGACTGGAAGTCGGCAGGACTTTCCCTTGCAGTCGTTTTCGAGCGGTACGGCAAGAATGGAAATATCGGATATAGTCTCGTGGAAGGAGCACTGACGAAACCGGGCGCTGTGGCCACCACGTGGTCCCACGACAGCCATAACCTGTTTGTCCTGGGAACAGATGAGAACGATATGAAACTGGCCCAGAGGCGCGTCCTGGAGCTCCAGGGGGCATATGTGGTGTTCGCTGAAGGAAGATCCCTGGCAGAGGCGGGACTCACCATCGGCGGTATCGTGTCGGATCAGCCCATCGAGGTTCTCGGACAGAAATTAAAGGAAGTGCGGACGGCGATGGAAGGTCTCGGATATGTGAACAACAACGTGGTCATGTCCATGTCCACGCTTTGCCTTCCGGTGTCACCGAAACTGAAGCTCACGGATCACGGGCTTTTGACGGTGCCGGGGCAGGAACATGTTCCGTTGGTTGAGAAGTACGGGAAGTAGTTTTACGGCCCGCCGCCGTTTTTTCTTCGCGGATAGTGGAAGAACCGGATCAGATCGAAATTATGAAGGATGAAATTAGAACGATGAAGAAGATTATCAAAAACGGCATTGTTGTGACGATGAACGAGGCAGGTGATGTCTGGGATCATGGTTATGTAATGTTTGAAGATACAAAGATTCTGGCAGCAGGACCGGAGGAAGAGCTTGAGAAGGCGCTTCAGGCGCTTACTGCGCAGGGGATTTTAAAGGCTGGCGAGACCTTCGAGGAGATCGACGCAAAGCGCGCCGTCGTGATCCCAGGCCTCGTAAACACCCACTGCCACCTCGGCATGATCCCGTTCCGCGGCCTCGGGGACGATTGTAAGGATCGCCTGCGGGTGTTCCTGCTTCCGATGGAGAATCAGGCCATGGACGCGGAGATGGCCAGGCTTTCCACGCGATACGCCATAGGCGAGCTGCTGCTCTCCGGTGTGACGACAGTGCTTGATATGTACTATTTCGAGGAAGTTGTGGCGAAGGTCATGGACGAGATGGGGATCCGCGGAATCGCCGGTGAGACGGTGATGGAAAAGGATTCCTGCGACAGTAAGAACGCGGATGAGGCCATCGAGCGTGGAATTGCACTGATCGAGGCGTACAAAGATCACCCGCGCGTTTCCGGAGCGATCACGCCCCACGGAACGACGACCTGCAGCCCGGAGACTTTAAAACGGGCATATGAGGAGGACGTGAAGGCGGGAACCGTATTTACGCTCCATGTGGCGGAGATGGACTACGAGATGACCCAGTTGAGGGAACAGTATAATATGACGCCCATCGAGTTTATGGAGCATATCGGAGTCCTCGGACCGAATACGCTGGCGGCCCACAGCATCCGCACGACGGAACATGACGTGGAGATCCTCGCGAAGCACGGAGCGTCCGTGGCCCACTGTATCGCCTCCAACACGAAGGCCGCAAAGGGCGTGGCTCCGGTGTCCCTGATGCATAAGCACGGCATGTCCGTCGGCTTCGGTACCGACGGTCCGGCGAGCGGAAATACGCTGGATCTGTTCATCCAGATGCGGATGTGCGAGAACTTCCACAAAAATGAGCTCCACGATCGCAGCGCGTTCCCGGCAAAGGAGGTCGTTTCCATGGCGACGATTGAGGGAGCAAGAGCGTTAGGACTCGGCGATATCACTGGTTCCATCGAGCCCGGAAAACAGGCGGATCTCGTCCTCGTAGAGACCGACTCCCCAAATATGTTCCCGGTATACGACCCGTATTCGGCTCTTGTGTATAGCGCGATTGCATCGAATGTGAGAGATGTTTATGTTGCGGGTGAGTGCCTCGTAAAAGAAAAGAAGCTTGTCCGTGAGGACTTCGCGAAGATCAGGAATGACCTTCGGGAGAAGATGGAGCGGACAGCGTTTAAGGATATGAAGAATCTGGTGTAGAAGATAGAAAAACGGGGCTGTCGCACTAACGTGCGGCAGCTCATTTCATATTCCCAACACAAAACGCCGAGCTTCGAAAAGCCCGGCGTTCGTGGTATACTGTCTGATGCTGCACGGGCTTCGGTATGTGGTTTTCCTGAATGCCATGCCGGTAAAACTGGAAAATGATGAGATCGTTCTGAAGGAAACCCTGATTTTTGAGGTTCCTGGATTTGACGAATATTCGGAAAACTTGATAAAAAGTTCGACGATAGGAGCTCAAAAAATCGCTTTCGGGAAAGAATTTGTTGCGGAAACGCTGGAAATACCGTATAATAATGCGGTCTGATCTGTACATTTAGAGTGGATTTATCCGTAAAATGATGGGAAATCCGAATTGTGCGTATTTCAGAAAAAACTTTTTTTGTCGTAAGAGCGAAAAATATTATGTAAACTATCCGTGAGATAAACACTTGACAAGAATTTGTGTTTTTACGCTTCCGGAGAAGAGCAGAGAAAAAGAACTAAAAAGAACAAAAAACAGCGATGAACACATCGCAAAAAAACGTGAGAAATGTAGGTAAAATAAGGCTTTATGAGAAAGTTAGCGTTAAGTGATGAAATTTTATTAACGGTTCAACAACCCGCCAGATACATTGGCGGAGAGGTGAACTGCGTCATGAAAGATCCGTCCACTGTGGACATCCGGTTCGCCATGTGTTTCCCGGACGTATACGAAATCGGTATGTCCCACCTTGGCATGCAGATCCTGTATGCCATGTTTAACAGGCGGGAGGATGTCTGGTGTGAGCGTCTGTTCTCTCCGTGGACGGACCTCGATAAGGTGATGCGGGAGCAGCATATCCCGCTGTTTGCGCTGGAATCCCAGGATCCGGTCAAGAATTTTGACTTCCTTGGCTTTACCATCCAGTATGAGATGTGTTACACCAACATCCTGCAGGTGCTGGATTTAAGCGGCATTCCGCTGCATGCGAAAGACCGTACGGAGGAGGACCCGATCGTCATCGGAGGAGGTCCGTGTGCATACAATCCGGAGCCGCTGGCAGCATTCTTTGATATGTTCTACATCGGTGAGGGTGAGACCCAGTACGATGCGCTTTTTGATCTGTACAAAGAGAACAAGAAGAACGGCGGCAGCAGAATGGACTTCCTGGAGGCAGCAGCCAAGCTTCCGGGCATCTATGTGCCGATGTTTTACGATGTGGCTTACAACGAGGATGGCACCATTGCCTCCTTCACCCCGAACAAAGAAGGTATTCCGGCGACCATCACTAAGGAGCTGGTTATGGACATGAACGATGTTCCGTATCTGGAGAAGCCGGTAGTTCCTTATTTAAAGGTTACCCAGGACCGTGTGGTTCTGGAGATCCAGCGCGGCTGCATCCGTGGCTGCCGTTTCTGCCAGGCAGGCAACATTTACCGTCCGCTCCGGGAACGCAGCCTGGAGTATTTAAAGGACCACGCCTATAAGATGTTAAAGAGTACCGGACATGAGGAGATTTCCTTAAGCTCCTTAAGCTCCAGTGACTACAGCCATTTAAAAGAGATCGTAAATTTCCTGATCGATGAATTTCAGGGCAAGGGTGTGAACATTTCCCTGCCTTCCCTGCGGATCGATGCTTTCTCCTTAGATGTCATGAGCAAGGTCCAGGACATCAAGAAGAGCAGTCTGACCTTTGCGCCGGAGGCCGGTACCCAGCGCATGCGCGATGTCATCAATAAGGGACTGACCGAGGAGATCATCTTAAAGGGAGCAGCAGAGGCATTCCACGGAGGCTGGAACCGTGTAAAGCTGTACTTTATGCTCGGACTTCCGACAGAGACCAGAGAGGATATGGAGGGTATTGCCCTGTTATCCGAGAAGGTGGCAGAGCTTTACTACGATGAAATCCCGAAGGAGCAGCGCAACGGCAAGGTACAGGTAGTTGCAAGCTCTTCCTTCTTTGTACCGAAGCCATTTACTCCGTTCCAGTGGGCACAGATGTGCACCAAGGAGGAATTTTTAGAGCGTGCCTATATCGTAAAAGATAAGTTCAAGGAGATGTTAAACCGCAAGAGCTTAAAATACAATTACCATGAGGCAGATCTGACAGTGCTGGAGGGTGTTCTGGCCCGCGGTGACCGCAGGGTGGCAGCTGTCGTAGAAGAGGTATATAAGAACGGCGCCATGTTCGATTCCTGGGGTGAGTATTTCAACAACGATACCTGGATGCAGGCCTTTGAAACCTGTGGCGTGGACCCGGATTTCTATACCGTAAGAGAGCGCAGCCTCGATGAGATCTTCCCGTGGGATTTCATTGACGCTGGTGTGACCAAGGAGTTCTTAAAGCGTGAATGGCTGACCGCCATCAGCGAGAAGGTAACTCCGAACTGCCGTCAGCAGTGTTCCGGCTGCGGCGCGAGAAAATTTGGAGGAGGTGTCTGCTTTGAAGATAAGAATTAAATTTGCCAAGGAAGGCACCATGAAATTCATCGGCCATCTGGATATCATGCGTTATTTCCAGAAGGTCATGCGCCGGGCCGATGTGGATATCCGTTACAGCGAGGGCTTTAGCCCGCACCAGATCATGTCCTTTGCGGCACCGCTTGGCGTAGGCTTAGAGAGCCGCGGTGAATACGTGGACATTGAAGTGCTGAGCACCGATTCTTCTAAAGAGATGCTTCGCCGCATCAATGAAAACATGGTTGAGGGCATGGAGGCGCTTTCCTATAAAGCTCTTCCGGATGATGCCGGAAATGCCATGTCCCTGGTAGCAGCAGCCGACTATGAGGTTCGTTTCCGCGAAGGCTACGAGCCTGCTGACCTGGATGCTTTCTTTGCCGGGATTCCAGCGTTCCTGGAGCAGGAAGAGATCGTCATTGTGAAAAAGACCAAAAAGGGAGAGCGCGAGGTGAATATCCGCCCGCAGATCTACCGGATGGAAATCCGCCCGGATCATATGATCTTTTTACAGATCGCGACCGGCAGCGCGGCAAACCTAAAGCCGGATGCCGTGCTCCGCGCTTACGCAGAAAGCCGCGGCGAGACCCTGGGTGAGTTTGCCCTGATGGTAACCCGCCTGGAAGTATATGCAGATAAGGGCACAGAGGAATCACATCAGTTTGTGACCCTGGATTCATTTGGAGAAGACATTGAATAAGCTGATCGTCACCCGGTGGAACAGCCGCGTCCTGACCGCTCTTGTTTCAGAAAAAACTACCATAGAGCTGGGACTTGCGGATACGGCCTCCATTCTGGGCAATATTTATATTGGAAAAGTAAAAAAGGTTGTCAAAAATTTAAATTCCGCTTTTGTAGATTTTTCCGAAGGCCGCACCGGCTATTACAGTCTTACCGATAATAAAGTGACGCTGTTTGCCGACGGGCATGAGGGAAAACTCAAAGAGGGCGATGAAATCATTGTTCAGGTGGCAAAGGATGCTGTGAAAACCAAGGACCCGGTCCTGACCGGGAACCTGAATTTTTCTGGCAAATATGCTGTCCTGACTGCCGGAAAACAGGTCATCGGATTTTCTTCCAAGATTGAAGACCGGGAATGGAAAGAACAGATGCGTCCGCAGATAGAAGCACTTCTTGAGGGAAAGCATACCGGCATCATCATCCGCACAAACGCATACGGACAGGAAACAAAGCTCCTTCGGGAGCTTTCGGTGTTACTGGAGCTGTTTGAACGGGTCATAAACACGGCCCGCTATCGTACCTGTTACACCCTGCTTTACGAGTCAGAGCCGGATTATATCAAAAGTCTGCGAAACAGTCCTGCCGGAAGTCTGGAGGAAGTCGTGACTGACCAGCCGGATCTGTATGCGCGGCTGCAGGAGTATTTCCGGGTTTCCGACATTTCAGAGACTACCGGTCTGCGCTTTTACGAAGACCATCTGCTGAGCCTTACCAAGCTTTACTCTCTGGATCATGAAATGGAACAATCTTGTCAGAAAAGGGTATGGTTAAAGTCCGGCGGATATCTTATAATAGAATGCACGGAGGCTATGGTGGTCATCGATGTAAATACCGGAAAATATTCCGGAAAAAAGAATCTTGCCGACACCATCCGCCTCATCAACCTGGAGGCCGCAAAGGAGATCGCGCATCAGCTTCGGCTGCGCAACCTTTCCGGCATTATCATGGTTGATTTCATTGATATGGATGCACAGGAAGATAAAACGCTTCTCATGGATACTCTGAGAGCGGCGGTCCGTCCGGACCCGGTTAAGACAACCGTTATTGACATGACGCCGCTCAATCTGGTGGAAATGACAAGAAAAAAAGAAAAGAGACCTCTCTGGGAACAGATCGCGCAGGTTCAGAAAAAATCGTGACCATGTTGCGGGAGGCAGGTAAAGGGGATGTGACATGAAGATTATCATTGTAGGCTGTGGCAAGGTAGGGCTTACCCTGACCGAACAGCTGAATAATGAAGGCCATGATATCACGGTGATCGACAAAGACGGGGCAAAGCTTCGCTCTGTTACTGATAATATCGATGTTATGGGAGTGGAAGGAAATGGCGCAATTTATCAGGTACAGATAGAGGCCGGCATCAAGGAAACCGATCTTCTGATCGCGACCACCAACTCGGATGAGTTAAATATGCTCTGCTGCCTGATCGCGAAAAAGGCAGGTAACTGTCACACCATCGCACGAATCCGAAATCCGGAATATGCCAATGAGGTACAGTATATCCGGGAGGAGCTAAACCTTTCCATGGCTATCAACCCGGAGCTGGCTGCAGCGACTGAGATTGCCCGCCTGTTAAAGTTTCCGTCTGTTATCAAGATCGATGCGTTTGCCAAGGGACGTGTAGAGCTCATGAAGTTTATCATACCGGACAATTCCGTGCTGGATAACATGCAGGTCTATGAGGTGGCTCCTCGTCTGCACTGCAGCATCCTGATCTGTGCTGTGGAGCGAGGTGCCGATGTGATCATTCCGGACGGTAATTTCCGTCTGCAGAAAGGGGACAAGATCTCTTTCGTAGCTTCATCCTCCCAGGCATCCGAGTTTTTCCGGCAGGTTGGTATCTCCAACACAACCGTTAAGACGGCCATGCTGGTAGGCGGCGGTAAGATCACATATTATCTGGCGAAGATGTTAGAGGATACCGGCATCAAGATCAAGATCATCGAGCAGGATCTGGCACGCTGCCATGAGCTGAGTGAGCTGCTGCCAAAGGCCATGATCATTCACGGCGATGGTTCCGACCAGCAGCTTCTGATGGAAGAGGGCATTGCCCAGACAGAATCCTTTGCGGCTCTGACCGGCTTCGATGAGGAAAACATCATGTTATCCCTCTACGCAGCCAGTGTATCAAATGCCAAGCTCGTGACCAAGATCAACCGTATTGCTTTTGAGAACATCATCCAGCAGATGAATCTCGGCAGCATCATTTATCCGAAAATGATCACCGCGGACGGCATCATCCGCTATGTCCGTGCTATGCAGAATTCCATGGGAAGCAACGTGGAAACCCTCTACAAGATCGTGCAGAACAAGGCAGAGGCTCTGGAGTTCCGTGTCGGCAAGGATGCGCCTCTCATCGGAATCCCGCTTGAGAAGCTTTCCTTTAAGGACAATCTTCTGATTGCCTGCATCAACCGCGGCGGACAGATCATTACCCCGCGCGGTAAAGATACCATTGAACCGGGAGATACTGTAATCGTGGTTACCACGCATTCCGGACTGAAGGATTTAAAGGATATCTTAAGGTAAGGGGATGGGTGAATTATGAATATTGGAATCGTGTTTTACTTTTTGGGCTGGGTCCTTGGCATAGAGGGCATCCTGATGATCCTTCCCTGTGTGGTGGCTCTGGTCTACCGGGAGCCAAGCGGGTTCTATTTTCTGGGTGTGGCACTGTTCTGCGGCATCAGCGGATGGCTGCTGGCCCACAGAAAGTTAAAGAGTACCGTTTTTTATGCAAAAGAGGGCTTTGTAGCCGTGTCCCTGAGCTGGATCGTTCTAAGCTTCTTTGGCGCGCTTCCGTTTTTCCTGAGCGGAGAGATCCCACTTTTAGAAGATGCGCTGTTTGAGGTCATTTCCGGCTTTACCACAACCGGAGCCAGTGTTTTGCCGGATGTAGAGGCCTTAAGCCGCTGCATGCTGATGTGGCGCAGCTTTACCCACTGGATCGGCGGTATGGGTGTGCTGGTCTTTATCCTGGCTGTGCTTCCGCTGGCCGGCGGATATAACATTCATATCATGCGTGCAGAAAGCCCGGGACCATCTGTGGGAAAGCTGGTACCGAGAGTCCGCACCACAGCAAAGATCCTGTACCTGATCTACCTGTTTATCACAGTCGTACAGATCATTCTGCTGCTTTTTACCGGCATGCCGCTGTTTGATTCCATGGCCATGAGCTTTGGCACAGCCGGAACCGGCGGATTCGGCATTGTCAACAGCAGCTGCGGCGATTACACATCCCTGCAGCAGTGGATCTTTACCATTTTCATGATCCTGTTCGGTGTGAATTTTAATGTATATTACCTGTTTCTGATCCGCAAGCCGAAGGATGCCCTGCGCTGTGAGGAGATGAGAGGATATCTCGGGATCATCCTGGTAAGCACGCTGCTTATCACCTGGAATATCCGCGGCATGTTCCCGGATATCCTGACTGCATTAAAGCACGCGGCATTCCAGGTCGGATCCATCATCACCACGACCGGTTATTCCACCACGGACTTTGATCTGTGGCCCGGCTTTTCCCGGACAATCCTTGTGTGCCTGATGTTTATCGGGGCCTGTGCCGGAAGTACCGGAGGCGGCATTAAGGTATCCCGCATTGCCATTGCCGTGAAAACTGTGAACAAGGAGCTCTCCTCCCTGATCCATCCGCGGAATGTCAAGGTATTAAAATATGAAGGAAAAGCCATTGAGCACAATGTGCTGCGTTCCATCAACACCTACCTGGTTGCCTATATCCTGATCTTTTCAGTGTCCCTGCTGCTCATCAGCCTGGACAACTTTGATCTGACCACGAACTTTACGGCTATAGCGGCAACCTTAAACAACATCGGTCCGGGACTTTCCAAAGTCGGGCCGACCTGCAACTTCGGTATTTTCAGCCCCATCAGCAAATATATCCTGATGTTTGACATGCTGGCAGGCCGCCTGGAGCTGTTCCCGATGCTGCTTCTGTTTGCCCCGCGTACCTGGATGAGAGAGTAGCAGACAACGCGTACGTTTCCCGTATTCAGCGATGCAGCCGCGCGGCAAAAAACTTTGAAAAAAGTTGAAATACAGGATTGACAGCCGCATGGTTTCATGCTAATATACATGAGTATGTGCCGCACAGCGAGGTTTGAAAGTTCCGAGTCCATCGGATCCGGACACCGAAACTGGCGAGTAATGATAATAGGAGGTGCCATATGTACGCGATTATTGCAACAGGTGGTAAGCAGTACAAAGTAGCAGAAGGCGATATCATTAAGGTTGAAAAGCTTGGTGTAGACGCTGGCGAAACCGTTACGTTTGACCAGGTTCTTGCAGTTAACAACGGAGAGTTATCCATCGGATGCCCGACTGTAGCAGGTGCAACTGTTACTGGAACCGTAGTTAAAGAGGCAAAAGCAAAAAAGGTGATCGTTTACAAGTATAAGAGAAAATCTGGCTATCATAAAAAGAATGGTCACAGACAGCTCTTTACCGAGATCAAGATCGACAAGATCAATGCTTAATTAATCATGATTAACGTAACCGTATCTGTTGATTCCGACCATCGTTATCATGGGATTTCTTTTCTGGGTCACGCAGGTTATGCAGATGATCATCAGGAAGGACAGGAGCTGGTTTGTGCAGCTGTGTCTGCCCTGACACTCAATATGGCAAATTCTGTGGAGCATTTCACAGACGACCAGTTTGAGGCAGATGAGGACGAGCAGTCCGGGATGTTCCGTTTCCGGTTTACCGGGGCGATTAGTCCGGAAGCAGCACTCCTTATGAATTCTCTTGTGCTCGGCTTAGAGGACATTGAGGAAACATACGGAGAACCGTATATAAAAATTCGATTTGAGGAGGTGTAAGAGATGTTTAAGATGAACCTTCAGTTATTCGCTCATAAAAAAGGTGTAGGTTCTACCAAGAACGGTAGAGATTCTGAGTCCAAGAGACTTGGCGCTAAAAGAGCAGATGGTCAGTTCGTATTAGCTGGTAACATTCTTTACAGACAGCGCGGTACTAAGATCCATCCGGGTCTGAACGTAGGACGCGGCGGCGATGATACTTTATTCGCTACTGTAGACGGCGTTGTAAGATTTGAGAGAAAGGGCAGAGACAAAAAACAGGTTTCTGTATACCCAAGAACAATCAACGAATAATGACACTGACAGGGCTTCATACTGATTACTGGTATGAAGCCTTTTTTTGGAAAGGATTTAGGTGAATCCATGTTTGCAGATAATGCAAAAATTTTTATCAAATCAGGAAAAGGCGGAGACGGCCATGTAAGTTTCCGCAAGGAATTGTTTGTGCCGGCAGGCGGTCCTGACGGCGGTGATGGAGGAAAAGGCGGAGACATCATTTTTGAGGTGGATCCGGGTTTAAATACATTAACAGATTTTCGTCATGTTCGGAAATATGTAGCACGAGATGGAGAACAAGGCGGCAAGAAGCGATGCCACGGTGCCAACGCAGAGAACCTGGTGATCAAAGTTCCGGAAGGAACCGTCATCAAGGACTTTGAGACCGGCAAGGTCATCGCAGATATGTCCGGTGAAAATAAACGAGAAACCATTTTACGGGGCGGAAAGGGCGGCCTCGGCAATATGAACTTCGCAACCCCGACCATGCAGGCACCAAAGTATGCACAGCCTGGTCAGCAGGGTCATGAGCTCTGGGTTCAGCTTGAATTAAAGGTCATTGCAGACGTTGGTCTGGTCGGCTTTCCAAACGTGGGAAAATCCACCCTTCTTTCCCGCGTATCCAACGCAAAACCGAAGATTGCAAACTATCATTTCACAACCTTAAACCCACATCTGGGTGTGGTTGACTTAGACGGCGGAGCCGGCTTTGTTATGGCAGATATCCCGGGCCTGATCGAGGGAGCTTCCCAGGGCATCGGTCTTGGCCATGACTTCCTTCGCCACATTGAGCGCTGCCGCGTTCTAGTCCATGTGGTGGATGCCGCAGGTACCGAAGGACGCGATCCGATTGCAGATATCCGCGCCATCAACGCAGAACTGGAGGCATACAATCCGGAGCTGTTAAAGCGTCCGATGGTCATTGCAGCCAATAAGATTGACGCCGTTTACTCTGAGGACGAGGATCCGGTCGAGATCCTGAAACAGGAGTTTGAGCCGGAAGGCATCAAGGTATTCCCGATTTCCGCAGTCAGCGGTAAGGGCGTAAAGGAGCTGTTATATGCAGTATATGAGCTTCTTAAGACTGTAAACCTGGATCCGGTGATCTTTGAGAAGGAATTTGAGATTGAGTACGCCGGTGACCGCAACCTGCCGTATACGGTAGAGCAGAACGAGGACGGCGAGTTTGTAGTAGAGGGACCGCGCATCGAGAAGATGCTGGGCTACACAAACCTGGAATCCGAAAAAGGCTTCCAGTTCTTCCAGAAATTCTTAAAAGAGAGTGGTATTTTAGACGAGCTTGAGGCCGCAGGCATCCAGGAGGGCGATACCGTCCGCATGTACGGCCTTGCATTTGATTATTATAAATAACAGGAGAAAAAACATGACAAGCAAGCAGAGATCCTATTTAAAGGGACTGGCTATGACCATGGACCCGATTTTCCAGATCGGTAAGTCCAGCGTAACTCCGGAGCTGACCGCTGCCATCGCAGAGGCACTGGAAGCCCGCGAGCTGATCAAGATCACGGTCTTAAAGAACTGCCTCGACGATGGACGTTCCATCGCAGAGGTACTGGCTGAGCGCACTCGTTCTGAGGTGGTTCAGGTCATCGGCAAGAAGATTGTTCTTTACAAGCCGGCAAAGGACGAGGCAAAGCGCAAGATCGTTCTGCCTTAATATCACAGAGAAGGGGCTACGTAAAACCAAGGTCCCTGAGTACATTTTGCGAAGGGAGTGAGCTGCTTGGCCAAGATTGGAATTATGGGCGGTACCTTTGATCCGATCCACAACGCACATCTGATACTGGGCAGACAGGCCTGGAAGGAATACAGCCTGGATGAGGTCTGGTTCATGCCGTCCCACATCCCTCCGCACAAAACCGACCATCAAATCACCGATACAAACGACCGGTGTGAGATGGTGAAACTGGCAATTGCGGAATATCCCTATTTCCGTTTTTCAGATTTTGAGATTTCCAGGACAGGCAATACCTACACGGCCCAGACTTTACAGCTTTTAAAAGAAGCGTACCCGGAGCACACCTTCTATTTTATTGTAGGCGCGGATTCCCTGTACCACATTGAAACCTGGTATCATCCGGAGCTTGTATTAGGGCACGTTACGATTCTGGCCGCAAGGCGGGAATGTGACGATGCTGCCTGTACTTTGGAGAAGCAGGCGGATTATCTGAAAAACAAATACGGAGCCGCAATTTTTCTTTTACACAGCGCTGCCATGCATATCTCTTCCCAGGAGCTTCGGGAACGACAAAGCAATGGAACCGGAATTCATGATCTGGTTCCGGACAGCGTGGAACGCTATATCAGAGAACACGGCCTGTATCAACATCCTGACCGTAGGAAGGATACATTATGATAACAGAACAGATCATCACACTGCGCAAGCAGTTAAAATCCAAACTGGAACCGATGCGCTTTGAGCACTCCGTAAGCGTATCGTTCACCTGCACCGCGCTGGCCATGCGCTACGGCTATGATATTCAAAAGGCTGAGCTTGCCGGGCTCATGCACGACTGTGCAAAGCGCTTTACCGACAGCGAGCTGATCCGTAAATGCCAGAAGCATGGGGTGGCCTTAACTGAGGCAGAAATCAAGGCTCCGGCTGTCATTCATGCAAAATACGGTGCCTATCTGGCAGAGAATAAATATGGCATCCAGGACCCGCAGATCATTTCTGCCATTGCATGCCATACCACCGGTAAACCAGACATGTCCACGCTGGACAAGATCTTATACATTGCAGACTATATTGAGCCGCGGCGTGACAAGGCAGACAATCTGCCTCAGATGCGTTATTTGGCATTCCAGGATCTGGATGAGACCATGTACGAGATCTTAAAGGGAACCCTGGAATACCTGGACAAAAAAGGAAACACAATTGACCCGATGACCCTGCAGGCTTATGAATATTTTGCAGAGGCTATGAAACAGAAAAAGGCAAATATGCATATCTAGAAAAGGAGAAAATGAATGAGTCAGACAAACGAAATGGTAAAACTGGCCATCACGGCCCTGGAAGATAAAAAAGGGGAAGATATCCGCGTGATCGACATCCACGAGGTATCCGTTCTGGCTGATTACTTCCTCATTGCAAGCGGTTCCAACGGAAACCAGGTTCAGGCCATGGCCGACAACGTAGAAGAAGAGCTTGGCAAAGCCGGATACCCGTGCAAGCAGGTAGAAGGCTACCAGAGCGCAAACTGGATTTTGATGGACTATGGCGATATCATCGTGCACGTATTCGATAAAGAGAGCCGTTTGTTTTATGATATTGAACGTATCTGGAGAGACGGTAAAATCATGGAGGCGGGTGAGTTCACAGAACACGCAGGTGTTTAATTCCTTTTATTTCCGAAACTACATGGGGGCTCCATCAATATGATGGAGCCATTTTTACATCTGCAGCGCAGCAGCTTCTTCAGACCGTACGGATGAAAATGGGATAACATTCTTTGGAAGATGCTGTTCTGCTTCCCAGAGTGTCAGTTTCTGCTGCATATTCATCCAGCTTTCCGGCGATGTGTTCGTCGCTTTTGCAATGCGAATTGCCATATCAGGACTTAACATCGCTTTTTCATTTACAAATTCTGATAATGCTTTCCGGCTTACACCAAGCATTCTGGCTGCATCGGTGATGGTAAGTCCCAGTGGTTTTATAACATCTTCCAAGAGGACAACTCCCGGATGAGTTGGTTTTCTGCTTATCATACATGTTCCTCCTTCTAATGATAGTCCTGGTAATCCACGAGATGCGCATCCTGTCCTTCGAAATAAAATGTTAATCGCCAATTGCCATTAACAGTAACAGACCACATGTCCTGTTTGTCTCCTTTCAGCGGATGCAGCCGGTATCCCGGTAAATCCATATCCTGCGGACTGATACTTGCATCAAGACGATCAAGCATTCTGGCTAATTTAGGCGCATGCTCTGGCTGGATTCCTTTCTTGGAACCGTTCTCAAAAAATTCCTTTAATCCCTTGTGTGCAAATGATTTTATCATATTTATATTATACCGTGTAACGTGGCAGGTGTCAATTATGGATACACTTCTAAGACCGTTATAAAAATTTCAAAAGTATTTCCATATGGAAGGAGGACATCATCTGCATTTACCAGAGAATACGTTATGGATACTGTTACCGTGATACCTGGTCGATCGACCAATGGTTCCTTACGGTTGTCCCAAACATGATCCATGATCTTCGCGTCAACAGCCATGGTTATCCCGGTTTCTTCGAAGGACCGGAAGAAGAGAACATCCGAAAATGGGACCGTATTCTGAAAAGAATGGAATTTCTGTTCCGGGAGGCAAATGAGGACACATGCAGAAAGAAGAATCCGTATGAGGCGGAACATAACCTTGCACAGGAAGCCTTTGAGGCAAAATACGGCATGTTCGGTGAGAAGCTGAAAACAGAAGAGGAGATTGCAAGAGAAATGCGAGAGCATAAGCACCGTTTGTATATGATGGACGATGTGCCGGAATATGCGGAGATCTCGAAAAAGTGGCTGGCGGTCGAGGGTGAACTACGTGAGTACCGGGATCGGTGTCTGAAGCAGGCTATGGAGCTTATGACGAAATATTTCCGGAACCTGTGGGATTGATATGCATGGGCGGACAAAAAGGAAGCGACGGGGAGTCGAAGAATGATTCTCTGCCGCTTCTGGCGTTCGCTTTCTGTTTCTTTCGACTGTATGCCTTGCCGTTCGGCATGGTCCTCGTTGCCGGGTTCAGGATGCCCCAGGTGGAGCGCTGTAAGGAATGGTATGCTTTTTGTGCTTTCTTACTCTGTTTGCTGATCGGGACAAATGATTTTTTCATGGTCTCCTCCTTTGTGATAGCTGTATGTAAGGAAAAGGCTGCGGAACTTCCATTCCGCAGCCGGTGGTGCCTGAAACCGTACCCCGGCACCGGTGTGATCGCTCACGGGTTTTCTACAGGGGATGATTAACCTCTATAATTTGTCTGATTACTTTACCATGAACCGAAAGATACAACGGATAAAAAATAACAAAACAATCCATGCCACTGAACGTTAACAATCCCATTTGCATTTTTAAAGACCCTGTACGGAAAAATTCTTTAGAGCTCCACTTCAAACAGGAACGTCTGATTGTACTGGTCAAGGGCAATCTGCATTTCCATGATCTTACCGGAGATACGTTCATAATCCCGTTTTACCAGCTCTGGGTCATAGTTGGTGTAGCGGTATTCAGGAACGGCATTTCTGGAGCTGAATGAGTGGGAAGATTCCCTCATTTTCGGCAGGCATTTCCGCATGGTGTCCAGAGTTGTTTTCCGGTAATTAAGCTGTGCCATTTTGACCAGGATGCTGTCCACGCTCATTTCCGTATCACCGACCGGGATCTTTGCGGTGGCGTTGGCCAGGTTCAGTGCGTGCCTGATGATGACGGTTTTCCGGTCAATTTCATTTAATGTATCGGAAACGGCGGAGTAGTCATACTCCGGGATGACTGGTTCCTCGCCGACGGCAGCAACGTAAGTGCGGGATGCCTCTTCCTTGTTTGTCCAGTAAGATTTTTCATCTGCCAGGCTTTTGAGCAGTTTATTGGCATAAGCCGAAGTCATTTTCATGATGTGTTCGCCTCCTCATCAATTCCTTATGACACGATTATAAGACAGGAGAGGAAAGCTGTCATTGAACCACTGGTTTAAGCCGGCCCATAAACGAGGAATATCCCCGTCAATGACGAGGATATTTTCAATGCTGGTATGTAATAATCTGCTGAGAATGATAAAGTTGTCCAGGCTCGGCAGGGATTTTCCCGCAATCCACTTGTAGATTGCTTGCGGGTTTTCAAAGCCGAACGCACCCTGGATCTCTCGGATCGTATAGTTTTGCTCTGAAAGCAGCTGCTTGATCCGCTTCCCGGTTTCCACGGGCTGGATTGACAAATACATCGGTTCCATTTACATCCCTCCATGATTCTGTACCATCCCGAAACACTTGTTTCCATTCTATCACGGATGATGCGGAATGAACAGCGGAATTTATCCGGGCGATGGCTTATTTGGAAAAATGTCCGTACCGTCTGTCATCGCAATTGCAGTAAGGTCCTTCACAATGACCGTTATGAGTAAAAGAATGAGCACAGACGGAATTGCTGTGCTCATTGAGTGATTTAAAATTTGATTTATTCTACCGTTACCGATTTCGCCAGGTTTCTCGGCTGGTCTACATCCAGATTCTTTCCGAGAGAAGCATAATAGGCAATCAGCTGCAGCACGACAGCGATCGGGAACACGGTGAAGCGGTCGTCTACATCCGGAATGCGGATTCGGATATCAGCCAGATTGTCATCCACTACAGAGCCTTCTTTTGTCAGCAGAATTACAAAGGCTCCGCGGGCTTTGACCTCACGGATGTTGGAAATGGTCTTGGAGAACACATGTTCCTGAGTTGCAATGGCAATGACCGGTACCTGATCAGAAATCAGGGCAATGGTGCCGTGCTTTAATTCCCCGGCTGCATAAGCCTCCGCATGAATGTAGGAAATCTCTTTCAGTTTCAGGGCACCTTCTAAGGAAAAGGCATAGTCCAGGCCACGGCCGATAAAGAACGCATCCGGACTCTGAATGATGTGGGAAACTACCCCCTTGATCATCTCTTCCTGCGCAATCATGGTCTCCATAGCCGGGATCACATCCAGCAGGTCGGAGAGAAAGTCCATAGCCTGTTTTTCTGTAAACTTACAGCGAACCAGTGCCATGCGGCAGCTGATCATATAGAGAGCGGCAAGCTGCACAGAATATGCCTTGGTGCTGGCTACCGCAATCTCTGGTCCTGCATGGGTGTAAAGCACGTAATCACTTTCTCTGGCGATGGTGGAACCCTTTACATTCACGATTGCCAGGGTCTTTGAGCCGTACTCGTGAGCCAGGCGCAAAGCGGCCAGGGTGTCAATGGTTTCACCGGACTGGGAAATGATCAGCACCAGGGTATGCTCGTCAATCAGAGGCTGCTCATAACGGAACTCTGATGCAATGGTTACGGTAACCGGGATCCGCAGGATCGGCTCCATAAGCGCCCGCGCTACCATACCGGTATGCATGGCAGTACCACAGGCCACAATGTGGATCTGGGTGCAGTCTTTGAAGATCTCATCCGGGATTTTATCATCGGAGAAATCCGGAAATCCCTTGCTGATACGCGGGAGGATAGTATTTTTCATAGCCTCCGGCTGCTCGTGGATCTCCTTCATCATAAAATGCGGATAACCGTTCTTCATAGCCGCGTCCATATTCCAGTTGACCGTCATGATTTCCGGATATACCTTAGTAAAGTTCTCATCCATATTATATATATGCACCTTGTAAGGAGTCAGGCGCACGATTTTGTCTTCCGGCACAACAAAATACTGATTGCTGTAGGGGATCAGTGCAGTTAAATCCGATGCAATGATCGCGCCTGCATGGGTGTAGGAGGCAACCAGCGGACTTACTCTGCGGATCGCATATACAGATCCCGGCTGATCATCGAACAGGATGCAGAAGCCGTAAGAACCCACAATCAGCTCCTGAAGCTTCTGAATGGCCTTTAACGGGTCTCCGTCATACAGGGCATCCAGGACTCTTGCAGCCACCTCACTGTCCGTCTGGGAGACGAGCTGTCCTTCTAAATGAAACTGTTCCGTCAGCTCGTGATAATTTTCAATGATGCCGTTATGGATCAGGGTAACTTTTCCGGCACGATGCGGATGGGCATTGGCATCGGTAACGCCGCCGTGGGTAGCCCATCGGGTATGGCCAATGCCGCTGTGGGCAGTTCCGTGGATATTTGCCGCACAGTATTCTCTTAAATTTTTTACTTTTCCGACCTTTTTCGCGATACAGATACTGGTGTCCTCCATACACAGACCGATGCCGGCACTGTCATAGCCACGGTACTCCAGACCGCTGAGGCCGTCTAAGAGGATCTTGCTTGCGTCTAAAGGTCCTGAATATCCAATAATTCCACACATATTATAAAAAATTCCTTTCTGTCTTTCCTGTTGTCATGGTTCAAAATGTAAAATTCGCGCAAAAATGCGTACAAAAAGAAGACTCTCCGGTTATCCTGCGTTTGTTTTGCGGTTGCCCGCATATTTCACAGAATATACACGCCCGGAGAAGCATGGGAGAGTACCCGCCGAATTTTCGATGATCTCTCCACCTCGTTAACCTGAAAAACCAGCTCTGCAGCTTTCACGTACAGTCCTCAGGTGCATGGCGCTATAGCTTTGCTATTGGACATTTCGTTCCTCCTGAAAAACGAAATCGCGTCTATTATAGACCAGAATGGATTTTTCGTCAATCAAATGCCGTTTCTTCATGAAATATTAAAGTTTCTGCTCTGTATTTCCAAAGGCTTCTGTGCTAAAATACGAAGTTGTATTGTTACACAAAAACGAAGAAGAACGAGATAACGAGTATGAGACAACCTTTCAATGTCAAACAGGTCATGAAGCTTCTGACTGACTCCATGATCCGATATAAAAGCAAATGGGCTGCTGCCGGAATGGCCCTGATTTTGGGAGCCGGAAGCATCGGCATTTCCTTTCTGTACCAGCCTGCAGAAAAAGCCGCTGTGCCGGAGCCGGAAGTCAAAGAAACCACAGAAGCTGCAGTTATCGAAGCACCGACAGAGGCAGAAACCGAAAGCGTCTGGATTCCGACACTGGACGAATTAAACCTTGCTCACTATTTTCCGGAGGGTGAGGAGGATACCGACATCACCAAAAGCCTGGCCGGACACGTATTCCATGAGCTGATGACCCGGGATGCAAACTGGTCCAGCGCCCTTTACAGCTATTCGGATGTCACACCTGCGGATATGGCGGCAAAGCTTGGCATTTCCAGAGAACGGATTCTTGGAAAATATAACCCGGAAGACGAAAGCCACCAGAAAGAAAATCCTTCTACCTGGACCATTGGCAACTTTCGCAACGTAAAGATCCAGGCTGTAGACGGGGACGGCCATAGCGTTTCTCCTTATTCCAACGTACCTCAGATCATGTCAATGGCCAACGTTTATACCTATTATCATAATCCGCAGGACAGCGACTCGTTCCTGTCCTACGCAAAAGCATTGTGGGAGGCATCCCATTCCTATACCATGTCTATCAGTGATGTGTACTACTGTTCCGGCTGTGTCGGAACGCAGGCGGAGGAGCTGGAAAAGAAGGCACTGCTTGAGGAAGCTGAGGCTGAAAAAGAAAACCCCAATCTGGAACTCCCTTATGAGGAGATTCCAGAGGATGCGAAAGCGACTGCCAACCAGTCAGAGGAAATCTGCGCAGAAAACCAGACCAGTGTGATCACGGCAGGTCTGGCCACTGCTGAAAAAAAGGCAAAGGAAGAAAGTCAGGCCGAAAGCAGTGCAGCAGAAGCTAAAACGAAGGAAACCATTCCGGAATCTACCAGCGGTGTGATCACGGCACCATCAAAACAGAAAGCTGCTTCTCCTTCCAATGCGGAGTCATCCACTGACTTTGCGGGCACAGAGGGAGAGACTGCTTCCACTACAGAACACGCTATGGCAGATGACCATGCCAAAGCCATGACGAAAACAGCTACCAAACAGGAAAGCATGCCGAATGCCGAGACTTCTGAAAGCACGGAGGAGAAATCTCATGCCGATGCCGGCTTAATCTGTCCGGGCCATGTGGATCTAACGATCACCATGAAGATTGGAGGTCTGAATGAAAGCGCCGGCCTGTTTGCCCTGGACGCGACAGGAAATGATGAGAGCAAATTCAGTGAGGGCGGCTGGCAGGGATGGATAGAAGAAAATCGTGCAGCAGCTATCTCCCTGGCAGCCGAAGACTGGTACCAGAAATATGGGCTCAGCGTTTCTTCCATTTCAACCGGAATCCCGTTAACAGCCGAAGAGATAGAAGCATATCTGAATGAGCTCCCATCCAATCTTTCAGAAACACGGAAAGAGCTGCTACGATTTGCGTTAAATTCCGTAGGAAAGGTTCCATATTACTGGGGCGGAAAACCGTCAGCAAAAAACTATGAAAACAATCATTTCGGAACATTAATGCCGCCGGATGTCGATGGACGTACCTTAAAGGGACTGGACTGCTCCGGCTGGATCAGCTGGGTTTACTGGTCTGTGACCGGGGACCATCTCCCCTATGAGGGAACCAGCGGCCTGGCAGCTCTTGGAAAACGCGTCAGCCGCGAAGAACTGCAGCCAGGCGATATTCTGATCCGCACCGGAGCGGATTCCCATGTGGTCATGTTCCTCGGATGGACATCCGATGGCAGGATCCGCTGCGTACATGAAACCAGCGGTTCCATCAATAACGTTACGGTAGGAACGCGCAACGCCGGTTGGCCTTATTACCGGCGGCTGATCGATTAAACAAACACAATGTATATCATACAGACCGGATGATCCGGTAAGAGAGGAGACGTTTTGAGCTACAGAAAAGACTCTTTTGAAGGTGATGAGCTGGACCGTATGCGGGCCAGACAACAGCGAAAAAAACAGGGCCGGCCGGCCGCACCGGCCGGTGATTCCTATGATCTGCGTCCGGACCAGATTGAAGAACTGGATCTGGATGATTATGATACTTATGAAATCGCATTGAAGCAGGAACTGAACCGTACCATTGCACAGACAAAACAGGAGCAGAAAAATCCAAACAGGAAGGAGAATCGAAACGCCATGAGACAGGATCGTGCCGTTTACGAAAGACCACGAAAAAAACGGAAGAAGAAACATTCCTTCGGAAAAATCCTGCTTCTGGTGGTATGCCTCTTTGCGGTAATCTTTCTGTACCGCCATTTCCGTGCTGGCGGTTACTGGACTATTGCCGTATTTGGAGTAGATTCCCGTGACGGCAATCTCGGAAAGGGAGCCCTTTCCGATGTGGAAATGCTGGCAAGCATTAACAAAAAAACAGGGGAGATCCGCCTGGTATCCGTTTTCCGTGACAGCTATCTGCACATTTCCGAAAAGGAAAATGATTATGACAAAATCAACGAGGCCTATTTCCTCGGCGGCCATGAGCAGGCTGTGAAGGCGCTCGAACGCAACTTAAACCTGCACATTGATGATTATGCTACCTTCAACTGGAAGGCTGTAGTTGACGCCATCAATGTACTGGGAGGCGTGGACATTGAAATCAGTGATAAGGAATTTGCCTACATCAACTCCTTTATCACAGAAACCGTAAATTCTACCGGAGTCGGCTCTTATCAGCTGGAGCACAGTGGTATGAACCATCTGGACGGTGTCCAGGCCGTAGCTTACGCAAGACTGCGTCTGATGGATACGGATTTTAACCGTACAGAACGTCAGCGTAAAGTCCTCGGTCAGGCAATGGAAAAGGCAAAGAACTCCAAATTTAAGACACTGCGCACCCTGGTAGGTGCGGTATACCCACAGATTTCTACCAGCATCGGCGTGGATGATGTACTTGCACTGGCAAAGGGTGCTAAAAAATATTATATCGGACAGACCTCCGGCTTCCCGTTCTCCCATCAGGAGATGAAAATCGGCAAGAAGTCCTGCGTTATCCCAACCACCCTGGAGAGCAATGTCGTACAGCTGCATATGTTCTTATACGATCAGGAACAGTATGACGCACCGGCATCTGTAAAAGAGATCAGCAATTACATTGCGAAAAAGACCGGTCTGGGTGACCCGGGAAAGGATACGGAAACCGGAAAAAATATCGGTGTAGAAGGCAACAATGGCGGTGGACAGACAGGAGGAAAGTCTGAGCAGCCTGCCGCAGCACCGGCACAGATGGATCCGGCTGTGGAAGAAAGCAGCGAGGCTGCGGTGACATCTTCTGAATCTGCGGAAGAAACCATGGAAAGTTCTGAGGCAGAGGAAACCAAAGAGACGGAAACCTCATCCGGCGTGATCAGCGCGCCGCAGGATCGCCCGGGTTCTTCTGAGACAACCGCCTCCGATCACACCAGTGCAGGGCCGGGACCGTCTGCAGGGCCTGGATCGTCCACCAATGGACCAGGCACCTCAAATGCCCCGACTGCGGCAGAGACCAATGCCGCCTTAGAGGCGCCGGGACAGAATTCCGGAAGCGGAGCCGAAGAGGCCGGACCGGGAGTGTAAAAATTTAACAAAAAATGCGAGTGACTGCCACAGGCAAGCTCGGTGCGGATCTGTGCCCGCTCCTTTCTGCGGCAGAAAGTATGCAGGGAACCGTAAAAGGAGAAAATCGTCCGGAAGGCGGCGCTATGTTTACGCTCACGCTGCAGAGACCGTCATAATATACAGAAATCCGCTTATAGACTTGCAATCTTTGTAGAACGAGACAAAATTCAAAAAAATGGCAAAAAACTATTATACAAAATAAAATTTTTCGCTATAATAGCACCTCGGTAACAACAATACATCATACAGTTTTATGAGAACGCAGTGAGATGCACACCGGAAATCTGTGAACAGCAGCTTTCCGATATCTGAATTCAGAATGCAGTGGAGTCGCAACGAGTTTGACGGCTTCGCTGCATTTTTTTGTTCTCATGCAATCAAGGAGGAAATTACTTATGCCAAAATCTTTGAAACAGGAAATTATTTACGGAATCATGATGGTCTTTGCCATGGTTTACGCCATGGTATGCTACAACGTCACACTGAATGTCGGCGGTATGCAGAACTTTGTTTTCGCAGCAGCACTTCATGAACTTCCGATCATGTGCCCGCTGGCATTTTTATTTGACTTTTTTGTAGTTGGACCGATTGCGAAAAAGATTACCTTCCGCATCTTCAATCCGGCTGAAGATAAGATCATCTTTGTGATCCTGATGATCTCTGTTCTGTCCATCTGGATGATGTGCCCGTACATGAGCCTGATCGCAACCATTTTATTCAAGAATGGCCTGCAGACGGAATTTTTCAGCATCTGGATCTCCACTACCATCAAGAACTTCCCAATGGCGTTCTTCTGGCAGCTGTTCGCGGCAGGTCCGCTGGTTCGTTTTATCTTTGGAAAAATGTTCAAATAAAAAAGGCATGATTTGAAACACTTGCGTTTTCATGGTAAAATGATGAAAAAAGAAAAGGACAACTGTACATGCGGACCAAGGACGAATTCAACGAACAGAAGCAGCGGCAGCAGCTCTTAAATTCAGCCTGGAAGCTGTTTTACCAGAAGGGTTATCAAAACACTACCATGGAGGATATTCTGAAAGAGGCACATTGCTCAAAGGGCAGATTCTATTATTACTTCCATGCCAAGGCAGAGCTTCTGGATTCCATGTATGAGCTCTTCGATGAAAAATACGAGGAGTTTTACCAGAGCATTGATAAAACATTGGGAAGCTTTGAACAGCTGCTTCTTCTAAACCGTTTCATGTTCGACTTTATGAGCCATCAGATTGGACGGGAGCTTCTTACCAGCCTCTATATCAGCCAGCTTTCCGGGACTACCGGCATCCGGTTCTGGGGAGAACAGCGTTCGTTTGTGAAGATTATTCTGGAGATTGTAAAACGCGGACAGGAGCGGGGCGAGATCCGGACGGATCTTGACTGTCATGCGCTTGCTGCCGACATTGTCGCAGAGGAACGCAGCCAGCTGATTTCCTGGTGCCTGGCAGGCGGCACTTACGATCTGGCGGCGGTGAGTGTTCCAAAGCTGGAGCGTTCCTACATCGGATATTCCTCGCAATATGAAGTGAGAAAAGAACAATAAATAGAGAATTGCTGATTTTTGAATGATTTTGTTGTGTTTGACTTTATTTTGGAAGGTGCAGGCAGGAAATGTTGCACCTTCTTCTTTTATTGTTTATAATAAGACCATGGTCTAAAAATGAAAAATAACAGGAGGTACTTTTATGCAGGCAACGGCACAAAAGAAAAAGAACGGAAAAGTTCTTGATTTTATTGAACGGGTAGGAAACAGGCTCCCTCATCCGTATATCTTATTTTTATGGTTATGTCTGATCCTGGCACTGATCAGTCTGGCATGCAGCATGGCTGGCGTCAGTGTGGTAAACCCGACAAACGGAGAAACGGTTCTTGCCAAGAGTCTCATCAGCAAGGATGGTCTGATCTGGCTGTTGGAAAATCTGCTTTCCAACTTCCAGGGATTCTCACCCCTTGGCCTGGTACTGGCCATGCAGATTGCCATCGGCTTTTCAGAAAAGGTAGGTCTTCTGACAACGGCAATGCGCCGCGCAATCCTCGGTGTTCCGCTGTGGGCACTGACCGCTACCGTATTATTCCTTGGTATCAACGGAAGTATTGCTTCTGAGGCATCCATCATCGTGGTTCCGGCTCTGGCAGCGGCAGCATTTGAGTCCGTTGGCATGCATCCAATTGCTGGACTGCTCGCCGGATACGCGGCAACCAATGCCGGGTTTACCGCCTGCGTGATCGTTGCGGGAACCGATGTCCTCTTAGCCGGTGTAACCGAATCTGCAGCCCAGATGATTGATCCGTCCATGACTGTCAACGCCACCTGCAACTGGTACTTCATGTTCGTATCCGTATTCACTCTGACTGCGGTAGGTGTTTTCGTAAATAAGAAATTTATCGTTCCGCGTCTTGGCACCTATGATCCGGCAGACGGAGAGGGCGTTGACGCAGTCGAATCCAGCTCCGAGATCACTCCTGTTCAGGCAAAAGCACTTCGCGCAGCAGGCATTTTCAGTATTCTGTACATCCTGTTATTTGCAATTCTGGTCATCCCGTCCGGTGGCATGCTGCGTGCGGAAGACGGTTCCATCTTAAACGGACCGTTCATCAAAGGACTTGTTCCGATCCTGATGATTTATTTCATTCTGGTAGGCGTTGTATACGGCGTAAAGGCTGGTACCATCAAAAACAGTTCTGACGTTCCGATGCGGATGGCCCAGGCTCTGGAAGGCATGACCGGCTACATTGTTTTAGTATTTGTCATTGCGCAGTTCATCAATATGTTCAGCTACACTAACCTCGGCATGATCATCGCCGTGAAGAGTGCAGATGCCCTGCAGGCAGCAGGCTTTACCGGCATTCCGTTAATGCTGTTCTTCATCCTGCTCTGCTGCGTCGTAAACCTGTTCATGACCAGCGGTTCCGGAAAATGGTACATTTTTGCTCCGATCCTGGTACCCATGATGATGATGCTTGACTACAGCCCGGCTTTCGCGCAGATCGTCTACCGAATCGGTGATTCCACCACCAACGCCATCACCCCGATCTATCCGTATATCCCGATCGCCATCGGAATGGCAAAGAAATACGACAAAAACTTTGGCATGGGAAGCCTGATCTCCATGATGCTTCCATATTCCATTGCGTTTCTTATTGTCTGGGTTATTCAGATGATTGTCTGGGTTCTGTTTAACCTTCCGCTGGGTCCGGGTGTCAGCGTATTCTTATAAGAGGGAGAGACAACATGAAAAAGCACACTATGAGAGCGCGTTATGAAGCAGCAGAAAAGCTTCTGACAAAACATACCCGCACCGCCGTGTTAAACGGAAATCCAAAGATACACTGGAATGCAGACGGTACCACGTTTCAGTATGAACGGCAGGAGCGTTCCGGCAGTGAAGTTACCGCTGTTCTGGCAGAAGTAAACGGACTGACTGGAACAAGACAGATCCTGCAGAAAGCAGAGACAGCAGGGCAGGCAGCAAATGCCGGCTCTGCTTCCGGCTGTCTAAATGAAAAGGCTGTGACCATGTCCCCGGATGGTGCTTACTATCTTTCCTATGACCGACACAACCTGATTCTGACCGAACAGAAAACCGGAGAACGGATCCAGCTTACCTTTGACGGGGAGCCGGATCTGGAATACGGCTGCTATATTGATATCTACAGCCAGATTACCGTAAAACGCCAGGGATACAAGGAACATCCCCAAGTCCTCTGGAGTCCGGACGGTACCCGTTTTATCACCTACTGCGCGGACCGGAGAACCACGAAAAAGCTTCCGCTGATCGCATCCTACGCAAACAGCCTTACCGATCTGCGCCCGGAGCTTTACGAATATCCATGCCCCTTTGTCACGGATACCGACGAAGAGATTCCGCATTACAGCCTATACATCGGTTCCTTATCGAAAAAAGCACTGGTGAAGGCAGACGCGCCGGACTTTCTCTATCCGGTATTTACTTCTCCGGAAAAATCTTCTGTCAAATGGATGAAGGACAGCCGCCATTTCTATTTTACCTGGATTGCGCGAGGTTATCAGGAGGCCTGCCTTTATCTCGGTGATGCATTAAACGGAAGCTGCCGTGCTGTCATCCGTGAGACAACGGAGCAGTTTTTCAACCTTGGCGCCTTCGGCCTGCTGGACGGCTACGGAAGCTATCTGTTTTCCAACTTTATCACCAGTGACAGAGCCTATGCCTTCTGGCAGAGTGAACGAAATGGATTCGCTCATCTTTACCGCTACCGCCTGACAGAAAACGAAAGCATCTGTGAGGGTGATCTTTTTGATGCGTCTGAGAAAGAACTGATCATTCAGAAGCTGATCCGTGTCGATGAGCGGGAGAAGCAGATTTATTTTATGGCAAATAATGTTCCAGAGTGTTCGGATCCCATGTATTACCAGCTGTACCGCATCGGGTTTGACGGAAGCGGCCTGACACGCCTGACGCCGGAAGATGCCGTGCATCAGATCAGCATGGGAAGCCAGTCTTTCGTAGACACCTATTCCCGCGTGGATCTTCCTCCGGTCACGGTTCTGCGGAAAATGGATGGTTCTCTGATCTGTGAACTGGAAACGGCAGATATTTCAGAGCTTCTGGAACTGGGTTATCAGATTCCGGAGCGGATCACGCTGACTGCCGCAGATGGAAAGACGAAGCTGTACGGCATTTTCTTCCGCCCGGATCCGGGGGAAAATGGGAGCCCGAAGAATCCGGCACCAGAATGCATGGATTCTTCCTGGCCGCTCATCGATTACATTTACGGCGGTGCGCAGCTCTACAACGTTCCCCGGGACTTTACCTGGGACAATAGCATGAACCGGGAAATTTACGGTGGCCTGCAGTCTTTCGCGAAGCTGGGCTTTGCCGGACTGATCCTGGATGGCCGGGGCGTTCCAGGCCGGGGCATGGCATTCCACAGATTCAGCTATCATAACATTCACGCCTGCGCAGGCCTGGAAGACCATGTATTCTGCTTAAAAGAATTAAAACAGCGGTATCCGCAGATTGACCTGGTACGCGTTGGCATGTGGGGCAATTCTGCCGGTGGTTACGCAACCGTGTCGGCTATGCTCCAGTATCCGGGCGTATACCGTGTCGGTGTGGCATCCTCCGGCAACTATGACCAGCGGATGTATGAGCATTCCTGGACGGAGCGCTACAACGGACTTTATACCGATGAAGTTTACCAGTATGGCGACATTACCCGCCTGGCCGGAAATCTGAAGGGACATCTGATGCTGGCTTACGGAGCCATGGATGACAATGTGACCATGGCGCAGACGCTACGGCTCTGTGATGAGCTGAATGCCCACAACAAGCGATATGATCTGGTGGTTCTGCCAAGATGCAATCACAATGTCCCGTCCGATGCGTACTTTGTTCGCCGGAAGATGGATTATTTTGTCCGGAACCTTCTGGGAGCAGAAGATTCTGGAATTTTTGAAGAATAAACGTAACTGTGAGGGTACTGAACAGTTATGAATAAACGCGGTGAAGGAGTTCAAACAGTATGAATAAAAAATACCAGGTTCTGCGGTGCGGGCGTCTTTATGACGGCGTGACGCAGGAATGGAAGAGCGGCCAGAGTATTCTGGTAGAAGATCATCTCATTGCGGAAGTTGACAGTGAAGTTTCCGTGCCGGAAGGTGCGGATATCATTGATCTCAGTGACTGTCAGGTGACTCCGGGAATGATTGATGCCCACATGCATATGGATTATTTTGACTGGCATACGGTGCGGGAGGAAGTATACACCCAGAGTGAGGAAGCCAAAACCCTGGCAATCGCGCGCTGCGCGGAAAAGGCACTGTGCAGAGGATTTACCACGGTGCGCCACGTGGGCGGCATTACCAGCAATGGATACGGAGTTCTGGATGTAAAACGGGCCATTGAGCAGGGATATTTTCCGGGAAGCCGCATTGTGGCAGCACCGATGTTTCTCTGTTCTGCTGGAAGCCACGGAGATCTCAGCCAGGGCTTTGCCAGAAATCCGCTGTTATCCCAGAAGCTTCAGCAGGAACGCCTGACTCTGGGTGCCGGAAAGGACTATTTTGTCAATGCCGTGCGGGAACAGGTAAAATACGGCTCAGATTTTTTGAAGATCATGGCCACAGGCGGTTTCTTCACGCCTTATGATACGCCGATCCAGCAGCAGCTCAACGATGAGGAATTAAAGGCCATCATGGATACAGCCCATGCCCTTGGAAAAACCGTGACGGCTCATGTATACACGAATGAGCTGATGCAGAAGCTGATTGCCTTCGGCATCGACGGCATGGAGCACGGAAGCCTGATGAACCGGGAAACCGCGCAGCTCATCGAAGAAAAGGGCCTGTACCTGGTCCCGACCTTCTGTCCATACGAGGAAGCGGTTCATTATGATCCGGAAGAAATCAAGAAAAAACAGCCGGAATTCCGCCGGAAGCTGGAACTGTATAAGGATGCGCTTCAGGCAGGACGGGAAGTAATCTGCAGCAGTAAGATCAAACTGGGCTATGGAACCGATTTTGTGGCAAATCACCAGAATTATGAAAGCGGTTATGAATACGAAGCCTGGTTAAACAGCGGAATGGATCCGTTTGCCGCATTAAAGGCCGCGACATCCGTCAATGCGGATATATTACAGTTATCCGATAAAATCGGAACCATAGAGCCGGGAAAATATGCCGATATTTCTGCATGGAAACGGGATCTCATGCACGACACGAGAGCATTGCTGGACTGCGCATTTGTAATGAAAGAGGGAAAGGTATACGACACGGAAAGCTGTCTGGAATAGCATATAGCATACGCAAAAAGGAGTATAATAAAAAGGAACACGCCGCCAGCCGCATGGACTGAACAGCAGTGTTCCTTTGCTATTTCTAACTATTCGCGAAAGAATAGTTTAACGAATAGTTGGAAAGCTACTTACCGATTGTTCCCATATAATTGATTCCATCTGCATGTAATAGATCGCTGCCAACCCATTCCTTATTTTCTGAATCATAGATGAAATCTGTCACCTGATACTTTGCTGTCCGGATGTCTCTAAGTACAACATGCAGGTTATCCTGTTCATCTGTCCATACATCAGCTTCCGGGATACCAAGCTGAACTGTATCATCAAATAAAATGTAGGAATCATTCTGACAAACAATCTGGATCAAAACATGGCCTTGGTCATCTAACATCAGTTCACCTTGTTCCAGCATATCTTTCGGAACAAGGGTCGAAACAACGAATTCTTTTTCATCGTACGTAAATGAACATGAGGAATAGATTTCCATTCCCTCGGTATTTCCTTTTGATAAACCAATTTTATACTGAAGCTTGAACGAGTCTGTTATTCCTGTTTTATCTGCTGCAGACTCTTCTGATTTATCTGCTGCCGTATCTTCCACTGACTCTTCCAGGGATGCTTTTGTCGACACAATTCGGTTCGCCTCTGTTTTATCAGATTTCTGGCAACTGCTGATCAGAAGTGATGTACTCACCGCAAGCAGAATGATCAACGTGCGATTTTTCTTCATAGAATACACCTCCAATATCAACTTGATTTTAATTGTAATACCTTTTCAAATTCATTATATATTCTGCCTATTCATACCTCAATGTCCAAAAGCAAAGCTTAATCACCGCGTAATAAATTTGTAAGATGGTTCAAAATCCAACACTATATAATCACATAAATGAAAAACGGAGTGTATAACCCATGTCATGAGTCATACACTCCGTTTTCCGAAACATCAGAGCATCATACTATACTTCCTGCTCTTCTGCTTTATCCTCGGTGATTGTCACTGTGTCTTTGTTGTCTTCCGTATCCGGATTCTGGGCTTCTTCTGAGGAAGAGTCATCATCCACTAACGTGTCTTTCTTGACTTCCTCTGCATCTTCCTCAGCATCGTTCTCAACTGTCAGCTGATTTGATTTACTATCATTGGTAATCTTCGATTCTGCAGCATCTGTCTGTTTCTTTTCAACTTCCGCGTCGTTGCCTTCAACAGAATCCACTCTGTCCTGGTCTGTGACTTTTTCATCGCTGTCATCAGAAATGATCGTATCTTCTTCAAGAATCCGATCATCTTCTTCTGCTTCTTCCTCATCAGAGACCAACATGATTGCTGCCTCTGAATCTTCTTCAGCAATGAGTGCTCCATCACTATCAAGAATGAAGATCAGATTTTCATAACCATCTGCTGAAATTACGATTTCGTTCTGACTCTCAGTAAGGGAATTCTTACCAATGCGAATCTCGCGATCATTTGGTTTAAGAAGATATTTATTCTGATCCAGATCCCAGGAATAAGAAACTGCGGTAAGTTCCGTGCCATTTATGGTGATTGATTTCATAGCAGCGAACCAGTCATCTAATTCTTCACCGCTTAATGTTACTGTATAACAGTCATACAAATTTTCTTTTGCAGTGGCACTGACTTCCGGCGCTGCCTTTTCCTCACCATCTTCGTTACCGATATCACCGTTCGAACCGTCGGAAATCTTTCCATTCTGATCCAGCGTGATCGTCACAGTCAGAGCTTCATAACCCTCTGCCTCAATAACGACTTCGTTTTTCTCAGAATTCTTAAAAGCAGAATTGCTTAATGAGATCTGTTTCAGGATCCAGCTTGTGCGATATTCATTACTGTTTAAATCATAATCAACTTTTGTGTACCCAGTTCCATTAACCATAACAGAAGTGATCTTGTTAAACCACTCTGCATCATCAAACACAAGTCCGAATCCATCGGTGATACCCTTGATTTCAACAGGTTTTGCAAGCGTTTCCTTATTTTCTGTATCCGGATCCGACGTTTCGTCTACCAGTTTTCCTGTTTTGTCAATACAGAAGGTCAAGTCCTCGTATCCTGCTGCTGAAATTACAATTTTATTATTATCTTCCGTGATTTTCTGATTTCCGAGCATAACAAAACCATCCGTCTCCGAAATCGTATACTTGGCAGACCCATAAACATAGCTTCCTTTTTCGTATGGCTTACCATTGACGCTTACATCACTGATATTTTTGATCCAGTCACAGAAGTCTGTACCAAACCGGAAGGTATATGCCCCCATATTCCAGCTGTCTTCCCCATCTACTGCTGCCGGCGGCTCCTTCGCTTCACCAGGATCCGTCTGGTCCGCTTTTGAAATTTCAAAGGTGATCGTCTGGTTTTCATAATATGCAGCTTCGATCGTTACTTCGTATTCACCTTCCGTATCAAACAGATCTTTTCCAAGGATCAGCTGATTTTTCTGTTCCTCACTGATGCTGTAACCAACTTTTTCCCAGATGCTCTCCTGCCCATCCGGAAGAATGTTTTTCACGGTTCCGTCTGGTTTTTTCAATGATACCTTTGTGATATACTTCCAGATATCTCCGCTTTCGTCTGCATCATTTGTAAGGATCACTGCATCGCCAACTTTCAGATTCTCCTCTACCGACAGATGAACATCCTTTTTATCCTTTACAACCGGTACCGAAACTGTATTGTCCTGATAGCCATCCAGCTTGATCACAAGCGTATTACTGTCCTTTTCAAGACGGAACACATCTGCATCCAGCCGCAATAAACGACCACTTTCTGTTAATGCATATTTCGTGTTGGAAAGCTCCTGATAATCTCCATTAACATAAAGCTTCGCCTCCTCCGCTACAGTCTGAAGATAAGCAAGATCCTCACAGGAAAGATAAACATCCGTTCCTTCTTTGATCTCCGTGATCATATTTCCGGTCTCATCCGTCAAATGAATCACAGGAGCCTCTTTTCCAAGGTAATTGCCATTCATCTGTGTCTCACCAAGCAGGTTATCTTCCAGTACATATTTCACTGCATAAGGACGATTTGGAGTTGTCTCTGCATTTCCTGCTGCTAAATAATCCGCAAAGCTTAAATAAGTTCCGGCATTCTTTGCCTGCTCTACTGCATCCCGGTATGCTTTAAAGCTGTAAAAGGTTTTTCTGTCCTCGCCAATAACCGCATCGTAACCAGACATATCGGATAACCAGCGATCTGCAATTGCATCAGCAGCTTCATTTTCAACCTTGAGCTCGCTTAAAATCAGCGCGTTTGCGAGAAGATCCGCATCAAAAATCAGGTCAGCGGTCATCGTAGTGCTTCCACCGTCTGATCCGTCAGAACTTCCGCTGCTGCTTCCGCCGCTGACCGTTGCACTGGAGATGGCATCCACTGCGGCAAGTGTATAGGATGCATGTGCTTCTTCACGGACCGCAGTTGCTGCGTCAGATACCGTAAAGGTGTAAGACATATCCTTAAATCCGGTAGCATGAACTGTGATGGTATATTTACCCGGAACCGGAATGTTATTTCTGCCGTTTGTGGCGGATTCGTCGTTATAAAGAACAAAGCTGTCACCGATCAGATACCAGTCACGAATCTTTTCCAGATCCTCTGTGGTTCCGTCCGGGCGTTTCAGCTCTACACGATTCACCGGCATCGTTGCTCCGTACGTCATATTCTGAACTGTAAAATGAAGATTTTTCCCGCTGACGATCGCACCGGCTTCACTTAAGATCATGGAAGGTGCCGTGCCGTTTACAACCTCGATCGGAATCAGCGTATCCGTATTTCCTGATTTTACACGAAGATAATACAAGCCATTTGAATAAAAGTTCGTCTGTCCAAGCGGCACGGTGATCTGTCCAACCGTTTTTCCGTGATGATCCGCAAGATTACTGCTCCATGTCAGATCCGCATTGATCGTATTTTTATTTCCGTTTCCGGAAACAAGATCCACATCAGAAATACTGTCAAACCACTGTTTATCTGCCTCGGATGTATAGTTAAACATCACGATGGCTTCACCACTGACATGATATACATTGTCTGCTGTCTCATCGTCCTTCAATTCTGCTTTCGGCGCATAATACCGGATCTCATCTTTTTTCTGTCCGAGCGAAAAAGTAGTTGTTGACGGCTTCACACGAACCTGACCATGATCATCATAATTGGTCAGATGATAATCCCATACATTAACAGATCCATGCGCAAGAAATGCAGAAGGTGCTGTATGCTTTCTCACTTGAATCGTGCCAGAATCATTCTGACTGCCTCCAAGAGACACTGTCTGTGCATGGCCTTCCTGATCCATCGCAGTAATGCTGCCAGGATTTAAAACCGTCAGCTCCCATTTTGCAATGGTACCGTCCGTATCCACAGGAGTCATTGCCTCGGTGACATCAACTCCATCGATCATGACTCTGCAGTTATTCAGAGAATATCCTTTTGCGAAAGCAACTGACACGTATTGGCTCCAGCCGAGATCTACGACTCTGGTCTGGCTTTCCAGAAGAAGGGAACTCTGCTGTTCATCCTGTCCATTTGAAGTACCAGGAGATGATGGATTGCTGTTCGTATTTCCGGAAGAAGAGCCTGAACCATTGCCGGATCCATTTGAACCGCTTCCGGATCCATTCGAACTACTACCGGATCCACTTGAGCTGCTGCCGGATCCACTGGAGCTGCTGCCGGATCCACCGCCTGAAGAACCGCCACTGCTTGTCTGCGTACTGCCAGAGACTCTGTTTTGTCCGCTCATCCCTGTATATCCCTGTCCAGGGCGTTCCTGAATCTTGCCGTTTTCATCCAGCCATGCTCCATCCTGATTTACCTGATAGCCGTCAGGCGTCGTTCCGTCCGTAAACATTTTTCCAGGGCATTCACCGGATTCCGACTCAAAATAATAACATCTGCCATCAATCCACTGCCATCCGGATACCATAGCACCCTCGGTTACATCTGCATTTGTACTGTAGAAATACCAGTCACCTGCCTCATCTTTGATCCATCCGGTATGCATTCTTCCCTCAAGGCCATCGGATTGCTGGTCAAAATAGTATTGTTTTCCATCGATAACAACTTTTCCTGTTTTCATAACTCCGGTATCCGGATCTAAATAATACCAGCCGGATGCCGTATGAATCCACCCCTTTGCAAAGCTTCCATCTGCTGCCTGGTATTTCCAGTTCTGCCCCTCACGGACCCAGCTTCCATGATCCGGTGCCGCCCCGGCTGTGATCGTCGCGCCGTAACCAGTCATTGTCTGGGCTGCAGTCATAATAGCCAGACATACAGCAAACGCCTGTTTTTGAATCTTGCGATTTCTCATTTCTCTTCCCCTTCCATTACGCAATTTCATCTCTAAAATTAGCAAACGCTAACTTCAATAACGGATTTAGTATAGAGAGTAGAACTTCGATTGTCAATTTCATATTCGTTAGATGAGAAACATTGCTCAATAAAGATAAGTGTGACGCAGAAGCTTTTTTGTGGTAAGATAGTCTTACGTTTTAGAGAAAGGATCCTCGTATAAAAAAGATGAAACTTCAAAAACTACTCAGCCTGCTGCGTCAGGCCATTGACCAATATCATATGATTGAAGCAGAAGATCACATAGCGATAGGAATCTCCGGCGGCAAAGACAGCCTTACCTTGCTGTATGGTCTCGCCAGTCTTCAGAAATTCTATCCGATTCCCTTTACATTATCTGCCATTACCGTAGATCTCGGACTGGAACCTATGAACCTGGGACCAATTCAGGCGCTTTGCAGCAGCTTTCATATTCCTTACGAGGTTGTGACCACCGAGATTGGAAAAATCCTCTTCGACATCCGCAAAGAAACAAATCCATGCTCTCTCTGCGCAAAGATGAGAAAAGGCGCGCTAAACCAGAAAGCCATGGAACTCGGATGCAATAAAATCGCTTATGCCCACCATAAGGACGACATCATCGAAACTGCAATGATGTCTCTTCTCTATGAGGGACGTTTCTATGCATTTCCACCGGTTACCCATTTAGACCGCACAGACCTTACCGTCATTCGGCCGCTGATGCTGGTTTCTGAGGCCGATGTAAAAGGCTTCCGGAACAAGTATCAGCTTCCGGTCTGCAAAAATCCCTGTCCGATGGACGGTCACACAAATCGCGAAGCAATCAAAAATCTGATCCGTTCCATCAATGCGGAGGCACCTGGTGTGCGGGAACGACTGTTTCATGCAGTATCCTACGGGAACCTGCCCGGATGGGAAAACCCTGATAAATATAAATAACAAATTCGGAAAGAGACACAATTATGGCAAATATACCTTATTATCAGCAGAAAGACATCGAAAATATCAAAAAGCTCAGGGAAATGATGAAAGAGCTTCCTCCATTTTGCACCGAGTTTTTCCGTGGGATTGAACCGCGCACCTCTACAAGGACCCGGATTGCCTATGCCTATGACTTATCTGTTTTCTTTGACTTTCTGAAAAAAGAAAATCCTGTCTTTTCCAAAATGGAACGAATGGATTTTCAGCTGGAACAGCTGGATGAAATCTCGGTGACAGATCTTGAAGAATATATGGAATACCTGAAATACCGATTCAACGAACAGAATCATGAGATTATGAATCAGGAACGAGGTATCATGCGTAAAATATCTTCTCTGAAAAGCTTTTATAATTATTTTTTTCGAACAGAAAAGCTTGCAACAAACCCGGCAGCTCTCGTCCGGCTCCCAAAGCTGCATGATAAAGAAATCATCCGCCTCGATGTAGATGAAGTAGCCCTTCTTCTGGATGCCGTAGAGCAGGGAGAAGGCCTGACTGAAAAACAAAAAACCTTTCATAAACGTACACGGCTTCGTGATCTGGCACTCCTGACGCTGCTTCTCGGAACCGGAATCCGCGTTTCCGAATGTGTCGGTCTCGATATCAACGATGTAGACTTTAAAAACGGGGGCATACATATTCATCGAAAAGGCGGAAAAGAAGTAACGGTGTATTTCGGGTCAGAAGTAGAAAATGCACTTCAGGACTATCTTGATGAACGCTTTGGAATCATTCCGGAAGAAGGAAGTGAGCAGGCACTCTTCCTTTCCATGCAGCGCAAACGCATGAATGTCCGCTCGGTAGAAAACCTGGTTAAAAAATACGCTCATATCGTCACACCGCTCAAAAAGATCACCCCGCACAAACTGCGCAGTACCTATGGCACCAATCTGTACCGGGAAACAGGCGATATCTATCTTGTAGCAGATGTTCTCGGACATTCCGATGTAAACACCACCAAAAAACACTACGCCGCACTGGAAGATGAACGGAGAAGAAGTGCCAGAAATGTAGTGAAATTGCGGGAACCATAGAATTAAAAAGTAAATAAATTTTTCACTTTTAAGAACGAAAGGAAGAAGCATTATGAATGGAACGTTATACGGTGTTGGTGTTGGTCCTGGAGATCCTCGCCTTATGACCTATCTTGCAGTCGACACAATTAAATGCTGTCCGGTCCTTGCGGTACCGGCAGATGGCAAAGGAAAGGCAGTCGCTTACCGGATTGCAAGCGGCATTGTAAAGAATCTCGACCAGAAAGAATGTCTGGACCTTGCTACACCCATGACAAAGGATCGGGCTGTTCTGGACGCTGCATACCAGACCGCAGCGGACCGAATCATAGAAAAGCTGGAACAGGGACTGGATGTAGCCTGTCTTACTCTTGGAGATCCGACCATTTACAGCACTTATATTTACATTCACCGTCTGGTAAAAGCCCGCGGATATGATGCAAAGATCATCAATGGAATTCCGTCATTCTGTGCTGTCAGCGCCAGACTTGAAGATAGTCTTGCAGACCGTTCTGAGCAGATCCATATCATCCCATCTACCTATGGAGTCGAAGATGCACTGAACCTTTCGGGAACAAAAGTGCTGATGAAAGCTGCTTCCAAAATGCCGCTTGTAAAAGAAGCTCTAAAACGCAGCAATACAACCTGCTCCATGATTGAAAACTGCGGCATGCCGGACGAGCATATCTATCACTGTATTGACGAAATACCGGATCAGGCAAGCTATTATTCTATTATTGTTGTAAAAGAGGAACCGCATGATTAAATTACAAGATCTAACAAAACAATATGATAAGTTCCTTGCGGTGGATCATCTGAACCTTACGATCGAAACCGGAGAGTTTTTTGGACTTCTGGGGCCAAATGGTGCAGGAAAAACAACAACGATCAGCATGATGTCTACACTTCTGCTTCCTACCAAAGGCTCCATTCAGATCGACGGAGAACCTCTGACCAGGCAAAATGACCGGTTAAAAAGAAAGCTCAGCGTTGTTACACAGGAGTACTCGATGCGTCAGGACATGACTATGGATGAGATCATGGAATATCAGGGACGTCTTTACTATATGCCATTAAAAAAAATACGGGAACGTTCAGAACAATTATTGAACTTTTGTGAACTGCTGGATTACCGGAAAAGAACCGTCCGGAAGCTGTCTGGCGGAATGAAAAGAAAACTGATGGTCTGCCGTGCACTGTTAACAGAACCGGAAATATTATTGTTGGATGAGCCAACAGCCGGAATGGATGCTCTGGCCCGCAGACAGATGTGGAACCTTTTAAAAAAACTGAACCAACAGAACCTGACGATTCTTCTTACTACACATTATATGGAAGAGGCGGAATCACTCTGCGACCGTGTCGGCTTTATGTGCCGCGGTGTGCTACGAGAAACGGATACGCCCAGGCACATGATTGAAGTGCTTGGGCGCTATGCGGTAGATGAAACAAAACCGGACGGTGTCAGATGTCATTATTTTTCAGAGAAGGAGGAAGCAATCCGTTATCTGTCCGACTCGCCATATGAGACATCACTGCGCAATACAACGCTGGAAGATGTCTTTCTTGAGCACATCGGAAAAGAAATGGAGCGCAGATGACCATGGGAATTCTTACTGTATTATGGGAAAAATGGGTGGAATTCCGCCACAATTTTTTTAAGATCACATCCGCAGCCATGATTGCTCCACTCCTGTATATTCTGGTATTTGGCTTTGGTGTCCAGACCGTATCACACGGCCAACCCTATCTGAACTTTCTGATCCCAGGTGTAGTGGCTCTTACTACCATGAACGGAAGCTTCAATGCTATTGCCCAGACACTGAATGTACAGCGCCTGTATGAAAAGGCATTTGACCAGGTCATGATCTCGCCGACTCCTCTCTGGCAGTTTATTGCGGGTCAGATCATCGGTGGAAGTCTGCGTGGTGTCTATGCGGGAAGTGTAATCATACTTCTGGTCCTTCCTCTGCGGACCGGCCTCTGCTTTAACGGCTGGTCATTTCTGTTTATGTTTCTGAACGGAGCGGTGTTCTCCACCATTGGTGTTGTAGTTTCCTTTTACGCAAAAAACCATGCAGATGTGCCGCGGTTTTCAAACTATGTTATCATGCCGATGGCGTATCTGTGCAACACCTTTTTCTCCGCCCAGAATATGCCTGACGGGATCCGGCAGCTGATCAGCTGGCTGCCTCTGTCACAGACCAGCGCTGCCCTGCGTCAGATTGCCAATCAGGAAGCATTCTCCCTCACAGGAATCTGGATTCTGGTATTATATCTGGCCTGCTTTTCTGCTGCCGCATCCTGGTTTCTATACAAAAAGAAAAACCTGTGATCAAAGCTCCTTCACTGCAGCAAGCAGCTCTTCGGCTGCTTTTTTCGGATCATCTGCCTTCATGATAGCAGATACCACTGCAATACCGTCCGCTCCGCTCCCCTTTAAAATATCCATATTTTTCCGGTTCAGTCCTCCGATGGCAACCGCCGGGATCGGAACGGCCTTGCAGATGGCCGCTAGTGTAGAAACCTCTGTAAGCACTGTGGTCACCTTGGTTGTGGTCGGATAAATTGCTCCGACTCCAAGGTAATCTGCGCCATCCTGGTAAGCCTTCTGCGCAGCTTCAACGGTTTTCGCGGTTGCTCCCACAATTTTATCCGGTCCGAGAAGACGGCGAACCTCTGCTACCGGAAGGTCTGATGCACCAACATGAACACCGGCAGCACCGCAGGCCATGGCAACATCCACACGGTCATCGATGATCAGCGGAATATGATAACGGTCTGTAATCGCACGAAGCTTGCAGGCTTTTTCCAGATAATCCCGCCCGCCGGTATTCTTCTCGCGAAGCTGCACCATAGTAACACCACCCTTGCACGCTTCCTCTACGGTATAAAGAAGAGATTCTTCGGTATGGTAAGTACTGTCAGTTACAAGATATAAGCTTAAATCCAGGTTGTTTTTCATCTTAAGTTCCTCTTTTCTATGAATGGCATCTGTGTTACCCGATACGGCGTATCTGTGCTTGATTCTGGAGCTGACTGTCAGTCATGCAAAAAACCTCATCCAGAAGAGCTGCCTGAAAGCTTCCGGGACCTTTGGAGCCGGATGCGGCATGTTCTCCTGAAATTCCCATGGTAATGGCTGCCAGCAATGCAGCAGGTGTACCGGTGAAAGCCAGTGCTACGCTTGCGGGAAGGTATGCCGCAGTCAGTGCTCCAACCATACAGCCGGTTCCCGTAATGCCGGATAATGCAGTATGTCCGTTGGCGATCAGAAATGCCTGATTCCGGTCTGCGATCAGATCCAGTTTTCCGGTAGCCATGACCGTACACCCCAAATGCTCTGCAAGCTTTTTGGCGGTAGTGCAGTAGCTTGCCTCATTCGCCTGTGATATCGCATCCTGGGAACCGGCATCGATTCCGGTTCCGTGAAAAGGGAGATCTGCCGCAGCCAGGATTTCAGAAATATTCCCCTTAATCACGGCAAACCTTCCATCTGTCAGCAGTTTTCTGGCAAACTCGCGCCGCAGACTGCTGCAGGTGACACCGACAAGATCCAGCAGCACCGGGATTTTTCGTCGGTTTGCTTCTTTCAATGCGCGCTGAATTGACTCAATGCGGGCATCCGTGATATTGCCAAGATTTAGCATCAGTGCAGAGGCAACTGCTGTAATTTCAGCAACTTCTGCCGGATGCTCCGCCATGATCGGGCGGGCACCGGCAGCCAGAATGATATTGGCGCAGTCGTGAATTGAGATCGGATTTGTGATGCAGTGGATCAGAGGCGCTGCTTCTTTAGTATACTTTCGAATTTCCGCTATATTCAGCTCCTGCGGTATTGTGTTCGCTTTTTCTTGTATTTCTGTCATAAACTTTTGCTCCCAGACTTTCCTGAAATTTCGCAAGCATTCCTGTCTGGCTTAACGCCTTCAGAAAGATGTATGCGGCAATTCCGCCCATGATCGTAGCGGAAATAAACATCGGCGTATAATAAAATGCGTTCAGTCCTTCTCTTCCCATCAAAAAGGCCATGACCGGATAAGATACCAGGGAACCGATGATGCCGGTTCCAAAGATCTCACCAAGTACGGCGCAGATGATTTTTCCTTTGGATGCCCGGTAAAATACACCGGAAATAAAGGCTCCAAACACGGCACCGGTCAGCGCTAACGGCGGGATTCCCATAAACATCATGCGGATGACGCCGATCATGCATGCACACAGCAGAGAATACCATGGTCCCATAAATACAGAACAGGTAATGTTGATCAGATGTGCGGTAGGACACATTCCCTCAATTCGTAAAATGGGGGAGATTACGACACCAATTGCTACCATCATTGCCAGAAACACCATGCGAAACGTTTTCATTCTTTGTTTTTCCATTCTTCATTCCTCCTGTTTTTCCGGATTCCTGCCGCCAAAACTTCGAAATGAATTTCCAGAAAAAAAGCGACAGTTATCCCTTTTTCGGTCGAAGTTCCATTACTTCCTCTCACTCCGAAAACACGGATTCCCATCGCTATGTAAACTCCTTCTGCCCGGCCGCAGGGCGCTCCCCCTCCGGTCTTCTTTGCCAGCACGGAACAGATGTACAGACACTTTCCGCTGTGCAGTTGGATTTTGTGTTCTTTTTATTCATATGAAAAGGAATGTGCCTTGGCGCATCCTCGCGGAGCGTTTTTGTATGATAGGACGTAATTTCCTATCATACAAAAAAAGTACACCCTCCGGCCAATGCCAGAAGATGCACCTATATTCTTGTTGCTTCCCTCCGTTGGCATGACCCAAATCAGGTACGGTCGAAGATTTATCTTCCTCTCAGCCTGTCACACAGACTCCCGCGCTTTTATTGTCCTTATATCGAAGGTAAGCATAGCACAGACCTTATTTTTTGTCAACAACTGACTTTTAGACAGTAGCAGCACTGCTTGCGCAGCTTTGGGATTCCTGTGAATGTAAGCAGCATTATGACTACTTTCCATCTCTCACTGCTTTCATTCCGAGCTGCCAGAATGCAACGGCGCTGGCAGCTGCCACATTCAGGGAATCCACTCCATGAGACATAGGAATACGGATGGTGTAATCGCAATCGGCAATGGTTTTTTGGGCAAGCCCGTCTCCCTCTGTTCCAAGCACAATGGCCAGTTTTTCTTCCGCAAGAACAGATGGATCATCAATACAGACTGACTTGTCCGTCAGAGCCATTGCAGCAGTTTTAAAACCAAATTTCTGTAATTCCGACATAGCAGGCTGCGGCCATGCGTGTTCACGGTCAAAGATGGTCCATGGAATCTGGAATACAGTGCCCATACTGACACGAACAGCTCTGCGGTATAAAGGATCACTGCAGCCGGAAGTGAGAAGCACGGCATCCATATTCAGAGCCGCAGCAGAACGGAATATGGCTCCGATGTTTGTGGGATTGACAACATTCTCCAGAATGGTAATACGGCTTGCTCCTGCACAAATCTCTGCCACAGAAGGAAGCGGCCTGCGGCGCATGGCACAGAGCAGACCACGCGTCAGAGCAAAGCCCGTCAGCTGCGTGAGCACCTCCCCCGGTGCCGTATAAACAGGAATACCGTGACAGCGGCTGATCAATTCTGCGGAAGCGCCATGTAATTCACTTTCTTCTACCAGAATGGAGATCGGCTCATAACCGGCATCCAGAGCCCGGCCGGCTACAATAGGGCTTTCGGCTATAAAGATGCCTGGTCCCGGTTCAAAATAATGAAGCAGCTGATTTTCTGAAAATCTGGAATACAACTCCAGTTCCGGCAGTTGCAGATTGGTTACATGTATAATATTTGCATGCGGCATTGATTCTTCCTCGCTCAGTATAGAATAAATAAAATAATAAAACAAATCTAATTATAACCAATACCGCTGCGATATGCAATCTGCAAATTATTCCGCGAAATATACGACCGTCAGATATTCTCCTGAGTGAAGCTGTTCCGATTTCAATCCGTTCATGCGCTTCAGCTCATCTATGTACTCCTGACGGGAATAACCACTCCCTTGGCGGTATTTGTCTGCCAGGTTCCAGAGACTGTCTCCCTGACGGATCTGAACACTGGTATAATAGCGGTTCCATTCCGGACGTGCCTTCTCCTCTGCTCTTGCGTTCAGCAGTGTGTGGCCGAAAAAGCCGGAGCAAAATGCAAGGATCATAAGCAGAATGACAGTAAGATTACGAAGATGGCGTCTGATAGTTCTTCTGGTTCTCATAAGGATTCCCCCTGTTCGGATAATTCGAACGTACGTTTGTTATGTTTCTATTATAGGATCCGAACATTTGTTTGTCAATATGTTTTTGCAGAAAAACCGAACAAAGGTTTGCTTTTTACAGAAAGCTGTGTTACTATATTTGTAGAAAAACATACACCACAGAATAGAATACATCCGCATGGAGGAAACAATATGGGTCAGGGTAAGATTACCGCAAAACAGCAGGAAATTTTAACATATATCAAAGAATGCATCTTAAAGAAGGGCTATCCGCCGGCAGTCCGCGAAATCTGCGAGGCTGTTCATTTAAAATCCACATCATCCGTCCACTCTCATCTGGAATCTCTGGAAGCCAACGGCTACATCCGCCGGGATCCCACCAAGCCGCGTGCTATTGAGATCCTGGACGATGAATTTGCGCTGAACCGCCGCGAGATGGTCCAGGTACCCATCATCGGCACCGTGGCCGCAGGAGAACCAATCCTCGCTCAGGAACATATTGAGGACTACTTCCCGATTCCTGCAGAGATCCTGCCGAACACTGACACCTTTATGCTGAAGGTAAAAGGCGAAAGCATGATCAATGCCGGTATCTTCAACGGTGACCGGGTCATCGTTGAACAGACAAACACCGCAGAAAACGGAGAGATCGTCGTTGCGCTGGTGGACGACTCTGCCACGGTTAAGCGTTTTTACAAGGAAAACGGTCATTACCGCCTTCAGCCGGAGAATGACACCATGGAGCCGATTATCGTAGATCACGTGCAGATTCTCGGCAAGGTCATCGGACTGTTCCGCATGATGGACTGAATGGTCCGGGTCTGAAACGTGCGCCGCCGGGCGCACTCACAGAATGAGGGCTTCCCATCACCCGATGGGAAGCCCTCATTCTGCATATGATAGGAAATTCACCAAATGTTCACCATTTTGAAAAAAACTTAATAAAAAATCAATGGTATTTTGAATGGCTTTGTAGTAAACTCATCATTGTCGATTTCTTATTTCCAGTCGGCAAAGAAAAATCAGAGGAGTGATATATTATGAAAAAGGCATTACTTATTACTGCTATCGCAGCAGTTTCCATCAGTGCAGCAGCCTGCTCCAGCAAAAAAGCAGCAGAGACCACTGCAGCTCCGGCAGAAACAACCACCACAGCTGCTGAGACTTCCAGCGAAGCTGAGACTGAGGAGGACTACACCAGCGGCGTGATCACCGCAATTGACGGTGATATCCTTACCGTAAAAGATGATTACGATGACCAGGAAAGAAAGTATGATATCTCCAAAGCAGAGGTTACCAAAGATTTTCCTCTCTCCGAAGGTGACTGGGTAGACCTTACCGTCCCGGCAAACAATGCAGAGGATCCGATTCCGGCTATAGCCATGGAAGTTACTGCTTCCATGTTGGAGCAGAGCATGGATCCGGTTGCTGACGGCACCGTCAAGGATGTTGCTTCCGATTCCATGACCCTGGAGGTTGACGGAGAAGACTACAAGGTTCTGACCGGCAACGCATATGTTGTTGGCAAGGACGGTATCCAGGCCGGCGCAGCCGCAGAGGTAACCTATCTCGGTGATCTGGATGATGAGCCGTTAGCCATCAAGATCGTTATGGATGACGCAAAGGATACTGACGAAGCCCAGATCGACGCATTTGTCGGCAAGGTTGCACAGCTTGGTGAAGACGGTGATCACATCGTTCTGGAAGCACAGACCGGTGACTTCTTCACATTCGTATCCGACAGCATCGATCTCAGCCAGTACGCTGAGGGTGATACCCTTCAGATCCAGTATGACGGTTCTATCAACGACAAAGAGATCAAGGCTGTAAAAATCACCAAAAAGTAATTTTCTATCATGAAAGCGTGCGCCTCTGGGCGCACAACGCAAAAAAGGCCGCCACTCTGTGACGGTCTTTTTTGCGCGAGAATGTACCATTCAGATATCATATCCGATCATGCGGATATAATCCTTGATCAGCTCAACGACCTGATCCAGTTCCAGCTTACTTGCATTGATCGGCAGATCATAGTTTGTGACATCTTCCCATTCTTTTCCGGTAAAATACTTATGATAAGATTTACGCTGTTTGGTGATCCTGTTTAATTTGTTAAGTGCTTCCTTGGTATCGGTGATGCCATCGGTTTCCTGGGTTCTGCGTACACAGGTGGAAAGGTCTGCATACACAAAGATCTTGACCAGATCCGTCTTTCCGGAGGTCTCCAGAATATAATCTGCACAGCGGCCCACGATGACGCAGGACTCTGCGGAAGCAAGTTCACGGATAACCTCAGCCTGGAAACGAAACAGGTTATCCGGAGAGGTGACATCTCCTTCTTTTTTCGGTTCCTCAAAAATGCCGACAGGGAAACGGAGATTGCCTACGATCTTACGCAGCAGGTTATTTCCTGCCTTTTCATCAGCAAGACGGAAATACTTCTCTCCTACCGCACTTTTCTCTGCGGTCATACTTAAGATTTCATCATCATAAAAAGAAATACCCAGCTCCTCCGCCAGCTTTTTTCCGACGATACGTCCGCCGCTTCCGTACTGACGCTCAATGGTAATGACCAGTTTGCTTTTATCCATAAGAAATCCTCCTTTGGGAAATCAAAATCCAACTGTATTTATTATCTTTAGTATAGCACAAAACCGGCAGAGTGCCAAATCATTTACACACTGCCGGTCATTCTGTACCAGTCTTTTATTTTGCAAGCATCATACGGTCATTTGCAAACTCCTCGCCGCTGGCCTCCTCAAATTTATGCAGCAGGTCATCCACGGTAAGATTCTTCTTTTCCTCCCCAGCCACATCATAAATAACATTTCCTTCATGCATCATGATCAGGCGGTTGCCCATGTGGATGGCATCACGCATATTGTGCGTGATCATCAGAGTGGTAAGCTTCTGCTCTTCCACCATTTCTGCCGTCAGATCCAGCACCTTCTTTGCGGTTTTCGGATCCAGCGCCGCGGTATGCTCATCTAAAAGCAAAAGCTTTGGACGCTGCAAGGTGGACATAAGAAGCGTCAGTGCCTGACGCTGTCCGCCGGAAAGAAGTCCCACCTTAGAGGTGAGACGGTCCTCCAGACCAAGGCCAAGCCGTTTTAACATATCAACATAAAGCTTGCGCTCTTCATTTTTGATTCCCGGCTTTAAGCTTCGCATTCTTCCGCGCCGCAAAGCCAGAGCAAGATTTTCCTCGATGCCCATGGTTGCCGCAGTTCCATTCATCGGATCCTGAAAAACACGGCCGAGAAATGCGGCACGCTTATATTCCGGAAGTCTTGTGACATCCTTTCCGTCTATGACAATGGCACCGCTGTCAACCGGCCAGACACCGGCTATCGCGTTCAGCAATGTGGATTTTCCTGCACCGTTGCCTCCGATCACCGTTACGAAATCCCCGTCATTTAACGTAAGATTCACACCGCGCAGCGCCTTCTTTTCATTGACGGTTCCCTTGTTGAAGGTTTTTGTGATATTTTTTATCTCCAGCATACGTTCCTACCCTCTCTTTCCCATATTTGAAAAATAGCGGCTCTTCCAGGTAGGGATAGCCAGGAACACGGCAACAACTCCTGCGGATAACAGTTTTAACAGATCTGTGTCGATGCCGAGCCAGATCACGACCTGCAAAACCAGGTAATAGATGATCGAGCCCAGAGCAACCGCAAGCAGCTTGAAGCCAAAATTGCGGAACACTTTTCCAAAGATCGCTTCACCGATGATAACTGCAGCCAGGCCGATGACAATAGCACCGCGGCCCATATTGATATCTGCAAAGCCCTGATACTGGCAGAGCATAGCACCGGAAAGTGCTACCAGACCATTGGAGATCATAAGTCCCAGCACACGGTTAAAATCAGTGTTGATGCCCTGTGCGCGGGCCATCTTATCGTTGCAGCCGGTAGCGCGTAAGGAGCAGCCAAGTTCCGTACCAAAAAACCAGTATAAGACAACGATCAGAAGAATGATCGCAATCGCCACGATCAGGATCGTGTTTTTATAAAACGGAACCTTCCGGATAAAGCGCAGGGAAACCAGCAGGTCATACTTGTCGACATTGATTGCCTGGTTTGCCTTCCCCATGGTCTTTAAATTGATGGAATACAGACCAAGCTGGGTCAGGATTCCGGCCAGGATCGCCGGGATTCCCATAAAGGTATGAAGGATTCCAGTTGCAAGGCCGGCTGCCATGCCGGCTGCCGTTGCGCCTGCCATGGCTACCCATACATTCTGCCCGGACAGCATCAGCATAATACATACCGCACCGCCGGTTCCGAGGGATCCGTCTACGGTCAGATCTGCGATATCCAGGATACGGAAGGTCAGATACACTCCGATCGCCATAATGCCCCAGATCAGGCCCTGTGCCACTGCGCCAGGCAGGGCATTTATCAAACTCATCATATGTCAGTTACTCCTCGATCGCAATATAATCATCCGGAACGGTAATGCCAAGAGCCTCACAGATGGTCTTGTTATATTTCTTGGTAAACTGCGGAGCATACTCGATCGGCATCTCAGAAATGTCAGCTTCGCCGGTCAGGACCTTCACAGCCATCTTGCCGGTTGCCACACCCAGGTCGTAGTAGCTGATGGACAGAGTAGCCGCGCCGCATCCGCTGCAGATTCCTTCCTCACCTGCAATGATCGGCACCCCTGCCGGCTGACAGATGTTGTTGATGATCTCAGTGTTTGCTGCAGCAGTATTATCAGTCGGGATGTAAATCACATCACAGCCGTTTGCTGCGTTCGTGGCAATGGTTGCCAGGTCATTGGAATCAGAGAATGCGTAATATTCACATGTATAGCCAAGCTTCTCCAGCTCTGCCTTTACGGTATCTACCTGATACTGGGAGTTTGCCTCTGCGGAACAGTATAACAGACCTACGTTCTTTGCATTCGGGAACAGCTCTTTTAACATGGCTGCCTGCTCATTCAGCGGCGCAAGATCTGCGGTTCCGGAAATATTTCCGCCGACAGTTCCGTTAAAATCATCAATGCCAAGTGCCACACCATACTCAGTAACTGCGGTTCCGAGAACCGGAATGGTATCGGTACCTGCCTGTGCTGCCTGAAGGGCCGGCGTTGCGTTCGCAAGGATCAGGTCAACATCCTCTGCGACAAAATTGTTGATGATGGTAGAACAGGTATTGGAATCACCCTGGGCATTCTGCTCATCAAAGGTCACCTTGTCACCGAATTCCTCTGTCAGCGCATCTTTGAAGCCTTCTGTCGCTGCGTCCAGCGCCACATGCTGTACCAGCTGGCAGATACCCACTTTATAGGAAGCTCCGTCAGCTGAAGCCTCTTCTTTTGTCTCATCTGCTTTTTCTGCAGCAGTATCTGCAGCAGCCTGTGTGGTTTCTGCAGCTTTACCGGAGCCGCATGCGGTCATGGATGCGGTCATCAGTCCGGCCAGGATCAGTGCGAGTGCTTTCTTTGTCTTTTTCATAATACATCTCTCCCTTTATCTCATATTCTGGCTTCAATGCGAAACGATTGAACTTTTTCCATCATACTACACTTTGAGCACTACGTCAATTTAAAGCTTTAATTTCATGTGGATTCAACGCATTAAAGTGATAGGGACATCTTTATATAGGTCATAACTTATTAAGTATTTGCACTTTATATAGTATTCACCTATAATTATATACGTAACAACTAAGTAGTGTTCTGAAATCCAATACAGCTTCTGTTTCAAAACCGATGGCGTTCAAATCCGATTTCTGCCAAATGATCGTGAAAAGCTTCTGCCATGCGAATGAAATAAGAAGCTTTATTGGCATATATAAATTTATTTATGCACAGGGGGATTTTTATGGAAGAAGTTAGCCTGCAGGAAATGCTTGCTGCCCGCGAACAACGCTCTGCTCTGCAGACCAGACTGCTGCAGCAATACAAAAAAAGTCTGATCAGTTTCACCTTGAACATCCCGGGTCCGGTAAAAGTCCCGGATGGTGTTCCCCAGGCATTTGCCACCGGCTGCCAGCGGATCGAGGCATTGCTGAAGGACCGCCTGGTTCTGGTCCAGCATATGGAAACGATCAAAGAAAAAACCGGATATGAGGCGTTCTACTGCATAGACGCGAATCCGGAATTCATCAAGACACTGATGGTCACTCTGGAAGACCAGGACCGCCTTGGCCGCCTGTTCGATATTGATGTCATCCGGCCTGACGGCAGCAAGGTTTCCAGGGAAGAGCTTGGCCGCCCGTCAAGGACCTGCCTGCTGTGTAAAGAACCTGCCCATGCCTGCAGCCGCAGCCGCCGTCACAGCGTGGCAGAGCTCACGGCCGAGATCGGCCATATTTTAAAAGATCTGTATTGATATCTGCATTGGGGAGGAATTCGGGGATTATGATCTCTTCTGTTTTTTCAGAAACATGTGCCTACGCACTGATGGCGGAAGTAGGCGCCACACCAAAGCCGGGCCTGGTAGACCGCTGGGACAGCGGTGCCCACGCCGATATGAACTATGCAACCTTTGAGGCCAGCACAGCTGCTATTGTCCCATATCTGACTCAGATGTTCGAGCAGGGTACAGCATGGGAATCCCATGATTACAATATGCTGTTCGAAGCCATCCGTCTTACCGGAATCGAGGCAGAAAAAGCTATGTTCGCTGCCACAGATGGCGTAAACACTCACAAGGGCATGATTTTTTCCATGGGCACCATTGCAGCAGCAGCCGGCCTCTTCTACCGGCGCCACGAACACTTTGACGCGGAAAAAATCCTGATGCTTGCCGGTTATCTCTGTTATGATGCCGTGCGAAAGGATTTTCAGAAAATCGACCGGAAGAATCCGAAGACCAACGGAGAGCTGCTCTATCTGCGCTACAGCAACAAGGGAATCCGCGGAGAAGCGCAGAAGGGCTTTCCTTCGGTCCGCACGATCTCTCTTCCGGCAATGCGGACTGCCTTCTCTGCAGGCCAGACCGAAAACGAAGCTTACCTGGACACACTTCTGACGCTCATGGCCAATGTCGATGACACCAATGTCTTAAGCCGGACCAACACCGTGACACAGGGATATGTCAAATCCGAGTCTGCCCTGATCCTGAAGATGGGCGGAGCCTCCACCCCGCAGGGAATGGAGGCTCTGAAAAAGCTGAATCAGAAATTTATCCACTTGAATGTCAGTCCCGGCGGCTGCGCCGATCTTCTGGCTGTCACCATACTGCTGTACCGTCTGGAAAACGGTTTATAACAATTCCTTATATACACGCAATACATTTTCAGAAAAGACTGCTTCGATCTCTCCGGTGGAAAAGCCTTCACGGCTCATCTCATCTGCCAGGAGCTGCATTCCGGAGCAGTCTTTCATTTCAACCGGACTTCCAAATCCATCAAAATCTGATCCAAGACCAATACAGCCGATTCCGCCGACCTGTTTCATGTGCTTCATATGTGCCACCATATCCCTGCAAAGAGAAAGAGCTGCTTTTCCGTCCACGCGGTCTTTCACAAAGGCATCAAAATAGTTGATTCCGGCTACACCGCCCCGATCAGCCAGGGCACGGATCATCTCATCCGTCAGATTGCGCGGATGCCCGGCCATTGCTCGCGCATTCGAATGACTGGCAACAAACGGCTTTCTCGTGTAGCGGAATACATCCCAGATGCCTGCATCGTTCAAATGCGAAATATCTATAATCATGCCAAGCCGTTCCATCTCCTGCACAAAGGCAATGCCGGTTTCCGTCAGTCCATGCACCGTATCCGGAATGGCCCGGGCCGGAGTCACACTCTCATCTTTTCCGTTTGGAAAACCAAGCTCATTTGGAAAGTTCCAGGTGATCGTCATCATTCTGGCCCCCATCCGGTAAAAATCCCGCAGGCAGGAAAGATCACCGCGGCAGACGCCTCCCTCTTCGAGGGTCAGCAGGGCTGACATCCTTCCGGCCTTTCGGTTCTCTTCAATCTCCTTCCAGTTCTTTACGATGCCGATCCGGTCGGAATATGGTTCCAGTTCCGTGTAAAACAGATCGATCAGTTTCATTGCCGTATAAAACGGATCCTTCTCACGTCCGAGATGCACAAACATGGCAAAATTCTGCAGAAGATAATCTCCCTTCTGCATTTTGTTCAGATCGATCTGGAGATGATTCTCCAGCATGGTGTCATGCTCCCACTGCTTTCTTATATGCAAAAGCTCCGAAATGGTATCACAATGCATATCCACAACCTTCATAATACATCCTCCCTGTTCAGATTCGAAAAAGGACGCGCCTGCAACGCGTCCTCAGTTTCAGGCAGCTTATAAGGTTTCTGCCCGTTCCTCGATATTCCGTTTGAAATTGATGACCTCATGCTGGTAATCTCTGTTCATGAAACAGGATGTGATCATGAAGTCCGCGGTGGCCTTATTGACCGCCATAGGAATGTCGTAGACCTGAGCGATACGCATCAGGGCCTTCACATCCGGATCGTGAGGCTGTGCCGTCAGCGGATCGGAAAAGAATACTACAAAGTCAATCACGCCTTCTACGATCTTGGCTCCGATCTGCTGGTCGCCACCGAGAGGGCCGCTGTTGTAGCCTTTTACGGTAAGACCGGTCTGGTCCGTGATCATGCGGGCCGTTGTGCCGGTGCCGTAAAGATTATGCTTCATAAGTTCGTCTTTATGCTCCCTGCACCATTCAATGAGCTTCGGTTTTTCGTTGTCATGAGCGATCAATGCAATGTTCTTTTTGCTGCCAATAGTAAATGTAATGTATTCCTGAGACATATAACAGATCCTCCTTACTTTTCTTTATAGAATGTATAGAATAGTTACAACGTATCACACATTTTAAAAACACTCAAGTGAAATCTTCGTAAAATCTGTCTGATGTTATTCAGACTCTGTCACCGGCTCTGCCATTTCCGGAGCCGGATTCTGCAAAGACTCAATGAGCGCCCAGATTTCATCTCTTCCCTGCTTGGTCTCGGCGGAAAACGGGATCAGAATATCCTCCTTCGCAAGACCAAGTCCTTCACGGACCATCTTCACATGCTTCTGGATCTGGCTGCGTTTCAATTTGTCCAGCTTCGTGGCAATGATAACCGGCTTGTAGCCATTGGATACGATCCAGTCATACATCAGCTTATCGTTCGCTGACGGATCATGGCGTATATCAATGAGCAGGAAGATGCATTTGAGCATCTTTGATTTTTTCAGATAACGCTCGATCATCTTGCCCCATTTTGCTTTTACCTCAACTGATACTTTTGCATATCCGTAACCCGGAAGATCAACAAAATACAGATCATCATTGACATTGTAAAAATTGATCGTCTGGGTCTTTCCGGGCTGTGAGGAAGTCCTCGCCAGCGCACGGCGGTTCAGCAGGCCATTGATCAGGGAAGATTTTCCAACATTGGACTTCCCGGCAAAGGCAAATTCCGGCAGAAGATTTTCCGGCAATGTACTGGTAATGCCGCAGACCGTCTCCAATTCCGCTTTTCTAATAATCATCGTTCTTCCTCACTTTTCCTTTTATGCAAGTGCTGCAGCCAGCACATCCTCCATGCTCTTCATATAGAGAATGGTCAGTCCCTTTGTGATTTCCCGGGAGAGCTCCGCAATATCCGCGCGGTTCTTCTCCGGCACCAGAACAGTCTCCATGTGAGCCATTTTCGCCGCCAGGATCTTCTCCTTCAGGCCGCCGATCGGAAGTACACGGCCGCGCAGCGTGATCTCGCCGGTCATGGCTACTTTAGCCAAGACCTTGCGGTTAACAACGGCTGAGAACATGGCGGTTGCCATGGTAATTCCTGCTGACGGGCCGTCCTTCGGAACTGCTCCCTCCGGGATATGAATATGGATGTCATGCTTTGCAAAATAATCATCCGGCACATCGTACTGCGGACAGATGGAGCGCACGTAAGTCAATGCAGTCATGGCAGATTCCTTCATGACATCGCCCATCTGGCCGGTAAGCTTTAACTCGCCCTTACCCGGCATGACATTCACCTCGATCTGAAGGGTGTCACCGCCCACACTGGTCCATGCAAGTCCCCGGACAATACCAACCTGATCCTCCTCATTGGCATCCTCAAAGGTAATCTTTTCCTTGCCAAGATATTTTTCCAGATTGGATTCTGTCACACGGATGTGCTCTTTTTTATGCTCCAGGTACTCTCTTGCCGTCTTTCTGCAGATTTCTCCTATGCGGCGCTCGAGATTTCGGACACCGGCTTCACGGGTATAATTATGGATGATCTTTTTCAGCGCGGAATCTGAGATTACCAGCTGGTCTTTCTTCAGGCCGCAGCGGTCTTTCTGCTTCTCCACCAGGTAATTGCGGGCAATATGGAACTTCTCATTTTCTGTATAGCTGTTGACCTCAATGACCTCCATACGGTCTAACAGCGGTCCCGGAATAGTCTGGGTCGTATTGGCTGTGGCAATAAACAGTACATTGGAAAGATCGATCGGAAGCTCCACATAATGATCGCGGAACTTCACGTTCTGTTCGCCGTCCAGGACCTCCAGGAGAGCAGAGGACGTATCTCCCTTGTAGTCACTGCTGACCTTATCAATCTCATCCAAAAGCATCAGCGGATTGGATACACCTGCCTGGCGCAGTCCGTCTACCAGACGTCCCGGCATGGCCCCAACGTAGGTCTTTCTGTGGCCGCGGATTTCCGCTTCATCATGGACGCCGCCCAAGCTGATGCGCACATACTTTTTATTCAGGGCCCTGGCTACAGAGCGGGCAATAGACGTTTTTCCCGTTCCCGGAGGTCCCACCAGGCAGATGATCGGGCTGTTGCCCTTCTTTGCCAGAACGCGGACCGCAAGATACTCCAGCACCCGCTCTTTCACCTGCTCGAGACCATAATGGTCCTCCTCCAGGATCTGCTTTGCATGCCTGATATCGTTGTTGTCCTTCGATATTTTATTCCACGGAAGCTCCAGCAGGGTCTCGATATAGGTGCGGATGACATTGCTCTCCTGACCACCGCCCGGCATACCCTTTAAGCGGTCAATCTCCTTCTGGAGCTTCTCCTTGACCTCTTTATCTGCCTTTAAAGATGCCAGCTGCTTTTCGTACTCATCTGCATCCGATAAAGGATCCTCGCCAAGCTCCTCCCGGATTACCTTCAACTGCTCCCGCAAAATGTAATCCTTCTGGTTTTTGTCAATATTCTCCTTAACCTTTTCCTGCAGCTCCCTGTGGATCTGGGATACCTCAATCTCATGGATCAGATTTGAGAGCAGTACCTCGTACTGGCCTGCCAGCGTAGCCTCTTCCAGATATGCCTGCCGGATCCTGTAATCCCACGGAAGGTCACTGGCCATCTTAAGCATCAAACTCTCGAGATCTTCACAGACCATCATGCCAGGCAGGATCTCCTTGGCAAATTTCGGATGCTGGTGTCCATAGGATTCCAGCTTTTCTTTCAGGATGCGGGACATAGCCTCCGCTGCAGCACCGTCAACATCTGCCTCCTGTTCCTGCGTAAACAGGACTTCGCCCATCAGGGACGGCTCTGTGCTGTCAAGATCAAGAAGCTCAGCGCGTTCCTGGCCTTCTGCCATGACGCGGACTATGCCGCCCGGCATTTTTACAAGCTGCTTTATGTAAGAAACCGTGCCAATGTGGTAAAGCTGATCCAGAGACGGATCCATGATTTCCGGATCCTTCTGTGCCACCAGGCAGACTCTCTGGTCACCGACCATCGCCTTTTCCACAGCCGCGATCGATTTCTTTCGGCTGATATCAAAGCTGATGGTCATCTCCGGAAGCATGGTAAGTCCCCGGAGGGCGATCACCGGCATGGTTATAATCTTTGTATCTTCCATCAGGTTCCTCCTAAATAGATATGAACAGACTGAAACATAAAAATGGGAGCTTATAGCTCCCATTCTCGCCATCCGGCATTATGCGATCTCGCCGGATGTTTCTTTCTTCAGTCTCTGGGAGAGTGTTTTGCGCGGCACAGCCGTATCCCGGTATACCAGCTCCGGCTCTCCTGTTTTGTCTACGACATCTTTGGTAATGGTGCAGATGCCGATATTATTGTCAGACGGGATCTCATACATCAGATCCATCATGACGGATTCCAGAATAGAACGAAGTCCTCTGGCTCCGGTTTTTCTCTCTACCGCAAGCTTTGCAACCTCTTCAATGGCTTCCGGGGTAAATTCCAGTTTAACGCCATCCAGCTCAAACAGCTTCTGATACTGCTTGGTCAGGGCATTCTTCGGCTCGGTCAGGATCCGGCTTAAGGAATGCACATCGAGAAGGTCCAGGGAAACCGTTACAGGTACACGGCCGATAAACTCCGGGATCAGGCCGAATTTCACAAGATCGTGCGGTTCTACCTGGCGTAAGAGCTCATCGATGTCGGTCTTGTTCTTGTCTAAGACCTCTGCGTTAAATCCAATAGAGCCGGCGCTTAAGCGGCTCTCGATGATGCGCTCCAGACCATCAAACGCTCCTCCGCAGATAAACAGAATATTGGTCGTATCGATCTGCAGAAGCTCCTGATGCGGATGCTTTCTTCCTCCCTGCGGCGGCACGCTGGCTACGGTTCCCTCGAGGATTTTTAAAAGTGCCTGCTGGACACCCTCACCGGATACATCACGGGTGATAGATACGTTCTCAGATTTCTTCGTGATCTTATCGATCTCATCCACGTAGATAATACCGTACTCCGCCTTGCTGATATCGTAATCTGCCGCCTGGATCAGCTTTAAGAGAATATTCTCAACATCCTCACCTACATAACCGGCCTCAGTCAGCGCGGTCGCATCCGCGATGGCAAATGGTACATTTAAGATTTTGGCCAGAGTCTGTGCCAGATAAGTCTTACCGGAACCAGTCGGTCCCAGCATAAGAATATTGCTCTTCTGCACATCCACATCACTGCCTGCACCGGAGGTGATACGTTTGTAGTGATTGTAAACCGCTACAGACAGTACCTTCTTGGCTGCATCCTGTCCAATGACATACTCATCCAGAAATGCCTTGATCTCCTTCGGCTTTAACAGGTTAATGCCAGCTAACGGAGATACCGGCTCCTTCTCTTCCTCCTCTTCCAGCTCCTCCGCGAGGATTTCTCCGCAGAGTTCAATACATTCGTCACAGATAAATACATTGTTGGAACCGGCAATCAGTTTTCTTACCTGATCCTGGGTCTTTCCGCAGAAAGAGCATCTGACCCTGTCATCTGTTCTTGTCGGCATAAAATAACACCTTGTCCTTTCCTGGTTGTAAGAATTCTTGAGCGTAAAGCAGCCTTAGTGCTTTGCGATCACCTGGTCGATCAAGCCATATTTTAAGGCTTCTTCCGCGGTCATGTAATTGTCGCGTTCCGTATCGCGGCAGATGACCTCGTAGGGCTGTCCGGTATTGGCTGCAAGAATCTCATTTAATTTCTTTTTGGTCTGCAGGATTTTCTCAGCAACGATCTGAATCTCGGTTGCCTGACCCTGAGCACCACCAGACGGCTGGTGGATCATAACCTCTGCATTCGGAAGCGCGAAACGTTTGCCCTTTGCGCCGCCGGCCAGAAGAAATGCACCCATGCTGGCTGCCATACCGATGCACACGGTAGATACATCGCATTTGATGTAATTCATGGTATCGTAGATGGCCATGCCGGCAGTCACGGATCCGCCCGGACTGTTGATGTATAAGTTAATATCCTTGCCCGGGTCCTCAGACTCCAGGAACAGAAGCTGAGCTACGATCAGGCTTGCGGAAACGTCAGTTACTTCTTCCCCAAGGAAAATAATTCTCTCTTTTAACAAGCGGGAATAGATATCGTAGGAGCGTTCTCCTCTGCTGGTCTGTTCAATTACATAAGGTACCAATGCCATCGTCAGATCCTCCTGTCTTTCATTACTGTCTTTTGCAATGATAGGTGCAGACTCCAGGTCTGGCCCGAAATCTGCACCTAGTCATAGTGTTAGTATTCCTATACTGGAAAATATTATACTAATTTAGCCTCAGCTACCAGGAAATCTACAGCCTCCTGAACAGCCATGTCAGCCTTCATCTGAGCCATTCCTGCCTCACCCATGATGGTCTTGATCTGCTCAGCGTCCATCTTGTAGTTCTCGGACATCTTCTTGATCTCAGCCTCAACTAACTCGTCAGACGGCTCGATCTTCTCTGCTGCTACAACAGCCTCGAGTACCAGGCGGGTACGCAGTCTTAACTCAGCCTGCGGACGCATCTGCTCCTGTAACTGCTCGATGGTGCTGCCGGTGAACTGCAGATACTGGTCAAAGCTGATGCCCTGGCTCTGCAGTCTGCGTGCGTAGTCCTCGATCATGTTGCGAACCTGCTCATCCACCATCGGTGCCGGAATATCCATCTGAGCGTTATCAACAACCTTCTGTACAACGTTGTTCTCGTTCTCAGCGGTAGCCTGTGCCTGCTTGGTCTCAGCCAGTTTGTTCTTAACGTCCTCTTTGTATGCGTCAAGAGTCTCGAACTCAGAAACCTCGCTTGCGAACTCATCGTTCAGCTCCGGAAGCTCTTTCATCTTGATCTCTTTGATCTTAACCTTGAAGGTTGCCGGCTTGCCAGCCAGCTCTGCTGCATGATACTCAGCCGGGAAGGTTACGTTTACTTCTACATCCTCACCGATGTTCTTGCCGATCAGCTGATCTTCAAAGGTATCGATGAAGGAATGGGAACCGATCACCAGAGTGTAGTCCTCAGCCTTTCCGCCCTCGAATGCCTTGCCATCTACAAAGCCCTCGAAGTCGATCACGGTCTGGTCACCGTCTGCAACTGCGCGGTCCTCAACGGATACCAGTCTGGAGTTCTGCTCCTGAACCTTCTTTAACTCTGCCTCTACGTCAGCGTCGGTTACTTCCGGTTTTGCTTTTTCTACTTCAATACCCTTGTACTCGCCCAGGGTTACCTCCGGCTTGGTAGCTACGGTTGCAACGTAGATGAAGGATTTGCCCTTTTCTACCTGCTCGATGGAGATTTCCGGTCTGGAAACGATCTCAAGACCGCTCTCTTTTGCAGCATCCGGATAAGAAGCGTTGATTGCCTCATCTACAGCATCCTCGTAAAATACGCCGACACCGTACATCTTCTCGATCATTGCCTGCGGTGCTTTGCCCTTACGGAAGCCAGGAATGTTAAACTTGTTTTTATTCTTGTTATAGGAAGTTTTAAGAGCTGCCTCAAACTGCTCTGCCGGTACTTCTACGGTTAATTTCGCCATGTTTTTTTCTAATTTTTCTACCTGTAAACTCATAATATGGGTTCCTCCTTACATCTATGTATGGCCGTCCCGGCAGGGCGCCACACTTCAATTCACCATTATAGCATAGACTTTTTATAATTACCAGTCCTATTTTTGCAATAACTTACGCATTTTTTCGATCACATATGGGTTTACCGGACGGATTTCCAGCTCCGGCCGTCCGAAATAATAACCCTGGAAGAGATCAGCTCCCAGAAGCAGCATAGTGTGAACCTCCTCGATCCGCTCCACACCCTCTGCAAGTACCAGGATATTGCGTTCCTTGCAGTAGTGGATCAGGTTTGCGGCAAGCTCCTGCTTGTCCCGGTTTTTATCGATTCCGCTGACCAGTCCCATATCCAGCTTTACAATGTTCACCTCCATATTCAGGAGCGTTCCCTCACTGCTGTATCCGCTTCCGAAATCATCCAGCGCGATCAAGCTTCCGGTCCGGCGGATGGTCTCCATTTTGAATTCCATATCACGGCTGCTAATGGCCTCTCCCTCCGTGATCTCCACGACAACATGTTTCAGAAAATCCGGATATTTCCGGAGCAGTTCATTCATGCAATCCGGGTCAAGAGATACATTGGCAATGGAATTGATGAAGATATGGCAGTCGGATGGTATTTCAGCCTTGTGTGTAAAAAGCCACCGGAAGGCGCCAACCCAGGTCAGTCGTTCAAACTGCGGAAGCTTTGCCTGACGCTTGGCCAGATTCAAAACCTCCTGGATATTTTTGAAATTCCTGGTTTCCGGACGCATCAGCAGCTCATATCCATACAGACTTCCGTCACGGCAGACGATCGGCTGTGCCGCAAATGGGACATCATCCTGCTCGAGAAGACGGTTGATCTCCTCCTGCCCGGACAAAAGATAGGAATTCTTCTGATAGCTTTCCAGATCAAATTCCTGAAGTACGCCCTTGGTACTGTGCTTTGCCATGTACATGGCAAAATCGGCATACCGGACAAGCGTTTCAAAATCACGGGCCTGGCGCGGATACCAGGTAACCCCCGCTGAGGCGCGCAGCGGAAGCTCATACTGGTCGGACACCTTCAGGCTGGCTGCGCACACTACGGTGCGCAGCTCACAAAGGATACCGCGTAGTTCTTCCTCACTGCTTCCGCAGAGAAACGCCATAAATTCATCGCCGGAATGGCGCTCTACCACAGCACCGTACCGGTTCAGGGTTTTCAGCTGATCTGCGAACAGACGGATATAGCGGTCTCCCATCTCATGACCATAGTTATCGTTGACATATTTCAGATTATCCAGATCCCACATCAGCATGGCACCGCAGCTGATCCTTCCGCTTTGCAGAAGCTTTAGCGTATTTCTGCGGAAGGCCGGCCGGTTATAAAGCTCTGTCAGCGGATCGTAGTCACGCTCCAACTCCAGACGTTTCTGGTACTCCAGTTCTTCTGTCACATCAAGCAGGACGCCTGTCTCATTGCCATTTTCCGCCCGGACGATTTTTAAGCGGAAATAGCGTTCCTTTCCGTTCGCCTTCAGATGATAAAGCCGGACATCCTGGTGCTCCTTAACCCCAGGCCCCAGGATCTGCATCATCTTCCGGAAGCCGGTCTCTTCCAGGTACGTATAATCCCGATCCGTCTGTTCAAGTCCGAGAAGCTCAAACAGAGTCCGGCTGCAGAATACCTTTTTCCGGTCTGGCAGATATTCAAATACGCCAATGGGAACACCGGAGCCTTCCAGGATCCTGGATATACGCAGGGCCGATTCCGCCACATCTGCGCTCAGATATTCAATCGCGTGGCTCAGCTCATCCAGCTCGCTGATATAGGTTGGCTGAAGATGGATCCGGGAATCATCCTCCGCAGAGCGCAGCTGGCAGATCAGCCTGCGGATCGGCAGGCTGAAGTACGTTCCATACATCAGGGCAAACAAAATCCCGGGGATCATGGCGAACGCACAGCCGGAAAGAAGGCCGTTCAGAAGCTTTTGATAGAAGGAGCGCATCACGCTCTGACGCCTGAGCACCACGATCTGCCAGCTCGTTCTGTAAAACGCGGAATCGCGCCCATATACCGGAAGCTCCCTGGATGCAAGATACCACCAGTCTCCGTTCTGATCCTGTGTTTTCTGAATGTCATTCCACCTGGTGGCAGTCCCGCCGATTCCGTTCATGCCTTCAAAGGACCGGTGAAAGGACATACCGTACGTCAGGACCGGGGTCAGGACCGTTTCATTTTCTCCCCTTTTCGCGAGCATCAGGATGGTGTCCTCATCTTTGTGAAGCAGTTCATTTTTCAGAAGTGAATAAATCTGCTCCTTCAGCATGGTTCCGCCGAGAACACCGATCACCGTGCCGTCTTCTGCTGTCAGCGGTATAGAGTAACTGACCCCGTCCGTATCTGCCTGCAGTGCGCCGGATATGGGCCCCAGGAAGGCAAAGCGAGCAATATTACCTTTGAGCTTCTGTCCCTTTGTCAGAAAATACGGATTGTAAAAGCCAGATCCTATCTCTTCTGACATGTCAAAATCAAGCTTCCAGTCGCTGGCCAATGGAATCTTAAACTGCTTTGAGATAACAGCAGCGCCACGGGAAAGCTGGAGATCGGAATTATCCGCGGCAAAGCTGCTGCTGTCCGTATCCAGCACGGAAATACCGGCCTGATGGCCTTCGGCACTCTGCTGTGCAGAGGGACCGTCCAGGACCACATAAATACTGTTGCCATAGCTTCGGTGGAGCAGTTCCAGGACATCCGGCATGATTTCCCCTATGATCCGCTCATTGAGCTCCCAGTCATGGGAAATGTCTGATGCTTTTTTCCCCTCTTCCTTAAGGACACTCTGGATCGTTGTCTGGATCGTCACCGAGCTTCGGATGTCATTCATCCAGTGCTGCAGCACCTCCCGCTCCAGAAGAAGCCCGCTGTTTTCCACATCCTTTTTCAATGAACGGAGTTCTGTCTGATAAAGGCCTTGGGCAACATTTCCGGTGGATAGAAATGCCATCATGAAAATAGTCTGAAAAATCAGGATCAGACAAAATGGAATCACAAGCCTCCACTTCATAGACCGTGTTTTTTTCATACGCTCAACCTCATCACTTCAAATTTATAAGCTGCGCTTTTGTGTCTTCACACCAGCTTTCAAATGCCTCTTCTGTATTGCATTCCGAAACCGCTGCCTCCAGGGACATCCCGGAGCTTATGAGCTCCAGAACCTTTTGCCGGTCTGACATGGCACGTTCCGGCAGTGTAGAATCAATCACCTTTCTCGCATCCTGGGCGCCGGGAAACGGAGTTGTCGTATAAAGACGATATTCCTTAACCTGCGGGATCGCTGTTTTCAGCATAGTCTCTACATTCGGGTCGAGTTCCAGGTTATGCTCCTTCATGCAGGAAATGCATCGCTCCACATCACTGGCAGTTTTTGTTACCGGAAGATATCCGGATGCCATACAGAATGGGATATTGTTTTCTTCCCTGGTCAGCCATTTTAAAAATGTGACAACGGCTTTTTCTTTTTTCTCATCCGTGCGGAACATAACCGCACCGGCTCCCTGCTGGACTGCGCAGGAAGACGCTCCCGCAAAGCCGGGCAGCGGGAGGATGTCACACCGGATTGTCTCGGTCGAGCCATCATCATAAGTCACCTGATCCGGCGCATAGACAGCTCCGCTGGAAGATCCGACATAGGCGATCAGCTTTCCTGTTTTCAGGTCATCGCTGCGGAATCTCCCCTCCTCCAGATAATAACCGCTGATGTAAGGCACATAGAAGTTATCCCAGAGGCGGCGCATAGTGTCCGGATCCACATCCACGGATATACTTCCGTTTTCACCGGAATAAATAGTATGTCCGAGCTGATGACTTCCAATGAGAATATAATTTGCGAAGGAATCGCGCCCAAAGAAGGCCTGGCCGTCATTGGGTGTCTCCGTCTTTGCATCGGTCCATTCATAATATGCTTTTGCTGTCTGAGCAAGTCCCTCCCATGTGGAAAGCTCCTCCAGTGAAGCACCGGTCTCGCTGGCAAACGGTTCCCAGGCGGTACTGTTGATCGTCAGCACTTCCGTTGATTTGGCCACCGGAAAAATCATCATGGCCGCATTGGTTCCAAAATTACCTTCCTCCAGATAGCCTGAAATATAGCTGTCATACTCCTCATCCGTCAGATAAGGACGAAAGTCCGAAATTTTATCCTTTTTCCAGAGGTCATATGCCGCGTCCGCATAGGCAGAGCAGAAATCCGGAAGCGGATCACTTCCGGTCTTTCCGTCCGTACTGTCACGCACCGCATCCTCAAGTTCCGATACGCTTCCTTTGCTGACAGATTCCACCACGATTTTCTGTTCCAGCCCAACCGTATCATTGAACTCCTGTACAAGTCGGTCCATCTCCTCTTTCTGTGCCCCATTGTAATAGTTCCACATCGTGATCTGTACCGGTGTGTTACTTTTCACCTTTTCTGCGCCGCTACAGGCAGTAAGCACCGCCGTGCCAAGCAAAGCCGTACAGAAATAATGCCTGATATGCTTCATGATCTGATTTTCGTCCTCTCTGTCCTGTATTATTTACGTGATTCCCACCATCCGGTGACATCTCGTTTTCAAACAGCTGCAGTCCGCAGAGACAGCACGGACTGTAACAAAAACACTCTTATCATAACACATCCTCTTCCGCTTTCCAACATTTTCGTGTATACTTCATGTAAAACAAAGAAAGGAAATCACTGTATTTTTTATATAATATCACAAAATACAGTCCGGGAAATATTCTTATGGAAATTGAAAGAAAGTATCTGGTCACTGCACCGCCCTCAGACTATGACACCTGGGAGGCCGTTCAGATGGAGCAGGCTTATCTCTGCACCGAGCCGGTTGTACGCGTCCGCAGGGAAAATGATTCCTATGTGCTCACCTATAAATCAAAAGGGCTCCTTGCGCGGGAGGAGTACAATCTTCCGCTTACAAAGGAAGCCTATGAGCATCTGCTCTCAAAGGCCGATGGCATCATCATCACAAAGACACGCTATAAAAAGCCGATCAGCGGAACCGGGCTTGTGATCGAGCTCGATGTTTTTTCCGGGACCTATAAAGGGCTGATGCTGGCGGAGGTAGAATTTCCGAATATCGAAGCGGCGGAGCACTTTGTGCCTCCGTCCTGGTTCGGGGAAGATGTAACCTTCTCCGGAAAATACCAGAACAGCAGGCTGAGCCAGACGCGCTGAAAGGACAACGAAAAAGAAGCAGGGAGTTCTGCTGCAAAACTGCAGAACTCCCTGCTTTTTTCGATACGTGATCATAAAAGATTACTTCTTCGCGATGTATTTGCGGATATCCAGTGCAATCGCTACGATGATAACGATACCCTGTACAATGTACTGATAGTTGGTCGGGATTCCAAGGAACTGCATGGAGGATTTCAGCAGCTCGAATACGAGAACACCGATGACAACACCGGAGATACGGCCGATACCACCGTTTACGGATACACCGCCGATGGTGCAGGCTGCGATTGCCTCCAGCTCGTAACCCTGACCCATGTTAACGCTGGCACCGCCGGCCTTTGCGCCGAGAAGGAAGCCTGCGATCGCATACAGAGCGGCTGCGGTTACGTAGATGATGATCTTGGTTTTCTTTACGTTAACGCCGGAAACCTCAGCAGCAGCCTCATTGCCGCCGATCGCGTACATGTATTTGCCATGACGGGTATAGTTAAATACGAACCACATGATCAGACCGATCACAAATGCAATGATGAACATATACGGAAGCTGTCCGAACAGCTTGCCGGTTGCGATTGCGGTATATGCCTTACGATAGCCGCCAAGCGGTGTTGCGTTGGTATAAACCAGGCAGATACCATAGACAGCCAGCTGCATGCCCAGGGTACCGATGAAAGCCGGTACATTCAGGTAAGCGATTACAATACCGTTGATCAGGCCAAAGATGGCACAGATCAGGACACATAACAGCAGGACTCCGAATACTGGCATATCGCCCAGGTTCGGGAAAAACTTACCGCTGTAGTCTGCGGTCTGAAGTAAGGTACCTGCGATACAGGAAGCAAGACCTACCATACGTCCTGCGGAAAGGTCCGTACCTTTCGTGATCAGACAGCCGCTGACGCCGAATGCAATGATGACGCGGGCTGCTGTGTTTACGGAAATATTGGATAAGTTGTTCCAGGAGAAGAAATTATCCTTCGTGATGCCGGTGAGCAGTACCAGCAGAAGCAGTACAATGATGATTCCATTGTCCAGCAGTGTTTTCTTAATATCGATATTTTTCTTATTCATGCTCGTATCCTCCTTAATTAAACTGAGTAGCCATACTCATGATATTCTCCTGAGTTGCTTCCTCTCCGGATACCTCACCGGTCAGCTTGCCGGCACACATTACCAGGATCCGGTGTGACATACCGATCAACTCCGGCATTTCGGAGGAGATCATGATGATCGATTTGCCCTGTCTGGTCAGCTCGATCATGATCTGGTAGATCTCATACTTAGCGCCGACATCGATACCACGGGTCGGCTCATCCATGATCAGCACGTCCGGATTGTTGGCCAGCCAGCGGGCAATGATGACCTTCTGCTGGTTTCCTCCGGAAAGAGACTGGATCAGCGTTTTGCTGCTCGGCGTCTTGATTCTCAGTTTTGCGACATTATCCTTTACAAGATCCTCGATCTTTTTGGTGTCAAGCATCGGGCCGATCTTCAGATAATTGTTCAGGGAGGAGATGGATACGTTATCTGCAATGGAAAGGCATCCAAGGATACCGGTTCCGCGGCGGTCCTCCGTGATCATTCCGATACCATCTCCGATCGCATCACGCGGTCTGGAAACCTGGATCGGTTTTCCGTGAACAAGCACCTCTCCACTCTTGATATGCCGCATTCCGAAAATAGCCTCCATCAGCTCGGTTCTCTGCGCTCCGACCAGTCCGCCAAAGCCCAGGATCTCACCCTTCTTTAACTGGAAGCTGATATGCTGGAAGGACCGCTCGTGGATGCTGCACAGATCCTTCACTTCAAGGATCACATCATCCTTGATGGTATCTTCCTTAGGCGGATATACATTGGTCAGCTCACGTCCTACCATCTGGCGGACGATTTCATCATCACTGATGTCTTTTACTTCCCAGGTACCAACATACGTGCCATCACGCATGATGGTAATATCATCGGCGATCTCACGGATCTCAGCCATCTTATGGGAGATGTAGATCATGGATACGCCTCTGGATCTAAGATCCCGGACAATACGGAACAGAGCGTCTACCTCGTTATCCGTAAGGGAAGACGTCGGCTCGTCCAGGATCACTACTTTCGCATTCATGGATACGGCCTTTGCGATCTCGACAGACTGCATCTGAGCAATAGAAAGCGTGCCAAGCTTTGCTTTCGGATCGTAAGGCATTTTGATATTTTCCAGCCATTTGGCTGCTTCTTCATTCATGGTCTTATGGTCAATGTACTTGAGCGGTCCCACCGATTTCAGCGGATAGCGGCCAAGATACATATTCTCCGCGATCGTCCGCTCCGGGATCGGCTGCAGTTCCTGATGAACCATAGCCAGTCCTTTGTGTAATGCATCATCCGGATTCAGGATCGTCATCTTTTCGCCATCCAGATAGATTTCACCTTCATCCATTTTATAAATTCCAAACAGGCATTTCATCAACGTTGATTTTCCGGCTCCGTTCTCTCCCATCAGTGCGTGAACAGTACCGGGACGGACTCTTAAGTTGATCCCGTCAAGGGCTTTGACACCCGGGAAGCTTTTGCAGATTCCCTTCATTTCCAACCTGTACTCTGCCATCCCATTCTCTCCTTTCTGATTCCAGACCAGATTCAAAGCCGGTCTCTTTAAAAATCGGGTGTGTCAGACGACACACCCGAAGCATGAATCACTGTAAATCACAGGTCAGAGTCTGACTATTTGATGATGTCAAGAATATCCTTTGCATTGTCAGGAGTAACCTTTACATAGTCAACCATGTTAACCGGATCAACAGTCTCGCCGTTTAAGAACTTCACAGCCATGTCTGCTGCGGTCTTTGCCTGGCCCATGTAATCGTTGAATACGGTACCGGTCATCTTGCCCTCGGTGATATCCTGAACAGCCTCAGTCAGAGCGTCAACACCTACCAGATAGATATCCTCATTTACTTTTCTGCCTGCTGCATCGATCGCCTGCAGTGCGCCAAGTGCCATTGCATCGTTGTTACAGAAAACAACCTCGATCTTGTCGCCGAACTGGGTTAAAGCATCCTGAACGATCTGCTGGCCCTTTGCCTGATCCCAGTCACCTCTCTGAAGGAGAAGTTCTTCAACTTCCAGACCTGCATCGGTCAGTGCCTTTACAGAGAACTCGGTTCTGTACTGTGCATCTACGTTCTCCGGATCGCCCTGAACCATGATGTAGCTTACTTTGCCATCGCCGTTGATATCGCCCTTGTTAGCGGTCTCAACGATCTCTTCACCCTGATAGGTACCGGACTGTCTTGCATCTGCACCAACATAGGTTGCGCTGATGCTGTCAGAAGCCCATCTCTCTTCCTCTGCGGTATCCGGCTCACGGTTGATGTAAACAACCGGGATACCTGCATCCTTACACATATCGGTTACCTGCGGTGCGGAGGAAGCCTGTACCAGGTTCAGGATCATAACGTCAACGCCGGAAGCGATGAAGTTCTGGATCTGGTTTGTCTGCTCTGCCTGATCGCCCTTACCATCCTGGATGGTGATGTTTTCTTTCTTGAAGCCAAGCTCCTCGGTTAAATATCTCTCCAGCTCGGTACGGTACAGAGTCATGAAGTTATCATCGAATTTATAAATGGAAATGCCGACTTTCTTATCGGAAAAATCGCCGCCTGCTGCCTCTTTCACTTCTGCTGCGGTGGTCTCTGCCTCTTTTGCTGCCTCAGTAGTAGCGGCCTCGGTAGCTGCTGCGGTGGTCTCAGCCGGTTTGCTTCCGCCACATGCTGTCATGGACAGGATCATGCAGGATGCCATTGCCATTGCGGTTACTTTTTTAGTTAATTTCATAATGTAAATCCTCCCTTAAATAAAATTGTCATGTTTGTAAGTTTTTGTTTACTTTCTCCATCTGACAAGCTTATTATAATGGTGGATTGTGCATTTTTCCATAGGATTTTCTTTCCTGGATTATTGAATTTTTTCGATTATACAATTTTTTATGGATTTATTTTCTCTTTTACGACATTATTCTGCCGGCTCCAGTAATATTTTCCTTTGTCCAGCGTAATTTCGCCCGGAATTGGTTCACCCATTCCGGCTGCAGCGGCAATCGTAAAGATAGCATTCGCATAGCCGGTTTTATCCGACGACACAGTTCCCAGCATCTTTCCGCTCTGCACGGCATCCTGTCCCTGCGTAGTTCCGTCAATCCCCACAACGCTGATTTTCTTTCCTCCGGCACGGTCCAGGGCATCAATCGCTCCCAGAGCCATATCGTCGTTGTTGCTGAGAACTAGCTCAATCGTATCCGGATACAGCTCCAGCCACTGCTCCATCAGGGCCGAGGCCTGAGAGCGCTCCCAGTTGGCAATGCCTCCGGTGATTTTTTCAATAGGGACGCCCCGGTCCTTTAACGTCTGGACAGACCACTCTGTCCGGATCAGGGAATCCTGGTGATTGCTTTCTCCCTCCAGCAGTACATAGCTGATAACACCGTCCCCGTTTTTGTCCAGGGAAGCCGGATCCTTTTCATACTGGTCCGCCACGATTTCCGCCTCCAGTACCGCGGATTCTTTGGCATCCGCACCAACATAGTAAAGCCTGTCCCAGCGATCCATATCCTCCTCGACGGGCTGCCGGTTAAAAAACACTACCGGTATATCAGCAGCCGCTGCCGCATCTATGATCCCAGAGGAGGTTGTGCGGTCCACCGGATTGACACAGAGCGTATCACAGCCCAGCGATATAAAGCGTTCCACCTGCTTATTCTGGACGTACTGATTTCCCTTGGCATCCTGAATGTCCAGTGTCACCTTGATGCCCGTCTCCTGTTCATATTCCTTTGCCCTCTTTTCCAGCTCCGACCGGATATTACCGATAAAGGTATCATCTGCCCGGTACAGGCTTACTCCGATGCGGATCGCATGCTTCTTCTCTGAGACTGCTCCCGCACGGCAGCCGGAAAGCAATATGCAGGCCAGGGCCATGCAGGCCGCAGAAACTATCTTCCGGTCACATTTTTTCTTATTCCTGTGTTTTTTCATTACGAACCGCCTCCTACTCAATGGGATAAAGCATTTTCTCGAATTCCGGGCTGCGCAGGTCTTCTTTCCGGATATAATAGCTCTCCAGCACCGTTGCCTCTTCCGTTTTCTGATTGGACAAAATCTCCACGGCACGCCGGACGCTTAAGTATCCGGTACTGAAATCATCTGTCACACTAAGCCCGCTTATCACGCCGCGGTCCAGATAATTCAAAAGCGGCGTGGCAGTCCCGCGGCCGTACAGACCGCTGACATGCTCCGGATATACACTGCTATCGGCCAGGATCTGTGCCGTCTCAAGAAGCGTTTCCGCATCCAGGGCAATGATCACTGCCTGGGCGGATTCCGGGTAAACCAGCTCTTCCACGATCTTGCGGATGCTTCCGTCACCGTGACGCTCAAATTTCTTGATTTCACAGCCGCCCCCACGCAGAACCGATTCCACGCCATCCTGAAAATGCCGTCGGGCCGCCGATTTTCTGGAGCTGTAAAACAGATAATAAGGAATCTGGTTTCCATGCTCATTCAGAGCCTGTCTGGCAAGATTCTGTCCCATGGCATCGTAATCGGTGGAAACCACTGCTGATACCTTATCCCGCGGAAGCTCAGCATTGACAAGCACCAGCGGGATCTGTACCCGTTTATCCGCCAGGGCGGATTCCAGGGCAGATTCCTCCACAGGCATCACGATCAGTGCCCTCGCACCGTCCTGCTGTTCTCTTGCCATCCGCTCGATCTGCTGGGAAGCATCACCGCCCTCATACAGCGTGATCATGCTTACATCCGCATTCAGCTCAATGGCTGCCCGGTCCACGCCCTTCTTAAAATTCTGGTAAGACTCATCCGTCGTGTCATCCAGGATCACCGAAACCGGATAAATTTCGTTTTTCCGCTCCTTGATCAGAAGATCCGTAGAAGAAATCAGATACAGAAAGAGCAGTACGAACCCATAAATGACCCAGAGCCATGTATCCCGTTTTCTCATACCGTTTTCTCCTTTTCCTGAATTTCCCGGTAATCCACCGCCGGAAGATGGATGCGGATCGTGGTGCCCTCATCCGGCTCCGACTCAATAAACAGTCCGTATTCATTTCCGAAATACAGTCTTATCCGCTCATTCACATTTTTAACGCCGATCCCGGAGCCGCGCTTTGAGGAAACATGCGCGTGATCCGTCAGAAGATTTTCTACCTGTTCCTCCGTCATGCCAAGGCCGTTATCCAGCACGGTAAACCAAAGTCCGTCTTCCTTTTGTTCTGCTTTTATTTCAATGATGCCGTCCCCGTCCTTAAATTCCATGCCATGATAGATTGCGTTTTCCACAAGCGGCTGCAGCATCAGCTTCAGACTTGCATACCCCAGAACCTCCGGCGCCGCGTCAATGGTATAGGTGAACTTGTTCTTAAAACGCATCTGCTGGATCATCAGATAGTTGCGCACATGCTCTAATTCGTCCCGCACGGGAATGATACTCTTTCCCTTGCTTAAGCTGATGCGGAAGAAACGGGCCAGGGCCGTAACCACCCGGACCGCCTCCGACTTCTGTTCGTTCTCAATCATCCACACGATGATATCCAGGGTATTGTAAAGAAAATGCGGATTGATCTGGGACTGGAGCGTGTCAAATTCGCTTTTGCGCTTGGATTCATGCTCTGCCACAATGTCCTGCATCAGCACCTTGATCTGGCGCGCCATGTCACCTATGGAACGCCCCAGATGCCGGATCTCATAGGATCCGCCCTGATAAACCTCCACATCCAGGTTCCCGTTCTCCAGCGCGTTGACTGATTTTTCCAGCTCCCGGATCGGGATGGTAATGCGGGAGGAAATCGATGCATTGATGATCATCAGCATAAACAGGAACAGCGCGATCAGAAATACCATAAACAGTTTGGTCTTTAACGTATTCAGATAGCTTTCTTTTTCAGGTGTAACGCCCACCAGCTTCCAGCCTGTATAGCCCACCGATTTGACCGTCACATCCCGGATCTCGCCCTGATAGGACTCCCGGCAGTTGCCATCGCGGTAACCGGCAGCAGCCCGGAAATTTTCCTGCATCTGCCCCGCGTCGATCAGCTGCATCTGCGGGTGGTAGATCAGCTGTCCGCCCGGACTCACCAGATAAAGGTAGCCGTGATTTCCCATGGTGATGCTGTCTAACAGCTGCTTTAAGCTTCCATAGGTAATGTCGATCAGTAAAATACCCTGCTCGGCCGAAACGCCCTTCGTGATCTCCACCGCACGGGTCATGGTAATGACCCAGGTATACTGGTTTTCATCACTGTCAAAAATATACTGTACATGCGGCGTCGTAAAGTGCAGATTTTCCGTGCGCTCCAGCGTATCCGTAAACCAGTCCTCCGCTGTCACATCCAGCCCGGTCTTTAAGCGTGCTGCCGGAAAGGTATCGATCAGCTCTCCCTGCCTTGAAAACAGCGCAATATTAGACACACAGTCCCGGTTGTTATCGTAAAGAAGGTTCAGCTCGTTATGGATACTCTCCGTGGAAAGATCCGCATTCTTTATGACGTCATAATAGAGGGAATCCGACAGCTTCATAATGGTACGCAGGTAGGAATCTACCGAATGGTTTACCTGAGCCAGCATCGTCTGGTTTTCCTCCTGGATGGCCGCCGTCATCTGCCCTACCAGACGCCCGTAGAACGAAATCCCCATCAGGATCAGGGCCGTCAGCGCACTGATGGTGAAATACAGATAGATGGTAGAGCGGATGCTGACACGGCTGAAAAATTCCGTCAGTTTTTTCTTTGCCATAGCGCCTCCTCATCAGCCATTCTGGGTGCCGCGGTATTTCGTCGGTGAAATACCGAAGCGCTTCTTGAACACGTAGCTGAAATAATTCTGCTCCTGATATCCCACCTTCTGGGCAATCACATAGGTCTTGTCATCAGTCTCATTTAAGAGCTCCACTGCCTTCTGCAGACGCACCTCCGTCAGGTAGGCAATGTACGTCTGGCCCGTTACCTTGCGGAACATCGTGGAAAAATAAGCCGGACTCATATGAAGCTCCCGGCAGATCATTTCCACAGAAAGAGAGGGATCCTGATAATGGTTTTCAACGTAGCGCCGCGCTTCCAGGATCACCTTCTTGGTGGTATTGTCACGTTCCCGGTTTATGCCCTCATGGATCCTGAAAGATACACCCAGGATCCACGATTCAAATTTCTCCGGCTTTCCAATGGCTGCCTGGATATCCAGATACTGTTTTTCCGTATCAAAAATCTCACGGGTGGTGAGATCATACTGCTGCATCAGACGGGTCACGCAGTTAAACAGAGAAAGCATGTACAGCTGCTGCTGTCTGACATGTACCCGGGCATCATCCATGCGTGTCATCAGACTGTGTATGGTTTCCCGGATTTTTTCCTCCGGGCCGAATTTCACCGCTGTGATGAAATCATTTTCATCCGCATTGTCAAATTTCAGTTTGCCGCGGCTTACCGGTTCTACATCATTGATATAAATCGTCTGGCCCACACCGACAATACTCCGGTAGCCCAGTGCATCCACCGCAGACTGATACATCCGGCTGAGTTCGGAAAGCTTCTGGCAGCTGTGTCCCACCGCAATGGTCACCGTGACCTCCAGAACTCTCCGGCACTCCTTGCAGATATCTCCCAGGTGATCCAGAAGACCGGTCTGGGAATTGTTCTCATCAATGGCCGCGATCAGAGTAATGCCGGCCGACGAGTTAAAGATGGTAAACCGGCAGTAATCTCTTAAATGGTCCTCCGCGATCTGCCGCACGGAGATCGGGATCAGCTCCTTTTGCAGGGCGTTCGGTCCTTCCGCGTTCTCTGCCTCAATATGGATCAGCGCCGTCAGCCATTTTTTTGCATGAAGAATGTCTACACTGTATTCCTTAAGCTTCTCTTCGATCATACCGGAATCGGCAGTTCCCCTCATCAGATCGTTTAAGAATACCGCACGGAGGATCGGCAGACTTTTCTGATAGCTCTCCCGCAGAAGAGCCGCATCGCGCCGCTGGCTGATCTCCTCATCCAAATTTTTTCTGACCCGGGTGAGGATTTCAGAAAGCTCCTCCACGTTCACCGGTTTTAAAATATACTCCGTCACGTTCAGCTTAATGGCCTGCTGCGCATACTCAAAGTCATCGAAGCCGGAAAAGATCAGCACCTTCATGGACGGGTACTTCTGCCGGATCCGTTCTGTCAGCGCCAGACCGTCCATAAACGGCATACGGATATCCGTCATGACTACCTCCGGCTCCAGCTGTTCAATCTTTTCCAATGCCTCTGCTCCGTTCTCTGCATCTCCGACCACCTCAAACCCCAGGTGATTCCAGTCAATCTTTCGTATGATGCCCTTGCGCACTTCCTCCTCATCGTCCACAAGGATGATCCGATATAAGTTCATGATCTGCCTTCTCCTTTGATTATTTTCCTGTTTCCTCCAGAATCTGCTCCAGAGTATGGACCAGGATCTGGTTTTCCTTCTGTCCGCTTACGCAGATCCGGTAATATCCACAGGCAAGTCCCGTAAAATTGCTGCAGTCCCGCAGCAGGATCCCCCGCTTTAAACATGCCTCATACAAGTGGAGAGGCCTTGGTTCTTGCCCGTAAAAAAACAAAATAAAATTGATATCGGAATCGTAAACCAGAAATCCCATTCTGCGAAGCTCCCGGGTAAGATATACCCTTCCTGCTTTTAAAAGCTCCCTTGCTTCGTTTAAATAGACGCTTTCCCGCAGTGCCGCGCATCCTGCCTCCTGGGCCGGCACGGAAATGCTCCAGGGCTGGCGTCCTGCAGAAAGCCTGCGCAAAAGCCCGCGGTCCGCACAGATCCCGTAGCCCAGTCTCAGCCCCGCCATTGCATAGGTTTTGGTAAACGCTCTCAGAATAAACAGCCCCGGAAAATGCTCTGCTTCCGGTACAACACTGTATGCTTCCGGGTGATCCAGAAGGTCACAGAAGCATTCATCCAGGATCAGCCTGGTTGCGGTCTCCTCACAGCGCTTTGCGATCTGCAGGATCTGTTCCCTGGGAACGGCATGCCCGGTCGGATTATTGGGATTGCAGAAAAAGATAAGGTCCGTATCCGGCGTGATCTGCTCACAAAGCTGCTGCACATCCGGAAGAAAACCGTTTTCCGGGTAAAGACGGCTGTAGCGGATCTCACAGCCTGACCGGGCAAGTGCCTGCTCGTACTCTGCAAATCCCGGTGAAAGCAAAAGTGCCTGCCTTGGCTTTATGGTCTGCACCAGCCCGTAAATGAGATCGGCCGCACCGTTGGAGCAGAGGATCCTGTCTGCCGCAATCTGATGATAATCGGCAAGTGCTCTCGTAAGCGCTTCACACTGCGGATCCGGATAGCGTCCCCAGTCCTCCACAGTTTCTTTCAGCCTCCGTTTCACCCCCTCCGGCATGCCAAGGGGATTCAAATTGATGGAGAAATCATACCGGACCGGATTTCGGTAAATATCTCCGCCGTGCCGGACCGCCTTGTCCGGCTGACAGGTGGTTATCTGCTGTTTTTTCATAGTCCCATACCTCCCGGTGCGAACATACAACAGATCAGCGCCACTGCCGCCGCACAGACTACCAGAGTCAGAACCGAGGCCACATACATCAGGCGGTTGGCTCTCGGGATATCCTCCGGTTCTATCGGGCGAAGGGCATCGCCGATGGCAGGCTTATGATACAGCTCGCCAAAATACCAGGCATCCCCCGCCAGCTGTACGCCCAGTGCCCCGGCGCAGGCCGATTCACTCTGGGCCGAATTCGGGCTCTTATGGTTTCTGCGGTCCCGCCGCCAGATTTTAAATGCGTTTTTGCCGCTCATTCCGGGGATCAGGCAGGCCGCCGCCGCAAAGGCCAGGCCGGTAAGCCTCGCCGGAATATAATTGACCAGGTCATCCAGCTTCGCCGCCGCGCGGCCGAAATACAGGTACTTCTCGTTTTTATACCCAACCATGGAATCCATGGTGTTGACTGCCTTATAAAAGAAGCCCCCAACCGGACCGAAAAAGAGCAGAAATAACAGAGGGGCAATGACACCGTCCGACGCATTTTCCGCCACAGTCTCCACCGCCGCCCTGGTGACGCCCTCTGCCGTCAGTCTCTCTGTATCACGCCCAACGATCATGGATACCGCATAGCGGGCGCCGTTTAAATCCTTCTCCTTCAGTCGCCGGTATACCTTCATGCTCTCCGTTTTCAACGAGCGGGCCGCAAGGATCCAGCCATCCAGCACACACATGAGGACAAAACGGAGATAAGGATGGATGAAGCCTGCTGCCAGCAGAAGCACTGCCGTAATCATCACCGTCATACAGGGAATGGTCACGGCCAGCGCCGCCCCGGCCAGAAGCAGATTCTGCGGGGTATCTTCCGTATTCTTTCGAAGCTTCTTTTCCATACGGGAAATCAGGCTGCCGATCCCGCAGACCGGGTGCCAGAGTCCCTGCGGATCTCCCACGATAAAGTCGATCAGAAAGCCAATACAGGCTGCTGCCGCATATTCCATCCAAAGCTGTGTTAATCTCATGCTGCTTTACATTCCTTTTTTCTTTTATTTGATCCGGACTGCAATGCCGCACTGCATCCGGTAAACCTCTGCTGCCGCTGCCGCTAACATCTGTCCGGCATGGCCCACGGCCTCGCGGTAGTCCCGCTCTGACTTCTCCAGCGGGACTATGCCGCAGCCCACCTCATCCAGCGTGATCACCGCGGGCGGGTCTGTGAGAAGCTGTCGAGTAAACGCTTCCGGATCTTCCCCGGCTTCCAGTACCGCGCGGATGCGGTCCTGAAAATCGGCAAGGATCCTTCCGTCTTTGCAGATCTGTGCTGCATATGCTTTCTTTCCCTGAAAGCTTCCTCCGATAATCAGAATCATGCTATGTAAACTCCTTACTGTAGTTTCCTTTTTCGCGGCAGGCCCTGTACATCTCACCGAATTCATGTCGGAGCACTGCCAACGTCATGCCTGCCTACAGGCGGCCGCACACGGCCAGTGCCGCAACCATCACCAGCTCCGCGGTCTGTAAAAAGTATCCGGCCAGATCACCGGTGGTTCCGCCAAATTCATGCATGGCCATGTGATGATACCAGAGAAACACTGCCGCTGCTGCCACTGTCAGGACCACTGCCGTGACGGTACCGGATACCAGAAATACAAACGCAATTCCCACCAGAAGCCAGACTGCCAGCACTGCTTTGACTGCCGGTGCTCCGTTTCCGGTTCCTTTGGCAAACGTAGCTGCCAGTCCATCCTTTCTTGCCTTTGGGAAACAGAGAACCGAAAGACCGCTCAGGGCCCGTGTCATCACATAGATTCCGCCAATGGCCGGAAAGGCCTCCAGACGCAGCTCTGAAAAGGCTGCCGTGTACAGCAGCAGATAGACACCGCACCCGGCAATGGCAAAGGCTCCGGCGTGAGGGTCCTTTAAGATTTCCAGCTTTCGTTCCCGGCTCTGGAAGGAGCTTCTGGCATCCGTCACATCCAGAAATCCATCCATGTGAATGCCTCCGGTGATGAGCAGCGGGACAGCCGTTCCCAGAAGGGAAAAAGCCAGAATACCAAGCCCGGCCTGCACGGACAGCCAGCAAAAGGCGCAGACACACGCGCCGATCACCACACCGATCAGCGGGAAAAAGCAGAAGGCGTACTTCATACCGCACTCACTCCACTCCACAAAGGGCATAGGGATGCGGGAATACATGGAAAACGCGATCACAAAGCTTTCCAGAATTGAAGGCAGGGTTTTCTCATTGCTGCTCATTCGCATCTTCTCCTTTCCGGCGGATGGGAATTCCATACACAACTTCTGTTACGGCATCCGCCTCCTCTGCCATCCGGATATTAAGGTTTCCGAGAAGTCTTATGTAGCGGACGGTCTCTGCGTCATAACGGCATCCGTCTGAAAAAATCTCGTTCGTCACGATGATCAGATCTTCGGTCTGTTCCTTTAAATTCTGAATGCCCTGTTGGATCCGGTCCAGGATTTCCGCATCTGTTCCGCCAAGCTCAAACTGCTCATTGGCTAACAGGTTGGACATGCACTCCAGCATCAGGCTTCCCTTTTCCGGCAGGCGTAAAGCATCCAGTGTGTGGAAGGCTTCGATGGTCTGAAAACCCTTTCCCTCCCGCATGGCACGGTGCTTTTTCACCCGTGCCGCTCCTTCTGCGCCCCAGGGACGCATGGTGGCGATATAATATTTTTCTGCGCTCTTTGCAGGTACAAGCAGATTTTCCGCGTAGGCGGATTTTCCGCTGGCGGAAGCGCCGGTCACAAGATGCATCATGTTGTTTCCTCTCCCTCAGGACCGGATAAAAAGCTCAGGATCAGATCCGGTCCGGATAAATAATAAAGATGCGGAAAGCCCGCTAGCAGACTGTCCGTCCGGTACATACAATCCCAGCCGCGGTCCGACTGCGGTTTTTCTGCCCGAAACGCTGATCCCGGTGCGGTGCTCTCCCAGTAGTGGAATTCATGCCCTTTGATCCGTACTGCGCCATTCTGCGTCAGAGAAATATATCCGAAACGGCCAAGTTTTTCTGTGCGGAATCCGTCTGCGTGGATCAGTCCGGCCATAGGCCAGCAGTTTCCCATTTCATCCTCCAGGTGCTCCTGAAGATACAGAAATCCGCCGCATTCCGCCAGAATTTTGATGCCCTCTGCATGAGCGTTTCGGATGGACACAAGCATCGGCTCATTGGCAGACAGCTCCTTTGCGTAGAGCTCCGGGTATCCGCCGCCCAGTAAGATGGCATGAACCTGCTCCGGCAATGCCACATCGTGGAGCGGAGAAAACGGAACCACTTCCCAGCCGTGCTGTCTTAAAAAGTCCAGATTTTCCTGATAGTAGAAGCAGAAGGCCTCGTCCATAGCTACCGCCATGCGGCGGGTAGGAGGTTCACTCTCCGAGTCTATGGGGCGGATCTCATCCTGTTTTGTTTCTTCCTGGTTCAAATCTGTCTGGTTGGATTGCTCAGTTTTTCCGGCTTCCGGCAGTTTCTCTCCGGAGTATCCCGCCAGCTCCAGAATCCCATCGACATCCAGATACTCCTCCAGCTGTTTCGCAAAGGCATTCAGATGCCCGCGCAGTTCACTCTGCTCCTGCGGCATCGTGAGTCCCAGATGGCGGCTCTTGATGTCCATGATCTCACAGACCGGCACCGCGCCAAGATAACGCACGCCCAGCTTTTCAATCTCCGGACGCAGGCGTTCGCCTACCATTTTGTTCGTTTTATTTAAGATCACACCGCAAATATGGCTGTCCTTCCGATAGTCCAGAAATCCTTTGATTTGCGCCGCCAGAGAAAGGCTGCTGCCTTTTCCATTCACCACAAGAATGGCCGGAGTATCGGTTATTGTTGCCACCTCATAGGTGCTGGCAGAAGTGGAATTGCCGCCAATCCCGTCATAATAGCCCATCACGCCTTCCAGAACGGAAAGCTCCGCGTCTGCCGCCCGTTTTCGAAACAGCGCCTGCAGCTCCTCTTGCGAAAGAAAGAAGCTGTCCAGGTTGCAGCTGTCGATACCCAGAACGTATTTGTGAAACATCGGGTCGATGTAGTCCGGGCCGCATTTGAAAGAACGGCAGCGGATGCCGCGGTTCTGAAACAGGGTCAGAAGGCCGGTGATAAGAAGAGTCTTGCCGCTGCCGCTTCCCGGAGCTGCCAACAGGATACGGGGAAAATCTGCATCTTGCTGCGCGCGTCCGTTCTGTCCGGGCGCTACCGGCACGTTCTGTGATTGCTGTGTCTGTTGCCCCTGTGCCGCAAGGATATAGATCGGATTCTGCGCCTGCATCATGTGGTACGGGCCGCGCTTTGCCGCCCGGGATACCTGCATGCAGACCACCTCCGGCTCCCATCCCTTTTTCTGAAACCATGCCATGGCCTGATTCAGGCTCTCCAGGGCGATCACATTGACCACGAGCTGAACTGCCGGGTTTAATTCCGTCACCAGATCCAGGATTTCCTCCATATTGCCGCTGCTTCCGCCAAGGAACACCCGGTCCGGGGCCGGGTATCCAGCCAGTGACTCCGGTGCTTTCCCCGGAACCACGGTAAGATTGGTTAAGCCCGCCTTTTCCGCGTTTGCCCGGATCAACGCACAGCCCTCTTCCTTCTGTTCAAAGGCATACACATGGCCCTTCGGCACCTTAAGTGCCGCCTCCACGGAAACAGATCCCGTGCCTGCCCCAATATCATACACAATGCTGTTCGTCTGCAGTTCCAGCCTGGAAACGGAAACTGCCCGTACTTCACTTTTTGTCATGGGGATTTCTCCCCGGATAAACCATTCATCTCTCATCTTTTTCCCGCTCCAGAAATACAGCCGTCAGACTGTTCGTCTCAATATCTGTCAGTTCTTCTGCTGTTCCGTAAATTTTACGTTCGTCCTCATATCCCATACGGATACCCGCGTAAATTCTGGTATTTCCCATGTCAGCATCCTTCAGGATCCGGCAGATCTGTCTCAAATTCATACTGCTGTCCAACAGCAGAAATACTTTTTCATGCTCCTTGAGGAGCGCCGCCGCATCGCAGTCCCGCCCATGGGCACTGGCGAGACAGGCATCGTCCCAGGATATCCCAAAGCGTGCCGCAAGGGCCGATACAGAAGAAATGCCCGGAAAAACCGTTACCTCATAAGGACTGGATTCCACTTCACCAAAACGTGCTTTCAGTTCCCGCATCATGCTGCCGCTTCCGCTGTAAAACCCGGTATCCCCGGAGCAGACCACCACGGCATGCTGACAGGCTCTATTTTTTTCCAGCCAGTCCAGAATCTTTTCCGGCTGGTAATAGGTTTCCTGATGTTTTTCGCGGATCAACGGTGCCAGGTCTGCGAGCATCCGGGACGCACCGAACACAATATCACTACGCTCCAGCACTTCCAGGGCTTCCAGGGTAAGCTGCTTTGCGCCGCCCATGCCCATGCCGATCATACTGAGAAAACGTCTGCCCGTGCCATCTGCTTCGCTGTTTTCCGGCGGCCTGGCCGTCCGGTATGCATCCATCTGTCTCTTTGCCTCTTCCAGCGAGATTCCTTCCTCGTGGACCGGCCGCCGGATCACGACCACGGATACGCCGCACTGCCTTGCAGCCTCTATTTTCTCCGCAAAGCCGCCGCGCTTTCCGGCTTCCTTTGTGACAAGCCACCCTGCCTGCACGGTACGCAGCAGCGCATAATTCAGTTCCACCGAAAACGGTCCCTGCATGGCAATGATGTGGGCGCCGTGAAGGCCAAGATCCTCACATTTTTTAAGGACCTGACTGTCCGGAAGGACCCGTGCAAAGATGCGTTCCCGCAAAACCGGATCCCCGGCAAACGCTTCCAGTTCCTTGCTTCCGGTGGTAAGGAGAACCGGGCGGCCATCCTGTTTCAGACACGCAGCTGCCTCACTTACAGAATCCACCACAAATACAGGCGCCAAATCCTGTCTGTCTTCCTGCATCCCTGAGTTCTGTCCTGCAGCTTTCTCAGTCTCTGATCCCCTTAAAATCCGCTGATAAGAAATTGCAAGCTCCCGGCACAGCGCTGCCACCTGCTCCGTCACCACTCTGGCATAGGGATGGGTGGCATCCAGCACAAGCTTCGGGGCTGCTTCCAGCAAAAACTGCCGCATGGCAGCTTCATCCAGCGCTCCGGTATGTACCTGAACCAGATCACTTTCTCTCAGCAGACTTTCCCCGTAGCCGGATACCACACTGACCAGAACCGGAATATGACGCGCCTCAGCATACTCTGCCAGCTCACGTCCCTCGGATGTCCCTCCAAATATCACAACAGATGCATGTCTCTGCATGGTCATTTCCCTCCTGTTTTTTCTGCCACAGCTACCGTCACGCCGTTGTGCACCTGTTTTTTCACGATCAGGCGTCCGCCTGTTCCCGCACAGCAAAGAGCCGACCGCTCACAGACATTTCCGACTCCGGTCACCTGACGCACAAACCCGGACTCCGAAAAGTCTCCCTGCACAGCCGCCAGTTCTTCACTGCTGTATGTAGAAAAAGGAATGCCAAGACCAGTTGCTGTTTCCAAAAGTCCGGCCTCGTCCTTCTTTAAATCAATGCTCGCTACCCCGGACACTCCGTGTATGTCCAGATGATGCTCTTCGAGAGTTTCCCGCACTGCTGTTTCTATGACATCTCCTGGCGTACCCCTGCGGCAGCCAATACCAAGTACCAGCTTCTTAGGAATCAGACGCAGAAATATGCCCGGCGCCTCCTGCCTGCGGCAGGTTACCCAGACATTCAGCCGGTGCACTACGTCTGCCTCATACCCGGTTCCCTCCGGCTGCGAAATCGGATAATCGCTGAAATATCCGACCGTTTCTCCATCCAGAAGCGCCGCCGCAATCTCCTTTGCCAGCTTCCGGTCTGTCAGCACAAGGCCGTGATCCACTGCCCAGACATCGATCGCAGTGCGCCCCCGCACGTCGGAGGACGTTGTCACAACCGGTACTGCATCCAGGATTTTCGCGATCCATTCCGTCAGACGGTTTGCGCCGCCCACATGACCGGAAAGAAGGGAAATGGCAAACTGTCCGGCCTCATCCACCACAACCACAGCCGGATCCGTAAGCTTATCTTTCAAGTATGGAGCAATCAGCCGCACCGCGATCCCGGCGGCGCCGATAAAGATCAGTCCGTCACATGCGGCAAACTGCTGCCCGGTCCACTCTGAAAGTGTCCCGGATACGGGCTGTAACATCGAACCTGCATTGCCTGTTTTTCTTCCGCTATAGCCTGGGCAGTCTGCTCCCGCCGCACTCAGCGCCTTTGACAGCTTTTCGCAGATACCTTCGCCTGTCCTGGTAAAGCTGATCACTGCAAGTTTCATAAAGAGTCCTTTCCCCGGCCGGATGTCTCCAACCAGGCATCAAATGCTTTCTGCCAGTTTTCTGTCGCTCCGAGCAGCTGATGTGCAATGGAAAAGGTAACTGCTTCCACTGCGATCTGCCCTCCGCTCCAGATTTCCATCCAGTGCTTAACACAGAGAGCAGTCCGGTCAAGAAGCGGCTTTGCAAGATCCTGTTCTTTTAACAGCGCCAGCGCGTCATCTGTGGTATTGCAGACACGGATCTGTTCCTGCAGCTTGGGATGCCCCAGTTCTTTTGTCAGCACCGCCATCTGTTCCATGCGGCCGTCTCCATACCTGGAATGGGTATTTTCCACACCGGCAGACACCTTGATCAGCTTACCGATGTGTCCCACAAACAGCAGCTTCCGAAAGCCCTCCATCTCTGCCATCAGCACCGCTTCCTTCACAAAGTTGCTGCAAAGAACGGCGCTTCCCATCGGAACGCCCAGCTCCTTCTTTAAAAATTCTTCGCCATAGTTTCCGGGCGCCATCAAAAGCACCTTTGCCCCGTTCACTGCTTTCATGTGAATTTCCAGACGAATGGTCTCCAGCAGTGCCTCCTCACTCATAGGCTTTACAATTCCGGTAGTGCCAAGAACCGAGATACCGCCCTGAATTCCCAGCTTGGGATTGAAGGTCTGGAGTGCCAGCTGCTCCCCTTCCGGGATCCAGATGGTAACGATCAGATATTCCTCAAAAGCAGCTGTTTGCACAACATCCGCCACCGCCCCCAGGATCATGCTGCTCGGTACCGGGTTGATGGCATAATGTCCCACCGGACAGCTAAGCCCCGGCTTTGTCACCATGCCGATACCCCGGCCGCCGTTTAAATAGAGCTGTGGGTATTCTTTCAGATAATATCCGGCACCCGCATGGCACAGGGATTCAAACTCATTCCGGTCCACCTGACGCACGCTGGCATAAATGTTTGTTCCGTTCGTCACATCTGGATCATCCCCGGAATCCTTCTGCACAAAATAGCAGAACGCCGGAGACTCCGTTTCCTGCTCCGGCTCATACCGCGTTACCGGGATCCGGCAGACAGTTCCGCCCGGAAGGGTAAGTTCCGAATAGTCCAAATCCGCTTTTCCACATAACAAAAAAGCGGCCGCCGCCTTCGCCGCAGCCGCCGCACAGGTCCCGGTTGTATATCCATTCCTTAGTCTTTTCTCTGCCACTTGTTTTCTCCGTTTCAGCATACGCTTTTTTGTACACTGTAATCGGTTTTTATTATACTTGCTTTTGCGTGGTTTGACAAGCATCAGACCTGGGCGTTTCTCTCAGTTTCCTTTTGCATCTGCTTCTTTCTTTTTGTGATGAGGCCGCCGATCCTGCCGCTTTCCTTGGAGGTCAGGCAGCGCCAGCCATCCTTCAGGACCCGGTCTCCCAGGCCAAGCTCCTCCGCAATCTCAAATTTCAGCTGTTCCTCCGGGGTCATATGTTCCGGATCAAAGGGCTTCTTCTCTTTTTTCTTAGACATAACGGGCACACTCCTTTTCTCTGGAAGTGTGCCCGTTTCGCTGCGCTTTATTCATAAATTGTAAAAACCTATTCTTCATCCGGGTTCAGCGGCATAATGACCGCTGCAATAATATAGGCAATCAAGCCTGTTCCGGAGCAGGCGATCAATACCCATATCAGACGCACAACGGTCGGATCCACACCAAAATATTCTCCAAGACCGCCGCAAACGCCGCATATTACTCTGTTTGTACTGGAACGATACAGTTTTTTATTCATATCCATCTTTCATTCCTCCAGGCATATTCACACCTAATACTCTATATAATCATCCAGATGCTCCTCAATCTCATCTGCATGATGGTAATACTCTCTCAAATAGCTATTCGCATTCCTGGCTCCGCCCTTCATAAGACCGGCTGTAATGATTCCCGTGCCGAAAAGGCAGAACAGGATGCCCACCACTAAAAACCACTTAACGCAATTTTTCATAAGCTTTCTTTCCTCCCCGAAGCAGTCCCTTCAGAATGTTTACAATCGTCCGAATGCACCATGGCACAAATTTTCCGTATGTAAGAATCGATAACGCAATTCCGATCAGCACACAGCCAAACGTGAATACTGCAAATCCAACAACGGTAATACCGCCCCATAAGTCGGAGACCAGGATAGCTGCACCCATTACCGTCAGAATCACAGTGCCAAAGCAGGCCGCTATGGTCAGGAAGCCGATTCCAAGCACTGCTATGGCGATAAGAGCAAGCAGCGTGGAGATCGCGGCAATGGCTCCGCTTCCCATGCCGAGGATAACCGGAAATAAAACTAAGACCAGAAGCAGCGGAAGAAGAATTCTCCGGCGTGTTCCTTCTTTTTTTCGTGACCGTCCATGTTCATACTCTGTCCGTTCCCGTCCCGCTGTCTGTGCATGACCGTCATCATTTCTTTGTCTGTTTTCCTCCAGCACCTCCGGAAGATCTTTCCGTTTTACCACCTGGTACCCAGGCTCCCGGAAACGCTCATCCTCAAACCCATTCTCGCTAAAAATGCCGCCGTCTTCCAGATCCACTTGTAAATTGCTCCGGATGATGGAGGCGATCCGTTCCGGGCTTCCGAATTCCCGCAGTACTTCCTGCTCCCGCTCCGTTCCGGCCTCATCGAGATAATCACGGTAAAAGGCTATTCCGTCTTCCCGGTCTTCTTGCGAAAGATCCTGCAGCAGATATTCCAGCTTTTCCATAAACTCCGCTCTACTCATGTCTTATGACCTCCTCAAGTATTCTGGATATCTTCTGTGCGTAAGTATTCCATTCTCCACGGTAAAGATTCAGCTGAAGCCTTCCGCTCTCCGTGATCCGGTAGTACCGCCGGTTTCTTCCGTCGATTGCCAGATCATAGCTTTCGAGACATCCGTCCTTTAAAAGACGCCGCAGCACCGGATAAAGGGTAGACTCTGAAATGTCCAGCACCTCACGCACCTCCTGGGTGATGCGGTAGCCGTAGGTTCCATTCTGATCCCTGGAGACAACGGACAGCACAATGGCATCCAGAAGTGCCGCGCCCGTATTAAAAACCATATGATCCCGCCTTTCCTTATAGTGTAATATTGTAAAATTCCATATATTATACAATGTATAATACTGCTGATGGATATACTATATAGCATATAATATTATTTGTCAAGTGGCTTTTTTTACAAAGGAAAGCAGGTACGCTCTGGTTTTGCCCGGCCGCACCTGCTTTCTTTTTGTTCGTCCTTGTCTGGAGAAGGCATCAGCCCTCCAAAAAAGTCAGAATGTCTTCCGGAGTTTTGCGCTTCGGCTTTTCCGGGTCAATGTCACGGTAGCCGACAGCGATCACAGCTACTACCTGCTCTGTCTCTGGAATCTGAAGCATCTCATGGATCTTCTCTGCGTCACGGATTCCCATGATCAAGGTGTCCAGACCAAGCTCTTTTGCCTTTAAGATCAGGTTCTCATTCTGCAGGCCAAGGTCGTAATAGCCCCAGCCGTTTCCGCATTCATTATCCGGCGCTCCGGTCTCTCGGTTATAACCTGCCCGGTTTTTGACAAATGTAGTCACAAGATAAGAAGCACCTTTGGAACTGTCCCGGTTAAACTGCGGCAGGCAGCTTTCAGAAAATTCCTCACACTTTGCTTCCTCTAAAATGGCGTAATAACGTGCAGTCTGGCTGTTTTTCCAGGATGGTGCCTGAATCGCAGCCTGTACCATAGCGGTGATCTGCTCCTTCGTTGCACGTCTGCTGCTGTTATATTTACGGATGCTTCTGCGCTCTTCGATCAGTTTTTCAAATTCCATTGTCATATCCTCCTGCTCATTTTTTTACCATCATAAGTAACTGTTCAGTACCTTCACAGTCACGAGCAAAAATCCATGAAAAATTGCCTGCGGCAATGGGATTTTTGCCTACCCGCCTATGTTTTCTTACGGTCAGCGCAGTAAATGCGCAGACCTACTGAACAGTTACCATCATACCACATTTAGAGCAGTTCTTGTAGAAAAAACGTTTTTTTCGATCAATGCAGAATCCGAAAATGTCCAATAAGCGGAAGTTCTTTTGCTTTTCCTGTAACAGCATTTGCCACTCCCATGCAAAACAGCACCAGAATCAGCAGATATCCTACTCCGGACAGTGAAAGCAGGAAGCGAAACTGCCACCAGTACCGGTCAAATACCAGATTCAGCATTGCAGATATAAACTGCCATCCCATCGACACAAGCAGTAACATAAGCCCCTGATTTGCATGAAATCTGGCGTACTTTGAATCCTTCGCGCACAGGATTGGCAGCAGCACCAGGAGCGAGAAATACGAAAGCACAGCCATGAGCTTATTTTGTTCTACATCGCTCTCCTGAAATTCTCTGCTCAGATCACGCATCTGACCTGCCTGATCCCAGGAAAACGTACCGGAACTGCCGCCTCCTGATTGCGAAACGGAAGTACCCGCGCTCCCTGCTCTCCAACCGGTGTGCCGCACCTGGGGCAGAACCTCGCCCCCTCATTCAGTTTTTTTCCGCACTTTGCGCAAAATACCATACTCCTTCTCCTTTCTGTGGATTTCTCTATGGCAATCGTTATAGACTCTGCGCTGCGGAAATTCTGTTACATTACAGCGTTTCCGCACTTTGCGCAAAAGTCTTTATGCCCGTATAACAGATAAAACTGGGAAAATACATAGAATGTATGTAAGAGAATGAAAAGACACTGTCTGAAAAACAGACTGTACATAGATTGAAACCAAGTATAACATGAGAACTTGTTTATCACAATCAAAACAAGAAAGCTCTCATCGCAAAAAACTACAAAATTCTCCTTCCGATCCCGATACAGCAGAAATATTCCGTAAAAGACACACGTAACATTTCTGCTGTGCCAGTGTTATTATATTTATTTTTTCTCTGCCGTAAATACAATGTCCTTCAGTTTACGTTTCGGCACATAATGAACATCCTGTTCATCACGGTAATAATTCGTACTTTCTTCTGGCTCCACATCTTCCAGGACAATTTTTTCTTCCGGTTCGCCAATTGCCACCACCAGCACCGGCACGTAAGATTTATCCAGGTTCAGGATTTCCCTGATATTCTGCGCATGAAAGCTTCCGATCATGCAGCCGCCAAGCCCCTTCTCCGCGGCTGCCAAAAGCATAGTCTGTGCTACAATTCCGACATCCTTTTGGAACCGTGTCATAGAATCATTAATCTTTGTATCCTGCAGAATCACAATAAAAGCAGGTGGTTCCATGCCGGGATGCGGCAGCTTCATATGTGTAATTGCGCCGGCCCAACGGGTCTGTTCCTGAATCCTTGCCACTTCATCCGGTTCCCATGCGAGATAATAACAAAGAGGCTGAATATTGGCCGAAGAAGGACAAAGTCTTGCAATGTCCACCAGTTCCATAAGTTCCTCTTTTGTTACTTTACGACTTTTGTTGTATCCGCGATAACTACGATTTTTAAGCACCAAATCTGTTAACATGATATAGCTCCTTTCCAATTCTGTCTCCTGTCACATCCATTTGCAGTGATTCCGAAGCACCATTTTCTCCATAGTAGCACGATTGTTTTCACATTTCCAGCACTTGAAAAAAGATGCTGGACACACATGTGTGCCCAGTAACAAAAAAGCACCATGACACGGAACTTTTCATTCCACGTCATAGTGCTTTAAAATTTTATTTAATTCAGATTACTCAGCGTCTGCCTCGTTCTGCTCAGCCGGAGCCTGCAGAGCTTTCATGCTTAAGCTGATCTTTCTGTCTTCGCCGTTGAAATCAACAACCTTAGCCTCGATCTCCTGACCGATGGTCAGAGCATCTGCCGGTTTGTCAACGTGATCTCTGGAGATCTGAGATACGTGAAGCAGAGCGTCTACGCCCGGCTCTAACTCAACGAATGCGCCAAAGTCAGTCATACGAGCAACACGACCGGTTACTACGTTGCCTACAGCGTACTTCTCAGCTGCGTCAGCCCACGGATTCTGCTCCGGGAACTTTAAGCTCAGAGCGATCTTCTCGCCGTTGATATCTTTGATGAGAGCCTTTACATGATCACCGGTCTTGAATACCTTCTTCGGATTCTCAACACGGCCCCAGGACATCTCGGAAATATGAAGCAGGCCGTCAGCACCGCCCAGGTCTACGAATGCACCGAAATCGGTAACGTTCTTAACAGTACCCTCTACGGTGTCACCTGCATGGATGCGCTCGAAGAGCTCTTTCTGAAGCTCAGCCTTCTTAGCAACCATAAGCTGCTTTCTGTCGCCGATGACTCTTCTTCTCTTCGGGTTGAACTCAGTGATAACAAAATCGATATCCTGACCTGCGTATTTGGTTAAATCTTTCTCATAAGTGTCAGATACCAGGCTTGCCGGGATGAAGACTCTAGCCTCATCAACAACAACGCTTAAGCCGCCGTCCAGTACCTGTGCAACCTTTGCGGTAAGAACCTCGTGGTTTTCGAAAGCCTCTTCCAGTCTCTTGTTGCCCTTGTCTGCAGCCAGTCTCTTGTAAGACAGTGCAACCTGGCCCTCGCCATCGTTTACCTTAACAACTTTTGCTTCCATCTCGTCGCCAACCTGAACCTGGGTTCTGAGATCTACGTTTGCTTCGTTGGTGTACTCACTTCTCGGGATGATACCATCAGACTTGTATCCGATGTTCAGGACGATCTCGTCCTCTTTCACATCAATGACTTTACCAGTGACGATCTCTCCCGTACGTATTGTCTTTAATGATTCCTCCAACATTTGTTCAAAACTTAATTCTGACATTAGTATGAACCTCCTCAATAATTTGATTCGGGGTGGATGCCCCCGCTGTAATACCTACGCTGCGCACAGAATTCACACATTCAGGGTTGAAATCGCCGAGTGACTGGATAAAGTAAGTATTCTTACATTCCTTTTGGCATATCTCGTAGAGTTTCTGTGTGTTGGAACTATGCCTGCCGCCTATGACAATCATAGCATCCACTTCAGAAGCAATACGTCTAGCTTCCACTTGTCTTTCCTGTGTTGCATTGCAAATCGTATTTAAAACAAGTATATCATAACCCTTTTTCTCGAATTTTTCAACTAAATCTTGAAATTTCTTGTAATTAAATGTCGTTTGTGATACGACACACAGCTTTTCTCCGATCCCCACCGGAAGATTCTCGATCTGCTCCGGCTTTTCCACCACCAGAGTGGTGTCATTGCCCCATCCGCGGATGCCCTGCACCTCTGGATGCTCCGGGCTTCCGATGATGATGACACGGCGTCCCTCTGCCGTCTGCTGCTCCACGATCCGGTGGATCTTTTTCACAAACGGACAGGTTGCGTCCACCACCGTGATATGATGTGCCTCAAGCAGCTCATAAATATGCTTCCCGACACCATGGGAGCGGATGATGACAATTCCGTCCTTCAGGGCGGCAAGCTCTTCCTCGGTGTTCAGCACCCGCACGCCCTTCTCCTCGAGATCCTTTACTACAAACTCGTTGTGAATAATGGGACCGTAGGTGTAGACCGGCTTTTTTGCCTTTTCGATCTGCTCATAGACCTGCTCTACCGCACGCTTCACACCGAAGCAGAACCCGGCTGTCTTCGCAACGATAACCTCCATCAGGCTTCCTCCTTCAGGCCGCGGGCTTTTGCGGTATCGATGATGGCCTGCACCACCTGCTCCAGGGTCATCTCGGAGCTGTCCAGAAGCACTGCATCCTCCGCCTGCTTCAGCGGCGCAGTCTCCCTGGTCATGTCGCGGTGGTCTCTCTCAATGATATCTTGCTCAATTTCTTCCAGATTACACATGGTACCTTTTTCTGTTAATTCTTTGTAACGGCGCATGGCACGGACCCGGCTGCTGGCCGTTAAGTAGATCTTGGCCTCTGCGTCCGGAAGAATGCAGGTGCCGATATCACGGCCGTCCATGATCACGTTGCGGCTGGCCGCAAGGCTTCTCTGCAGTTCTAACAGATGGGCGCGCACGGCCGGATACACACTGACAGCCGAAGCGGTATTGCCCACCTCCTCCGTGCGGATCAGGCCAGATACATCCTCACCGTTTAAGATGACCTGCTGTGCTCCGTCCCGGTAGCAGATGGTGATGTCCGCGTTCTTTACAGCCTCACTGACTGCCGCCTCATCGGCAGTATCCACGCCGCTGCGCAGCAGATACAGCGCGATGGCACGGTACATGGCACCGGTATCCACATAGATAAAATCAAGTTTCTTTGCCACCAGCTTTGCGATGGTGCTCTTTCCGGCACCGGCCGGGCCGTCGATCGCGATATTAAATGCATGTTTTTCCATAGCTTTTTCGTCTCCTTGTTTCTATCGTTTCATCCCTTACTGTGGAATGGAAATTCCTGCCAGGTATCCGGTAGACCAGGCAATCTGCAGATTAAACCCGCCGGTCACCGCGTCCAGATCCAACACCTCGCCCGCAAAATAAAGTCCTGCCGTCTTTCTTGACTCCATGGTGGACGGATTTACCTCCCGAACGGACACGCCTCCCTGGGTGATGATGGCCTCCTTATAATCCCGCAGTCCCACCAGAGTGATACAGAAATCCTTCACAGCACGCACCAGCTGATGGCGCTCCTCCCTGGTGATCTCGTTCACCTTTTTCTCCGCAGGAATGCCGCTTCTCTCAAGGATGACCGGAACCAGCTTGGCCGGAAGCAGATGGTTTAAGGAATTCTTGTACTGCTTATTCTTAGCCTCCTCAAAATCCCGCAGGATCCTGGCATCCAGCTGTTCCTCGGACAGCGCCGGCTTTAGGTCAATGGAAAGAGTAAGCGGTCCCTTTTTCAGCGTGGAGGCAACATAGCTGCTGGCAGAAAGAAGTACCGGTCCGCTGACTCCGAAATGGGTGAAGAGCATCTCGCCAAACTCCTCATACAATACCTTCTTTCCGTTCCGGATCTGTACGCTGATGTTGCGCAGGGACAGGCCCTGCAGATCCTTACAGACTGCTTCCTTTGCCTCAAAGGGCACCAGGGCCGGGGAAAGCTCGGTAATGGTATGTCCCAGCTCCGTCGCGAAACGGTATCCGTCGCCGGTAGAGCCCGTAGACGGATAGGACAGGCCGCCGGTGGTCACGATCACGGCATCGGCCGGGACCACCTTCTGTCCGCGTTTTAAGCGCACGCCGGATACATGCCCGTCCTCTGCAAGGACCCCGGACACCTCCTCATGAAGCTCCACCTCCACGCCCAGTTCCCGAAGCGCCACCGTCAGCGCGTGAATGACATCGGAGGACTTATCCGAAACCGGGAACACGCGGCCTCCGCGCTCCGTTTTTAACGGGCAGCCATGCTTCTCGATCAGGTCCATGACATCGGTATTGGTAAAGGTGTAAAAGCTGCTGTATAAAAACTTGGCATTGTGGACCACATTCCGGAACAGCTCCTCCGTATCGCAGGCGTTGGTCACGTTGCAGCGGCCCTTTCCTGTGATGTAGATTTTCTTACCAAGCTTTTCATTTTTTTCATAGATGCAGACCTTATGGCCCGCACCGGCTGCGGCGATCGCCGCCATCATGCCTGCGGCACCGCCGCCGATGATGATCACATGACTCATACTGATTATTCCTCCGTCTGCAGTCCCAGAGCGATTCTCACGGCACTGCGGTATGTATTCAGTTCTTCAAACTGATAAAAATAGCGTACGCATTCCTGATAGCTTCCGGGGCTGTCCACAGGCATCTCTGCCAGAACGTACATGGCAAACGCATCCGCAAGCTCCGGCAGGGTTTCCTGCTTCCGGGTGATGCTACTTCCGGGTGCTGCATCCACAATCTCCCGTGTTCCGGCTTCCAGGCCTTTTACCAGGGCCTCGTATCCGTCTGCGTAACGCTCCGGCTCTGCTGCGGCAAGAAGCAGTCCATAGGTCCGCTCCAGCGTTATCAGCGCTTCGGTGCGATCCTTCATGCCGCCGTCTTCCCGAACGAAATCCGCCGGGTCAATGTGTACTTCCCAGATGTCAGAAGTCTCCGCGTCTTTCACCACCGAAGCCGTGCGGCCGCCTTCGCCATCTGACTCGAACACCAGCTGTGCGGCCTGGCAGGCTTCCTCCTGCGGGCAGAACATGGTACTGCACAGATCCTTCAGGGACTTTAATTCCGGCGAAAGGGCCTGTTCTCCCTCCGGCTGCGTTCCGTCCGAGTTAAAACGCGCGATCGTTTTCAGCTGCGGCGTATAAGCGCAGATCTCGATCTCAAAGCTGTCTTTTCCGGGGATCAGCTCCAGCTGCATTCCCCTCTGCTCATCCAGCCAGACGCAGTCCAGGCCATACGGGCCAAGATTCTTTTTGTGCGGCTCTCCGTACAGCAAGGAAAGCTGCTCCTGCATTTCCTTCGCAGTCAGCCGGTTCCCGCCGGGTATCAGGCTGACCAGATCAAGCTGCTCATCCGTAAAATAGCAGCAGGTCTTAAACGGCTGATCCATGTCAAACCAGTACATGGAAAACTGATATCTCTCAATGGGACGGTTCTTCGCATCCCGGGTTACCACAGCCAGCTTTCCCGGAATACCAAACAAGGCCTGAAGCCGGTCTGGCGATACCCCGAACAGAATTCTCTGTCCCGGATCCTGGGAATAGACAAAATCATTCCAGTTATTCTCAAAATGTGCCTTTGCGCGCATGGACGGGCTATCCAGACTCATGATCCCGGATACCGACTGACACAGCGTATCCACGATCTGCGACAGACACTCCGCATCCACCGTGTCTACGGTATCGAGCGGTGTCCCAAAATCAAAGCTGTCGAAGCGCTGTCCCACCTGGACAGCCGGAATCCCGTAAGAGGCAAAGATACCATTCTCCTGCCCCGCCTGAGCCGCAAACTCCCACTCACGTCCGGTGACTCCGCCTGAAGCCTCCCGGATCAGCTCTCCCAGCATGGTCCCTCTGCCATCCTGGGTAGCCAGGACCGTGTCCTGGGTGTCAACCGCGCCACACGGGCCAATGGTGATCACGCCAATGAGCCGTTCCCGCTCCCGCTTGCTCAGGCTTCTGGCATACATCCGCGCTCCAAGCGCATCCCTCTCATGAGCCGACAGACTGACGAAACGGAGCTCCGTATCCGTCGGAAGACCGGAAAGGAGACGGGCTGTCTCCAGAAAAACCGAAACACCGGATGCATTCTTTCCGGCACCCGGACTGTCCGGAAGCGAGTCATGCCAGGTACAGACCAGCAGAATATCCGCATCCGGATCCTCCGCCTGGCGCACCGCCGTCACATTGGTGCCGATGACCTCATCATGCTCCGTCTTCTGGCGGAAGCGCTGACGGCTTACCGCATAACCGTAGTCCTTTAAAAGCTTCTGGATATAGCGGGCGGCACTGTCCTCCTCCCGGCTTCCGGCCGGGCGCGCAGAAGCGGAAAGGATGCCCAGCGATTCCTGCAGATAAAAGGAATTTACCTCCTCCACCACCGGGATCTCATCCGGAACCTCCTGCATGGTTCCGCCCTGCCGCTGCGGCAGCACTCTGGTAGACGGACCGGCGCAGCCGGACAACAGCGCAGCAGTCAAAAGCAGCAGGCCCTGTTTCGGGACCTGGCATCTTGTTCTGTTCATGAAACTCCCCTCTTTGTTCTTATCTTTCCTGATTCCCGTAAAACACCGGTCCGCAGGTCAAAACTTAACATCCAGTATAGCACATTTTCTCCCACAACGAAAGAGGGAACCGCGCGCCGGCAAATGTCCTGCGTGAGATTCCCTCATGTTTCGGAGCCGGATCAAATATCCGGCATATCGTTTAGATTGCTGCGGTGATAAAGATGTCGTAGATAGCCTTGATGGCGGTCTCAAAATCAGAATTCTTCACACCGATGATGATGTTGAGTTCACTGGAGCCCTGATCGATCATCTTGACATTGATGCGGGCATGTGCCAGTGCTGAGAAGATTCTTCCGACGGTACCGCGGGTGCCCTTCATACCTCTGCCAACCACTGCGATGAGAGCAAGGTCTGCTTCCAGATCTACCAGATCCGGCTCTACCGCGCGGTGGATACCGGCAATCACAGACTGCTCGTACTCTTCAAATTCGTCCTGGTGTACCATAATGGTCATGGTGTCGATCCCTGACGGCATATGCTCAAAGGAGATTCCGAACTTCTCGAACACACCAAGAACTTTCCTCCCAAACCCAACTTCGGAATTCATCATGGCCTTCTCAATGTTGATCGCGCAAAAGCCCTTTCTTCCGGCAATACCGGTGATGGTGTAGTGCGGCTTTCTGCAGGTGCTCTCTACGATCAGAGTACCCTTGTCCTCCGGACGGTTGGTGTTGCGGATGTTGATCGGGATACCCTCTTTTCTTACCGGGAAGATAGCGTCCTCATGCAGCACGCCTGCACCCATGTAAGCCAGCTCGCGGAGCTCCTTGTAGGTGATGGTCTCGATGACCTCCGGATTTTCCACGATGCGCGGGTCGGTAACCAGGAAACCGGAAACATCGGTCCAGTTCTCGTACAGGTCTGCGTGGATCGCGCGGGCCACGATGGAACCGGTCACATCGGAACCGCCGCGGGAGAAGGTCTTGATGCTGCCGTCGTGCTTTGAACCATAGAAGCCCGGGATAACGGCACGCTCAACATGCTCCAGACGCTCAGAAAGTTCCTTGTTGGTGAGTTCTGCCTCAAAGTTGCCATGCTCATCAAAGAAAATGACCTCTGCCGCGTCAATGAACTCGTAGCCGAGATAATTTGCCATCACAATGCCGTTTAAGTACTCGCCGCGGGAAGCTGCGTAGTCTTTGCCGATTCCCTTTACGAAATTCTCCTCGATGGTAGCAAACTCATGATCCAGATTTAAGTTCAGCTCCAGGCCGTCAATGATCTCCTGGTAGCGTGCCTTGATCGCCTCCAGGATCTTTTTGTAGGATGCTCCGGCAGATGCAGCCGCATAGCACTCATACAGCATATCCGTAACCTTGGTATCCTTGCTGTTTCTCTTGCCCGGTGCGGACGGGATCACATATCTTCTAGTCTTGTCTGCACGGATGATATCTCCGACTTTTTTGAACTGACGGGCACTCGCCAGAGAACTGCCGCCAAACTTCACAACCTTCTTCATATCGCTGTCTCTCCTCATAATGTTCCCGGATCTTTCCGGGGCAGTTATTCCAAATAATACTTTAAATCGCACTTTCTGTCAATACCCGACAAACTGAAAAACGGGGCGCCGCCATCTATGCTGCACCCCGTCAGGATCTATCGCTTATTACTTAAAATACTTCACGCCGCTCTCAAAGATCTTCATATCCTGCTCACCGTAGATGTTCATGGCTACCGCCTCACCGCGGCGCTCAGAATGAGCCATCTTACCCAGGATACGTCCATCCGGGCTGGTAATGCCCTCGATAGCCATATAAGAGCCGTTCGGGTTCCAGAACTCATCCATAGTAGCGTTTCCGTTTTCATCTACGTACTGGGTAGCGATCTGGCCGTTTGCTGCCAGCTTCTTTAACCACTCATCGTTTGCGACGAAACGGCCCTCACCGTGAGATGCCGGATTGCAGTATACGCCGCCAAGCTCAGCGCCGGCAAGCCACGGGGACTTGTTGGTGACAACCTTGGTGTATACCATTTTGGAAATATGGCGTCCGATGGTGTTCATGGCCAGAGTCGGAGACTCAGCGGTCTGCTCACAGATACGTCCCTCCGGAACCAGGCCAAGCTTGATGAGAGCCTGGAAGCCGTTGCAGATACCGAGCATCAGACCGTCACGCTCGTTTAAGAGCTTCTCGATCTCCTCACGGATGACTGCGTTGCGGAATACCGTAGCGAAGAACTTCGCGCTGCCCTCCGGCTCATCGCCGGCAGAGAAGCCGCCCGGGAACATCACGATCTGGGCTTTCGCGATCTCCTTCTTATATTCCTCTACGGAATCACGGATATCCTCCGCGCTTAAGTTCTTAAATACCTTCGTTACAACCTTTGCGCCGGCACGCTCAAAGGCCTTTGTGCTGTCGTACTCGCAGTTGGTGCCCGGGAATACCGGAATAAATACAGTCGGCTGTGCCAGCTTGTGGCTGCATACATAGAGCTTGTCTGCCTCAAACAGCTCAGACTTCACCTCAGTCTGCTTTACACCGGAGGTGGTCGGGAATACATTCTCCAGGGTCTTAGTCCAGGAGCCTAAGGCCTCATCCATGGAAATGGATACCGGGCCGTACTCGAAGACTGCCTTGTCGGTCACCTCACCAATCACGGTATAGCGGATGGAAAGCTCACCCACCTTGCCGTCCGGAACCTCGCAGACGATATTGCCCCAGCCTGCGGCAAAGAAATCTCTCGGATCTACGTTATGCTCGATCTTCACGCCAAGCTTGTTGCCAAAGGCCATCTTGCTGACAGCCTCAGCCAGTCCGTGACCCTCTACCGCATAAGCGGAAAGGATGCGTCCAGCCTTGATATCTGTGTTTAATTTCTCATAGCCATCCATGATCTGCGCGTAATCCGGCAGGTCATACTGGTCTTTTTCGATCTGGAATACAACGATCTTGCTGCCCGGCTTCTTAAACTCCGGAGTGATGATATTCGGATAATGGTCCACATCCACCGCAAAGGAAACCAGAGTCGGCGGAACGTTGATCTCTCCGTGCTTCTCATCGTTGAAGGTACCGGACATGCTGTCCTTGCCGCCGATGGACGGAAGGCCGAAGCCAAGCTGTGCGTTGTAAGCACCAAGCAGGGCTGCAAACGGAGCGCCCCAGCGGGTCGGATCCTCAGTCATGCGCTTGAAGTACTCCTGGAAGGTGAAGCGGATCTTTCTGAAATCACCGCCGCTTGCCACGATCTTCGCTACGGAAGAAAGCACGGCATAAACAGAACCGTGATACGGGCTCCAGCTGGACAGATACGGATCATAGCCGTAGCTCATCATGGTAACGGTATCGGTTTTTCCCTTCAGTACCGGAAGCTTCGCAACCATAGTCTGGGTCTCGGTCAGCTGGTACTTTCCGCCAAACGGCATAAATACGCTGCCTGCGCCGATGGAGCCGTCAAAACGCTCCACCAGACCCTTCTGGGAACATACATTTAAGTCGGATAAGACGTTCAGCCAGGTGGCCTTCACATCTGCTACTTCTTTCTTAACAAACGGATTGCCCTCTTTGACCGGAGTCTCCAGAACAACCTTTGCCTCCTGATGGGCACCGTTGGTGTCCAGGAACGCGCGGCTTACATCTACGATGGTCTTGCCTCTCCAGTTCATGACAAGGCGCGGCTCACTGGTAACCACTGCAACCGGGATAGCCTCCAGGTTCTCCTCGGCAGCAAAGCCCAGGAATTTGTCTACGTCAGACGGATCCAGGACCACAGCCATACGCTCCTGGGACTCGGAGATAGCAATCTCGGTACCGTCCAGGCCGGCATACTTCTTCGGAACCTTGTCCAGATCGATCTGCAGGCCTGCCGCGAGCTCACCGATCGCTACAGAAACACCGCCCGCACCAAAGTCGTTGCACTTTTTAATGATCTCACTGACCTCCGGACGGCGGAACATACGCTGGATCTTGCGCTCAGTCGGAGCATTACCCTTCTGGACCTCTGCGCCGCAGACCTCAATGGAAGCCTCGGTATGTACCTTGGAAGAGCCGGTAGCACCGCCAATACCGTCACGGCCGGTACGGCCGCCTAACAGAACAATGATATCGCCCGGGTCAGAATTCAGACGCTTCACGTATTTTCTCGGAGCAGCGCCCATGACAGCACCGATCTCCATACGCTTTGCGACATAATCCGGATGATAGATTTCTTTTACATAGCCGGTGGCAAGACCGATCTGGTTGCCGTAGGAGCTGTAGCCGTTTGCCGCGCTGTTGACCAGCTTTCTCTGCGGCAGCTTGCCCTTTAAGGTCTCAGACAGCGGGCGGGTCGGATCTGCAGCACCGGTCACGCGCATAGCCTGGTATACATAGGTACGGCCGGAAAGCGGATCGCGGATAGCGCCGCCAAGACAGGTTGCGGCACCACCGAAAGGCTCAATCTCAGTCGGGTGGTTGTGGGTCTCGTTCTTGAAGTTTACCAGCCACTCCTCGGTCACGCCGTCAATCTCAACCGGAACTACAATACTGCAGGCATTGATCTCGTCAGATACCTCCAGATCTTCAAGCTTGCCCTCTGCACGCAGCTTCTTCATGGCAAGCAGTGCCAGATCCATCAGGCAGACAAATTTGTCATCACGGCCCTTGTAGAGCACCTCGCGGTCAGCCAGGTAGTTTTTATAGGTAGCCTCGATCGGAGCCTTGTAATCTCCGTCGGTGATGGTCACGTCCTTTAATTCCGTGGAGAAGGTGGTGTGACGGCAGTGATCAGACCAGTAGGTATCCAGTACCCGGATCTCGGTCACGGTCGGGTCACGGTGTTCCTCCCCTGCATAGTATTTCTGGATATGCTCAAAATCACGGAAGGTCATAGCCAGATTTAAGGAATCGTAAAGCTCCTTTAACTGCGCAGTATCAAAATCAGTAAAGCCCTCGAAGGAAGCTACATCTGCCGGGGTCTCAAATACCGTCACCAGAGTCTGCGGCTTCCTGCTTCCTGCCTCACGGGAATCGACCGGGTTGATGCAGAATGCCTTGATGGCAGCAGTCTGCTCCTCAGTCAGCTTACCGGAAAGCACATAGGTGGTCGCAGTTCTGATGACCGGCTCCTCGGTCTCCTTTAACAGCTTCACGCACTGCTCTGCGGAGTCTGCTCTCTGGTCGAACTGGCCTGGCAGGTACTCTACGGAAAATACGGTATCGCCCTCTTCCTTCGGGAAGTCCTCTTCATATACATAGTCTACCGGCGGCTCGGAAAAAATGGTAACGAGCGCCTGCTTATAGGTCTCCTCAGACAGATTTTCAATATCGTAGCGGATCAATACACGGACCCCTGTCACGGTGTCTATGCTCAGATAGCTGCCGATCTCCTCGCGAAGCTCTCCGGCCTTTACGGCAAACTCCGGTTTTTTCTCTACATACACGCGTTTTACACTCATGTGGTTCCTCCTGTACTGTATTTCTCCTTTTTTGTTTGCGATTCATAACAGAGACTGATAAATCTCATTCAAATAAATAATACCACAAGATATATTATAAATAAAATTAATATATCTTATGGCATTTATCATTGCAGCTAATCAATTATATCCTGTAAGACTACACTTCCGCATCCGGGCTGACACTCATGGCGTCCAGGGTCAGCTTCATGATGTCCCTGATCTCATCTTCGGTCATCTTCATCTTTTCCGCAAGCTCCGCTACCGTAGCTTCCCGTCCAAGCTCCTCGGCCATGCGCTTTGAAACCTCTTTTAAGACATTCACGCGGGCAAGCATCTCCTCTTCCACCTTAGTCTCAAGTCCCTGCTCCTCAAGGGCTGCCCGGATCATCTCATCCGCAAGGGCTTTGACCTGGCTTTTGAAATCGCCCTCCCGGTACTGGTCGGCCGCCATGATCAGCGCCATATTCGCCTCCTGCACCAGATCTCCCATCGGAAGGCCCTGATCCGCGTAAGCCTTTGCAGTCTCCGCGATAAACGGAAGATAGCCCTCCATCAGACGAGTGCGGACCGTGGTGTCTCCACTCTTAAGCTTTTCTAAAAGCAGGCTTTCCTCCTCTGTGTCCATAGGACGGATGGCTGCGATCTCATCTAAATATAACTGGTATACATCATCATGCATTGCCCGACATCTCCTTTTGTCTGATAAACTTTTTGCGAAACAATTCCTCCGGCAGCGGACGGCTGAAATAATATCCCTGAATGCGGTCCGGCTCCAGCATAAGTATCCGCTCCAGCTCTTCTTGGGTCTCAATCCCTTCAATGCATACATAGATCCCAAGACGCTTAGACATCTGGATCATCTGGGCCAACAGATTGAACTCATAGGAATCAGCCAGAGCCTTCCGGGTGAAGGATCGGTCAATCTTAAGTCCATTCGGTGTCAGGTCTCCCAGACAGTGGAAGTTGGAATATCTGGTTCCGAAATCATCCAGAAGCACCTTCACGCCAAGAGCCTTTAAGCCCTGCCATACCTTCCGGAAATGCCCGCCCGGATCCAGATAGCCGCTCTCTGTCAGCTCCACGCCCATGCACTCTGCCGGAAGCCCGGATTCTTCCAGCGCCTCCCGGACCTCCCGAAGTACATTGGCCTTTGCCACCTGAACATAAGATACATTCACCTGTACCCGCATACCAGGGCAATCCTTCTGCCATTTTTTGCAATCTGCAGCTGCTTTGTGGAGCAGCCACCGTCCTGCCGGAATAATGAGTCCGCTCTCCTCCAGGATCGGAATGAATTCCGCCGGTGAAACCATCCTCTGCTCCTTCTCACTGCTGTCATGTGGACTGACTGCCTCAGCCGGAATGTAAAAGCGCATCAGTGCCTCAGCTGAGACCAGGTGATGCTCCGGGGCATTCATCACCGGCTGATAATAAACCTCAAAACCCTCATAGCCGTTGTTCACCGCATATAAAAGCTGCTTTGCCAGCCTCTGGCGACGCCTCCAGGCCTCATAATCGTGCTCCGCGAACACGTATGACTCATTCTTTCCGGCCCGTTTTGCTTCATTCAGAGCAAACTCCAGATATTTGAGGAGCTGGTCATAATCATTAGCACGGCCCCCTGTCCCGATGATCCCGGCCGATACCGTAAACAATATCTGATACTGGTGGGCTTCCACCCAGCTGCTGATTTCCGTGCGGATCCGTTCATAAAGCTGCTTTGCATCCCGGATGCTCCGCCCGCTTAAGTCCGCAATGATGAACTGGTCCGAAACCAGCCGGAACAGCCTCTGCTCCGGCTCCATGACCCTCTGGATACAATCTGCAGTTTCCTTTAACAGGTAATCTCCGAAATTCATGCCAAAGCTGCTGTTCACTACACCCAGATCATCCATTCCCAGACGTATGACAAAGCCGTCCGGAAGAAAAGCCGGAAACTCCTGGGCATACTGCCAGAGTCCGCCTGCACCCAGAAGGCCGCTGACATTATCTGCCTTCTGCTTTTTGCCGATCTCATTGATGCATCCGATCAGATACCTGGGGGAGCCATCCTGCTCATAAAGCACCAGACCCCTGCAGTTGATCCAGACCGGATCTCCATGCCGGTCCAGCCAGCGGTAATCCATGTTGTGGTCACTCTTCTCACCGGACCGGATCCGGTCCAGATCTTCCCACAAAGCCGGCAGATCCTCCGGATATACAAACTGCCGGTGCACTTCCCGAGAATTTGAAAAATGATCTGCAGGCAGCCGGAAACGCTGTACCGCCGTGGAAGATATAAGGTAAGAATCATCCTTCAGATCCAGCACATAGGGGTAATCATCCATGGTCGGACTGAACAGCCGAAGCATATATTCTATCGTTTTCTTTGGTATGCCATGTATTACTTTTCTCATTCGATCTCAGCCTTTTCTTAGTCTTGCGGATAGGTCAGCCTGCTGTCATCTATGTTGTCCATTACCTCCCGCAGGAAACGGTCTGCAAGCCACTTTGCCATGGAAAGGTTCATATCGAGGTAATTGCCGCAGTCCCTTGCGCTGGCTCCCGGCACCTCGCCCTCAAAATCACGGATGAACGCAAACATTTCCCGCATAAGCGGAACGATGTCGCAGGACTGGTAATCGCCGGCCAGCAGAAGATAAAAGCCGGTGCGGCAGCCCATTGGGCCAAAATAGATCACGCGGTCCTTAATTCCATCGTGATTGCGCAGAAACGTAGCTGCCAGATGCTCTATTGTATGAATCTCCGCGGTATTCATGACCGGTTCAAAATTGGGTCTGGTCATGCGAATATCAAAGGTCGTGATGATGCCATCCCCGGCCTTGTCCTTTCTGGACACATAAATTCCCGGAAGAAGTTTTAAATGATTGATGGTAAAACTTGTGATTTTTTCCATGATGCAATCTCCTTATGCATGTTCTCAGCGCAGATCCTCCATGCCCGCAGATAAAAACGCAATATCTGCCACACACAGAGGCGCATATGTATTGTAATAAAAACCGGCCGTAAAATCAACAAAAATCCCGATGCTGTTTCCTGATTTTTTTTACACGGGACGGAAGCTTACGCAGCCGCCAGAGGCACCAGCCCACCAGCGCTCCCGCCGTATTCGTGACCACATCATCCAGCTGACAATACCCCCGATGGGTAAGCAGCTGGATCCATTCCAGAAGCACTGAGCTTGCAAATGCCGTCAGCACACAGACCCAGGGCCGTTCCAGCTTCCGAAAGCAGGCAGGCACCAGAATTCCGAAGGGCAGATACATCAGGATATTTTCGATAAAATATGCACGGCTGACCGCCGAGCGGCCCCAGGTCTCAAACAGGGTAAGGTCCAGGGAATAGCGGCTGCCCGGCTCCCGGGAAAAAAGAGTCGTCTGCAGCAAAACCAGCAGATACACCAGCAAAAGGACCCGGCACAGACCATTTGCTGAAATCTGAAACCGGATCCTCCATCCTGTCACCCTCCGGATCCCCAGGAAAAATCCCGCTGCCAGCACGCCCGCAGCGAAAATAACCAGCAAATAGGAAACCGGCTGAAAGAAATCTATGATAATGCAACGCAAAACATCAAAAAACATTCTAGTCTCCAATCGAAGCACAAACTCTCATGCTCTATCTGCCGGAGTCCGCATGACCTCTTAAGATTTCTCCGGCCAGTGCGCTCAGGCCCTTTGCCACATCCACAACCCTCTCTTCATCCTGCTGCCTGTATGCTTCCTCCAGCTGACTTCTCATTTTCTTCCGTTTTTCCTGAATCATCGTCATATTTTCCATGACCGAGCACCTCACAAAATTATGATAATATGCTGGAATTGTAACAGTACAGGCCTGTATTCTCAACTGAAAAGGCATAATTATACAGATGAATGACGATATTTTAATTGAGTCATTACATGAATCTCATATTCTTAATATTGTTTACTCGTAAAGATCCTCCAAAGTGATCAGTTGAACTTCTCCTCGCTCCTGTGCTTGAAGCAGTCCGTCCGTAAATCCACCTTTAGAAAAGATATAGTAGTGGTAGTTATTTCCTTTTCCGAACACCGATGCGTAATCCCTGATCAGCTCAAGCTCATCCACACCAATCTTTTCATTTCGATACTTGCAGGAACCGATGATATACTCTTTTCCTTCTACGGGAGTTCCAACAATATCAATCTGTATCTGCTTTTTCTTCTTGGAATCAGTTCCCCACCACTGACCGATTTCACTCAGTTCAATGGGGAGCTGGTCGGCATAATACAGCAGATAATCCTGACACATCTTTTCAAATATCAGTCCCATATAGTCGGGAAGATACTGTTTTACGGCGTGCGGATAGGTCTTTGCAATTCTGCCAGAATCAATTACACTCACATTGACTGGGACAAAGCGATACCAGAACCGGAAGAAGTTATCTGCCAGCAGATAGATTGTTTTCTTTCCAGGCTTCTCTGTGATCGGAGTCTCTTTTTTGGCAATGCCAAGGTCAATCAGGGTTTTCAGATATTTTGAGACAACCGAATTGTCCTCTCCGACCTCCATTGTAATATTATTCAGGCGGGATGCCCCCTCAGCGATTGCCTTGATGATGGCATTATAAATGGCTGGCTCTCGCAGTTCCTGTTTGAGAAGATTGGCTGGCTCCTCATACAGATAGTCGTGAGTTACTAACTCGTAAGTTACTTTCTTACGAGTATAAGAATTCATCAGATGTACGAAGTCAAGCGAAATCCGTCAGAGTATTTCAGCCCATACGCATCTCCCCCTTACTTGAATTGCATCCCACAGCATCTTCTGCTGATCCTTCACATACACACGCTATATATGGTGCTAACTTCATCCTACCGCCCCCTTATTTAATTGAAGCGGCCAGATTTTTCTTCAAACGCATATATGCTTCATACGCTGGAGTTGTTCCTTCCAGAAATCCGCTTTGATATGCATCGCTCTTCTTAATGTCATTGCGCTTTAGAATATAGCTCAACACAGAGGTTTTACCAGAAGCATTGATTCCAATAAACGCACATGCAGAATGAAGGTAATAGTTGTCAATCAGGTTATACAGATTATTCCTGTCATCTTCACTCACACGCTGCTGAGTGTAAAAGCAAATATCCATCTCTTCCTTAAACAACGGAAGCCCTTGTGCTGTAATACGAAGTATTTTCATGTACCATTCTCCCTCTTCTCCAGTTCCCTGATGCTATCTGCCACGGCTGAATCGATGAACGCAGCGAACTTTGCTCCATCAACATTGCTTTGCAGTGGCATACTCTGGTTGATATCGCAAATGCACTGAACGTATCAGCAGACGACCTTCTCGTAGACAGTCTGACTCACTCGGCTTCCACTGCCGATTCCGAGATTCACCGTCTGCTTTTGGACTGCAACACACTTGAGCAGGAGATTCTCACCCGAATGGTAAAGGAACTGAAAGCGATTTTATACGGATTGGCAGTATGATATTGTAACCCGTTGACCACATAACACAAAAACCCGCATAAGCCACAACTTCACTTCGGAGCATGCCGGGGTGCTGTCTGTGGTTCATGCGGGATGAGGCAAAAAAAGAAGCCCACCAGCGTACCATGTAAGATTCTACACAGTGCACCAGTGGGCAAAATATTTCCGTGGCTTCTTTCAGAAGCGCTTATCCAACCAGCTTATACTCTTTCAGAAGCTGGTCACGATACTCTGCATCATCAGAAGCCCTTTCAGCATCGCTGTATCTTTTCTCCGCAAGAAGAATTTTCATCAGTTTTGCCATCAAGTCAACACCTTTATCAACGCCTTTGTTCTCAATTGCTGTACTCAAGTTACACATACGCTGCACCTCACTTTCCAACTCTGCTGTCATTGCAATGTTATACTTTTCGCTAAGGACTTTTTTCTTTTCATCTGGCAGAACCGTAGGAGAAAAAAGCGTATTTAACAAATTCAAAATCCCACAATCCGCCTCGTTATCTGGCTCTCCCAGATTCAGGATGATCACTTCCATCAAATCGTAGTCTTCCTTTTTTACATAGGCATCTCCGAATACAGGTTCCTCAATGGTGTGGTAGCGGAACATTCCATTCTTTCTGCAATCTGGAGTTGACGGACATATCCAGATTGAATAGACCTTTTGGATTTTCTCGTAATGATCGCCAGTGAACACCGTACCATGCTGCTCTGAAATCATTCTTGCACAATAGTATGTACCGCGAGTTACAAGCTCATACCCCGGTTTATCATCTGTTTGAATTTCCAGATTGATGATCAGTGTAATCGGCTCTCCATTTTCCGGTGCAATAGCATTAAAGCGCACATCATAATACACCGTTCCTTCATTTATTGAGCTGGATTCCGAATTCATCTTCGTCACTTGCTCATCGCTGTTTATCTTCTGTCCTTTGTTTAATTCGTCCTGATGAACTGCATGTTCGGAAATTTCCACTTTTCCAGACATACAGTGTTCACTGATATAATCTACGCTGAAAAGCGAAAATTCTTTCACACAAGTTTTCAAAATCCAAGCATCAATCGCTTTGAATGAAAGCAGCTTTTTTGCACATCGGTCATATTTGGCCTTGTCAGCAACAGTATCAATTGCCTCTGCAAGAGCAGTCTGTCTTTCCACCGGCAAGCACCTCCTCAAAGTGTTATCAATCGGAGTATACAATACCCCTATTGTATTTTCATGTTACCATAAAGCCATCTGTTTATCAAGCGGTCTTCTGTGAACTTTCCAGCAATATTTTGTTGGTCATCCCCCCTCTTCTCCAGTTCAATGGCATCCTTGAGCATCTTCTGCTTCCGGACGACCAGTTCTGTATTGGAAGGGTCCAGTTTCAGGAGTTTGTTGACATCCTTAAGACTGGACTGCGTTCCCTTGATTGTTTTGGTTACGCCTTCCAGTGCTTTGGAGAGCTTCGTGGTATCGCCGCCGATCTCAACGGTGATGCCCTGGATTCTGGATGCCATGCGGATGACCACCTTCTTTTGGGCATAAGAAAAGCCCATCTGCGTAGAACAGACAGGCTAAAAATGGGCGTAAAAAGATTTTCGGTGCTTCTTTTCTTACAGTTTGCCTCAAATGCCTTTTTCAGCACATCAGCATCGATATCCTGCTCGTAAATAGAAAGCAAGGTCTTGATGTCATAGAAGTCTCTCATTCGGGTATTCAAAAGACCTCTTGCAAGGACCGTCTGAAGTTTTTCTGCCAGAATGGTTTCCAGATTGTACGACCAGAGACTGATGGAACGGTCATCCAAAAGCAATTTATAGTTGTACTCGATTGCTCTTGACGTGATAACATCTCCTGTGGAAATATCAATCTTCATCGGTGTAACGAGTTTTCCCATCACAGCATTCATGGTAAACCGAATACCCGGATATTCCATTCCTACTCATTCATTGGTGAACGTATGCTGGCCTCCGCTAAACTCACTTACGAAGATATTGCCGCTTTTACAGACCTGACCTTAGAAGAAATCAAGCCTCTGGCTATACAGAAAACTGCATAATAAAATGGCTCCCCATGAAACACATTTAACTATACACGTTATGTGGGAGTCTTTTTACCAACGCCACCACTGTGTATCACACAGCGAGGGCTTTTTTGAAGTCCAGGAGTTCATTTTATTTCCGTCACATACTATATATCAGCCATAAAAAAAATACCGTGTGAACTTCTGGAGTTCACACAGCATTATTTTTATGGCCGAAGTCCTTTTACAAGGGTCTGGAACTCTTGCTCTGTATCCACAAAACGGTAAGGTGCATACTCGCCATACGCTGTCGGCCTGCTGATTGTTACAATCTGCACTCCTTTATACCCAACCGCCTTATTCAGTTCCCTCTTTAATTCTACCAGATGCTTTCCGTGAGTTGTTTTAAAAGCAAAACAGCCATGTGCATCACGATCTTTCGCTACTAGATAACACATTATTCAGCCCCTACTTAAATTCATGTTCATTCCGAATCAAGCCACTCTCATACTTTTCACGCATGATTGATCTGGATAATTTTTCCGGCATCTTAATCAGTTCAAAGCGATTGAAGATTCCATAGATATAGGAGATTCCCCGTATATCCCCCAGTGCTTTGGGTCTGTCCACGACCTGACCAATACATCCAATGTTCTTATATGCAAGAAGCACGGAACTCCATGCAAGGCTCTTGCTATTTTCCCTCCTATCTATCCACAGCTCTTTGGTAAACTCATTTCCTCTGCCCTTTTTTAACTGGTAGGCAAATGGCAACCCGGATATCGTTTTGAACTCATATCCACGGAACGCAACGATACAGTTCCAGAGTGTTTCCTCACACGGATTCTTCTTTAAGAGTTTCATCGCTCTATATCTCCGCTGCCGCTCTGCGCCAACACTGATTTTCTCATTCTCTGTACTTGGATAATACACACCTTTCTGATAAGGCAGGTACGAAGTAACGGAGGCTTTGGAAAGGTCAAGGGCGGTTGCGGTTGATAGCAATGCAGTTTTGTAGTCTTGTGTTTTTCGGTACTCTTCAAAAGTGTCCTGCACCTTTTCCGCCACATCCGATTCATACACACCAGCCGTGATGAGGAGCTTCCTTACTTTGATAGGGTTCAGGTTCAGAGCATCACCGATGGCCTGCAAGGACATCTTAGAATCATAAAGCGCCACAGCACTTTCCATCTGCTCTTTCAGATTCTTTCCGGCATCATACTCCAGCTTCAGCTTCTTCCGGCCGCCTCCGGGTTTTCTTTGCTTGTACTCTCGCTTTTCTCCCATAATTACTCATGCAGCTCCAGCGGCAGTCCATCCGGGTCATGAAAGAAAGTCATCTTCTTTCCGGTGTAATCGTCAACCCGAATCGGCTCACATTCAATTCCTATCTCCGCCAGCTCATTCACTGTCTGTTCCACGCTATCCACGCAGAACGCAAGGTGACGCAGACCACAGGCCTCTGGGCGGTTTACACGTTTCGGCGGGTTTTCCTCAGTGAAAATCTCCAGCTCTGTGTGTTCATTGACACGCAGATCCAGCTTCCAGTCTTTACGTTCCGGGCGATAGTTTTCTCTGATGACAGAGAAGCCCAGTTTGTTTACATAGAAATCCTTAGCTGCTTCGTAATCAGATACGATGATTGCAATGTGGTGTATTTTTGATAAATTCATTTTATGTCACACTCCTTTTTCCAGTATTTTATTTTTGAACTTTTTGAGTATCTTTAGACTTTCAGCATCCGCTCCTGCATCTCCTGCCTGCTTAAGTACAGTCTTATATTTCTTTTTCAAATCATCAAGATAATCCGTATCCTTATCCAGAACGAACGGTGCATACAAATCTTTGCAAATAAATCCGTTGTTCATCCATGCCAGGTTCATATGCTATCCTCCTCTTGACTTCCTTTAAATTTTATTATAAATCCACCTCACAGATTCTGCTAACATACCACGGAATAATTTCTTTTTCCATTTCATCCACCATCTCCACCAACATTTCTTCTGATAGCAAAGTATCTTCTGGATATTTTCTTAAAAAATTGTCCATTACACGGTTCCACATATCTTTTAAAATTCGTTCTTTTATAATTTCTCCTGACTTTTGTTGAAATAGAATCAATTGCTGCTTTAATCCATCAGCCCAGGAGATTTCATTTCCAAGCAAAATCCTTTGTATTTCATCACGTTCTAAACAAAGAATGGGATTTTTTTCCAGTTTTTTTACTTCATTTACATCGTATACATAACTTTCACAATAATTTCCCCCTGAATATTGATCATTTAACAAAATCAGACATTGAAGAATTCCAAAGAAGTCTACATATCCATACAATAATTTCTTATCAGCATCACCAACTACGCAAATCACATGACAAATTTCTTTTTTATCAAATGGTATAACTGAAATCTCTGGATAATAAAACCAACAAGCCCTCTTCTCTTCTTTTCCCTGAAGCCATGGAATCAAATGCTTAATTTCTTCCCTGTTCCCCCCTCTTAATAGATAAAACTCAACCGCTGTCTTTGCAATTGACGGGAATATCCTTTTTCCATAAAAAGGAAGAGTCACCCTTATTGGACTTCCACAAAATGTTTGTGTTCTCTGGGCTTTCATCATCGCTTTTTCAATATCAAGTGCCGGATATTGCTTCTGCAATGACTTTAAAATTTTTCTCGTTTCCTGTGTATTTCTGGCATTTATCTTTATTTCTACTTTCCCATCTGCCAGTTTATCTACCTTTGTCTCTGGCTGTTTCAATACCGGCTTATATCCAGGCGCAAGATCATATTTTTCTTTCTCGTTTGTACGAATAATCTGATTTTCCCCTCTACAACGTTTCACATTTTGCTGCGACGCAGCAAATTTCAATGTTTCTGCTAATGCTGCATCCGTCTGATTTCCCAATTTGCTATTACACTTTTTGCACAGTAAATTTTTTGAATGCAGATGGCCGCCTAATGAATTTAAAATAATATGTTCATCTGAGGCATTTATCTCTGTTAACGTTTCATTACAGATAAAACAGTTCATCTTCTTTTCCTAAACACTTTTTCTTTTTTTCCAAAAGTATTTCATTTTCTATTTTCAAATGCCTTTTGCTTAGCAAGCTTCTTATCCAATCGCTTTTTTTCACTTTCATATGACATTGTTGACATGATATCATCTATTGGTTCTCTTGCTGAATTATTATAAAGTTTTATCATCATTCCATAATAAGGTTTCTTTCGAATGCTTTTTTCGAGAACTTCTATGCTCTCAGATATATTTTTACAGCATCTGCTTAAATGTCCGCTCCCCCAGCGCCTTTGCTCCAATTCCATCTGGATATCAAATTTTTCATTTTGGGCCCGGGAAATTTCTTCATCCTCAGGTTTTGAAAAATCCAGTTCATCATAATCAATCTCTTCCAGCTCCCTTAATTCCTCTTCTTCCAATTTATCCAAATCATTCTGGTAATTCTCAAATCCGCTCTGTGATATATCATAGTCTTTCATAAACTGCGAAAGCAAAAATGGATCTGAAAGAATTGCCTCCTCGTATATCTTACATGCTTTTTGACTCTCTTTGCTGGATAAGTACCTCCTTATCCAATCCGGCATGTTTTTTATGACATCCGATGGATAAATTGATTTTAAATTGTCTTCGTCCGGATGGTTAAGGGCGTCATATGTCATCGGAGACATTAAAATGCGTTCCCGAATGACCAACTGAATCCCATGATAATCAGAAAGAATAATTTTTAATTCCTCAATTTCCGCATCACTTAAAAATTCTTTTTTATCATTCAATGTCTGTGAGAAAACAGGAATTATTTCAGGCAATTGTTCCCACATTATCTGAATAATATCCTTAGGTTTATCATCTTCATCCAGTTCTTCCATTCCTCCAGCCGCAATATACTCTTCATGCGCCTTCTGTTCTGCCCGCTGATGCGGAGTCTGGCGCATCATGATCTGTTTATGACTTTCATAATTCAAAACAGCCGAATAATAATCCTGCAATTCATACCACGCTAACCTGTTATGCTTATAGTTACCAGTTAGTTCTACTACAACCGAGACAATAAAAGAACCAACCACTCCTGTAGTCAACGCAAATACGATATTGTACCAATTCGATTCATGTGGGACCGTTGCCATCACAATTCCAAGTACCGCAATAATGATTGCTGATAAAACTGTACAGGCAATCAACGTCGTTTTTGGATAAAAAGCAAATGCTAAAAATTTCAATTTTTCCTGGATCCTATATTTCATTCTCATATATGCGTATCCTTATATCCACAATCCAACATGCAAGAGGAAGTTTCAACGTTGCTGCCATGCTTCGCACTTCAGCAATTTATCAATACAACCGTTTTGCCTGCTCTTTGACTGTAAGCATCTCCAAATATCCATCGGCATCAGTTTTTCTGCATTGAACATACCTCTATGAAGCCCTTTTCTCTATCAATATCGATACAACTGATTCTTGTTTTATGTACTTCCCATCTAACTTATCCCCTTCGATTTATAAAACCAATCTATCGTATAACTGCCGGATTCTTTATTTTCACCTTCTTTTCCTCATCCGCCTGATCCCCCGCAGCATCAGCTCATCCTTAATCGGCATGACCGGTGTGTACATTTTCATATAGGCGTTTCCAATTGCGCCCTCGAATAATATGAATTGGGCCCGGTTTTCTGGCGCTCCGGAAGCAGCTACATGCTCCTGGGCAATTCCAGCATATTTCTCTATATAATAGATATTTTTGATTCCATACTCATTGGCAAGTATGGTACAGTTCTCGCATGAGCTGGATGTGGTAAAGAGGCAGCCACCTCTGGCCAGTTCTTTATTACATGCCCAGAAGGCTCTTGCCTCTGCATGAATGGCCCTGGAATAATCCGGATTATTGCCATGCATCAATTCATTGTAAATGCTTTTAAAGCAATAGGCAGAAGGCAGCCCATCCAGTATTGCGTCGCAGCGATCCAGATCCGAGAAATCATAGCTGTTAACATACTGTTTGAAAACGCCGGTTTCCCGCAGTTCCAGATCACTGTACATTTTATGGTTATGGCTCTTTTGTAAGTCCCGTAAATTCCGGTAAACACACGGAACTCTTTCACAATGCACGTCATTCCAGCCAAGAGATAAGATATTATAATCTTTATCTGTTACAACAGCTCCCACCTGTCTTGAAACACAGCCGGAATTTACCTTTGCGCTAAATGCCACCTGCATGCAGCGTTCTTCTTTTGTAGGAGGAACCAGTCCCGGATGCATGATCAGGCTGACATATCTTACAATTTTATAGGTTAATTCCTGCTGATCCGTATTGCTTAAAAATACATCTGCATTTTGCGTTGCGTTTTGTATATCCTGCAGATAAAACGGGAACAAATCGGATACCATGCAGAATGCTCTTACCGGATCTTTTAATATTTCCAGATAAAATCTGAACTCTTCTTCTCTTATGCCAGACTGTTCATATTTTTCTCGCTCGTCCGCATAGCAGATATCTTCCAGCGGTGGAACCACCTCGTAGGTATACCCTTTTTCTCCGTCCTTCGGCAAATGTTCATAAATATACTGTATAAATTTTTCCGGATCCGTAAGACTTACTACATAATCGGATGTCTGATCCGAAGGGAGCATTACTTTTTTGGAGAGTATCTCCGCTGTGATCCGAACAAACTCTTTGAAACCTTTCTTCACCAGATTCGGAGCTTCTAACAGCTTCTTATGATTTTTTTCCGCAAACCGGCTGTCATCATGCTCTTCCCCGCCTTTTGATAACATCGCAAACGTATAGTACGCGGAATAACGGTCTTTCAAAAAGCTGAATTCATACGGGTTCTTTAAGGATTCAATCACAATCCGCACCGGAACAGATTTCTGATTCGATTTGGGCGATCTTCTTATTTTTATGAAGGTATTGATTCTTTTGGCGATGCTATAGCAGTAATCCACAGCTTCCGAATTTTCAATATTCTCCAGTCGTTCTTTCCACTGCAGAATATCCAATGTGCCAAAAAAACGGATTTCATTTCCGTATCGCTGAAACAAACGGACATAATTTTCGGAAATTGTTTTTTTGATCAGATTTCCTACAATCGGGAGAATGTATTTTGTGTAAACATATAATGTTAAATCGGTTCGCGCTCCCAGCAGGCTTCCGTCTTTGCTTCTCAGCACCTTGATATATTCACTCAATACCGCATTCATTTTCAGAATTCCCGTCTCAAGGCCTTCCGAAAGAATTTTATTCACAAACCGATCTATGATGTCAAAAATCTCCCGGTCCATATCACTGTGCTGCGGGTCCAGATGTTTCTTACACTCTATGAGGCCTCGATGAACCCCATTCATAAATTCCTGTTCCCGAAACAAGTGTTTCCCTGTATCACTGTAAAAACGGTCCAGACTGGACGGATTTTCCAAAATATAGGTTATGATAATGTCCCGGGCACGAATCAGATCGAAGGTTTTCCAGTGCTTTTTCGCAAAAGTATACACATTCGAGTACTCAAGCTGCTGCATGAAATCTCCATCTGAACTATATTCCGGCAAATAAAACTCATTGAAATTCTTCTGCATGATATTCGCAATGTCTTTTAAGCCTTCGCCGATCGCGCCTGTGAGTCCAATGATGATAAAATCATCCCGTTCTTTGAAAACCTTTCGGATTGTTTTATTCTGCATCTCAAATGATATCTTTTTCCCCATACACGTACACCCCTTCCTAAGGTATGACTATCGAATCCGGTTCCACATGCGTCTTGCAATCCTCGAAAAAATAGGTGCAATAATATATCCAACCGCAGCCAGGAACAATTCCACGACCACAGCATCATCGCTTAATAATCTCTGGCAAAATGAAATATTTTCTTTCGGGCTACTCTTAGGCATGATAGCGATAAAAACAACGATCAGTGCCACAATCAGTAATCCGGCAAGCTCATATGCATGTCCAAGCAGCCAATGAAAGATTCTATAGCTCAAAGGCAGGCACTGCTGCTTCTTCTCTATGTAACGGTTTACGATATCAATGCAGCCTTGCGCATCTTCGTTTACCTGCTCCCGCACACACCTCAGATATCTTTTATGCTTTTCCTCCAAAAAAACCTTTCGTTTCTCCCGATAGGAATCTTCATTTGCCTCAACCTGAATCTGATTCCATTGCTGACGTTCATTTTCATCTAATTTTTCAATCAAAATGGCATCGAGCGTTTTTCGCTCATATTTATGAAGTTCCGCTACCAGATCTCTCAGGCGCTGAATCTCATGCTTTTTTAACACGGAAACGTTCCGCTCCAGCGTTGCTTCGAAAATATCCAGACGGCCAGACAGATTATCGGAATGTTTCGGAGTCGATGAGCGCAGAGTCATAAACTGCACTGTCACAAACGAATTGTAGATTGTCTTGCCGTAAACATTCTTTTCTATCGAGAATTTAAGTTTTCTGTCTGTAGGGTTATTTAATGAGATCAACAGCTGCCCTTCCCAATGGGGATCCAGCGTTGTGGAGACATGTCCAAACCCCTGGGATACAACTTTCACCTTGGAATAAAAAGCTCCCGCCAGCTTAGCCGGAATAATCAGCGTTTCCCTCGTTCGTACCAAAACAGTATCGTTACGTTCTACCATAACATATACTTCGTTATTATTTTCATAAACAGTCAATAACTTTTTCCGCTTTGTGGAATAAATCAACCGTGTAGGCGTCAGATTATACCCCGATGGCTTGAGCTGCAATGGTTCATATGGAGCAATGAATAAATTTCCCTTTGCCATTTCATTCTGAATGTCAATATCCGACAAAATACTTCCGTCTCCCCAATCATTGTAATTGTCACCCATGGCCAGTCCCCCCTTTTTTTAACACTCCGCACTGTTTCCATTTTTAAATTTCTTAATATCATTGTAACATTTTGTGGAGATTTATCAACAATTTTCTACAAATTCTTCCTGTTTTATTCTTCGTTTTTAATAAGACTTGCACAATTTTCAAACAGACTGCAAATTCCATATTCCGTAATGAGAAATCATGTCCCAGTTATTTTTCAGTTGCTCTAAGCCATCTGCGATATTTTCCATTTTTCTTAAATCGCAAAATACCTGCAATACCACATTCCACAAATTTTCTTCTGTTGAATTGCTTCCCCATTTCTTTTATTTCCGTTATAATCTATACATCAGCCTTCAAAGTATCAATATTGGCGGTGATGGATGCGATCTCCGTATTCAGAGACGCAATAGTCTCCTGCTTCTGCGCAATCTGGGATGCGTAGTCTTTGGTGATATTGGTTTTGGGTCGGTTTTTGCTGCCTTTCGTTCTGGGCATCGTGATAACCTCTTTCCTTTTATAGTTATTTAAGTGTTGTAGATTGTTGGGTTGAGGGCAAAGTGTTCAAACTTTTTTCAGATATTTCAAATAATATTATAATCATCCCACAACCGTGACTGCTTTCGAATATCGAAATTATCTTGTGTAATAATTCTACTCAGTTTTTTATAATTTCCAACTTCCTGTCCAACATAAACCGATTTCCATGTTCCATAGAACTGATCCCCCGTGATATCAATAATAATTCGATCATCGGTAATAAGCCATGCATGACTGGTCATTTCAGTTTCATAGTATCCATTTCTTTGACTTGTGTGAATCCTGTATTTTTCCCACAAATAAAAGCCAAGCAAATCACATGTGTCATCGCAACAACCACCTGGAAATCTATGCATCCGATCTCGGAAATCAAATTCTCCGTTTGTTTTCACTGCTACGATTGCTTCTCGAAAATGAAATGCAATCTGGTAAAGTTCATTTTCTCCCACAGTATTCCTCCCATAAATGTCTTTTTACGGTTGTGTAGAAGTACTTGGCTCAAGTCTAAAAGCACGATCCATAAAATCTAATATTGCTTCATAGAATTTCATCACATCAGCATATTCAATATATAACTGAGAGTCTTCTTCTCTATATCCAATATTAAATTTATCGCATTTCGGCTTGAGATCATCTTTAATTCGTCCACCATTATGCACAACCATATTTCGGCAATCACGAATCGTAGTAATATACTCCCAACTCTGATCAGCTTTGAATCCGCTGATACCGACCACATCTTTTAGATATTTCGCTGCACGTTCCAATCCTGCACCTTTTACATCCTTAAGTTCTATAGTAAACTGCCCTAAGTATTTATGTATTCGACATAGCGTATTAACTGCCTCTTCAAGTAAAGAAACCATCGTTAATAATAACGAATACTGTGTCAAAATATCCACCCTGCAGGCTTGAAGAGTCCCGCTCGTCATTGCCCAGCTTTCTGTTCTAAAATCGTCTTTTTCTCTTGCTTCTTGCGCCATATCTCTATACGCTTTTGTGACAAGATCAATCGCCATTTTATTATTATCAATTACACTTTTGAAAGGATAAAAATCACAGTGTGCAAGATATAACGCCATATCCCCGGCCTTATACATATCGTAGCCATCTATTGTCGGAAACAAAACATTGCCTTCGATGCTATTGTAATTTGGCATACTTTTTTATTCCTTTCCTTTATCTTTGTATCATTATCACATCTTAGCCGATTCTTAGATTGTTGCCTGCTGCTCACCACGGAGAGGTGTGTGATCTACGATAAGATGCTTCCCGAAAACGCAAGACAACTGTTGCAGCCATATTCCACTCTGGCGAACCTTCTTCTCGCTCTGAATGAGTATGATGAATCCATTACCAACTACTCCCACGTCCTGTGGCTGATGAAGGAAAACGGGTACACCGAAGATTCGTTTGCGTTTCATGAATTTACCGACAGGATCAATGAAGTCCGTCAACTGAAAGTCCAAGCGGCCGCTACTGAGTAAAAAAAAGCCGAGGCAGACTCTAGACATCCCTAATTAGGGTTATCTGAATGTCTACCTCGGCTTACTACGTTATTCGAGCAGCACCTGCAAGTAGTGTCAAAAGGTTTTGCTGACTCACACGTCCTGCGGTAAGTCAAGCCCGTTCCAAAATCAAGTACGCTTATCTTCTTCCTGGTCTTCAAATGCCAGACGGGGACCGGAATAAAACTGTGATGCAAAGTCATCCATATAAGCATAGGACTGTAACTGTCCATTCTTTACATACGCGATCGCATCACGGCCATTCACTGTTGCCCGGTTTCCCAAGAGAGTCTTTTTCCCCTGGGTCGTGTAAATCCCATAATCCATAACCATCCTCCCATCTACAACTTTCTTTTGTGTGTTCATATTATTTCCGTCTTGACAAGTTGCGTTTCTTGCGTTATTATAAACATGCAAGTTGCGTTTACAAGCACATTATACAGTTTAACTTGCGTCATGTCAAGCGCAACATAGAGAGATGACATGCACAACCAACGGAGGTTATATTATGAAATTCGGAGAAAAAGTCAGGGCAGCCCGCCTCGCTGCCAAATATTCACAGCGTCAACTCGCCGACATGACTGGTATTGCGCTGCGCACGATTCAAAATTACGAAAGCGGAGAACGTCTTCCCAAGCAGAAGGAAAACTACCAGCTCCTCGCTACAGCACTTAATGTAGATGTCGACACCCTCAAAGACGATGATGCAGACTTTGTGATCAAGGCGACCGAGAAATATGGCGCGCGTGGCAATGCCCAGGCAGAACGTCTGGTCAAAGAGGTATCTGGTCTTTATGCTGGCGGTGAACTTGCGGAAGAAGATATGGATGCGATGATGAAAGCCATTCAAGAGGCTTACTGGATAGCAAAAGAAAAGAACCGGAAATATGTACCGAAAAAGTACAGAAGCATCTCCGGTGATAGCTCCAATTCTTAAGCTTTCTTATAGAAAAGGGAGTGATTTTAACAATGATCAGTAAACAAGCCTCTATCCTACCACGCCGCCTGATTCGGCGCTATCACACCAATGATCCATTTGAAATCGCTGCTGCTCTCGACATTACTGTTATGGAACGCAGCGATTTCCAAAGGCAGAAAGGCGCATTTAAAGTCGTCCTGCACAACAGTTTCATTTTTATCAATGCAACGATGTCTAACGAAATGAAGCGCATCGTATGCGCTCATGAGTTAGGCCATGCCCTGCTCCACCGCTCTCTCGGTAAAACGCAGGAATGCCTTATGGAATTTGAACTTTTTAATATCACAAACTCCACAGAATACGAGGCAAATCTGTTCGCAGCCAATTTGCTTCTGGATGACCAATCCATAGAATCTCTTATTCAGGATGGTTTTGATGTCGTTCAGATTGCCCGCAGTCTTGGAACCAATGTCAACTTGCTGCTCCTTAAACTTCAGCAGATGAACAACGATAATCACCTGCACCTTCCTGATATGCCCAGCCGAAATTTTTTGGGTACGATTTCTGATGATGCAGGACATTTATAATAATCAATGAAGCCATTGCTTCTCTCATTGAAAAGCAGTAAATATAAAAAACTGGCGATGCCAGCAGAAAGGACTCACAAATGAAATACGTGCTTTATCGCTTTCCCAATGCTGTCCGTCACCCCGAAAATTCCGATCCCGAACTCTACGGTATTTTCAAATTTCCTGTCAAGGGTCAGGTCGTTGGTGTTGAGTTTGGCTCCAATAATGGAGAAGTGACAGACGAGCTCATCCATGATGTGAATGATGAACTTTCCGAAGCATACCCCAAATGTCAGGTAATGACCTATGCGCCTTCCGACGAGATGTACGGTCTGGAGGTTCTTACCAACGAAGCATTTGATTATGAAATGCAGGGGATCGTTGTGGACAAGAGCAAACCGGTCAACACGATCATCTATTTTGGTGTGAAAGAGATGGATGAATAATTTTTATCACCTGAAGGAACCTCACATCGTGAAACTGAGGCACATAATGTCAGGGATAATATGTTTCTTCGGAACATCCACAACAACCGGAACCTGTTGTTCAAGTCAATCATTTCGCTTATGAGAGGTGACCACTTATGCCATTTACAGAATCTGATATCAAAAACTACAGGTGCCATGCCGATGCTGTGATTGCTGAAATCTATCCATTATTAAAGAATGCGGTATCGCCTCATGCCGCCACTTACATGAAGAAAGACATGTTGCGTCTTAAGGAAAACGGTTTGGACGAGCGGATGACCCTGGAAGAAAATAAAACGTTCTTCCATGAAATAGCCCACATGCACTGTGATGCCGCAATTACTGCCCAGATCCGATACAGCAACAAGGCATACCGTGCCACGCTGACCAAGGAATCTATCTTGGAGAAATGCCGGATTTGTGATCTGGATGCACAGAGCATCGGCCAGATTCTGAAGACTGCCGGTTTCGATGCTGGAGGTGACCAACATGAATAAAGAAAAAGTCTATGTGAAGGTCGATTCCACATTCGACCCAACTGGCTATATGCAACCGACATCGATCACCTGGTCGGATGGACGTACCTTCCCCATCGAAACAGTACGCGACTTCCGCCCCGCCGGGACTGCCGATAACGGTTACTCTGGTGACTGCTTCACCGTACTCATCCAGGGGCAGGAAAAGCATCTGTTCTTTGAACACATCGACCCTCGCTTCAATGGACGGTTAGGTCGGTGGTTCGTGGAACGGGCGGCTCAATAAACAACAATATAACAAGAACGCTGTCAGAAAGGAGGAAATTGCACGATGCAGCGCACATTTCTTGCAATAGATCTTAAGTCGTACTATGCGAGTGCGGAATGCGCTGCTCGACACCTCGACCCGCTTACCACAAATCTGGTCGTGGCGGATTCCTCCCGCACTGAGAAAACCATCTGTCTCGCTGTGTCTCCTTCCCTGAAAGCCTATGGGATTCCGGGGCGCGCAAGACTATTTGAGGTCGTGCAGAAGGTCAAAGAGGTCAATGCGAATCGGTTAAGAGAAGCGGTACGATTAAGAAAAGCTGTGTACAAGGACGGTAACCCATCCTTCTCCTCTGCCTCCTATGATTCCTTATCCCTTGCCGCCGACCCGTCACTCGAACTCTCTTACCTTGTTGCACCACCCCGGATGGCATATTATGAAAAGGTGTCGCGGCAGATCTACGGCATCTATCTGAAATACATCGCACCAGAGGATATCGTGGTCTATTCCATCGATGAGGTGTTCATCGATGCCACCTCGTACCTCTCCCACTATCATATGACAGCACACGACCTTGCCATGACAATGATCCGGGAAGTGCTGTATACGACTGGCATCACAGCAACCGCTGGAATTGGGACAAACCTTTATCTCGCAAAGTTGGCAATGGACATCACCGCAAAACACGCCGCACCGGATAAGGACGGTGTCCGCATCGCAGAGCTGGATGAGAAATCTTTCCGTTATCTTCTCTGGGATCACAAGCCGCTCACAGACTTCTGGATGACTGGTCCCAGCACCGTCAAGCGACTAGAAAAGCACGGCATCCATACGATGGGCGAGCTGGCCTATTTCAGCACCGTCAATCAGGATATCTTATATAAGGAATTCGGTGTTGATGCTGAACTGCTAATCGACCATGCCTGGGGTCTGGAACCTTGCGGCATGAAAGAAATCAAAGCCTACAAACCCAGCACCAACAGTATCTCCGAGGGACAGGTGCTTTCCTGCCCTTACCCATACGAAAAAGCCAGAATCATTGTCATGGAGATGGCTGACAGCTTAGTATTACAATTAACAGATAAAGGACTGGTTACGGATAGCCTAACGTTGGATGTGGGCTATGACCGGGAAAACTGTGACAGCGGAAAGTACAAAGGTCCGGTACACATCGATCACTACGGCCGCACTGTTCCGAAAGGTGCTCATGGCAGCACAAAACTGGATAACCCGACCAATCTCGGTAGTATCCTGATCTCCGCCACAACGGAGCTATTTGAGAGAATAGCGGATAAAACCCTAACGGTAAGACGGATCACAATCGCCGCCAACCGTGTGGTCAAAGATGAGGGATTCTTCCAAGTCGACCTATTCACGGACACCACCAAGCTGGAAAAAGAGAAAAAGCTGCAGAATGCGATGCTGGGACTCAAGAAGAAGTTCGGAAAGAATGCCGTTCTGAAAGGAACCAACTATCTGGATGGTGCAACGATGAGGGAAAGAAATCAGCAGATAGGCGGCCATAAGGCTAAGTAAGGAGGGCGAACATGGACTACAAGAACACACCGGAAGGCAAAGCCGTCCAAAGTAAGTATGGCAAGATACTCCACGCTTCCCGCCCGGAGCCACCGCATAATCATCCCCGGATGCCGATGACAAATCGTGCTAAAATTTTCTCTCCGTTTGCCGCCTTACGAGGCTATGAGGATGAAATTGCTTCTGAAGGCAGAGATCACCTCAAAGGAAATAGAATCGAACTGTCTGAAGAAGATAAGGAAGCTCTAAGCCAAAAGATCAGCCAACTTCGGAAGGGACAAAAGGTCACAATTAAATATTTCACGGATGGCTACTATGAAGATATAGTCGGAGTGCTGGATGCTGTGGATGCGATAAGCAAAGAACTGCGAATTTACACAGGTTTTATAAATGATACCGGCAAAGAGCTGCCGACCATTATTGCATTTGAGGATATATTAGAGATTGGGGTGAATATGACTTGAACTACTACTTTTGCGACGTATGCCGCTACTGCTTCTCTACTGAGGAACTACCTGATCGTTGTCCTGACTGCGGAGCACAAACCTATAAAGAGAAGCCGGCGGTGCGCTTAGCGAGTAAAATGGAAATAGAGGAACTGCTCAGAATAGGGAAAGAAGATAAGGAGGACACACAAAATGAAAGCACATAAATATTGGTCACTCGGCGCACTTGCCTGCATGGCAGGGTGCTTCTACACAGGCTGCAAGAAGCTGATGCAAGCTCACAAGTATTTCGCTTGTGGCTCTCTGATCTGCATGGGCATGGCAATCTACTCTGGTCATAAAATCGCACCGAAGAAGAAAAAAGCTGAAAGACACGAACAATAAGAACACACGCCCTCGCCGTAACAAGCGAGGGCTTTTTTGAACTTCAGAAGTTCATTTTATTTCCGTCACAAACTATATACTTCCATCATGAGTCGTATCCCGACTTTCAGACCTTCCTCAAAAGCGGTCTTCTCCCATCCACAGCACACTGTCCCCTGCCAGTCCATGATCTTTTCCCATAGCGGAATCTTATCTCCAACATAGTCATCTACGAGCCTATTCATTCCATCCAGCCCCCGCAGCCACTCTTCCAGTTCTTTTTCCTTGGCCTTTGCTGCTTTCCCGGCAACTGTGTTTTTCTCTACTGGATTATTCTCCGTGTAATGTTCGTAGATCAGATCTAGCAGATTCTCCACCGGTGGGTAGAAGTCCGGTTCCGTTTTCTTAATACAATCCTCCAGCACTTCTTTCAATTTTTCTATAATGCTACCATCCTTCCCAACTGAGATTTATTTCCTCAGTTACGGCACATATTACCGCACACTTCTGTACATAGCAACCTATTTTTTGCGGTTTTGGGGATGCTTCATCTTCTCCTTCACTTCATCCGGCACATTGATCAATCCGAACCGATAAAACATCCCATAGATGTAGGTCACGCCTCGGATATCTCCCAGAGCTTTCGGGCGGTCTACCACTTCTTCTTTTATATTTCCCAGCGCCAGCAGCACTGAACTCCACGCCAGACTTTTACTCTTTTCCCGTCTGTCGATCCACAGCTCCTTCGTGTACTCGCCGTTCCTGCCTTTTTTTATTTCGTAAGTGAATGGCAACCCGGAGTAAGTTTTGAATTTCACACCGGCATAGGCCAAGACCACACCCCAAAAGTTATCTTCTGTCTGATCAGCCCTCCATCGCTTCATCGCTCTGTATCTCCGCTGCCGCTCTGCTCCAACACTGATTTTCTCTTTTTCTGTACTTGGGAAGTACACACCTTTCTGATAAGGCAGGTACGAGGTAACGGAGGCTTTGGAAAGCTGAAGAGTAGAGGATGTTGAGAGTATGGAGGTTTTGTAGTCTTGTGTTTCACGATATTCTTCAAAAGTTTCTCTCACCCTCTCTGCTACATCCGATTCATACACACCAGCTGTGATGAGGAGCTTCCGGACTTTGATAGGATTTAGGTTCAGAACATCGCCGATGGCCTGCAAGGACATCTCAGAATTATAAAGTGCCACAGCACTTTCCATCTGCTCTTTCAGATTTTTCCCGGCATCGTACTCCGGCTTCAGCTTCTTCCGACCGCTGCCGGGCTTTCTTGTTTTCTTCATTTTACTCATGTAGCTCCAGCGGCAGTCCATCCGGGTCGTGGAAGAAAGTCATTTTCTTGCCGGTATAATCATCCACACGGATTGGCTCACATTCAATTCCTACCTCTGCCAGTTCATTCACTGTCTGTTCCACGCTATCAACGTAGAACGCAAGGTGACGCAATCCACAGGCTTCCGGGCGGTTCACACGCTTCGGAGGATTTTCCTCAGCGAAAATCTCCAGCTCTATGTGTTCATTGATACGCAGATCCAGCTTCCAGTCTTTACGCTCCGGGCGATAGTTTTCTCGGATGACAGAGAATCCCAGCTTGTTCACATAGAAATCCTTTGCAGCTTCGTAATCAGATACAATGATTGCAATATGATGTATTTTTGATAAGTTCATTTTTTCTCCACTCCTTTTTATTTCCGTTACAAACTATATAACAATCTTCAAAATATACCGTGTGAACTCCTGGAGTTCAGTTTGTCCACACGGCGTAGGTTTTACTTCAGTTTTTCGAGAATCTCATCCGCACTCATGCCGCCGGCCAGCAGTTTCTTCAGCACAGCTTCGGCTTCCGTCTTTTTCGCCTCTTCAGCGGCTTTCTGATCCGCTTTGGTTTTCTTTGCTTCGAGTTTGGCTACTTCTTTCTCGGCGGACTTCAGTTCGCTACGCTTTTCTTTTAGAGTTGCCTTTAGGTCGTTGATGTTGGCGGTGATAGAAGCGATTTCATCGTTGAGGGTTGTGATTTGAGTTTGTTTTTCAGTAATTTGGGATGCGATATCAGATTTGGGGCGGTTCTTGCTTCCTTTGGTTCTGGGCATTGTTGTTACCTCCGAATTATGTAGTGCTTCTTCTGAAATGAAACATAATAGCCTTTATTATTCCTTATATTTCAACAATTCGTGTTCCGTGATTTCCTCTTTCACCTGGCATCAGCATTATTTGAATTTGCTCTGTATTATTAGTATTTATTGCAGCTTCAACTTCTGTTAAATTAGCTATCCTTGCAGACTCAAGTTCAACCCACACATTTAAGTTCTCAACTTTTATCCCTAGTATGGTCATACTAGCAATTTCTTTAAATTTCAAACAAGCATCAGAATCAAGGCTTTCAGATGATACTAAATGAAGATTAGCCTTCATGCTAAAATTTTCCCATGTAAATCCTTCTGAAATCTTCATAATACTGTTTGATAAAAACCAAATCAGTTCTATATCTTCGTTGGACAACTCCTGATCTGTCGGAAATTGAAGTCCAAACTGGTTTTCAATCATAAGTAACCTTTTAGCGACTTCAATATTATAATCTATACTATCATAATCCTCAGCAAATACCACACAATTTAACTCTGTATAGAATAAATCCTGATTTACCTCCGTCAAATGAACACGCAGTACATTTTTAGGAACTGCTACTTTCATAAAATTCAAAAACTTATGGATACTTTTCCATGATTTTCCTATAAATTTATATGTAAAATCAGTGACGTGAGTATCCATATGATACGTCAATTCCAAAACAAAATCAGATGCATACTCCACATTAGATATTTTTACAATATTCGCATCAGGATCTACTGGCTGCATTCTCATAATTGTATCATATTGATACGGACTACCATCTATTACAATTACAGCCTTCATGCCAACTGGCAACTCTTCTGGGGCTATCTTAAATGTACTTTTTCTCCATTCTTTTTGAAATTGATCTTGATATGGGTCGATTATATCGCCGATCATTTTCTGCATGTCAATCATTTCAATATTAATTGGAACTTGAGAAATTCTAGCTCTTCTCAATAGTTCTTGAAACGACATTCCCGCAGGCATTTGTACTTTTGCCTGCCCTTTTATGTGTTGTGGAAATCTTGTTTTCGCTTCTTCATTTACAGGTTCACTGTGTATGTCAGCTTTACCATTTCTCATATTCACAACGGCCTGATAGCCTTGGGGCAATACCTCACTTTGTTTTAATAAAACACTAGAGATTGAATCCAATGTTATTTTCAAATCGTCTGGGCTATCTTTAATGTGATTAATGGCAACTGCCGGATTTTCAATTTTAATATTTGAATCTTGATATATATTCCCATTTTTTATAGTATCCACTTGAATACTATTCTGTTTACTGCTTTTTGAGAAAAAATTTCTTATGGCATCAAGTATGTGCTTTACCATATTACTCTTACCTATTCCTCAACATCTTGTTTAATTGTACCTGTTACCGTTCCAGCTTTTATCATATTATTTTTCTTCACCTTTTCATCTTTGCTGTCAAGATTTTTCTGTTTATGCACATCCTGTATAATTTCTCCCACTTTATGAACTTCCACATAATTTTTCTTGTCTATTTCTTTTTGAAATTTTCTTCCAACAAAAAAAGAGCTAACTATTCCAGCGATGAAACTAATCAAAAATGCGCCGAGTGCAGTCGACGGATCAAATAGGTTTTGAAATTGTTGAACGATATCCATTAATTACTCCTCCGTCCTTAATTTTCCTCACATCTTCGCCAATCCTAAGATCGTTGCCTGCTGCTCACCACGAAGAGGTGTGTGATTATCAGAGCAGCGTATGGAGCTACCGCTCCCAGTATATCACAGATCAGAGAACAAGTCAGCCTTGTACACGCCTTTTTCTAACATTTTCTTAAAGCTGTCCTTTACGGCTGCGACATCCTCATGGTAGGTCATTCCGTACCATGTATCGTTGGTCTTCAGAACTTTTACATTCATCTTGCCTTCACTCAGTAATTCACCGATGAAGATTGGGATCAGATACTCTGCTTTCAGTGGGTTCTTAACTACTTCTTTCTCGAAGAACTCTTTGAAGCCCTCTTCCAACACATCCAAGAACTCTGGTGTCAGTCCCCACATATTCATAGAAACCAGAGAATTCGTGTCAATGGCCACACCGTCTGCCTCTGCTCCAGCTGCAGTCTTTACAATATTCTTAGTCTCCACAACCTCGGTCAAATTTCCCTGATCGTCCATCTTGCAGATGCCACGAGTCACACCACCATTATCGGACAGTGTGTTCTCCAGAACAAAGCCCGCCATGCAGGACTTTCCACCGTTTACCAGATAGTCATGGACAGCCTTGAAGCCCTCTTTGCCATAGTAATCGTCTGCATTGATCACAATGAACGGGGTATCAATCACATTCTTTGCCGCGAGCACAGCCTGACCGGTTCCCCAAGGTTTTGTACGACCTTCCGGAAGTTCTCCCGGAATATCGTTGATGTCCTGGAAAGCATAATCAACGGTCACATTGTGTTTTTCACAGATTGCTGCAATTCTGTCGCCAATAACCTCTTTGAACTCTTTCTCGATATCCTTCCGGATAATAAATACCACATGGTTGAAGCCTGCCTCAATTGCATCATGGATTGAGTAGTCCATGATGATATGGTTAGCATCATCGACCGGCTCCAACTGCTTGATTCCTGTTCCAAATCGGCTACCTATTCCGGCTGCCATGATAAGTAATGTTGTGTTCATGTTTTTCTTCCTCTTTATTCTATATTTTCGTTAGGTAGCGCCCGATTTTTATTCTTCCTATGATCCATGTAATCCCCGCTGAAATAATCAATACGATTAACCAAAAACATACCGCCTCTGTAAGTGAATTGACTTTCATAATACGAGCCACAATAAATCTAAGAGGAAAATGAATTATATATATGCCTAATGTTAGCCTTGCAAATTTTCGTATAAACTCTTCTACACGTTTACAAAGGTTTATTCTTAATAGTAAAGAAAAAAAGAGTACAACCCAAATAACATCTAAAATGGAGTCATAAAAATACTCTGCTTTAAGAATTTTCCCTTCTAGCAAAATGACTCTCGTTCCAACATAATAATGAAAAGCTAATACGATTCCGGTTACCACTACTGTCAAGATTAAATGCACATCAAAGTGTATTTTACTCTTTAGTCGAGAAGTTACTACTTCAATAAAACCGCCGAGAAGGAAATAAAATAACCATGTCCATACTCTAAACGTCTGTATTACATCTGCTTGCAAAGGATATGCAATAAAAAATGAAATAGTTTGAATAATAAAACACACTGTTCCAATTAAAAACAGTAAATTTTTTTGGCTCTTAGACGATTTTGAGCTCATCCATGGAAGTAAAACATATACAATAATTAGTGCTCCCAAATACCAAAAATGTCCCATTTCACCTTTCTGGAGGAAACTCTTGATTATATCTTGTGGTACATTTAACCATTCAACACTCAGTCTACCAATTGAATATACTTGAATCATACTTCTTAGAATATCAAAGATCAAGTTCCACAGTACAACTAACCTTATAATGTTAAATGCTTTTCTTAATGGATAATTCCAATAAATTCTTCCACGATTCAGTAGAAAAAAACCACTCGACATAAAGAAAAAAGGAATCGCAAATCCACAGAGGTAATATGCCAAAAGCGTTCCAATCGAACTCTCTCTAGGAAATGTGTGCAACCCTACAACAGCTATGCAGGCAACAATCCGAGCTAAATCAATATTAGTATTTCTCTGTCTGTCTGTCTGTCTGTCTGTCTGTCTGTCTGTCTGTCTGTCTGTCTGTCTGTCTGTCTGTCTGTCAAGATTGTCCCATTACGATCTTCCAATTTCAAGCCCTCACATCACTTTCCTTAATTTCGTGCAAATTCTTTTTCGCATCTATCCAGTACAGCAGCAATAACCTGATCCATATCGTAGTACTTATACTCACCAAGACGACCGCCGAAGATTACCTTTTCTTCTGCGTCTGCCAGCTTCTTATATTCAAAATATAGCAATCCATTTTTAGCATCATTAATTGGATAATACGGCTCATCACCCGGTTTCCACTCACTACTGTACTCACGGCTGATAATCGTCTTTGGCAGGTCGTTTCCATTTTCATCCTTACCGAACTCAAACCATTTGTGCTCAATGATACGGGTCCATGGAGTTTCACGGTCGGTATAGTTCACTGCAGCATTTCCCTGGAAGTTTGGCTTATCCAATGTTTCCGTTTCAAAGCGAACAGAACGGTATTCCAGCGTACCCAATTTATAATCAAAGTACGCATCAATCGGTCCAGTGTATACAACCTTATCAGCTAATGCATCTAACTCGACTTTGTTCTCCAGATAGTCCGTATTCAAACGCACCTCAATACCGTCCAGCAGATTGGCAATCATCCTGGTATAACCACCAACAGGAATACCCTGATAAAGTGCATTGAAGTAGTTGTTATCAAAGGTCAGACGAACCGGAAGACGCTTGATAATAAAAGCGGGCAGTTCCTTGCAATCGCGACCCCACTGCTTCTCAGTGTAGCCCTTAATGAGCTTCTCGTAGATGTCACGACCGACAAGAGAAATGGCCTGCTCTTCAAGATTCTGTGGCTCATCAGTAATCTCCTTACGCTGCTCTTCGATCTTGGCAGCAGCTTCTTCTGGCGTCACGACACCCCACATCTTGTTGAATGTGTACATGTTGAACGGCAGTGAGTACAACTCGCCCTTGTAATTGGCTACAGGTGAGTTCGTAAAGCGGTTGAACTCGGCAAACTGTGTAATGTAGTTCCAGACTTTTTTGTTGTTAGTATGAAAAATGTGAGCACCATACTTATGGACGTTGATGCCCTCAATATTCTCGGTGTAAATGTTGCCCGCGATGTTGGGGCGCTTATCCACTACCAAAACAGACTTACCATGTGCTTTTGCTTCGTGTGCAAAAATCGCTCCGTAAAGACCGGAGCCTACTACTAAATAATCGTACATCTTTTTCCCTTCCCTCACTTACTATGTTTAATCTTTTTAAACAATTGTTTTTCTATATCAATTACTAATGGTTCTTTAACAACGGTCAGAATACCAAAGTAAACGCCAAAAAACACAATAGCAGATATGCACAACATTATAAAACTGCCAAATGATGTCCGTTTTATAAAGCTGGATAATATACTAGCAACTGCTAAAGCTATCACTAAAGACCCATAATGCACGTTTTTAAATGCTTCCCTGACTTCATTTTTCAATGCGACATACTGGACTATCAATACTGCTGCCTCTGCGGTTAATGTTCCAATTGCTGCTCCTGCGGAAGCAAATCTTGGAATCAAAAGTGCATTCAGAATTACATCTACTATAACACCTGCAATCTCCGAATAAAGAACCGTCTTTTCTCGTCCTAAAGGTACCAACATCTGAATGCCCATAATATTAGTAAGTCCAATGAGTAGCAATGTAGGCATAATAATCTGCATCGGAACAATTGAGCCAGCATAGGCTGAACCTGACAAGAAGAAAATACCTTCTTTTGCAAATATAATAAAATACACCATCATCGGTGATGCCACTAAAAAGACAAAATTGATTGCCTTCTTTGTGATACGATAAAACTCCTCCATAAAATTATGCTCAACGTAATACGATGCTCGCGGCAATAATACTACCCCTAATGATGTAACAATGCTAACCAAAATTGATTTAATTTTCACAGCAGCATTATAATATCCAACATCCGCATCTGATGTCATAAATCCGAGCATCACTGTATCCAAGTGAGTATATATTGTCGTTGCACACGACATTGCGAAAAATACCGCAACCGCTTTAAAGTGCTGTTTAAAATTGTAGTTTCCTACCGGCTTAAGTGAAACATACTTATGTACATGAAAAAAGTTAAAAATATTAGAAGCTGATGCAGCTAAAATAGAGATTCCTCCATAGATAACATAGTCACTCTTCTGATGAATCAGCGCAAACATCGTTACTAAAGCAATAAACTTAAAAATAATAGATCTAATCGTTATATAGGTATACTGTTCTAACGCCTTATAGAGCCATTCCATTCCGATTGCGTTAAACAGAATTGTCAGGCTAACAATCAAAAACAATGATTTGTCCTGTTGCAGCCTTGGTACAAAGACAATCGCACCAAACAATGCTACATATGCAATTAAGCTCATCGTGAAATTGATGATGAAAAGTTCTTGAACAGTTTTTGTAAGCTTTTCCTTATTATCTCGAACTTTTGCACATGCACGAATTCCATAAGTCGGAATACCTAATTGCGCGAACATCGCAAAATATGATATCATCGAGGTTGCAAATGAAACCTTGCCAGTTCCCTCAGGCAATAGTATTCGGGATACATAAGGAAATGTGATTAATGGAAATATGAATTGCGACATTGTTAAAATCGCATTCATTATAAAATTCAGTTTTAAAGATTTTTGCTTCATGCCTAATCCTCTCGAAAACATTTTTTTAGCCATTTATCCTTATAAGCAGAAAATAGAACGCCCAAGATAAAACTAATGCACGTTGTGACAATGAAACTGTCCAACCCATATTTTTTCTCTCCATAGACGCATATATAGTACAACGTCCAAACCCATAAATGTAAGAAATACATAACTGTACTACATCTCCTACAAATCATGGATAATATATTGTGCCCAAAACTCATGTTTTTTACAACAGAGAATAGCGAGGTTGAGAGGCAGACAAAAGCAAGTGATTTAGCAAATCCATTTGTCAAGGTTGTAACAATCGCTCCCAAAATCAACAATACATATTTCTTTTCTTTGGTTTTTTCATCACATTTGGCTAATAACATTCCGATGCTTATATATCCGGCTCCCATAAAGATTCTGCCACGAGGACCAAGGATAACCCATAAAAACTTCGTTGGAATTCCAAGAAATGTGGGAAGTGAATCCTTGGCTACAACTAATTCTGTAAATAAGAATCCGAAAATCATCAATGCATTGCAAGCAATTACTATTTGAGAAAAACCAACACGTCTTTTCAATAGCATATAGATAAATAGAAGTCCATAAATGCAAGACAACAAATACCATAGCATGTACGAATTATAATGCTCTCCTACGAATAGAAGCCCTCTAATGAAATCTGCCACATTAAAAAGAATAGATGATCCGTTATTGCAGTAGTAATAAATGGCTAATGGACAATAAACCAACGTCCATATCAAATAAAGCTTCAATAGTTTTTTTAGATGCTGTAAAATATAGTAGTTATTTTGCCCCCCCCGAAATATTTCTTTCCTATTAAAAAACCGCTAGATAAAAAGAAAAACGGGTTTGCGACACCAACTACCGTATTGTATATACTAACAGTAGTCTTGTTATCGCAGCTATATAGGGGATTCGTATGTATTGCAACAACGCATATGGCCATTATAAGTTTAAATAAGTCAATCGAGTTATAATTATTGTTTGATCTCTCCATTTATTCTCCTCCAAAACATTTTACACTGGAACTTAATCATCTAACTAAGTATTCCCCAGTATCATTTTCACAGAAGAACAGTATGAGTAATACCATAAAACATATGTAGTTATATGGAAATGATGTTGTTATAAAATAATATAAAAAGATCAATAAAAAGCCAATTTTTTTACTATTACGAGTAATTATTGCTTCATGTATTGATTTGAGCATTGGTACAACATACACAAACGCAAGATAGATGCCACCTTGTGCGAGCACTCTAAAGATGGAATTCGAATACCCTATATCATTTAATCTAAAACTACTGTAATGTGCAATCACGTTGGTCATATTAAGATATCCCGAACCTAAAATAGGTTTTTCTAACCATGCTGCAAATCCCGCTTGATAATTATCCATTCGCGTACTATAAGAAGCTGTCGATGCCTTAAGTGTAAACGTGTTCTCAAAGTATGATGCAACCTGAGTTCCAATTCCAAAAAGAACCAGAACTAGTAATGCTCTAAAGAATAGACCTCTATTTGTTCCAGCCGGGTATCTAACAAATAAATAAAAAATCCAAATTAACCCTATGGCATAAACTCCAGTCATCGACATTGTTGAAAGCGCTGTTATACTAAATATGATACAGCGTTTAAAGGATGTACTTTTTGCTATAAATAACTCATATGCAAGCATCAAAGATAAAAGTAAAACATATTTAGGTCCTTCGTAAAAGAAACCCGTATTTCTCCAAATTCCAGATGCTCCAAAAATTTCTTCCTTCTGCATCTCATATTGAAGAAAGAAATATGACTGTTTCACTCTTGGGACATCACTTACATATATAGTTAATTCTTGCGATGGATTAAACACATGTAATATACTACCAAACAACCAAAAGAATAATGAAACTATCGCCACAAAATATAAGATTTTAGAGCAGCGCTGCATCACATCTCTTATATTTTCTTCAGTATTAAAAAACAGTAGCATTAGTGCAAGTGTAATTACAAGTTGAAACACATCCATTATATGTACTGAGTTAACCGCTACATTATATATAACAAGAAACGACAAATAGAATCCCATAAAGATTGTTCGGTTCTTACTTCCATATCTAACTACAGCACCATCCCTAAGCAATAGAACCATCAATGACCCCATTAAACACAGTGCCAATGCTAAACGAAAGTAACCACTTCCATGCATCCACTTCCAAACACTTTCACAATCAAGAATAATGCAAATTGCCACTATATTTTCAAACAGGGTCTTTGTTTTTATCTTCATGAGCCTGCTTCCTCCATAACTAAAATCATGGCTTTACGGTTGGACCGAGTCTACCACACACACCGTCCTTCCAGCCTTTCAATATCATTTTTATTGTCTGTATTTTTTTAGGATTGTATTTTATTGCGATAAGGATTTGCCGAACATTTTGTCTGACATATTTTATCGGCTCTCCGTCCCTTTTAAACATGTAAGTGAAATTTCTTGCCCGATAATATTCTTTCCAAGGGGCTTCTGTGCTTCCTTTTTTTGTTTTTCCTAATACTTTAAAGTATTTACGCTCCAAAACCGGATGATAGTAATTCGAATCAAAAACAGTTGCTACGAAAGCATTTGCTTTTAATGCTCTGTAATAGTAGTCCTGCTCATCACCTTTTATAAAGAAATCCTTATTAGGATAGCCTATCTTTTCAACAAGTTCTTTTGAAACTAAAGTTCCGTTAAATGGATTAATCGTTCCGACAATCAGATTATCTTTTTCTCTTTCAGCCGCAATCTGTTTGGTCTTTATTCCCCCATTAAGTCCAAAAGACAATATATCATCAGAACCACAAACGAGAGAATTTAAGAGTAAAAGCTTATTCGTAGAATACAATTCTTCTGCTCTTTTAACAAGAATCTCCATCATGTTTTTATCCGCGGGACGGCCATCATCATCCATTAAACAGATAAAATCATAGCCATCTTCATAAGCCATTTTTAACCCGGTATAGAACCCACCAGAGCCCCCTATATTTTCTTTTAAATAAACATATTTAATTACCTGATTATCGAGAATACCTTCCTCTTTCAATAATTGCTCAGTATTATCAGAGCTATGGTTGTCAATAATGTAATATCTATCCACAACATAGCTTTGTGACAGTATAGCCCTAATGTTTTTTACAAGTTCCTCTTTTCTATTATATGTAACGACAACGCCCGCAGTTTTCATATTTCATTCTCCTCGTAAAGTAAAGATTCCCATTTTTTACAAATTATATTCTCATCCAAAAATTGTTTTACTTTTTCGGCTTCAATGGATAGACGAGTTTCCAAGTCAACATTTTCGATTAAACGGATTATTGCCGCTGCCATAGCATTGCTATCACCAACCGGCACAAGTAATCCATTGACACCGTCCTGAATCATCATATGTGCGCCGCCGATCGGACAATCCGTGCAAACACATGGTAACCCAATCGCCATAGCCTCAAGCATTGAATTGGATAATCCCTCATAGTCAGATGAAGATAAAAACCCAGCGCAATCAAGTATACTTTCGTGAACCTTACTAGCAAAGCCTTCCATTATTATATACTTATCCGCTTGTTTTTTCTTGATATAATCCTTTATTTCAGTCTCAATCAATCCCGTACCATATATTCTCAATTTATACTCTGGATATTTAGAATGAACTTGTACGAAAGAATCAATCATCATTGGAAGATTCTTTTGTTTATCAATTCTACAAAACGTTACAAATTCTTTTCTTCTTATCCCTTCAAATCTCTTTGGTAAATTCGGGGTTATAGGATTTGGAATAACACATCCGTTCTTCTGTGCTCGCTTAGGAAAATAAGCTAATGCATCTGGTGTCTGATATACTGTTTTATACATATAGCCAAACACATGATCTCGGATTAACCGAAATATAGCATTATGCGGTTCTGTACGCGGATCAGTTCTCTCTGATCCAATCACTTTAATATTTAATCCAGTTGTATATATCCGAGCATATGTTGCCATTCTTGACATAAAAGCGTAGAGATAAGCCCCAGGATGTTGCCTTAAAATTTTCCTTGTTTTAATACAAGGTTCAATCATATCAATCTCTTTTTTTACATTGCAATGCAACCATATAAGATTGATTGCTTGATTAGGCGGATAATCAACTGGACTATCTCTCCAAACTATTATTGTCACTGGATAGCCTTTTTCTGCTAAATAATTAGCCAGGATACAAATTACCCTATGAGCTCCTCCCCAGCCCTTTCCGCCTAAGCTTCCAATCACGAAAAAAACTTCTTTATTCATCTTCTACTCCGTCGGTTCAAATAATAACTTTCCATATATTTTGCAGTTGCGTCCATATCAAATCCTGCATCAATCACATACTGCTGCATATTGGTATGTGCTTTCAGATTCTGTGCCATTTCAAGTGCTGCATTCGCCCACTTTTCTTCCCCATCACTCAACAGCAGTTTCCGGTAGATTGGTGTAATATCCGTTTCCGGCGGCAATCCTTCAGAGCAGACAATAGGAACACCCGCCGCCTGCGCTTCGATTGCAACAATACCCAGACCTTCAAACAAAGATGGAAAAACAAACACATCCATCGCTTGATAAATTCTGTTCATATCCTTTCTATTTCCAAGAAAATGCACACAATCTGAAAGGCCTTTTTCGACCACTTTGCTTTTTACTTTCTCTTCTAATGGCCCGGTGCCAACAAGAATCAATTCAGCGTCAGGCTTTTTCTTCTTGATTTCTTCAAAAACATCAATCAGGAAATCATGGTTTTTCTGAGGATGCAGGCGACCAACATGGCCGACAACAAATTTATCCTTTAACCCCAGTTCTTTCCTGATTTCATTTCTGGTATCCGCATTTGCAATAAAATTCTGCGAATCAATTGCATTTTTCAGCACCTGGAATGGTTTGTCTTTGAACAAATATCTTCCAGCTTCTTCAGAGCAAGCAAAAAGATCTGTTGCGTTTTTGGTAAACATTCGCTGCATGAACAGCTTCGGTAAATATTTTATATCGTGTACTGTCTCATTATTATGTGAATGAGCAATTCTGACGGGGATACCTGCTTTCTTTGCAGCTTTCAGGCAGAAATATCCAATCGTGTAGGCGTGACAATGAACAATTTTATATTCGTGATGCTGAGCAAAGAAAACTGCCAAATCTTTTTGAAATTTAGGAAGGTTCAAATCCTCCCGGAAAGACAGTTTGTAAACATGTCCACCCATTTTTTCAATTTCATCATCGTAAAACTGTTTTTCCTTATAAACGACCAAAAAATCAAACTGTACTTTCGTTCTGTCAATTTTCCGGTATATATTCATCAACAAAGCCTGCGTACCGCCAGCTTCCATTCGCTGCAAGATATGCAAAACTCTTATTGGCTCTCCCATGTATTCTTCCTCCACAAAATCTCAAAGAGATTTGATTTTTTGAATCAGTTTATTCGGCAGCACAGATTTCAACCGTGCTTTTGGCTGAAAGCCAACCTTTATATTCTCTATAAAGCCTGGTTCATCGATGCTCTTATAGAAAGTATCTCTAGTCACAGGCCTGTTGCTCGGCTGCACCAGATTATGCTGCTTCACCATGCCCTCTTCCAACGTTGCTTCTTCTACTTCTGCAAGAACTCGCATCATTTCAAAGAGCTTTTGACCTTTTTCGGTATTTACAAATACACTGGACACGCCCTTTGGAGAATTGAAGCTCGGATGGCTCTTTGCAATTCCCCAGAAATCACCCACTGTCAAATCTCCTACACGGCTCGTATTCGCATAAGCACACTTATAACAGCTCTCTCTATAGCAGTCGCCATCCATAAAATGTTTTCCATAGCGATCAAGGGAGAGTGTCTTTGTCTTTGTCTTTGTCTTTGTCTTTAGCAGGTATTGTGTTCCCCAACCTCTCTTGTCTTTGGAACGGAAGTTGAAATAAATTACTCTGCCAGCCGTCTGCTTGTTCTGGTATTCCAGATACTTTTTGAAGAACTTCGGCGAAGGCACACCGTGGCAAATCAGGTCAACTGTATATAGATTTTCTGGATTACCACCCAAAAAAGCATACAGACCTGCAATCTGGCAGGGAGTTCCTGTAAAAAGTACCGTTTTTCCCTCTGACAAACGCTGTTTGACCTTTGCGTAGCTATCTTTCGGGTCAGACTGAACATACTTAGAGGACTGTAGTTTCTCTCTTTCTGCTTCATCTGTCACTTCAATGTGGCTTACTGCCAGCTGCTCGTCATAGGCAGCACCATAAACCACACCGCCCATTTGCAACATAGTTTTCGCTGCACTATCCGCCGCACCGCCAGATGCAGAGCGCATAATATCCACATCATTTTTATTGCGCCACGCCCAAACTTTATATGGCTCATTCCGATGAAATTCCATATTTTCTACTGGACACTTTTTCAAGCACGCCTTGCACTCGATGCAGCTTTCTTCATCAACAGACGGATACCAAAATCCCTCTTTGTTTTCCACCATAGAGATACAGTGTTTTGGGCAGCTTTGCTCACAGCTTTTACATCCCACACATTTCTCTTTTATCCTCGATATGTTCTCCATTTTATTCCTCTAAATTTTTTCTCAGATACTCCTTCGCCACTTCTCTATGTGCTTTCAACTGCTCATCAACTTTCGCGTAATCAATCGCCTTTTCATTGATGTTTTCTGTATCTTCAATTTTCGTTGTCATCCGATTGGCCAGTCCCAGTCGCTTTAGCAAATCGCTCAACTTTTCTTCATTACCATAGCTGTTACCTACACTCTTGCGAATCAATGTTGTAAACGACCGATGTGTGATCACCGAGAAGATGCTGCCGTGGAAGGTATCGGTAATAACTTCTTCTGCATTTCTGAAATAGGCCAGAACCTCAAAGGGTGAGCAGTCCACGAATCGGTCTGCACATTTTTGGATACCACCAATTGCATATACCTTCAAATTCTTTTTCTTTGCATAAGCAGCAATCCAATCTGCCTCATCATTGGAAATACGACCTGCATACGCGTACAGAATCAAATACTTCTCATTCGTCTGAACCTGTGGGATTTTGTCGCAGCAGTTCATGTAATCATAGGTCAGAACCGGATCCAGATTGTACACTGGTTCTTTCCCAGTGAGCTGTTCTACAATAGTTCCTGAATTAGCATCTCGTACAGAAATCGCGTCAAACTTCTTCAACAAAGCTCCGACTTCATTGGCCTTTTCATACTTTTCCAGCTTTTCCAATGTGGTATTGCCGAAAGACGCTGCATAAGTGATAAGTTTCTTCGCATGGTTATTTTTCCCAAACAATTCTGGCGAATAGCCCACATTGGAATTTTTTTGAATACAGTTAAAAACCTCGTCACTGCCAATCACAAGACAATCCACTGTCGGATTGTAGTTCATTTCGTCTGCAATTCCCAAAAGCGGCATATACTTTCGCGCAAAGGACTGTTTATATCGGATGAACGATAATTTGTGTGCAAGAGGAGCCCTATACCGAAAGGTTTCCAGCCCCTTTTCTATCTTTCGGACAACCTTGTTTTTGCTATTTGCATTTTCTGCAATTACTGGAGCACCTACATGGTAGTCCACAAATTCTACATTACAGCCAACTTCCTCAATTAGCTGCTTCAATGCATATGCCTGCAAAAACGAACCGTAGTTTGCAATGCGCTGCATCGACATGATTCCAACTTTTCTCATCCATCCATCCTCAATACAATTCTTTTACAAGTTTTTCGAGCTCTTCATTGAACTTTGCATTATTACTACTCATACCATGCCCCATGCCGGCAACAATCTGATCATAGTTCGTTATGATATCTCCCAGTGTATTAATGTCCTCCACCGGAATAATCGTTCCCATTCTCTGCGCCACATTCCTTGCGAACTCAACTTGATGGTCATTCACATGCTCATTGAACTGATGCTGACGTGGCACAACAATAGGAGTCTTACCTATCTGTAGTGGCATAATAAAACTTGCCGGGCCACCGTGAGTGATTACAATACGGGCGTCGGCCACATTTTTTACCATCTGCTGATATGGAATCAACTTACTCCACTGACAGTATTTCGGCTCGTATGTACTAAAGCCAGTCTGGATAATTACATCTTCGTTTATAATGCCATCTTTCTTTAATTCATCTATTTTCTGAATCAGCCGATTAAATGGCTGCTCATGTGTTCCTACCGTCACAAAAATCATTTTCTCGTCCCCTACTTAGAATATGCTTCCAAGGTTAACCGCCTTTGGATAAACCTTTTTCTGCTCTTCCCACTGCACAACAAACTTGTCCACAATGGGGTAAACCATCTTTCCTGTCATTGTCGGTTTATCAATTCGATCAAAAACCTCGATGTAGACCAACTTTGCGCCCATCATTTTACCAATATAAAAAAACGGGACTGCAACTGCTGCACCGCAGGAAATAATCAAGTCTGGCTTTTCCTTACGTAACACATTCCATGCAATCTTGGTATTCTTAATAAGAGCCTTTAGACTCCGGTTTGTCGGATAATAACAAGGATACATTTTTTCACCTTCAAGTAGACTTCTTGCATCCTCTTTATCAAATGTAACCCAAAAATGATTCTTATCTTTCCAAAACGGCTTTAACATATAAAGGTGGGTTAAATGACCGCCAGATGAACCCACCAAGCATACTTTTATATTTTTATTATCTTTCATCTGACACTCTCCTCTAATCTTCTTTACCCCTGCTTAGTCACGCTGGAAAATATCTCTGGTATATACTTTCTCTTTTACATCATCCAAGCATTTGTCATAGCGGTTTGCGATGATGGCCTGGCTGCGCTTCTTGAACTCGTCCAAATCATTAACAACCTTGCTACCAAAGAATGTATCTCCATCTTTCAGAGTCGGCTCATAAATCACAACTGTTGCACCCTTGGCCTTGATACGCTTCATGACACCCTGAATAGAACTCTGACGGAAGTTATCGCTGTTGCTCTTCATGGTCAGTCGGTATACACCAACAACAACTTCTTTTTCCTTGCTCTCATCCCAGCTGTCATTTGCTTCATAAGCACCAGCAATCTCCAGCACACGGTCGGCGATGAAGTCTTTACGAGTTCTATTGCTCTCAACAATAGCCTCAATCAGGTTTTCCGGTACATCGGCGTAGTTCGCCAGCAGCTGCTTGGTGTCTTTCGGCAGACAATATCCACCGTAGCCAAAGGACGGATTGTTATAATGAGTACCAATACGAGGATCCAGGCAAACACCGTTGATGATCTGCTGAGTGTTCAGCCCTTTCATCTCAGCATAGGTATCCAGTTCGTTGAAGTAGCTGACACGCAGTGCCAGATAGGTGTTGGCGAACAGCTTAACTGCCTCTGCCTCAGTAAAGCCCATGAACAGAGTGTCAATGTTCTCTTTAATTGCGCCTTCCTGCAGGAGTTCTGCAAAAGTGTGTGCTGCCTTTACCAGTCGAGCATTATCCACGTCGGTTCCGACGATGATACGGGAAGGATACAAATTGTCATACAGAGCCTTGCTCTCACGCAAGAACTCCGGGCTGAAGATGATATTGTCGCAGTGGAACTTCTCACGAACACTTGCTGTATAACCAACCGGGATGGTACTCTTGATAACCATAACGGCTTCTGGATTGTATTCGATGACCAGTTTAATGACAGCTTCTACAGCACTTGTGTCAAAAAAGTTCTTCTTGCTATCGTAGTTGGTAGGTGCGGCGATGACTACAAAGTCAGCATCACTGTATGCTTCCTCAGCATCCAGAGTCGCAGTCAGATCCAGCTCTTTCTCTGCCAGATAATTTTCGATGTATTCGTCCTGAATCGGTGACTTTTTATTATTGATAAGTTCCACTTTCTCAGGGATGATATCCACAGCAGTCACCTTGTGGTGCTGAGATAACAGCGTAGCAATGGAAAGACCCACGTAACCGGTACCAGCCACAGCAATTTTCAAATCCTTAAACTCTCTCATTTTTCTATCCTCTAATTATTTATAAAATTCTGCATACCACTCAGCGAACTTCCGCAGGCCAGTTCGGAGGCTTGTGCTAGGCTTATACCCGAAGTCACGCTCCAAAGCACTCGTATCTGCATAGGTCACAGGCACATCACCAGGCTGCATCGGAACCAACTCTTTATGAGTCTCGAAGTCGTAATCTTCCGGCAGAACTTTCGCTCTTACTAACTCCTCACTCAGAATCTGCACGAAGTCCAGCAGATTCTCCGGATTCTGATTGCCAATGTTGTAAACTGCATACGGAGGAATCGGCAGGCCATCCTCGCCGTTCTTCTTGTCCGGAGCTTTCTTCATCACGCGAACAACGCCTTCCACGATGTCATCCACGTAGGTGAAGTCACGTTTGCAGTTGCCGTAGTTGAAGATCTTGATGGTCTCGCCCTTCACCAGCTTGTTGGTGAAGCCGAAGTAAGCCATATCCGGGCGACCAGCAGGACCATACACCGTAAAGAACCGCAGACCGGTGGACGGGATGTTGTACAGCTTGGAATAAGCATGAGCCATCAGCTCATTGGATTTCTTGGTTGCCGCATACAGGGAAACCGGATTATCTACCTTGTCATCGGTGTTGTACGGAACCTTCTTGTTAGAACCGTAGACGGAGGAAGAAGAAGCATATACCAGATGCTCCAGACTCTCGCAATGACGGCAGGCTTCCAGAATATTGAAAAAGCCGACCAGGTTGGATTCCACATAGGCATCCGGGTTGGTGATGGAGTAACGCACACCAGCCTGTGCCGCAAGGTTAACGACCACGGCAGGCTTATATTTCTCGAACAGCTCTGTGATCAATGCCTTGTCAGCGATGTTGCCTTTTACAAAAGTGAATGTAGGATACTTGGCCAGCTCATTCAGGCGGAATTCTTTCAGTGCAACGTCATAGTAGGCATTCATGTTATCAATGCCGATGACCGTAGCAGAAGGAGCCTCCTGATAAATTCGCTTCACCAAGTTGGAACCGATAAATCCGGCCACACCTGTGACTAAAATCGTTTTATTCTCTAAGCTAACTGTGCTCATTTGTATTCCTCCATCTTTTTTTAATATCCCAATCTATGTACACATCCATCTGGATGCTAAAACCAATTTATAAAGTGCCGCGTGTTCGCCTAAGTCTTTTTCCTTACTGTCATACCCTCTCGACACAACAATCATATTTCTACTTTTCTCCGGTTTATCGAGTACACCTGTCTTGCTTTTGCAATCATCGAAGTGTTGTTTTGTACTGTTGAACCCCGTCCATGCACATATGCCATTTTTGCGAAGTGCTGTTTTATACACTCAAAGGGCGTAGGCGCGTATAAGTTGTTGAAACTGTATATATCATCCACTCTCAACCTTATTCCAACCGTCACCATGAACAGATCATGCAGATTTTTCACCCTCGACACCCCGTCTTTATGTACCTATTATCTCCACGACAGGTCTACTCAACAGAAAAGTTGCGAAGTAGAAATCGCCATTTCTCCCGATATTTTCATGACTCAACAAACCGTAGCAAAGTAGCCCTCATATTTACCGGCGATAGTGTACTCAATAGAACATTAGCATAGTAGGTGATAAGCTCATGGATTTTTGATGAATTTATCATCTGCGCCACCATTTTTCTCATTCCACCCACATCCGCCTTATCCTTCCCACTATGTGTTCCTCATCCACCGACAAACTGTGTAAATATCACCCATTTTCACCTCATATATCAGGGCGTTTTGCAACGAATCTTCGGTATGTTAAGTGTGAAAATCGGGTCTTTTTTGACTATGCTACGTTGCTTCGGTTTGCCCCGTAGACATTTGTAGGTGCCGCTATTACAACGAAATCTGCATCGGTGTATGCGGTCTTCGCATCCAACGTTGCGGTCAGATTTAATTCTTTCTCTGCGAGGTACTTCTCTATATAAGCATCCTGGATCGGAGACTTGCGATTGTTAATCAGCTCAACCTTCTCCGGTACAATATCAACTGCAGTTACCTGATGATGCTGACTCAGCAAAGTTGCAATCGACAGACCAACGTAACCCTTTTTCTCAATTGTCGGAACAAATTTTTGGGAGATGCCCTCATATTCAATTTTTCTATCATACTTTGCCCCACTCACATGATGTCCTGACCTGTTGTAACAAGTCACCTGACATCCATCTCGTGTCATCCGGGTACAAAGCTCTTTTACAACGATTTCGATGCCGCCTTCTCGTGAAAGGCGTTTCTGCCCGAACATCGCCACCCTGAGTCTGTCTTTCATCATTTTCTCTCCCACCGTCATTTGATTGAAAAAGAATATGCCTTGGCACATTCTCGCGGAGCATTTTTATATGATAGGACGCAATTTCCTATCATACAAAAAAGGCCTACACACGGTTTTCCCGCATACAAGCCTTCTTCCTGCATTCTGATACCTTCTTTGCTTTGGCTCTGAAGATATCCAGCTTGCATCCCCTTCTGCCTTACATTGCTCCTTCGTGTCGCAGCACAACCAGAACTGTTTTCAGCAGTATCTTTATATCAAGTCCTATACTCCACTCGGCAATATATTTTTTATCGAGCTTTACCACATCCTCGAAATCTGTAATATTGCTTCGTCCGCTTACCTGCCACATGCCGGTGATTCCCGGTTTGGTTGCAAGGCGCGCACGGTGGTGCAGGTCATATTTTTCCCATTCATCTACAGTCGGCGGTCTGGTGCCTACCAGGCTCATGTCACCCTTCAGGACATTGTAAAACTGTGGGAATTCGTCCAGGCTCCAGTCACGGATCCGGTTGCCGATTCCCTTCTTAATGCTTCCGTCCGCCCGTTTTTTACAGCCAATGATACGCGGATCCCATTCCAGCTTGAACATCATGCCGTCCTTGACCCGGTTCTCTTTCATCAACTCTTTCTTGCGCTCTTCCGCATCCAGATACATACTGCGGAATTTATAGATTTTAAATTTTTTACCGTTTTTTCCCACTCGTGTCTGGGAGAAAAAGATTGGTCCCGGAGACTGAATGTAGATCATCGGTGCCAGGATCACAAAAAGAATTGCTGTGATCACGCATCCGGCCAGACCTCCCAAAATGTCCACAGTCCGCTTTAAGAACAGCTGGCGGTCTGTTGCATAGTTAATACTAGTCGTCAGCACGGTATAATTGCCAAGACGCTCTACAAATTTGCGTTCTCCTACCAGTCCGGAGGTCTTTGCTAATTTCATATGTACCACCACGCCCATCTCCGTCAGCTGGTTTAACAGCTGCCCCGGGTATGGCACATCCTCCGGCAGGTTGACAAACACTTCGTCCACCCATTCCCGGCAGACATAATCTGCCACATTACTTAAATTTGATACAACTTCCACTCCGTTTCGGACATGACCGGTCAGATCACAGTCAATCACAGCAACCCCGGCAATGTGAAACATCTGGTAGTTATAGTTTAAGATGTTGGAAATCACCTTATCCAGCATACTCTCGGTAGTCACGATCAGCAAAGACCGCTTTCCCCCGTTCTGCATATGCTGTCGGATTCTGTGTTTCCAGAACAAACGCACGGTATAGGAAATCCCCAGATACAGAAATCCAAGATACAGCATGGCCAGTCTGGAATAATCCTGTGCGTTCTTCATATAGAACAAATAAAATGTGCTGATCAGAAGCACCAGTACCACGTGCTTGATGGTTGCGGAGAATTCCTGGTACAATCCACGTTTTAACACGTTTTTCAGGGATTCAAAAAAGATCAGTACACCCATATCGATAACCGTCAGAACCAGCGCCATATTCCGGTACAGTTCGTGGCTGTACGGATTTTCGCACCCGTTGCGGACCATATAAGCAATCACAAATGCTGCCTGAAGGCAAAGTACATCAAGAATCATGAAATCCAGATGCTTCTCCCAGCCACGGGCACTTTTTCGATACATACTCGTCCCCTACCTTACTTCTTTTCTGGAAATCAGAGCCGGAATACTCCGGCTCTGATCTGACTCAGACCAGGCTAATTATTTTACAGCGATCTGAATGGTGCAGGAACCCGGAACGGTAAAGTTTACGGTCTTAGTTGCTGCATCTACGGTTACGTTGGTAATGGTCATCCACTGACCGGTTGCGTTGTTGAAGCACACAACGGTTACGGTTGCGTTTGCCGGCAGCTTGTCTACAAACATAGATACTGCGGTCGGAGCATCCTGACCTGCTGCGTTCTTTGCTACGATTGCACGGGTACCGCCAACCTGTGCAAAATCTTCCAGGCCAAGACCCGGAAGGACGCTGCTCAGGCTTGCGTTGGAATTCAGTGCCTTAATCGTGCTGACAGCTGTGTCAGGAAGACCTGCAGTCTCTGCTGCGCCGATTGCCACGCCAACGGTTACGTCGCCTGATTTTACTGCGCCGTTTCCTGCAGACTCACCTACCAGACCGATGGTGGTTCCGGTTGCGTCCTTGGTTGCTCCTGCAACAGTTACCTTTGCTCCACTCTCAGTTACCTGTACAGTAGGCTGAGAAGATACAACAGTAGCACCTGAAGCTACGCCAGCATTGCTGGCAGCTTGGGAGTTGCTGGTTGTTGTGCTGGATGAGCTGGAACTGTCATGAGAGCTTCCTGCAGCGCCTGCTGCTACAGGCATTGCTGCCATAGCTGCTGCTACAGCCATAGCGATGAAAACTTTCTTTTTCATTGGTTTCACCTTCCTTCCCTTTTGGGGATATTTATTTCAATAAACAGCATGCTGCCATGCTGGATATTGCCTGTTATGAATCTTTCCGGTAAAACAGATTCAGTATGATGGGTATGACTGCCTGCCGGTCTGCCCGGTACACATCGAAGGTTTCGGTAGTCTCGCCGGTTCCCGGTACGGTATAAAAATCCTGACCGGTCAGGTTTCCGGCATCCAGACCATCCATGGCAATTTTCAGATACTGGTCTTTGCTCATGTCAGTGATCATATAATCCCGGATCAGGTCAAACAGGTGGGTAACTATCTGGCTGTCTGTTCCGGATGCTTCTTTTACTGCCTTGAAATACTGGGTAATATACTCCTGCTGCTGGTCCATGCGGTACAGGGCGGAAAAGTCACGGGTAATGTCGCGGTAGCGCACAAAGGCTTCTGCCTGGTCTCCGTGAAGTGTCACCTGAGCGCCTTTCACAAAAGCCGGGTCCCGTTTCTCCATCCCGTCTGTCGGAATTGTGACGGTTACTCCGCCCACTGCATCATTCAGCTTTGCCACCACCGTGGTATCCACTGCCAGATAATTGTCTATGGAAAAACCGCTCAGCAATTTTTCCACGGACCAAACCGTATTCTCACAGCTGCCTTCACGGCCATCTCCATATGCATAAGCGATCGTAAGCTGGGTGATCTTTGTGTCCGGAGCACCGTTGTCATTGGTAATCGGAATCTCTGTCATGGTATCCCTGGGGATCATGAGGATCTTCAGACTGTGATGTACCGTGTCCTGGGCAATCAAAAAGATGCCGTCAGACTGTCCGGCAGCGCCAAACTCCTTGCTTTCTGTCATGGTATCGGACCGGTCCACACCCATGCAGAGAATGGCCTTCACATACTGGTTGCGGCGATAGGTTGCATCCTGATAAATAACAGGATTTTCAGCCAGAACCGGCATCAGGTTCAGATCTCGCGGATCTGCCGTCTGCTCTTCCTTCTGGCCCGGCGCGATGGGGATCTCGTCTGTACTCTGTGCCGGCTGTTTCTCTGCATTTTGCTGCACCCGTTCCTGGTTGCGGGCTTCGATCATCAGCTCCGTCATGCGGCGGTTGCGGTACATGCTATAGGTACCCCATCCGCCAACAGCCACTCCTATGACTGCCGCTCCGATCAGCGCATTGCGGATGCCCGTCCGATGTTCCTTCCACCAGTTTTTTTCTCTCATCATATCATTCCCGACTTTAATTTACTGTTCTGCTTTTGTGTTCCCGTATTGGTCATAGGCTCCGTAACGGCTGTATTTTCCGGCATATTTTCCATACTTTCCGTATTTTCCATATTTGCCGTATTTTCCGTAGTATCCATCTGCATGAAGATCTACCTTGTTTAATACAACTCCCAGGATACGGCAGCCGGTCTTGTCCAGCTGATTTTTCACCTTCTGCTCCAGGCGGTAGCTGATGGCGCCACTCTCGATGACCATAACAGCGCCGTCACAGTTTCTGGCTACAATTGCACCATCGATCAGATTTGCCATAGGCGGTGTGTCGATAATGACGTAATCATACTCCGTTTCCAGCGCATGAATCAGGTCTTCAAAGAGGTCTTCCTCCAGAAGCTCTGCCGGATTCGGAGAATACGGACCGGCAAAGATAACGCTGAAATTTTCAAAGTTGGTATCGTAAAGGATCTCCTTCATGCCCTTCTGTCCGCTTAAGTACTGGGAAAGGCCGCTTACCTCTTCGGTAAGCTGATAACGGGATACCAGAACGGATTTTCGGATATCCGCATCAATAAAGACTACGTGCTTGCCGATCTGTGCCAGAGAGCTGGCTGCAGCGAATGCGACATCACTCTTGCCTTCATCCGGCATGGCGCTGGTAAACATGATGGTATGGATATTACTTCCGCAAAACTGGATGTTGGTCCGCAGGGTCTTGATGGATTCGTTGTAATTGTAATCATCCTTCATTTCACGGATCAGGGAAATTACTTTTTTGTTCATCATTTCGTTCCTCATCTCTTTGATTTCTGCTCCAGCATAGTCTGAAAGGCAGACGATGTCTTCTTTTTAGATACATGACGGTGTACCCTGGATCGGTTCATGGTCTGCTGGTCCTTGTCCTCCTCCTGTTCCCCCTCTCGCAGCGGCACAGAAGCAAGCACGGTCAGGCCCAGGTATTTTTCGACATCCTCCTCAGACTGTACCGTATCGTTTAAAAGTTCCTCAACTACAGTCAGACCGCATATCAGGACAATACCAAGTGCCGCACCAAGCAGAGCGTTTCTGCCGTTGCTGGGGCTTGTTTTTTCTTCCGGAACAACACCCTCCTCAATGATTTTCGGAGGTACCATCTCCATGATATCACCGATGTAATTGGAAGATGTCTTCGCAACGGCATCTGCAAGTTCTTTTGCAAGAACCGGGTCCGGATCTTTTGCCGTAATGGAAAGGATACGGGTATCAGACGGATTATCAATGCTAATCTTGCTCACCAGCTGCTCATAGGTCAGATCCAGCTTCAGCTTGCTGATCACTTCGGAAAGCACAGGGCGGCTGGTTACGATGATCTTGTAGTCTTTGGTCAACTGGCTTCCGATCTGCAGATCTGCCAGAGAGGTCAGTGTGGTTTCCTTTGATAAGATGTACACCATGGCCGTGGAGGTGTACTGCGGTGTGATCACAAATTTGCTGAATGCGCCAAACGCACCGCCAAACAAAACACCAGCTCCGATAATCCAGAGAATGCGTTTTTTCAGTGCGCGAAAAAGCTGCAGCAGATCAATCTCAATTTCGTCGTCGTCGAACCTTGTTGCATTGTTATTCATAATTATTTTCCTTTATCTTATATTTTCCTGATTGATGATGTGAAGCGCGTTTCGCCGTGTCAGCCGGTCCAGATAGTCCGGGCTCACATGACTTTGGAGCCACTTCATGGATTCTGTAATCTGAGGCGGCCGGTAGTTCATTCGGTGCATATCGGTTCCAAGCAGGTGGATCACCCCCGTCTCAACCTGTTTCCGGCACCAGCGCGTCTCCCGGGACAACCAGCTGCCCTGCAGGCTATCGTAATTCATCTGGAGCTTGCAGCCACAGGAAAGAAGCTCTCCGGTACCGGCATTTCGCAGGCATGCGTAACGCTCCATGTGTGCAAGAATGGGACGATAACCACTTCCAAGCAGTTTTCGGATACCCTGAAACAGTTCCTGATAAGGGACTGACGGGTCAAACTCTACCAGAACGTAACGGCTGCCCGCCATAGTACAGGCTTCACCGGCTCTCAGCCGGTCTGTCAGTTCATTGTGATAGAAGGTTTCCTGCCCCGGGTACACAAAGAAATCGGGATATGTTTCCCGAATCGCTTCCTGCACTCTGGCTGCCCGTTCCTTTAACCCTGTTAAAACATGACGCCTGGAATAATGGGGCGTTGCAATCACGCCAACGATTCCCTGCTCTGCTGCCCGTTTTAAAAGGCTCACTGATTCCCGCATGACACGGGAGCCATCATCCACACCAGGAATAACGTGCGCATGCACATCAATAATTCCGTGTTGAATGTCCATATGTAATTGTTACCTCTCGTGGATCATTTTTAAAAGGATTACGATTAGATTTCAGAATGTGTGATACCAGATGCCCCCTGTAATCCCCTGTTACTCTAAGTTATTCTATCTAACAATCAAATCTGTGTCAATCGCAATACCCCCCCCATTTCATACAAAGTTCGACCCTTTTTTTGTTAATATTTTACAAATATCGACAGTGATATTCCGCACTGTTCTTCCTGTAACCGGGAGCGTTTTGAAATAATGCCCGTTCAGATACGTGTTTTTCAGGGGGAATTGTATAATTCAACCAATTCTTAATAGCTGATTTCAGATAGGATATGTCGGAATTTTGATTGTGTTTTTTTGCACACAAAAAGCCGGTCTGGGGTTACAGACCGGCTTCCCATATACTATTTAGAACTCAATCACTTCCGGTCCGTGTGTGAACGCGGAAATGGTTGCTTTTGCGTGTTTGAAATAGAATACCTCGGTGTTTCCGTCATCCTCGGAGTACATGCTCCGTAAGGTCGGGTATGCATTCAGCATAGACTCACGGGCTGCTCTGCTGTCATCCTCCACCAGCTCGCCCGCTACGCGGATCCACTCACCATCCTTGAATGCCGTGAGCTCTGCCTTCGGGTTTGCATGCAGCTGCTTGGAAACATCCTTCACCTTTCCGGTCTGGATGTAGAGTCTGCCCTCGTAGATATGCGCGGTGCCGAACGGACGTACGCGTGGCTGGTCGCCCTCTGTGGTTGCCAGGTAGTAGGTACCTGCATCCAGCAGGAATTTCTCTACGCGCTCGATGCCGCTGTAGGTTACCGGCTTCACCTTTGCGATGTCGATCAGGGTCAGCTCCTTCGCGCGGTTTTCAAGGCTGGTTGCCAGAGCTGCTGCGGTGTCAAGGCTTGTGAGCACATGCACGCCGGTCTCGATGGCGTTACGGCGGATGACAAATCCGTCGCGGCTTCTCTCTGCGCCCTGCTGCGGAATGTCGATGACCAGATCAATCTCATGACCCAGGATCAGGTCCATGATGTTCGGGGATTCCTGCTCAAGCTTGCGCACGGTCAGGGCCTTCACGCCGTTCTCATTTAAGTACTTCGCGGTGCCGCGGGTGGCAAAGATCTTGTAGCCGACGTTCTGGAAGCGTTTTGCGATCGGAACCACGTTTTCCTTCTCGGAATCGCGGACGGTGATGATCATGTTTTTGTGCTTCGGCAGCTTCAGTCCTGCGCCCTCAAAGGCCTTGTACAGTGCCTCGTTGAAGGTATTTGCGATACCCAGACACTCACCGGTGGATTTCATCTCCGGTCCAAGGCTGATATCCGCGCCGCGGATCTTCTCAAAGGAGAATACCGGCATCTTGATGGCGATGTAGTCTGCCTTCTTCTGCAGACCCGGCTCGTAGCCAAGCTCCTTTAAGGTATGTCCACAGATCACCTGAGTTGCCAGCGGTACGATCGGGATTCCAGTTACCTTGCTGATGTACGGCACGGTTCTGGAGGAACGCGGGTTTACCTCGATGATGTAGACCTCGCCGTCTGACACGATGAACTGGATGTTGATCATGCCCCTGACATGAAGGGCCCGGGCCAGCTTTTCGGTGTAATCTACAAGCTTTGCCTCGACCGCCGGTGTGATGCTCGGTGCCGGGTATACGGAGATACTGTCGCCAGAGTGAACGCCGGTGCGCTCAATGTGCTCCATGATACCCGGGATCAGGATGTCGGTACCGTCACATACGGCATCGACCTCGATCTCCTTACCGACAATGTATTTGTCGACGAGGATCGGATGATCCTGGGCGATCTGGTTGATGATGCCGATAAACTCGTCGATATCGTTGTCGCTGATGCAGATCTGCATGCCCTGGCCGCCCAGAACGTAGGACGGTCTTACCAGAACCGGATAGCCCAGGTCGTTGGCTGCCTTCTTTGCCTCTTCCGCGGTGAATACAGTATGGCCTGCCGGTCTCGGGATCTGGCATTTTTCCAGGATCTCATCAAAGAGCTCACGGTCCTCGGCTGCATCCACATCCTCTGCCGCGGTACCAAGGATCGGCACGCCCATCTTCATGAGGGATTCAGTCAGCTTGATCGCGGTCTGTCCGCCGAACTGTACAACTGCGCCGTCCGGCTTTTCAATGTCGACGATGCTTTCCACATCCTCCGGGGTCAGCGGCTCAAAATACAGCTTATCCGCGATATCGAAGTCGGTACTTACGGTCTCCGGGTTGTTGTTGACGATGATGGTCTCATAGCCTTCCTTGGAAAAGGCCCAGGTGCTGTGTACGGAGCAGAAGTCGAACTCGATACCCTGGCCGATACGGATCGGGCCGGAGCCGAGAACCAGAACCTTTTTCTTTGCATGCTCCTCTTCTACCTCGCTGATGCCGTCAAAGCAGGAGTAGTAATACGGAGTTTCGGCCGCGAACTCGGCCGCGCAGGTATCTACCATCTTGTAAGCGGCGCGGATGTTGTTTGCATGGCGCATGGACTTGATCTCATCCTGGCTCACGCCGGTCAGTCTGGAAATGACATTGTCCGGGAACTCGATGCGCTTTGCTTCCTTTAAGAGCTCTGGAGTCAGCGGGCCGTTCTTTAAGGCATTCTCCATCTCCACGATGATGGCCAGCTTGTCAATGAACCAGTGGTCGATCTTGGTGATGGCGTGGATCTCTTCATAGGAAATGCCGCGGCGCAGCGCTTCCGCAATGACCCAGATACGGCGGTCATCGACTACGTGCAGCTGATCGATCAGCTCGTCATGGCTCAGTCCGGTAAAGTCGTAGGAAAGCAGGCAGTCTACATGCTGCTCCAGAGAACGGATAGCCTTCATGAGAGCGCCCTCGAAATTGGTGCAGATGCTCATGACCTCACCGGTTGCCTTCATCTGGGTTCCCAGGGTACGCTTTGCGCTGATGAATTTATCGAACGGAAGTCTCGGCATCTTGACTACGCAGTAGTCTAACATCGGCTCGAAGCTTGCGTAGGTTTTCTTGGTAACGGCATTTTTGATCTCATCGAGGGTGTAGCCCAGGGCGATCTTTGCTGCCACCTTTGCGATCGGATATCCAGTTGCCTTGGAGGCCAGCGCGGAGGAACGGCTTACACGTGGGTTTACCTCGATGACGCAGTACTCAAAGCTGGTCGGATGCAGGGCGTACTGTACGTTACAGCCGCCGGTGATGCCCAGCTCACTGATGATGTTTAATGCGGAGGTACGCAGCATCTGGTACTCCTTGTCGCCCAGAGTCTGGGACGGAGCCACTACGATGCTGTCGCCGGTGTGAACGCCGACCGGGTCCAGGTTTTCCATGTTGCAGACGGTGATCACGTTGCCTGCGCTGTCGCGCATTACCTCGTACTCGATTTCCTTCCAGCCTGCGATGCAGCGCTCTACCAGAACCTGGCCTACACGGGAAAGACGCAGGCCGTTTTCCAGGATCTCACGGCACTGCTCCGGGTTCTCGGCAATACCGCCGCCGCTTCCGCCCAGGGTGTATGCCGGACGAAGCACGATCGGGTAACCGATCTTGTCTGCGATGCGCAGACCGTCCTCTACGTTCTCTACGATGTCAGACGGAGCAACCGGCTCACCGATCTTCTCCATGGTCTCCTTGAACATCTCACGGTCCTCGGCCTTTTTGATGGTCAGCGCGGTGGTACCGATGAGGCGGACGTTATTTTCTTTTAAGAAGCCTGCCTCCTCGAGCTCCATGGCAAGGTTTAAGCCTGCCTGGCCGCCCAGGGTCGGAAGCACGCTGTCCGGTTTTTCTTTTTTGATGAGCTGCTCTACCACTTCCAGGGTCAGCGGCTCAATGTATACGCGGTCTGCAATGTCTTTATCGGTCATAATGGTTGCCGGGTTGGAGTTTAACAGAACAACCTCGATGCCCTCTTCCTTTAAGGAACGGCAGGCCTGGGTTCCGGCGTAGTCAAATTCAGCTGCCTGGCCGATGACGATCGGGCCGGAGCCAAGCACGAGTACTTTCTTAATATCAGGATTCTTTGGCATTAGTGATTTCCTCCCATCATGTTAATAAAGCGGTCGAACAGGTAAGCGGAGTCCTGCGGTCCCGGGCAGGCTTCCGGATGGTACTGCACGGTGAAGATGTTCTTTCCGACGTATTTGAGGCCTTCGTTGGTCCCGTCGTTGACATTGGTGAATGCCGGTACGGCAACGGCCGGGTCCAGGCTCTCCGGATCCACTGCGTAGCCGTGGTTCTGGGATGAGATGATGGCGCGTCCGGTTTCTGCATCCTTAACCGGATGGTTGCCGCCGCGGTGGCCGTATTTTAATTTGAAGGTGTCGGCTCCGGTTGCCAGTGCCATAAGCTGGTGTCCAAGGCAGATTGCAAAGATCGGCACATCGGACTCGTACAGCTTGCGGATCTCTTTGATGATCTCAATGTTCTCCTTCGGATCTCCCGGGCCGTTGGACAGCATGATGCCATCCGGGCTGGATGCGAGGATTTCTTCTGCAGTTGTATCACAGGGATAAATGGTGACTTCGCAGCCACGCTGTGCCAGGGAACGGGCGATGTTGCGCTTTGCTCCAAGATCGAGAAGCGCTACTTTTTTGATCGGCTTCTCAAATGCATCGGACGCCGGAAGGATATACTTTTCTTTGCAGGAGGTTTTCTTAACCACTCCGGTCACGGTGTATGCATGCATGCGGGCGATTGGGTCGGTCAAATCATCATACTCTCTGGTGGTGATCATGCCGTTCATGGTGCCCTTCTCACGTAAAATCTTGGTGAGCGCGCGGGTATCTACGCCGCTGATTCCCGGGATGTCATATTTCTCGAGGAAATTCTGAATGGTATCCTCACTGCGGAAATTGCTTGGAATGCGGGACAGCTCGCGGACAATATATCCGTCCGGCCATGGTCTGTCAGACTCCATATCCTCATAACAAATACCATAGTTGCCGATCAGCGGGTAAGTCATAACGACGGCCTGTCCTGCGTAAGACGGGTCGGTCAGAACCTCCAGATAACCGGTCATAGAGGTATTGAATACGATTTCGCTGATGACCTCGCGGGTAGAACCGATGCTGGTTCCCTCGAACACGGTGCCATCTTCCAGAATAAGAAATGCTTTCATGGGGGAGTACCTATCCTTTCTTTCATCCGTATTATTTATAGGTTGATTTTTGGGGGACTCGCAAGGAATTGCATCACAATATTGTATACACTGACGTCCGCCCAAATTGATAGAATTATACATGATATACCAATGTTATGCAAGCTGATTTATTTTTATACTTTCTTATTTTTTGTTATGGCAGTTTTGTGATTTTTTCCGTCACAGCGCACCTTTTTCTATTCCTTCGCATATCCTGTCATGATAAGCGATTTTTCATTTTTAAGGAGTCCTCCTATGCCCGCAAGTCTCCGCAGTATCCCGGGAAAGCTGTCCTCAAGCGGCCTTCTCCAGGTCTATGTTGTCAATGTCCAGAATAACTTTCCGATCCAGAACGCCAGAGTTACCATCACCCGTTCCGGTGAGCCTTCTGCTTCGCCGGAGCAGCTTACCACCAATGCCTCCGGCCAGACCGGGGAGGTCAGCCTTGCAGCGCCTCCGTTAGAATACAGTCTGCGCCCGGATGAAAACCGGCCCTATGCCGATTACAACATTACCGTGGAGGCACCGGGCTTTCGGTCGGCCACGATCGAAGGGACCGAGGTGCTGCCTGAGGTCACCGCCATCCAGCCGGTACGGCTGGAGCCGGAAAGCGACAGCATGCCCGAGGAGAATCCCATTGTGATCCCGGAGCATACCCTGTACGGCAGTTATCCGCCCAAGATCGCGGAGACCGAGATCCAGCCGGTTAAGGAAAGCGGCGAGATCGTGTTAAGCCGCGTGGTGGTCCCCCAGACCATCGTGGTCCATGACGGGCCGCCCACAGCAAATGCCAGGGATTATTACGTGCCCTACCGGGATTACATCAAAAATGTGGCCTCCAGCGAGATCTACGCCACCTGGCCCCAGGCTTCCATCACAGCCAATGTCCTGGCCATCATGAGTTTTACGCTGAATCGGGTCTACACAGAGCATTACAGGAACCGCGGCTATGACTTTACCATTACCTCCTCCACGGCCTTTGACCATAAGTGGATCCCCGGACGCAATATTTATGAAAGCATCTCCGTCATTGTGGATGAGATTTTTGACAACTACCTGTCCCGCCCGGGCGTACGCCAGCCCATCCTGACCCAGTACTGTGACGGCAGGCAGGTGCAGTGTCTGAATCGGGGCTGGATGACCCAGTGGGGCTCCTGCTCCCTGGGAGAGCGCGGCTACAGTCCCATTGAGATCCTGCGCCATTATTATGGGGACAGTCTGTATATTAACACGGCAGAGGAGATTGCCGGGATTCCGTCCTCCTGGCCCGGCTATGACTTAACGATCGGCGCCTCCGGCCAGAAGGTCCGGCAGCTTCAGGAGCAGCTGGATGCGATCGCCACAGTCTACACCGCCATCCCGCGCGTTGCAGCAGACGGCATCTACGGACCGGCCACCGCCGCTGCCGTGCGGGAGTTCCAGTCCATCTTCGGCCTGCCCCCGACCGGCGTCACGGATTTTGCGACGTGGTATAAGATTTCGCATATCTATGTGGCCGTGTCGGGGATCGGGGAGCTGTATGGGGCATGAAACAAAGGAGGACCCGGCATAGCCGGATCCTCCTTAATGGATTTAATTATCTGTCACGATCAGACTTCCGAACAGCTCTGCCGGAACATATGCCTTCACGGCAATCCCGTCTGCCTGATATTCCTCGCTCAAAAGCTCACCGTACTTGCGGATGGTCTGGATCTTGCCTGCCTCCTGGTAGGAGAATACACGCTCCAGATAGACCTTCTGGCTGCGCAGGATCTGTTCTAACGTATCTAACAGTTCCGGCAGACCCGCTCCGGTCTTTGCGGAGATCTGTACCTGATAGTCAGACTGGAGATCTCTCGGGAACTCGCCGTCTTCCTTCTGATCGATCTTGTTAAACACGGTGACGATGATCTTGTCCTCCACCTTCAGCTCCCGCAGAGTCTCGTACACCACATGCATCTGCATATCCATGTTTGGATTGGAGCAATCCACCACATGCAGGATGATGTCGCTGTACTTTGCTTCCTCCAGGGTACTCTTAAATGCCTCGATCAGGTGATGAGGCAGCTTGCGGATAAAGCCAACCGTATCTGTCAGCATGATCTGCTGCCCGCTCTCCAGTTCCAGATTGCGGGTGGTGGGATCCAGGGTTGCAAAAAGCTTGTCCTCTGCCAGAATACCTGCATCGGTCAGACGGTTTAACAGGGTAGATTTGCCCGCGTTGGTGTAGCCGACGATCGCTGCCACCGGAGTGTGAGCCTTCTCGCGCTGTTTGCGGATCACGTCACGGTGACGTTTTACCTCCTCCAGCTCCGATTTTAACTGTCCGATGCGCTCATGGATGAGACGGCGGTCCATCTCCAGCTTTTTCTCACCCGGTCCTCTGGTACCGATACCGCCACCAAGACGGGACAGGGAGCTTCGCAGGCCCACCAGCCTTGCGGCGCGGTATTTTAACTGCGCCAGCTCTACCTGGATCTTACCTTCACTGGTGGTTGCGCGGGACGCGAAAATATCAAGAATGACCATAGTACGGTCCATGACCTTGGTATCCAGCGCATCCTCCAGATTTCGAAGCTGTGCCGGGGAAAGCTCATCGTCACAGACTACGCCGGTGGCCTGAAGTTCCCAGATGCGTTCCCGGACTTCATCAATTTTTCCCTTGCCGAGATAAGTGCCGGGATGAACGCGCTCGCGGTTCTGGATCATTTTGTCTGCGGTAATGCCGCCTGCGGTCTTTACCAGCTCTTCCAGCTCGTCCAGGGAGGCACGGGTGTCGTCTTCATCGTCCGTGCTGACGGCAATGAGAATGACCCGCTCCTCCAGTTCTTTCATATCAAATAATTCTGCCATAAATTTCTCCTAATGGTTGCCCTGACGGGTTTTTAAAAATGCCAGCTCCCGGGCTGCGTTTCCTTCTGCTGTGTATTTCTGGTCGTAGCTTTCCAGGATCTCCAGGGCTTTTTTGTAGTCGCCCTTGTATTCCCAGGCCACCGCCTGATTAAAGGTCAGCTCTTCCCGTCCCACATCGTCTGCGCCCGCTTCTGCAAGACCGGTGTCGATGGTGCTTATGGCTTCGTCATACTGACCGGCATTGATCTGATCCCTTGCGATGCGGCTGTATACCTGCCCCAGGATCACGCCAAGGCTCTTTGCGCGGTCATAATCTCCCGTCTCCAGCAGGCAGAGGGAAAGGCCGGTCTTACAGGCTTCATTGCTCTCATCCTTTGCGTAAAGCGTCTCGTAGGAGGCAAGCGCAGACTGGTAATCTCCGCTTCTGTACTGAGCCTCGGCCCGGTATAAAAGCATCTGGCTTTCAAAGGCACCGATGCGGCCATGAGCCAGCGCAATGGCGTCATCAAAGGCTGTGACAGCCTGGGCATAATCCTGGCTTTCCAGATACGCAAGCCCCTGCTCTGCATATTCCTGACGCTGCCCGCGAAGCCATGCCTGGCGTGCGCCGCAGGCTCCGCCTCCGGCAAGCAGCACCACGGCTACAAAAGCAGCCATCATCCGGCGGCGGCGCCTTATGCGCTGTCTGCGGCGGCGTGCGATCTGCCTTGCACGCACCGGAGAGTAGGCTCTGGCTGCAGTTGATCTGCGCCGTTCTGTGTTCTGTCCCTTCTCCATGTTCCTTACCTTCTTCCGGTACTTCCGATACCGCCCCGGTCCTCATGATCCAGGGAATCGGTTTCTTCGAATAAGATAGCAGGCTGATGCTCCATGATGCGGAACTGGCAGATGCGGTCTCCCCTGCTGATCTTTGTGTCGCGGAGCGCATAGGCCGGGAAGAACCACTGGTCGTTGTCTCCGCAGTAGCTTTCATCGATGACGCCCATATGGTTGGTCTGGATGATACCGAAGTTTTTGTAGGTGCTGCTTCGCGGAACCACGTGGGCCTCATAGCCCTTTGGCAGCTCCATGGCAACGCCAAGCGGCACCAGCTTAAACTCACCGGCCTTCAGCTCTACATCCTCTGCTGCCCGGAGGTCGATCCAGTCGGATTTGCCGTCAATATAGGTTAATTTTTCCATATCGTCGTGAAAATATTTAATTCTGATCTTCTGCATGCTCTGATTCCTCTTTTTCTTCGTATTCTTCTATCTCTTCATTGCGTTCTTTCAGCACTTCCTCGACTGCGTCTGACATAGAGACCTGATCGCTGATCTCTTCTTCCTGCGCGCCAAGCCTCATCTGCAGCTCCTCTTCTACCTCCTGGATGATTTCCTCCTCCTGTTCCGGGTTCATGGTAGGAAGATCCACCATGGAGCTGACGCCGAACCGGCGCAGAAACTCTTCTGTAGTCGCAAACAATGCCGGGCGTCCCGGAGCGTCCAGTCTTCCGGCCTCATACACCAGTCCGTATTCCACCAGACGGTTTACCGCATGGTCGGAATTGACACCGCGGATCTTGCCGATCTCCATCTTTGTCACCGGCTGCCGGTAAGCGATGATGGACAGCGTCTCCATGATGACGTCTGTCAGCACATGCTTTTTCGGGGCTGCCGCCACCCGGATCAGGTTCTCATAATAATCTGCGCAGGTGCACATCTGGTAGGCGTTTTCCAGCTCCAGGATACGCATGCCGCGCTTTTCTTCCTCGTAGCGCTTCTGCAGATGTAAAACCACGCGCTTCGCGATCTCTTCGCTCTGGCCGATAGCCACAGCCAGCTGCTTTAGCTCCACAGATTTGCCCATGGTAAACAGAACCGCTTCGATGATTGCTTCCCATTCCTCTTCATCATATAAATTTCCCATATTTTCTATCCTTCCAGGCCGCTTAAGTCTTCCAGCTCCAGCTCGCCCTCTTCGCCTTCCTGTTCCAGTGTCTCGATCCACATATCATCAAAGGTATGCTCCTGGGTCAGATGGATCTTGCCGATCTTCATCAGCTCCAGAATGGCCAGAAACGCAACAACCACTTCTACCTTATCTGCCTGCCGCTCCAGCATCTGCCGGAAGCTGAATTTCCGGTGCTTTCTGGCGTAATGCATGACATCCATGATCTTGGCTTCCAGACTGACAGGCTCCCGCCTGATGGTTCCGAATTTGCTTCGGATCGGGTCAACCTTTTCCTTCTGGCGACGCATGATGGAATCAAAGATCCGCTGCAGCTTTGCCAGGGTCAGGCCGTCTAACAGCTGGTCCAGATCCACCGGCGGCTCGTACTTTGCAACTTCTTTCGGCACGGTCGGCATTTTAAACAGCACATCTCCAGCCGCGTCTTCCATATCGGCCAGTTCCTGTGCCATAAGCTTGTATTTTTTGTATTCCAGGAGCCTTGCCACCAGCTCTGCTCTCGGGTCTTCCTCTTCCCCTTCTTCTGTTTCCGGTACCGGAAGCAGCATGCGGGATTTGATATCCAGCAGCGTGGCTGCCATGACCAGGAAATCGCTGACAATGTTTAAGTCTTCTTTTTCCATCTGGTTCACATAGTCCAGATACTGCTTTGTGATCTCCACGATGGGGATATCGTAAATATCTACTTTATTTTTTTCGATCAGGTGTAAAAGAAGGTCCAGCGGGCCTTCAAACTTTTCCAGCTTATATGAAATTGCCATGTTCTGTTCCCAAATTCCTCCCGGATCCGGCTGTTCTTTTGATACTCACGCCTGCCTTCCGGCAGACGGACACGTATGTTACAGTATAACAAAAAACCCCTGTTCTGTAAACAGAGGTTAATCTTCTTCCTCATCGGTTTTTGGCAAAAGCCGCACTACCATAAGCTGCGGACGGTTGCAGAAACGGATATTGATGGAGTGGGTGCCGAGGCCGCGCCCCACGATCATGTGCTTTCCGTCCTTTTCAAACTCGCCGGCACAATACGGATGGAAAAACTGGTACTGTGGAGTCATAACACCGCCTACAAACGGAAGACGGATGGTTCCGCCATGGAAATGGCCGGACAGGGTCAGGTCTGCCCCCCAGTCCGCGTACTGTTCAAAATAAAGCGGCGAGTGGGCAAGGAGGATCTGAAACCGGCTGTCATCCGCCGGACCAAGGTGGCGTTCCAGATACTCTGTGGTCATGCGTGCCGGAACGAAATCCCGGTAACAGCCGGAATCGAGATTCAGTCCGCTGATGCGGATCTCTTCGCTCAGATTGACCGACCGGTCTGACAGATACGAAATGTTCCGCTGCTTCAGGATCCGGCGGAACTCCCGGTACATTTCCCCGTAGGTCTTGTATTCCCGCCCCAGACGCTGCTCGTGATTGCCGTTCCCGTAATAGATGCGGAAGGGCTTTCCGGAATTTTCCCCGGTTGTCTGGGTCTGCACCTGGCACAGGCCATCCAGGAAGCGTCTGGTGACCTCCAGACTGGCCTTTCCCGGCTTTGCTACCATGATGTCACCGCCGATCAGGATCAGGTCCGGCCGGATGGTCCGGATGGAACCAAGCAGCTGGCTGTTTGCCTCGCCGAATTCTTTATCATGCAGGTCCGTCAGAAACACCAGGGTCCTCGGATTGCGGATTTTTTCAGAGTAAATACTGGTTTCCTCCACTACAAAATGCCTGCGCTCATATCCGGAGCGGACCAGGCCGACAGCTGCCGCGGCAGCACCTCCGGCCACAAGGGCTGAGAGGATTTTCATTTCTGTATTCAAAATGTGTTCGAACCTTTCTGTCAGATTTTTCCTGCGTCATGCAATGCAAATCCATAGTCCAGCATGGCTCTGGTATCTGTATAATGGGTACCCTTTGCCTTCATGACTACCGCGATCAGACGCACGCCGTCCCGCTCCACGGCCGTTACCAGCGTGTTTCCGGCCTTGGAGGTATAGCCGGTCTTTCCGCCGATGATGCCCTCATAATAGCGGGAGTCCGTTTTATACATCATCTTGTGGCCCATGGTGATGGTGCGGGCTGCGGCATTTTTGATGGCCGGAAACTGGTAGGACGTGGTAGTATCGATCTTGCGGAAGGTATCATTGGCTACCGCCGCACGGAGGATCAGGGCCATATCGTATGGTGTTGTTTTATGATTTTCGTTGTTTAAACCATGCGGATTTGCAAAATGTGTGTTTTTGCAGCCCAGCTCCTTCGCCTTTGCATTCATCAGATCCGCAAAGGCGCTGACACTGCCGGATACATGCTCCGCCAGGCCGTTCCCGATCTCATTGGCTGATTTCAGTAAAAGGCCATACAGCGACTGTTCCACGGTCAGTTGGTCGCCAGCAGACACACCAAGCGCCACCGCGCCGGATTCGAGATTGGTCGTGGCAGTCTCTGAAAATGTGACGGTTTCATTCAGATTGCAATGCTCCAGAACGACCAGGGCCGTCATGACCTTGGTAATGCTGGCCGGATAAAACTGCTGATCCTGGTTTTTTCCGTAAAGGACCTCACCGGTTGTCGCGTTTAACAGTACAGCGCCCTCGGCCGCAACCTCCGGCTGTCTGATGTCTGCCGCGGAAGCCGTTGACTGCGTGCTGTCTGCTGCCGCAGTAGATGGCTGCGGTGCCGGAGTCGGACTGTCGGAGGCTGCGTGGCTTCCCGCCGTGACTACGTGGGCCGGGGTACTCAAAACCGCGGGGGCAGCTTTCGTTGTGGCTGTCGTCGTGTTCTCCGGTGCCGCTGTCACCGTGCTCTCCGTTGTGGCTTCCGCCGCGGTGGTCTCTGCTGCCGTCTCGCCTGGTGCTTTTCCTACTACCACGGTTCCTGCCGCATAGGCACTTACAGCCTGGGAAAGAGCCAGGGCCAGGCCCAGACCGGCTATCTGTATTTTATTTCTATGCTTCATGCAAGTATTCTCCTGTATTATTTGTATTCGTTTGTAACTGTTCAGTCCCTTCACAGTTACGTTCGTTTTATTATAGCATGGAATTATTTTATGAAACATGACAACTTTCTTAAACTTGTCATCAGATTTCTTAAATTGTTACTGTTCACGCGTTGCGCAAACAGCAACGGATTTTGCCGATGCTTCGCATTCCAAATCGGCAAAATCTGCTGCCACCACGATATCATACGGCATTTTCAGTTCAGAAAATGCCTACCCGTGTACAGCAACCTTAAATTACCGCGTTTTTCTGCGGCCAGTCCCAGAAGCATCTGCTTCTGAAATCACTCACTCTTCCATAAATATAGAAGGAAGATGTTCTGACCGGAGAATCTTATGCAATTCTTTCCCCATCCAAAACGTATGATCTGCAAAAAGCTGGCCGCAGCCACCGCACTGTTCCTGTGCGCGTTTTTTGCCGGAAATGTCCTGGCCCACACCGTTTCCTCCCTTCGCAACCGGGAAGCCCTCCCAACTTCTGCCTCCTGCGATAACTGGGGTCTCAGCTTTCAGCAGGAGGGGAAACCTCCTGTAGCCAATGCCACCTCAGATTACTTAAAGCAGTTCCAGGCCCACTACATTGCGGATACCACCGATCCTGTCATTTACCTGACCTTCGATGCCGGCTACGAAAACGGAAACACCGCCGCGATTCTGGATGCCCTGAAAAAGCATCACGCGCCGGCGGCCTTCTTCCTGGTGGGAAACTATCTGGAAACAAGCCCGGAGCTGGTAAAGCGCATGGTGGCAGAAGGACACACGGTCGGCAATCACACCTGGCACCATCCGGACATGTCTAAAATTGCGGATCAGGCCTCTTTTTCGGAAGAGCTTTCAAAGCTGGAGCAGAAGTACCGGGAAGTCACCGGACAGACCATGAAAAAGTATTACCGGCCGCCCCAGGGAAAATACAGTGAAGCCAATTTAAAAATGGCAAAGGACATGGGATACCATACCTTTTTCTGGAGCCTTGCCTACGTGGACTGGTATGAAAACAAGCAGCCCACCCACGAGGAAGCCTTCAAAAAGCTGCTGGGCCGCATACACCCCGGTGCGATCGTGCTGCTCCACAGCACCTCAAAAACCAACGGAGAAATATTAGATGAGCTTCTGACAAAATGGGAGGAGATGGGATACCGCTTCGGTACCCTGGATGAACTAACCGGCAATGCATGAACCGCTGGGAAGCCGCTGGCATTTTCCGGTCATCCATGTTATGATATTCCTCAGAAAAGGAGGGATTTATCATGCATGCATTTACATATCATTGCCCGACCGAAATTGTCTTCGGAAAAGATACCCAGCTTCAGTTAGCAGAGCAGATCCGCAAATACGGCGGAAGCCGTGCGCTTCTTGTCTACGGAAGCGGGAGCATTGAGCGAAGCGGGCTGCTCAGCCAGCTCTGTGAGCTCCTGTCCGAAAACCAGATCCCCTATGAGCTCTTTGGCGGTGTCAGGGCCAACCCGACTCTGGAGCACGCCAGAGAAGGCGTAAAGCTCGCTCTGAAATCCGGTGCTGATTTCGTGATCGGCGCCGGCGGCGGTTCCGTGATCGATACCGCCAAGGCCATTGCCATCGGCGCGGCCAATGCCCCGACCGACATCTGGGAATTCTGGACCCGGGAAAAGACTCCACGCCGCGCGCTTCCGGTCGGCGCTGTTCTAACCATTTCAGCTGCCGGAAGTGAATCCAGTGACGCTTCGGTTCTGACGAACCTTGCCACCGGAGAAAAACGTGGTTTAGGCACGGAGCTGATCCGCCCGCGCTTTGCCATCATGAACCCGGAGCTGACCATGACGCTGCCGCCGTACCAGGTAGCCTGCGGCGTGACCGATATCATGATGCACACCATGGACCGGTATTTCAATCCCTATGAAAATGAGCTGACAGATGCCATCGCAGAAGCGCTTCTGCGCACCGTTATTGCCAAGGGCCGCATTGCTGTGCAGGATCCGAAGGACTATGATTCCATGAGTGAGCTGATGTGGGCAGGCTCCCTCTCCCACAACGGACTGACCGGTCTCGGCGGCGTGAAGGATTTCGCCGTACATCAGCTGGGACACGAGCTGTCCGCCATGTTTGATACCGCCCACGGAGCTTCCCTGGCCACCGTCTGGGGTGCCTGGGCGAAGGCTGTGTACCGGACAAAGCCATCCCGGTTTGCACGCTTTGCCCGAAATGTCTGGGGAGTCACCGAAGCTGATGAGGAAAAAGCCGCTCTGGAGGGCATGAAAAAGACCGTTGCCTTCTTCCGCTCCATCGGCATGCCAACCTCCATGGAGGAAAACAAGGACATTGGCCTCCAGGATGATGTCACCCTTCACGACCTTGCGTACCGCTGCACCTACCACCGGACGCGGAGCATCGGAGCGTTCCGTGTTCTTGGAGAGGAAGAGATTTACCAGATTTATAAAGCAGCAGATCACACGGAAAAATTCGCATAAAAAAGAAACAGGGTCTGGAAGCCGCCGACGGCGACTTCCAGGCCCTTCGTTATGAATGCTAGTCTGTTCAGATCATCCCATCCCGGATCACATCATGATCCCGCAGGACCTTCTCGATCACAGTTCCTTTGAGTTTCTTTAAGAGCGGTTTCTTTAACATATTGAGCGGTCCCGGAAGCTCCATCTCCAGCGGGGACCTGCCGTCCATCAGCTTCACGGTGCTGTCTAAGAGGTTGCGGATATCGTAGACGCTGCCCCATACCTCCGGCACACCGCGGTCCACGCCGAGAAGACCGTATACGGACTCCATTGCGGTACGGACGGAATACTCGGTGGTAAAGATGGTGTCACGCGGAGTCTCGGCAAACTGACCAAGGAATGCGAAGTTTACGCTGCCATCCGGAATGACATCCGGGCGGTCGCCTTTGCGTCTCGGCATAAAGAATGCTGTAATATACGGCATCATGGTCGGAACACAGACTGCGTGATTTTCTGCCAGCTCGTCAATCTCTTCCACCGGAACGCCCAGATGATACAGCCATTCCGCTGTGATTTCCTTACCGGTGCATTCCTTCATCGGCTTCTTGATGTAATCGCCCGGCACATCGGTAAAGAGACTGTATACCCAGACGCAGACATCTTCCTTCTTCTGGGTCTTAAACTGGCCCTGACGATTGATGGTCCAGCTTAACAGCCATTTGGAATCCTGACAGCTGACGATACCACCGGTTACCACGCGGCCGCTTCTCGGATCGCGCTTGCAGATCTTCTGGATATAGGAAATGATCTTGTCATCGGAGGTGGTGACGGTTGCGGACTCCCAGTTGGTCTTTTCGGTATCGGAGCAGAACTTCTCCGGATGTCCAAAGGACTCATGCTGCTTTGCGATGTTCTTCCAGAGCTCCCAGCAGCCGCTGACACGTTTCTCCGCGTCTCCCACCGGCGCGTGGTTCTGGTCACCGTAGATGGTGCCCTCGGTACAGCTTCCGTTGGTAACAAATACCAGATCCTTCTCGGTTAACGGGATCTCGGTCTCCACGCCATTTACGGTGCAGATGATCTTCTTCGCAGTCTTCTTCGCGCCTTCAATATCGAACAGCACGTTGGTCACGCGGGTGTTGAACTGGAACTGAACGCCTGCGTTCTCCAGATATTTCTGCATCGGCAGGATCAGGGAATCGTACTGGTTATACTTGGTGAACTTCAGTGCGGAGAAATCCGGAAGTCCGCCGATATGATGGATAAATCGCTGGAAGTACAGCTTCATCTCCAGGGCGCTGTGCCAGGTTTCAAAGGCAAACATGGTGCGCCAGTACAGCCAGAAGGTGGAACCGAATACTTCGTCATCGAAGATATCTTCGATCTTCTTGTCGTAGAGGTCCTCATCCCGGGTGAAGAACAGCTTCATGATCTCCATGCAGCCTTTCTGGCTCAAGTTGAACTTGCCGTCTGTATGGGCATCCTCTCCGCGGTTTTTCGTTGCGCGGCAGAGGGAATAGTTCGGGTCATGCTTGTTCAGCCAGTAATACTCGTCCAGTACGGAAGCTCCCGGTATCTCCAGAGACGGAATACTGTGGAACAGATCCCACAGGCACTCGAAATGGTCTTCCATCTCACGGCCGCCACGCATAACATAGCCGCGGAGCGGATCTTCAATGCCGTCGCATGCACCGCCCGCAATGTCCATGGCCTCCAGAATGTGAATGTGCCCGCCCTTCATCTGTCCGTCGCGGACTAAAAAGCAGGCTGCTGCCAGGGCAGCCAGGCCGCTTCCCACGATGTAGGCTGATTTGTCATCCACGCCCTCCGGCTTTTCCGGGCGGGCAAATGCCTCGTAGTTGCCGTTGGAATAATAGATACCCTTGCTGTTTTTTGCCTGTTTGCCCCGCTCGGTGTTGCGAAACTCTTTTAATTCCTTCTCGCGCTGCGCTTTTGCCTCCGGATCTGCTGATTTCATTCGGTTTTTTTTCATCAGCACGCTTCCGGCACCGACTGCTAACAGTGATGCTGCCCCAAGTTTTGCAAGTTTCTTGTTCATGTCAGTCTTCTCCTTCCTATTGAAAAACATATATTTGTAAGCATGTATGATTTTCTGTCAAGTATTCCCAAACCCCTCCGGCCTTATTCAGGCTTTGAGCACTGCTGAAACTGCAGGCCGTAAACGTCCCGCCAGCATGACCGCCAGCACACAGAGCATCAGGTCCGGCAGCATGGTCGGCAGACAGTAAACGCCAACGATCACGCCCATTCCCACCGGCGTCCGGGATGCCATCAGATGTGTGATCAGGTAAAAATAAAGGATCCCCGTTCCGTAGTAGAGCACAAACCCGACCAGCGTGGTGAAAAAACAGGTGATGGATTTTGCCGGCCGGAGCTTTTCACATAAAAAGCCGATCACCCACGCTGCCAGGGCAAAGCCCAGCAGAAAGCCAAAGGTCGGCCGCAGCAGATACGCCGGTCCGCCGCCCCGCGCAAAGATCGGAAAGCCGATGAGACCGGTGATCAGATAAACCGCGACGCTGCGAAATGCGCGCTTCGAACCAAGAAGCAGACCAGCCAGCAGCACAAACAGCCACTGCAGGGTAAAGTTCATGGTATCCGCGCCCACCGGGATCACGATTTTTATAAAAGCGCCCACGGCGATCAGAGCCGTAAATAAGCCGCAGACTGCCACATCCTGGGTAATGCTCCGGGAGGAACTGCGGGATGTTATGATTTTATCTTTCATTCGCATTTTTCATTCCTTTTATAAATATTCACGGACCATTATAACCGTTTTCCTGCAATAAAACAAGAAAAAAGCCTATTCCGGTTTTTCGCAGGTAAAGGTCCGGATCTCTGTTTTCCGATTGAACCATCCCGGCATCCAGATCATCAGATGTGCTTTAAACTCCAGCGTGTCACTGGCATGGACAAAGGGCTCTTCCCGAAGGACAACAGACCGGATCCCCTTTTCTTCCAGGGCCTGCTGCCCTGCCACTGCCGCCTTCATGATCTGTGCATACCGGGCATCCCGCTCCGGTCCAAAGCTCCGGCAGGGATGGACAGCCGATGCCTGCTTCAGCTTCCCTGTCAGCAGATCCACAACCTTTGCGTGCTTCTTCCGGTGCAAAAGTACAGCAATGTACTTTGTCATCCACCTGCCGGAATGTTTTCCGTAAAGCTCCAGCGCGCGAAGGAACGACGCATCTGCGGCTTCCTTTGCCAGATCCGTCATAACCTCCAGAGCCTCCGGCGCCAGCTGCCAGCCATCCTCCCGGTCCGGAAGATACTGGGGCGGCACAGAAGGGTAGCTGGTAAAGTTTAATGGTGGAAATTTCGCCAGCCACGCAAGCTTCTGTTCCATTTCACTGCAGCAGTCCTCGCCCATGTACTCGTACTTGTCCCACAAAATAGCAATGCGGTATTCGAGCTGCCGTAGATATTCATAACCCTTTACCCAGAAATGGCCAATCTCGCCATAGTTGTAAAGCTCATATTCCAGCTCCAGCTTTTCAAAAAAAATGGTAAATACATTGTGACCCTGATGCACCACCAGGGAGGAGCGCTCTTCATTGCGGTCCAGCCGGGTTCCCAGTTCTCCGCTGTAGTCCGGCAGATATTCTCCCGTGATCCGCGCATTCCGAAAGGTCAGAAAACACTCCACCGCATCGTTCATCAGATACACCAGACGGATATCCTGCGGCGTATGAAATCCGTTTTCACCCTCCAGAAGCTCAAACTGATTCTGCTCTCCCAGTATTTCCAGCATCCGATATACGTTCATAACTATTCCTTCTCTCCCTCATTCGCTTCTTCCATATTTACATCCGGTTCCGGTGCTGACGCCGGTTCTTCCGTATAGCGAATCCGCAGGACCGCCTGGGACCAGTTTAAGCTCACATGAGGCGTTTTCCCCCGCTCCTTTCCGGCTTCCGTGATCTGTTCCAGCAGTTCCTCCAGAACCTGTCTGGTCAGATAGCCGCCACGCCAGTGGAATGTGAAAAGTTTTCCCTTCTTTGCTGCCTGCAGCGCCCGTTTTTTCACCTCCTCCAGCTTTGTGAAGGACAGCTTCTTTTCTTTATAGTAGAAATGATCTCCGTTCGTACAGGACGGCGCCGGGGCAATGAGCGGCTCGTGATCCCGGAAGATGTATTTGTCATCCAGATTAAAATAATCGTAGCGGATTTCCTCACCTGTCATACTGCATTTTCCAAGACTGTTGTCGAACGTGACATCCAGATGGTAATAAACTCCATCAATTCGGACAATATTCCAGGTATGCCGGTATTTGATGCCTTTTTCCGGGTTATTGCCGCAGATGGCGATCATGCACCAGAGTCCAAGTGCGTCACAGAGAACCTTCACCGCCTTGGCAATGCCCTCGCAGACACCCACGCCCTGTCCCAGCGGACCTATGATCTCGTGAGAATAGGCTTTTTTTAATTTATCGTAGCGAACATTCTCACAGATAAAATCATGAATGTATTTTTCTTTTTCCCACTCAGGAAGTGTTCTGGCCGGTCGCGCCAGCTTCTCCACCCTGGATGCCATGGCCTTCTGGTGCTCCCGCACCTTGCCTTTATCAAACAGATACTCCGGCTTCATGATCAGGTTCGGCGAATCCTGATAATGAAGGAAATGAAATCCCGATGCCCAGAACAATTCCGGGTGATCCAGGCGCAGCTGCAGAAATACTTCTGAAAGCTCCCTTGCATCTAAAAGAGGAAGCTGAAAACTGTCTGAAAGCTCTGTAAGGCCCGCCAGCATGCTGCGGTAAGCCGCCTGTTTCGGTTTTGTCATGTGATCATAGTAATACGCTACAGCCATGTTGTCTCCACTTCTTTCCGTAAATCGCAGAACATCTGATAGAACTCATTTTTCGCCGCATCGACAATTCCCAGTGCGATTTTATGGTTGTAAGAATGCGCGACATTATTTTTCATACAATACCTTCCCTTCCCTGCGGATGGATTCGCGAAGTTCATCCTGCATTTGCGAATCCAGATCCACAATATCAAATTTAAGCAGTGTTGACGTTTCTTCTTCTATGTCCAGACGGAAACGCGGAATGTCCCCACCACGCACGGCAAGGTCAATATCACTGGTTCTTTTATAATCTCCCCGTGCTCTGGATCCGAATAATTCCACACGTTTCACACCATATTTTACCGCCAGACCGATTGTTTCATCCAACACCTGCTTACGTATCCCGCTTTCACTGCTAAGCCTGCTTTCTAGCTTCATTCCCATCATCCACCTGTTTTTCATTTTCTTATCAGGAAACATTATATCATTATTTTCTGCTTTTCGCACCGAATTTCAAAAACCTGTCTGTAAATACTAAGCTGCCATCCAAACGAGAACTGGCTGCAGACAACCAGATCAGTGTGCGTACGGTCATGAATGCCTATGACCAGCTCCTGACGGAGGGCTATATCACCTCTGAGGAGAAGCGCGGTTACTTTGCCGCAAAGCTGGAAACCGCACCGGAACGCTCCTCTACTTTCGCCTGCTCCGTGTCTACGCCGGAGCGGACCGCCGATCGGAACTTTGCTTCCGAAGACCCTGAACCGCTTTACAAAGAAGATACCTGGTATGCGGACTTTACCTCCAACAATACCATCTATGAGAAATTTCCTTTCTCCCTCTGGCGCAAGACCATGCGGGAGGTTTTGAGCGAATACGACCTGGAGCTGGTACAGCGGGCTCATTTTCTCGGTGTGCCGGCGCTGCGAAAGGCTATCGCGGGCTATCTCTACCGCTCCCGCGGCATGAATGTTTCACCGGAGCATCACTATCCGCTCGGGACGGGCACATCCGCCGGTTAATCGTGCGTCCGAAGTCAAGACCATCCGCTTAACGGGTGGCTTGTTCTGCCCCTATAAGGGGCTTTTCCCTGCTTGCGCCCGGAAGGCGCACTAAGAGTCTGCCAGCTGCACCACATTCACAGCCGCCCTTAAAAGGGCATATGCAGTGCTACCTTATTCCGGCGCAGCCCCAAAAGGGGCTTGCAGGTTTGCTTTGATTTCCTACTACCTCTCCAAGAGGTTTATTTCTTGTTTTTCTTTACCGGCTCACCCGTGAACGGGTCGATGTACTCTACTAATGTCATCTGATCGTATTCCAAATCTTCCTTTATCTGATTCTGAATGTATGCTTTGATTGCAGCTGTGTTCTTTCCGACTGTATCCACATAATATCCTCGACACCAGAAATGCCGGTTTCCATATTTATATTTCAAATTCGCATGCTTTTCGAAGATCATAAGTGAACTTTTCCCTTTCAAATATCCTACTATTTCGGACACTGAATATTTGGGTGGAATTCTGACCAGCATATGTACATGATCCGGCATACATTCTGCTTCGATTATCTCGATTCCTTTTCTTCTGCATAATGTTCCTAATATCTGTCCCACATCTGCCTTGATATCCTTATAAATTACTTGTCTACGATACTTCGGTGCAAAAACGATATGATACTTGCATTCCTATTTAGGTCAGTTTACAAGGAACTACACGCAGACCACGAAACGGGGGCTGCTGACAACAAATAAAGGCTGAGTATCAAGCACCGGGAAAGTGCGAGATATTCAGCCTGTTTTGTTGTCCGAGGTTTCCAAAGGGGCTTGCCCCTTGGCACACGACTTTGCTTGCAAAGTGTAGTGTGTTATACGCTCTGTCGGCGTTGCTGCGAAAATAAGGTTGCCGCCGGGGAGGGCAAAGGCGTTTGAAGCAGCAGGAAAACAGGGTTGTGATTGCGTGACGTGGAGCCGCAAGCGCAGGACTGGTTTCATCAGCAGACGGGGCGTATATGAAAGTCCCCGTTCCTCGTTCTACACCGAACTTGTGGACACACTCCCGTAAAAACTGAAATTTTAGACTATTTGTAAATAAACCTTTATATTATCCCAAGTGAAATTTTTAATTCTAATATGCGTAAAACAGATTCATCGATTCGTTCCTCTCTAATTTCTCCCTGTTTGACTGCTTCAAGTATGGCTGGAATTTGCACCTCAAAATCTGTGCAGCATAACATATCATTTCCTGCCTTCACAGCTTGAACTGCAATTTTTGTGTCTTCTGCAAAATTGCGCACACCATCCATAGCTAAGTCATCTGTAATAATAACTCCAGTAAATTTTAATTCTTCCCGCAGGATTTTGTGTACCTGTGAAGACAGCGAAGCAGGGGTTTGACTATCCATGCAGGATACCACATTATGAGAAACTAATACCATATTGGCTCCAGAATCAATTCCTGCTTGAAACGGCAAGAAATCTGAGTTCAAAAATGTTTCATAGGTGCGATTATCATAAGCAATACCTGTATGTGTATCCACATTATTTCCGTACCCGGGGAAATGCTTTAGGACGCTCCCCATACCTTCTTGAAACATGGTTTGCACAACTAAGTGGACATAAGCGGCAGTTTGCTCTGCGTTCTGTCCAAAACTCCGGTCATAAATAAAATCCTCTGGATTTTGCGAAACATCGCAGATTGGGGCAAAGTTCAAATTAATCCCCAAACTATTTAATAATTCACATTTTTCTTGTGTGTCACTTTGAATCAAATCAAAGCCACCTTCAGCATAGAGTTCTTGAGGGGACCAGAAAGGCACAGCTCGCAAATTAGGGTTTGTGCTAACACGGTTGACAGTGCCTCCTTCTTCATCTACTCCGATAAACATGGGGATTTTTGCTGCACTTTGGTAACTTTGAATATTCTGGATAATTTCATCTCTTGTTTTTCCAGAAAAGTCTCGGCTAAAAAGAATATAACCTCCAAGATTATACTCCTTTACCTTCTGTACGCTATTTATTTCGAGACAGCGTGCAATAAACATCTGTCCAACTTTTTCTTCCAGCGTCATTGCATTTAGAATTTCTTGTGCTTTCTGTGTCACGGAAGCAGAAGGGGGACTTGGCTCTGTTTCACCAGTTGTTGGTTCAGGATTTTCGGTATTCAAACTGGAATCCGTAACCGTAATGGAAAGTAATTCAACCTCTTGTACAGATGCATTCAAATCCAATTTGCCATGATATGAAACTGTCACTGGATTCCCAATCACTATTCCTGTCTCACCAGTTGAAATATTTACACCTTCTGTTTCAAAATAATATTCACGATTATCCTCACCTTGAACAGTTAGAGTATTCATTGTTGCATCTTTTACAGTTCCTCGAAGCTCTTGTGCAGGTTCAGTTGTACTTGAATTTCCAATAATTTCTATTGTTGCCTCAGACGAGTTTTCCAACAAAATATTATTTACTTTATGCAAACTGGCTATCGCAATGCCTGCACATACAAGAAGCAAGATAATCACACTAAAAATAAGCACTTTATTCCTTTTTTCTTTTTTTACCCGTCTCATGTAATCCTCCTGATTGTTTTATAAAACTATATATATTTTTCTGCAATTATTTTCCTACCTGCTCCATCATCCTCTTTGCCAACTGCCGGAACTGTTCCGCCGTTTCCTCGTCCATCGGAAGAAACTTCCCAATCTGTCCGGCAATCATAGCAGTTACATCGTCCATAGAAAGCAGCTCCTGCTGGTGGTCTTTCATGGTTTCCTGCATGGTTTGGAACATAGCGGCGGTCACAGCTTCTCCTAGCTGTTCTCTGTTGTCCATATCTTTCTTAATATCTCGCAGGATAGCAAGAAATACATTCTTGATTTTTTCAATTTCCGCTTCATGTTCTCCCATCTTCTGTGCGTTCAGAAGTTGCAAATCCTGTTTTGCTTCTGCCCGATGTTCCGGGTGTTCTTTCATCAGATCGGACAAGGAAGCCGTTGCCAGTTCAATCAGCTGATTTCGTGCCATGATACCCTTTGCCGCTGTGTCTTGAAAATAAATCCGTATCAAATCCATCAGTTTCGGGAAGTTCCTGTGTTCCAACAGACGGTTAAGGATTTGCACATCGACTGTACCTGCCACAAGCCCTCTCACAGCTCCCTCGGACAATCCTAATTCAGAAATATCATAACTTTTACGGACACTCAAGGTGGACAAGCCTAATATGTAGTCCGTTGATACCTTAAATTCCTTTGCCACGCCTATGAGAATATCGCTGCTGACCGTCTTTGTTTCCCCACTGACAATGCGGCTCAACTGGGAAGCAGATACGCCTATCTTCTCCGCAAGTTGCTTTTGAGAAATATGATTGCCGTTGCACAAATCAGAAATCCTTTGTCCGGGTGTTCCGTGTAAAGCCATACACAGCACCTCCTTTTCCTATTTCCCATTATACAAGAAAATTGCAGAACTGCAATTTTGAAATTGAATATTGCCCTAAAATGCAATTCTCGCAAGATTCCGGGAATTGCATTTTTTTCGTGTAGACTTAGGGTAGTTCATCGATGAACTGCACCTTGAAAAATGAATGACCATCCGAAAAGGAATACCCCGGCAGGGGAAGCACCGCAACGAGCCACTTCGGGACAAAATGTCCCGAAGTCCGGGGAGCGTGCCAACGCTGGAACACGCCGCAGGAATGGGGCAGGAAGCCTTTTCGGGGAAAACGGCAAAGGAAAAATGGAGGGAACACATGAGAGAGAACCCATATAAACAACTGCCGCCCATAGAGCGCAAGCCGGACGGCTCCCTTTACCGCATGACACCGACACAGAGGAAACAGGCAAACGCCCTGATCCGCCGGGAGTGCTGCTGTTATGAGGACGGGAACTGTATGTTCCTTGACGATGGAGACATCCACGCCTGCCCCCAGACCATTTCTTTCTCGGTCTGCTGCAAGTGGTTCCGCTGGTCGGTCTTGCCGCAAATCGGAACGCTGGAAGCGGAGGTTTTCCGGGATAAGGATCTAAAACGCTGTGCGGTCTGCGGCAGAGTGTTCGTCCCAAAGTCCAACCGGGCGAAATACTGTCCCGACTGCGCCACCAGAGTTCACAGGCGGCAGAAAACAGAAAGTGAACGGAAAAGGAGGTCTTGTGTGGACAGTTAGGGGCTGAAAAGTCCTTGATTTACAAGGCTTTACAAGCACAGAACAGGGGTAGGCAATAGAAACTACCGTCTGCCCCCGGAAACAGGCTTCTAACCGTCCACAAAACACGATATGACAAACACCATTTATATCCATCAGCCGGAAAAGGTGGTCAGCTTTATCCGGCTTCCCAATTTTCTCTTTGAAGCCCCCACATTCACACCCCTGTCCAACGAAGCAAAGGTACTGTACGCCTTTATCCTGCGCCGGACAGACCTGTCCCGGAAAAACGGCTGGGCGGACGAATATTGGCGCATTTACCTCTACTATCCCATCAATGAGGTAGTGGAACTGCTCCACTGCGGGCGGCAGAAGGCGGTCAACACCCTGCGGGAGCTGCAATATGTCGGACTGGTGGAGATCCAGAAGCAGGGCTGTGGAAAACCCAACCGCATTTACCCCAAATCCTATGAAGCGGTTCCAAACACCGACTTCAAGAAATCCGGTTATGGTACGCCGGAGGACTGAAAACCGCACTCCACAAGTACGATAATCAATCCTCTTGAAGTACGAAAACCGGACGGTATATAGAAATACAGAGATTAAAACGATTTTATTTATATCTTATCCATTCCTATCCTATCTGAGATATTTTCTGCGGGATTTTCCTGTGGAAAAGTCCCGGAAAAGAACGGAATGGGGAAAGGAGTTTCATGGCACAACACGCAATCTTGCGATTTGAAAAACACAAAGGCAATCCGGCAAGACCGCTGGAAGCCCATCACGAACGGCAAAAGGAACAGTACGCCACCCCGATGGGGCGGGCGATGTTAAATATCTGTATCGTGTTCGCCCAGCTTGAGAGGGAAACCATACAGAAGCGAGTAACGGACGCTTACTATTCCCACAGCCAGCGAGGTTTCAAGATGGGTGGGAAAGCCCCTTACGGCTTCCATACAGAGCCGATTAAGATGGACGGTATCAATACAAAAAAGCTGGTGGTAAATCCAGACGAAGCGGCAAATATCCGGCTGATGTTTGAGATGTATGCTCAGCCCACAACCTCCTACGGGGACATTACCCGGTACTTTGCCGAACAGGGGATTTTGTTCCATGGCAAAGAGCTGATACGCCCCACGCTGGCGCAGATGTTACGCAATCCTGTCTATGTGCAGGCAGACCTTGATGTGTATGAGTTTTTCAAAAGTCAAGGGACGGTCATTGTCAATGACGCTGCCGATTTTACTGGCATGAACGGCTGCTATCTGTATCAAGGGCGGGATGTGAAGCCCAGCAAAAAGAACGACTTGAAAGACCAAATGCTGGTACTGGCTCCCCATGAGGGCATTGTCCCCTCTGACATCTGGCTGACCTGCCGCAAGAAGCTGATGAACAACATGAAAATCCAGTCTGCCCGGAAAGCCACCCATACATGGCTGGCGGGAAAAATCAAGTGCGGGAACTGCGGGTATGCCCTTATGAGTATCTTCAATTCCTCCGGCAAGCAATACCTTCGCTGTACGAAACGGCTGGACAATAAAAGCTGTGCCGGGTGCGGGAAAATCATCACTTCGGAGCTGGAAGCGGTTGTTTATCAGCAGATGGTAAAGAAACTGGCAAGCTACAAGACTCTGACAGGCAGAAAGAAAGCGGCAAAGGCAAACCCGAAAATTGCAGCACTGCAAGTGGAGCTTGCCCATGTGGACAGCGAGATTGAAAAGCTGGTGGACAGTCTGACGGGTGCAAACAATGTCCTGCTCTCCTATGTGAATGTGAAGATAGCGGAACTGGACGGGCGCAAGCAGGAACTTCTGGCGAGGATAGCGGAGCTGACGGTGGAAGCCATCAGCCCGGAACAGGTCAGCCAAATTTCCGGCTACCTCGACACTTGGGAGAATGTATCCTTTGACGACAAGCGGCGGGTGGTGGACTTGATGATTACCACCACAGCCGCTACAAGCGACAGCTTGAACATCACATGGAAAATCTGACGGGCGGAACCCCCGTCAGATACCTACCCTGTGTAGTCCCTTGTAAACTGTACTTTTGTATGGGCTAAACCATTATTGTTCATTTTGGACCTCCTGTGCTTTTATTTGTGGTTTTACAGACCCACGTTTATTCTAGCACAGGAGTTTACTTATATCTAAAGATCTGCCCTCCCCCTGCATATCAGGGGGTTTATTTTTACTGTGACACAATAAAAACGGAGGAAAACTGCCGGGCAGACAGTTTTCCTCCGTTTTTCCATGTCAGATTTCGACCAGTTTGTGCAGATGCTTGCGCACCACGTTAAAATGCTTTTTCAGGGCTTTTGCGCCTGCTGCCTCATCGTGAGCCACAAGCGCTTCGTAAATGTCCCAGTGCGCCTTGCGTAGCACGGCGGAACGGCGGCGGTCCGAAAGGATCGACGATCTCAGATCCTTTACAAACAGCCTCAGCAGATCCTCCATCTGGTCTACGTAGAAGATCATCAGCTGGTTGTGGGACATCTCCATTAAAATCTTATGGAACTTCACATCCATGGCTGCGCTGTCCTGTGCACTCATGGGCTGATCCATCTTTTCCAGTACTTCCTTCATCCGGGCAAGCTCTTCCGGCTGAGCGCCTTCCATTGCTGCCGCCAGGGCCGTCTGCTCGAATCCGCAGCGCATCTCAAAGACTTCTGTATGATTGATATGCTGCAGCACCATGGTCAGGGACATGAGCTTTGTCATATACTCTCTGGTATTGCAGCGGATATAGTTTCCGCTTCCCTGAATGCACTCGATCAGCCCCATCATCTCAAGAACATGAAGTGCTTCTCTTGCGGAATTGCGGCTGACCTTTAAGTTTTCCGACAGAGCACGCTCCGTCGGGATCTTATCATTCAGGCGGAGACTACCTGAGGTAATCTCCGCCGTAAAATAATCAAATACACGTTCGTATGCTTTCTGGCTGCTTTTCTCTTCCAAGTAAAATTCCTCCTACAGACGATAGCAGACCTTTCCGGGATTCAGGATCATCTTCGGATCGAAGACGCGCTTGATGCCTTCCATGAGAGCCATGTTGGTCTCTCCGACGGAATCTACCAGGTATTTAATCTTGCCGGAGCCGATTCCGTGCTCGCCGGATACCAGACCTCCGCAATTGGTAGCTTCCCTATAAATAATCTCAAAGAATTTGTCGACACGAGACTTAAACTCTTCCTCCTCCAGGTCGTTGGAGCACTGGTAAATGTGAAGGTTTCCGTCACCTGCGTGACCGAAGGACTTGATCACCAGTCCGCAATCCTCACCGGTCTTATTGACAAAATCCAGATAATCTGCGATCTTATTGACCGGAACTACAACGTCACACTCATCAAGCAGCTTTGTCTCATGCATGATTGCTTCCAGGAATGAGGAGCGTGCTGCCCAGGCATCCTTGATCTTGGCCGGGGTATCCGCTACCAGCACATCCATAGCACCCGCATCCAGTACCAGCTCTGCCATCTGCTCCAGCATATTGTCCAGCTCATCCTGGCTGCCTGCATCCAGGGTCACCAGAAGATAAGCACCGATCTGCTGTCCCTCCAGCTCCTGCGGAAATACGCTGCGGCCAATGTAGCGCTCGGAGCTTAAGACGATCTCACGCTCCATGAACTCGATGGCCTGCGGATTTAAGCCGGACATTTTGATCTTCGGAACAGCGGAAAGCGCGGTATTTAAATCCGCAAACGGAATGATGAGGGATGCCACTACCTTTGGTGCCGGAATGATCTTTAAGGTCAGCTCCGTGATGATACCCAGTGTTCCCTCGGAGCCGATCATCAAGTTCAGCAGGGAGTAGCCAGAAGAGGTCTTGGATACGGTCGCGCCCAGATGGGTGATCTCGCCGGTCGGCAGGACCACGGTCATGGCACGCACGTAATCGCGGGTTGCTCCATATTTGACCGCTCTCATGCCGCCTGCGTTCGTAGATACGTTTCCGCCTACACAGGCAAATTTTTCGCCCGGATCCGGCGGATACATCATGCCTTTGCTTATACAGTCATTAGCCAGATCATTTAAGAGCACGCCGCTCTCTATCTCTACGACAAAGTTTTCCATGTCGTAGCTTAAGATCCGGTTCATCTTGGAAGTATCCATGAGCACACCGCCAAGAAGCGGAACCGCACCGCCTGCAAGGCCGGTACCGGCGCCTCTCGGAGTCACCGGGATGGTATTTTCGTAGCAGATCTTCATGACTGCCGCAACCTCCTCGGTGGAGGTTGGCTGAACTACCAGGTCCGGCATATGGGTGCCGTAGATCGGCATCTCATCTCTTGCAAAGTCTGCGTTGATATCGTCTCCTGTGAGCACGTGATCTGACACTGCCTGAATCTGGGCAATAATTTCCGGAGTCAGCTGATTATATTTTTCCATTGTAATTCCTCCTCATATTATAAGGGTAACTCCCCCAGGCATCAAGTTTATTTCCGTTTTTTAATTTCTTCGATCAGAAGCGGAAGGATTTCTTTGACATCTCCCACAATACCGACATCCGCGATATCGAAAATGGAGGCAGCCTCATCCTTGTTGATGGCTACAATATATTTGGATCCCATGATACCGGATACATGCTGCATGGCTCCGGATACACCGCAGGCAATGTAAAGTCTCGGCGCAACGATCTTGCCGGACTGGCCTACCTGGTGAGCACGGGATGCCCAGCCTGCCTCGATGGCCGGACGGGACGCTCCGACCACACCGCCTAACAGTGCTGCCAGCTCCTCCACCAGCTTAAAGCCTTCGGCGTCACCCATGCCGCGGCCTCCGGTCACAATGACATCCGCACCTTCCAGATCAATGGCTTCCGTAATTTCCTTCGCTGCGTCCAGAACCTTTGCTTTGGGGATATCTTCAGCGAACGGCATGTCTTTTTCCTCTACGCTGCCCTCTGCAGCCTCCGGTTTTTCGAAGCTGCCGCTGCGGACAGTTGCAAACTGGATGGGACCGGATACGAAAAGGCGCTCCAGAATGGTTCCGCCGTATGCCGGCCGTACAAATTCCAGTCCGCTGTCTGTCTTGTCAATGATCGTCACATCGGTTACGCAGCCTGCGTCAAAGCGCTGAGCCAGACGCGGTGCCAGGTCTTTTCCGAGCTGTGTGCCGGAAAACAGGACCAGCTCCGGCTGTACTTCCCGGATATAGCTCTCCAGCGCAGCGGTCTGTGCATCTTCTGAAGCTTCACCGGTTTTTAATACGGTAACCTTTGCTCCATAAGCTGCTGCCTTCTCTGCGGCAGCTTTATCCTCTGCGGCAACGGCAACTGTCTCGCCAAGCTCCTTTGCGGCAGTCAGAAGCTCCAGACTGCCCGGAACCGGTGCACCCTCTTTTGTTTCAATATATACCAGTACTTTCATCTGCGGTCTCCTCCTTACAATGCCTTATCCTGAAGCATCTTTTCCATTGCCTTGCTCACTGCGTCCGCTGCCTCTTTTTCCTTGATGCGGATACCTGCGCTTCTCTTTGACGGCTCACTGTAGCCCTTCAGAGATACCCTGGATTCTTCTCCTGAAATATCTGCGTCCGCAGCGGAAAATACCGGCACAACGGCCTTTCTCGCTGCCAGCTTTGCCTTAATGTTCGGATAACGCGGATCGTAGGCCGGTTTTGCGATGGTGAATACTGCTGGCTGTGCCACGCTGTAGCGGATATAGCCCTCCTCTGTTTCCTGCTTGGCCACAAGACCATCGCCCTGCGGCTCTGCCTCGATCACGCTGGATACAAAGCCGGTTCCCAGGATTTCTGCCAGGCGTGCGCCAACCTGACCGCTGATCTCATCGGTAGATTCCTTGCCGCAGAGGATCATGCCGTAGGGCTGTCCATTCTCTGCCTCACATTTCTTAACTGCCTTTGCAAGGTATGCTGCAACAGCACCTTCATCTGCGCTTGCGAAAACATCGTCTTTGAATAAGTATGCCTTCTTTGCGCCAACTGCCAGAAGGTTTTTCATCATGCTGGTGCAGTCCTCAGTTCCAATGGCTGCCACGGTAACCTCACCGCCGTTTGCCTCCGTATAGCGTGTTGCAAGCTCCAGTGCATAAGTATCAAACGCGTTGGTTACCTTTTCTACATCCTTGACTGCCGGTACGCCAGCCCCGTCCAGATGGATCTCCACGCTGTCATCCGGAACCTGTTTTACAAATACCAGAATATCCATATTCTCTATATCCTCCTTCAACCAGTGTTCTTCTTTATTTTCCGATTACGGCTCTTCCGACTACCATTCTCTGGATCTCATTGGTTCCCTCAAAGATCTGGAAGATCTTCGCGTCACGCATCAGCTTCTCAACCGGATACTCACGGCTGTAGCCGTAGCCGCCCAGGATCTGTACTGCATCAATGGCAGTCTGCATCACAGAATCTCCTGTGAAGCATTTTGCTGCCGCGGATTCCTTGCTGAACGGAAGTCCCATATCAGCCAGACGGATGGAATGGGCGATCAGCTGTCTGGATGCCTCGGTGCGGATCTCCATATCAGCGATCTTGAACTGGATTGCCTGATTCTTGCAGATCGGTTTGCCGAACTGAACACGCTGTTTGGAGTAGGCAACTGCTTCATCAATACATCTCTGGGCTACGCCGACACCGATCACTGCGCACCAGGTACGGGCCAGATCCAGAGTCTTCATGGCGGTGATGAATCCGGTTCCTTCCTCTCCCAGACGGTTCTCAGCCGGGATCCTTACATCCTCAAGGATCACATCACTGGTGGTGGAGCAGCGGATACCCATCTTGTTCTCATGATTGCCAATGCTTAAACCAGGAGTTCCTTTGTATACCAGGAAGGCGGATATGCCTTTTGTTCCCTGATCCTTCGCTGTCATTGCGGTTACAACAAAGAAATCTGCCACACTTGCGTTGGTAATGAAGCACTTTCTTCCATTTAATATGTACTCATCACCCTCACGGACCGCTGTGGTCTTTCCTGCACCGGCATCGCAGCCGGCATTCGGCTCCGTCAGTGCAAAGGAGCCAAAGCCGCCATTTATGATGATATCACAGCATTTCTGCTTCTGCTCATCGTTTCCTGCCAGGAGTACCGGCTTTAAAGCCAGTCCGTTGCCGTTTAAGGTAACTGCCACACCGGCATCTGCCCAGGCAATCTGCTCTACAATGGCTGCCTGATCGATATGATCCAGCCCAAGTCCGCCATACTCTTCCGGAACATCCATCATGTGAAGCTGCATCTCGATCGCCTTATCGTAAATCTCTTTTGGCCACTCACCGGAAATGTCGTACTCCTTCACCTGCTCCTTTACTTCGTTGACGCAGAAATCACGGACATCCTTTAAAAGCTCCTTGCCATCTTCAGAAATAATGTAACTCATATGTAAGTTCCTCCTTTTAGAAATTGTTGTCATAATGAAATGCTTTGAAACAGGATGTGCTACGGCACATGCCTCATGCTGAGGGATCAGATCCCCATCAGCACGCCTGCAAAGCAGATACCTCCTGCCAGCACTACGAACAGTGCAAAATACTGAAATACCGTACCCAGGATCTTGCTCTCCGCTCCGACTGCGCCGATTGCTCCCGCACCGATCGCAATGCTCTGCGGACAGACCATTTTGCCGATTCCGGCTCCGCATACATTCGCTGCCGCCATCCAGGACGGGTCAAAGCCCAGAGATGCTGCGGTCTGGCTCTGCAGACCACCAAATAAAACGCAGGTGGATGTTCCGGAGCCGGTAACAAAGGCTCCGACCGCACCGATGAGCGGCGCTATGAACGGATATGCACTTCCGGTAACCTCCACCAGCAGTTTTGCGATGTCGGAGATCATGCCGCTGTAGCTCATGATCTTTGCGGTTGCCATAACAGAGCAGATAGTAACAATAGTCTTCCAGTACTTTTTCAGTGTCTCTGCCAATACTCCTGCCATGACGTCCGGCGCTGCTCCCTGCACCAGACCTCCGATGATGGCTGCCGCAAAAATGATCACGCCCGGCGTATTGATCCAGCTGAAGGAAAGCTTTCCGGCATTTTCCCCGCTGTAAATCTGCACTGAGCTTTTGATCCCGGCGATCGCATTGTGAACCGGCGGACACAGATTCGAGGTTGCCATCAGCAGAATGAAGATCAGAACAAACGGGCACCAGGCTTTTAAGCCCTCACCCACAGTGAAGCTGTCGCCTGCCGTTTTCCCGAATACTTCAATGGAATACTCCGGAGCCGGTTCCCGGTTCAGCACTCTCGATGCCAGCACAATGCAGACCATGGAGCAGATGGAACCGATGATATCCGGAAGCTCCGGTCCGATGAAGCAGGCAGCTGCATACCAGGGGATCAGGTAAGACAGTGCCGCGATCAGGATCATGGGAACCATGCCCTTAAGCGCCTTTACGCTTCTGGAGCCGATCGCCACCAGAAGGAAGGGGGAAAGGATGACCAGGATTGCCTGAAGCATTGCCACATGCGCGGATAATGCCATGGTTTCTACTCCGGCCACAGAAACAAGTGTTACCGTCGGAACTCCGACAGAGCCAAAGGCGGTTGGCGTGGAATTGACCACGAGACATCCGACTACTGCTCCGATCGGGTCCACGCCGATGCCTGCGAGCATCGATGCCGGGATCGCAACCGCGGTTCCAAAGCCTGCCATACCTTCCATGAAGTTTCCAAAGCCCCAGCCGATCAGAAGGAGCAGAACACGCTTATCCTTCGACACGCCAGCAAGCATCTTCTTGATTTCTTCCATCGCGCCTGTCTTTAAAATCAGGTTGTAGGTAAAAAGTGCTGCAATGATGACCAGGCAGATTGGCCAGAGTGCGTTCAGCACGCCCTCCAGCGTTGCTGTTGCCATATTCCCTGCCGGAAATTTCCAACATACCACAGATAAGAATGCAGTCAGGAGCCAGGCAAGAAAACAGGCTTTGTGACCGGGCATCTTCAAAACGCTGAGTGCGATGACCAGCCAGAGGATCGGGATCATCGCCAGCAGAAACAAAAGAAACATAAAAATACCTCCCAAATTTGCTCAACCAATAATGTCCATGCAGACAATCAAAGTAAATCTCGAGACTTTATTTTCGTTTCATCATTCATGTGCCGCGGTTATTTTTGATACTGCGATTATATTCAGTCTGGTATTTTTCTGCAATATGTAACTTTTACAAGAAATATCTGCCGTTTTTGGGCGAAATTTTTTTAACAATGTTTGATTGGTAGGTCCATTTATTAGTGCCACAATTTTTTTCCATAGATACTCCTGAAATATAAAAATTGCTGCATGGTTATACAAACATGTCTATCTATACATATTATCTTTTTCATAAAATCTCTTCACAAGATCCATCTCCGCTTATATTTCGTTATTTTTTTAACTTTTGTTTCGTTTTGCAAGTTTTCTGGCTTTCTATTTGTATACTTGTCGACAAGTTTTTGGAGTTTTTGCATGCTTTCTCCGGTCCTCTGTCTCCTCTGTTTTTATAGGTAAAAATGACGAAAATGAAAAAATGACAGTTACGGAATGGGTTTTATTCCGTAACTGTCACTCTCGCCTTGTGTTCTTTTTTATCCTCATACATATTCTGGTCTGCCCGCTCTTTCGCGTCAAGAATGCTTTCCTGTTCCAGAAGTTCAGCGCTTCCGTAGGAAACCTGCGGCAGAATGGGAACTTCTTTTCTGCGCTTTTCCATGGCCCAGAAAAACTTTTCCCTGCAGAATTTTTCTTTTTCCGGCTCCTGCAGCAGAACACAGAACTCATCGCCCCCGATGCGGTAGCAGTTTCCGTATCGGGAATATGCCTTTTTCAGGCAATCCGCGATTTCCTTTAAGCACTGGTCTCCGATCAGATGGCCGAGGGTATCGTTGATGTGCTTGAAATCATCCACGTCAAGCACGATCAGCATACGGTCTTTTACTCCCAGATTCATGGTTCGGTTCAGATAGCTCTTCTGGCTCAGCAGTCCCGTCAGTCCATCCAGCTGATTCCACATCTCGTTGCAGTACAGAAAATACAGCACTGCAATCAGTGTGACGCAAAGCCAGGTAATGTGGATTTCCGGAATCAGGATCTGTACCAGCGTCCCAACGGCCAGAAATCCGGCAAGGGCATAGATCAGCTCCCGCCCCCTGTTCTGAAAATTTCTGGCCATTTCCAGGGAGCTGAACAGCAGATAAGCGATTCCCAGATAATACATGAACATGTAAATGTGGAATCCGCTCTGTCGGGAATAATGGTTTGCCGCATCTACAGAAAACACCAGACCATTGGAAAACAGAGAGCCAGTCAGCAGAAGCAGATACAGGATTTCCAGGGCCACTGCTGCCTTAAGCGTCCTTGTCCTGCCTTCCGAGCAGTTCAGGGTATACACGAGACAGATCGGCACTGCAGGAGTCAGGCCAAAGCCCAGGTAATTGGAAAGAATGTTCAGCCAGCGCAACCAGAGCGGTCCGTCGTTCACCAGAACGGAAATCAGCTCCAGAATGGAAATACTGCCGATCAGAATAAACGTAACCAAAAATCCCCTCACCTGTCTGGGATTCAGGGTTTCACTCAGCGTGATCAGGACACACATAAAAAGGAGTATAAAAAGATTAATGGCAGTCAAGATAAAAAAGTATAAATCAGTCATATCATTCTCCTATTTTTTTCTTACTGTTCAAATCTTCCCTTCATCCTTACCTCCTGCTCCCACACAGCAACCTTCCCGCGGGCAAACAGACTGTTGATATTCAGATCCGCGTCCAACACCAAAAGATCCGCGTCTGCGCCTTCTGCCACACAGCCCTTGATACCTTCCTTTCCAAGGAGCACGGCCGGAGTGCTGGTCAGAAGCTGCAGGGCATCCTCAAGCGGCATTCCCTCTCTCACGAGGATCTGAATGGTGCGGTGCAGATACTTCGGGGATGCATAGGTCAGTCCAACGCACTCGCCTTCCTCATTGAAGCGCGGCTGACTGCCGAACGCGTCACTGGATATGGTCACATGGTCCAGGCTCACGCCCTCACGATGCAGCAGCTCATAAAGCTTCATGGTATCGGATTCCACCTCCTCATCATCCGCGCCTGCAGTGCAGTCAATATAGCCGCCGCGGCGCACCAGGTCAGCACCTGCGTCGATCAGACCCGGATTACGCAAAATATGGGTCGGAATCAGGTTCTTGGCCGGAACATCGGAGTGGTCCAGAACATAAAAGACCGGATCCAGTCTTCCGTCCCCGTCGCCCATATGCATGGTTACCAGTCCCGGTGTATTGCTCAGAAGACCTGCCCTGCGGGCTGCAGTTGCCAACGCGATCAGCTCCTCGCCGCCAGGATTTGAGCTTCTGTGGTCGGATACCGCCACTTTGACGCCGATCATCGGCGGAACCAGGATGATATCACGCTCTACGCTTCCGGTGAGCGTGGTCGGCGGATAACCGTAGGAGCTGGTCAGAGTATATACTGTCATTCCCTCTTCGGTCAGGGCACGGGCCTTGGCCACCAGATTCTCAACACTGCGTGTCACGCCGTCGGTTCCCAGAAGTCCTACTACGGTGGTAATACCGTTTTTGAAAAACTCGCTGAGCTGGGATTCCGGGACACGGGATGCCGGTCCCTGCTCTCCGCCGCCTCCGGTGATATGCACATGCAGGTCAATATACGCCGGAACAACGGTTTTTCCTTCCAGGTCATAGGTCTCCACCCCCGGAAGGCCCTCGTACCCCTCAATCGAATCCCGCAGAAGAAGGATCTTCTCTCCCTCCACCAGGATATCTTTTTTCCCCAGTTTCTCCGGTGCATAAACATTTGCGTTTTTCAACAGTTTGATCATGCTTTTTTCTCCTCTATTTCGTTATTTATCTTCTATAAACTATGATGGGTCTTTTAAAAGTCAAACAGCGACAGCTGATTGCTCTCCGGCAGGTCTCCGAGAAGCCCCAGATCACTCATCAGGTCACAGATAGTCTTGCTGACCTTGGTGCGGGCACGGAAATCCTCTCTGGAGAGGAACGGGCCATCCTTGGCCGCGTACACCACACCCTCTGCCGCATTCAGTCCCAGTCCGGCAATGCTGCTTAGGGACGGCATGAGCCTGCCGTCGATGATCTGGAACCGGTCTGCCTGGGCACGGTATATGTCGATCGGCATAAAGTCATAGCCCCGGGCATACATCTCCTGTACGATACGCATATCGCGCAGGGTATCCTGCTCTGCCTTGGACAGGGAGTCCGAACGTTTCTTAAAGTCCGCCAAATGATACTCCAGCTTATCCCGGCCCAGGCACATCAGCTCATAGGAAAAGCCGTTGGCGCGGATACTGAAGAAGGCCGCATAATAGGCCAGCGGGTAGAATACCTTACAGTACGCCACACGCCATGCCATCATAACGTAGGCTGCCGCGTGGGCCTTCGGGAACATGTACTTGATCTTTAAGCAGGAATCAATGTACCACTGAGGCACATCGTGCTTCTTCATTTCCTCGATCCAGTCCGGTTTTAAGCCCTTACCCTTTCGAACACTCTCCATGATGGTAAAGGAAAGTCCTTCCTCCAGTCCCATCTGGATCAGATATACCATGATATCATCTCGACAGCAGATTGCAGTCTGGATGGTGGCCTGTCCGCTTAAGATAAGGTCCTTCGCATTGCCCAGCCATACATCGGTTCCATGGGCCAGGCCGGCAATGCGGACCAGATCGGAAAAGTATTTGGGCTGTGCGTCAATTAACATCTGCATCGCAAAGTCCGTACCAAACTCCGGAATACCCAGCGCGCCCAGCTTGCAGCCGCCAATATCCTCCGGCGTGATGCCAAGGGCCGAGGTGTTCTGGAATAGCGACATCACCTCCGGGGAATCCAGCGGAATGTCCTTTACCGGGTCCAGACCGGTCAGATCCTGCAGCATGCGGATCATGGTCGGGTCCTGATGTCCCAGAATATCCAGCTTTAACAGGTTGTGGTCTATCGAATGGTAATCGAAATGCGTTGTTACCGTGGATGTGGTCATATCGTTCGCCGGACGCTGCACCGGGGTAAAGGAATAGATTTCCTCTCCGATCGGCAGAACAACGATGCCTCCCGGATGCTGTCCGGTGGTACGCCGCACGCCTACGCAGCCCTGCACGATCCGGTCAATCTCGCAGTTACGCTTGTGGACGCCCCGCTCCTCATAGTAACGTTTCACAAAACCGAATGCTGTTTTATCCGCCAGGGTGCCGATGGTTCCCGCACGGAAGGTCTGTCCCTTTCCAAAGATAACCTCCGTGTAATCGTGAGCCTTACTCTGGTACTCGCCGGAGAAGTTTAAGTCGATATCCGGCTCCTTATCTCCCTTAAAGCCCAGGAAGGTCTCAAACGGGATATCAAAGCCCTGCTTCGACATCATGGCACCGCACTTCGGACAGCGCAGGTCCGGCATATCGCAGCCTGCCATGCCGGAGAATTTCTTTACATCCTCGGAATCAAAATCCGAGTAATGACATTTCGGGCACAGATAATGCGGGCTTAAGGAATTTACCTCGGTGATACCCGCCATGTTCGCCACGAAGGAGGAGCCTACGGAGCCTCGGGATCCAACCAGATAGCCGTCCTCATTGGATTTCCATACCAGCTTCTGGGCAATGATGTACATCACGGCGAAGCCGTTGGAAATGATGGAGTTTAATTCCTTTTCCAGTCTTGCGGATACGATTTCCGGCAGATCCTCTCCATACATCTCATGGGCCTGGTCATAGCAGATCTTACGCAGTGTTTCATCGGAATTTTCAATGACCGGCGGACACTTATCCGGGCGCACCGGTGATATCTTCTCACACATATCCGCGATCATGCGGGTGTTGGTGATGACGACCTCCTCCGCCTTATCCGGACCGAGATAGTCGAATTCCTTTAGCATTTCTTCCGTTGTTCTCAGATACAGCGGCGCCTGCTGGTCCGCATCGGAAAAGCCCTGGCCTGCCATCAGGATGCGGCGGTAGACTTCATCCTCCGGGTTCAGAAAATGCACATCGCAGGTGCCGCAGACCGGCTTTTCGAGGGTCTCGCCCAGCTTTACGATGCGGCGGTTTAAATCCTTCAGGTCCTCCTCTGTCTTCACCGGACTCTTTTCATCCCGCAGCATGAACGCGTTGTTGCCAAGGGGCTGGATCTCCAGGAAATCGTAGAAATTCGCGATCTTGATAATATCTGCCTCCGGCAGTCCGCGAAGCAGCGCCTGGTACAGCTCGCCTGCCTCACAGGCGGATCCGATGAGCAGTCCCTCCCGGAACTTGCTTAAGACACTCTTCGGAATGCGCGGCCGCTTCGCGAAGTAATCGATGTGGGACCAGGATACCAGCCGGTATAAATTGATGCGTCCCACCTCGTTCTTCGCGATGATGATGATATGGTTGGTCGGCAGCTTTTTGATCATGTCCGGGCTCAGCGTACTCATCCGGTTTAATTGCTCCAGATCCTCCACGCCCCGGTCCTTCAGCATTTCAATGAATTTTACAAAAATCTCTGCCGTGCAGCCTGCATCGTCCACCGCCCGGTGATGATTTTCCAGGGATATATTTAAGGCTTTTGCCACCGTATCCAGCTTGAAACGGTTCAGGTTCGGCAGCAGATGTCTCGCCAGGGCCACCGTGTCCAGCACAGTCGGGTCAAAGGGCAGTCCGAGAAGCGCCGCATTCTGAGAGATAAAGCTTACATCGAAGGAGGCATTGTGCGCTACCAGGCTGCAGCCCTCACAGAACGCGAGGAACTGCGGCAGGATCACGTCAATCTTCGGTGCCGGAAGCACCATGTTGTCGTTGATCCCGGTCAGCTGCTCAATCTCAAACGGAATCGGCACATCCGGGTTTACAAAGGTGCTGAATTTGTCCGTGATCACGCCCTTTTCCACCTTAACCGCGCCGATCTCAATGATCCTGTTTTTCTCCGGGCTGAAGCCGGTGGTCTCGATATCAAACACCACGAAGGAATCCGCAAAGGTCTGTCCCTTCGGATTTTCAACCAGGTCCTTCATATCGTCTACCAGATAGCCCTCCACACCGTAAAGCATCTTAAACGGATCGTTCTTATCCAGGGCGTGGCTTGCCTCCGTGAAGGCCTGCACACAGCCGTGGTCAGTGACTGCCAGGGCCTCCATCCCCCACTCCTTGGCCTTTTTGATGATGCTCGCCACATCAGAAACACCATCCATATCGCTCATCTTGGTATGACAGTGGAGCTCCACGCGCTTCACCGGACTGTGATCCATACGTTTGCTGGTGAAATCCTCTGCCTTTTTGATGCCGCGCACAGAACCGATGGTCAGTTCGCCGTCAAACCGGTCGATGGTTGTCATGCCGCAGAGCCGGATGAACGTCCCCGGCTTGATCGCGGCATTCAGATCTTCCAGCGTATCCTCATTGGCAAAGACCTTGACCGTGATCGTATCGGTAAAGTCCGTGATATGAAAGATGATGATGGTCTTTCCGCTGCGCAGCTCCCTGCTGTCCTTATCCAGAATCTTGCCCCGCACCGTTACCTCACCGATCTCACCCTCGATTTTTTCAATGGTGATAAAGTCATCCTCAAAATCACGGCCGAACAGAACATCCGGATTATCGGATTTCCTGCGGTAGCCGCCGGAGCTCCAGTCATTCTTCTTAAACTCTTTTTTGCCGCCGGATCTGCCCGCCGGAGCAGTTCCTCCTGTTGCATTTCCTGCTGTCTTTCCTTCCGGATTTCCTGCCGTATTTTTTGCCGCTGCCTTTCCTGCTGCACCCGGATCTGTCTTCCCGGCGCTGCCCGAGGGAACGGCTCCCGGATCCCTGCCGCCTTCACTCTTTTGCATTCCTGCCACAGCCCTGGCTGTCATGCGCTCCGCCTCCTGCCGGGCCTGCAGCTCTCTCTGAATAGATGCCTTTGCACGTACTGGAGCTACATACTCGTACTCCACCTCCACCGGCAGCCCGCAGCGCTCATGGAATACCTTTTCCAGCACACGCTTTAATTCCCCGGCCTTATCGCGGTTCACCATGGTGTCCTCTACTGTCATATGCAGAAGATCCGGCCTCGGAAAGGTACACTGACCCTTTCGGAAGATGGCATACTCTACGATGCTGTACTCCTTCAGCTCTGCCTGCAGACTGTCCCGGTAGGCCGTCAAAAGCTTTTCCGGCGTGTACTGCTCCGACAGCGTGTATTTCTCAAAAATGCGGATCTGGATCTGCTTTCCGGGGAAGAGCTGTTCTCTTATTCCTTTTTCCAGTGACCAGATGTTCCGCTTGTCGATCAGGCGCGGGCTTACGATATAAACACGAAGAGAGCTTCTATCCCTGGTCATAGACACACGGTCCACGCTTACCAGGGTTAAAAGCTCCTGCATCTGGTCTGTCATATGTAATCCCGGAAATACTTCCAAAAATGCTTTCATGTATTACAACTTCCCCTGTTCCTTCGCAAGTGCCGTCAGCTCTGCGTGAAGGGCTGAAAGGAGCTCATCCTCCGGCAGTTTGCGGATAACCTCGCCCTTCCGGATCAGAAGGCCTTCTCCGCAGCCGCCCGCGATGCCAAGATCTGCTTCTTTTGCCTCACCCGGTCCGTTGACCACACAGCCCATCACAGCTACCTTCACATCCAGCTGGTCAAATTCTGTTACCATATTTTCGACCTGGTTTGCCAGGCCGATGAGATCGATCTTCGTTCTTCCGCAGGTCGGGCAGGAAACCACTTCCACACCGCCCCTTCTGAGCCCCAGAGTCTTTAAGATCAGTTTTGCGGACTTGATCTCCTCTACCGGGTCACCGGTCAAGGATACCCGGATCGTATCACCGATGCCCTCATGCAGAATGATGCCCAGACCTACAGCCGATTTGATATTGCCGGAGGTTAAGGTGCCGGACTCGGTAATACCCACATGGAGCGGATAATCGGTCTTTTTGCTGATAAGCTCATGGGCTTTCACACACATGAGAACGTCAGAGGATTTGATGCTGATGACCAGGTTGTCGTAGCCCATCTGCTCGATCATGCTTACCTTTTCCAGTGCGCTCTCCACAATGCCCTCTGCGGTCACGCCGCCGTACTTTTCAATGAGCGGCTTTTCCAGGGAGCCGCTGTTAACGCCAACACGGATCGGCACACCGTATTCCTTCGCTTTATCCACCACAGCCCGCACCCGCTCTGCGCTTCCGATATTGCCCGGATTGATGCGGATCTTGTCTGCTCCGCACTCCATGGAAGCAATAGCCAGACGGTAATCAAAATGAATGTCCGCCACCAGCGGAATGTGGATCTGGCGTTTGATGGCCTTCAGGCTTTCTGCCGCTTCCATAGTCGGCACCGCCACCCGGATTATGTCGCAGCCTGCCTGCTCCAGCTTTAAAATCTGTGCCACGGTTGCCGCGGCATCCTCTGTTTTGGTGTTGCACATTGACTGGATCAGGATCGGGTTTCCCCCGCCGATCTTCCGGTTTCCGATCCGGATTTCCTTTGTCATTCTCCGTTCCATATGCTCTTCCCCTTCTTTTATCAGCAATATTGCCGCCTGAAACGTGTCACCGACACATTCCGCAGCCTTCCAGTCCGCTCCTGTTTTACATCAGATTGCGGATGTCGTTAAATAATACCAGCATCATCAGTGCCATTAACACCGCCATGCCGGCCATATGCACCATGCCCTCTTTTTCCGGGTCCACCGGCTTTCCCCGAACCAGCTCAATGAGCAGAAACACCAGGCGTCCGCCGTCCAGTGCCGGAATCGGGAGCAGATTCATGATGCCAAGGCTGGAGCTTAAGAGAAGCACCCAGTTGGCCAGTGTGAGCACGACCGCGCGGGCACTGATCTGGCGGCTTTCCTGGACGGTCTCGCAAACCATATTGACAATACCGACCGGTCCGGTCACAGCCTCGTCTGCACGGATCTGATGCCGAAACAGCATGCCCAGGCTGTCAATGGTAGAAGTGACACAGTATTTCACCTCATAGGCACTGTAACGGATCAGCTGACCGATTCCATGAATCCTCTGATATCCGCCAAACTGCACACCCATCATATAGGACTGATATTCCTCACTGAAGCGCGGGGTCAGCGTAACAAATCCGCTGGTCGCTCCATCGCTTCCTGCCGTACCCTCCTGCGCCGGTCTCGTGAAGGAGACCTTCATCTCCTGTCCCGGATGGGAAAAGGTATACAGCATGATATCCCTGTATGCCGTGATATGGCGTCCGTTGATCCTTGTGATGCGGTCTCCTGCCTGAAGTCCTGCCTCCTCGGCCGGGCTTTTCTCCATGACACCGGTCAGTACCGGCGCGTCGTGGCCGATCTGCGCCACAATGAGCATGGCAAACAGAAATGCCAGGATAAAGTTGAATACCGGTCCTGCCGCAATGACCGCGATGCGGGATAACACCGGCTTATTGTTAAAGGCCTTCGGATCCGGGTTTTCTGAGTCTTCCCCCACCATCATGCAGGAACCGCCAAAAGGCAGCGCCTTGATGGAGTACCGGGTCTCACCTTTTTCCACACTGAAAATGCGCGGCCCCATACCCACAGAAAATTCCACAACTCCGATTCCGCTGCATTTCGCCAGCAGAAAATGTCCGAATTCGTGCACCAGTACAATAAATCCAAACAGCAGCACTGCTGCAAGAATATTCAGCACACTACCACCTGCTTTCTATATATTCATAGGTTTCCCGCTCAGCTGCAAGGATCGCGTCCACATCCGGGTTTTCAACAACCTTGTGATGCTCCATGGCACCCTCGATCATATCTATGATGGTCAGATAGGAAATCTCACGGTTTAAGAACTTTCCTACCGCGTACTCGTTGGCCGCGTTGTAGACCGTCGGTAGGGAGCCTCCGCGCTTTCCGGCCCGGTAAGCCAGCTTTAAGCCGCGGAATACTTCCATATCCGGGTCTTCAAAGGTAATGCTTCCCAGTTTCGCAAAATCCAGACGCTCTCCCGGCAAAAATCTTCGTTCCGGGTAATAAAGCGCATACTGGATCGGCAGCTTCATATCCGGAGTGCCGAGCTGCGCAATGACTGCGCCGTCCGCAAACTGCACCATGGAATGGATGACACTCTGCGGCTGTACCACAACCTGTACCTGATCCATTTCCACACCGAAGAGCCAGCGGGCTTCCATAACCTCCAGTCCCTTGTTGACCATGGTGGAGGAATCAATGGTGATCTTGCGTCCCATCGTCCAGTTCGGATGCTTTAACGCATCCTCCGGCCGCACACCGGCCAGCTGTTCTTTTGTCCAGCCGCGGAACGGACCGCCGGAGGCCGTTAACAGGATCTTGTCAATAGCCTTTTTATCCTCGCCGTTTAAGCTCTGGAAAATAGCACTGTGCTCACTGTCCACCGGAAGGATCTTCACACCCACCTCTTTTGCAAGGGGCATGATGATATGTCCTGCAGTGACCAGAGTCTCCTTGTTTGCCAGTGCAATGTCCTTTCCTGCCTTCATGGCTGCGATGGTAGGACGGATGCCGATCATGCCGACAATGGCAGTGACCAGGATCTCTGCCTCCGGCTGTACCGCCACCTCTAACAGGCCGTCCATGCCGCTCACTACCTTTACGGAAAGATCCGCAATGTTCGTTCTCAGCTCCGCAGCCTTCTTTTCATCCCAGACACAGGCCAGGGTCGGATGGAATTTGCGGATCTGTTCTTCTAACAGTCTGATATTGCTTCCGGCTGCCAGGGCCGTTACCTGAATATCCTGATTATTCTCTACAACCTCCAGGGTCTGCGTACCGATGGAGCCGGTAGAACCTAAAATCGCAATACGTTTCATTTGTACTCTCCTCATTTATACTACGGCAGAAACAGCAGGACAAAAAAGATTGCCGGAGCCGTAAACAGCATGCTGTCGAAACGGTCCAGGATTCCTCCGTGTCCCGGGATAAGATTGCCGTAATCCTTGATATCGTGGTTGCGCTTGATCGCAGATGCCGCCAGATCGCCAATCTGGGAGATGACAGCCGCAATGGCACAGGCCAGGGTGCAGGCCAGACGCGGATACATAAGCTCCGTCATCTTTCCGCCAAATACCGTTGCAAATAAAAAGCCCAGGAGCGCCGCGCCGGCTACGCCGCCCACAGCACCTTCCACGGATTTTTTCGGGCTTAACACGGGTGCAAGCTTATGCTTCCCGAGCAGCATGCCGACACAGTAGGCACTGGTGTCGCAGCCCCAGGAGCTTAAGAAGATCAGCCATGCCAGATACCTTCCGTCGCCCATCGCGCGGACCTGATACAGATATGACAGCATCACAGCCACATAAAACACACCAAAAAAGGACTCTGCCACCTCTTCTGTCCGGTACTTCGGAAAGGTAAAAACATAGATTGCCATCATAACCATAAGAGCCGCAATTGCCATCAAAGTCACATAGTGATGGCCGTCGAACCATACCAGTCCGTAATAAGAAAGCGCTGTAATATAGCCCACCACGCCCATGGCATTTTTCTCAATCTTCAGCACCCGGTACAGCTCAAACAGGCCGATCAGGGAGATCAGCGCTGTAACACCATACAGCAGTGCTCCGCCCTTTCCTACTATTATAATAGCAAGAATGACGAGAATAATACCACTTACCAGCCGTTTTGTAAACATCCGGTCCCCTCCTTTTATGCCTGCTTGACTCCGCCGTAGCGGCGGTCACGCCGGTTGTAGGCCATGATCGCCTTCTCCAGCTCTTCCTGATCAAAATCCGGCCACAGGCATTCGGTCACATAAATTTCTGTGTATGCAAGCTGCCATAACAGATAGTTGGAAAGGCGGAGCTCGCCACTGGTACGGATGAGAAGATCCGGATCCGGCATGCCGGCAGTATCAAGATAGGAAGCCACAACCTGCTCGGTAATCTCCTCCGGATCCTGTTTTCCGGCCGCACAGTCCGCAGCCAGTTTCTTCACGGCGCGGGTAATTTCGTCCCGGCCGCCGTAGTTTACGGCAATGACAAAGGTCAGGCCGGTATTGTTCTTTGTCTCAGATTCCAGACGGTTAATGCCGTCAATGATATCCTGGTCAAAGCGGGTACGGTCTCCGATCATTTTCACGCGGACATTGTTCGCGGAAGCCACCTTCAGCAGGCGGACCATATAGAAGCGGAACAGCTGCATCAGAGCGCCCACCTCTTCCGCGGAACGCTTCCAGTTCTCTGTAGAAAAACCATATACGGTTAAGTATTCAATTCCCAGGCGGGCAGCGATCTCAACGGTCTTCTCTACCGTTACGCAGCCTTCCTTATGGCCCATGGAACGCGGCAGACCGCGTTTTTTCGCCCAGCGGCCGTTGCCGTCCAAAATCATGGCCACATGCTTCGGAATGACCATTCCATCTAATTGTTCAGACATTTCTATTCCTCCATATCTCCAGAATCGTCAGGCGCACCTTCGGTGCCTGTTCGATGTACATAGCAAAGAAGTTTCACGGGACGCGATTTCCTGTGAAACAATGAAAAGGGGGAAGATCGCTCTTCCCCTCTTTACGCTCATTCAATCCCAGGGACTAGACAGTCATGATCTCCTTGGTCTTTGTCTCAATGGCCTTGTCCACTTTTTCGATCATCTTGTCGGTGATTTTCTGGATTTTCTCTTCACCCTGCTTTAAATCGTCCTCAGAGATGTCTCCTGCTTTTTCCATTTTCTTGATGCTGTCCATAGCATCGCGGCGGATGTTACGGATCGCAACCTTAGCGCCCTCGCCTTTTTTCTTGACATCCTTTGCAAGATCTTTACGGCGTTCCTCGGTCAGCTCCGGGAATACCAGGCGGATCACGTTGCCGTCGTTGGTCGGGTTGATGCCCAGATCGGAAACCAGGATTGCCTTCTCAATCTCTTTTAACAGGCTCTTCTCCCACGGCTGGATCACGATCATGCGTGCTTCCGGAACGGTTACGTTGCCGACCTGCTGGATCGGGGTCGGGGTTCCGTAGTAGTCAATGCGTAAGCGGTCCAGTACATGCGGGTTGGCACGGCCTGCGCGGATGGATGCGTACTCGTCAAGCAGCACGTCCAGGGATTTCTCCATTTTGTCCTCGTATAACTTTAAGTGTTCCTGCATAGTTTCCTCCTGTTAGTCGACGGTCACGATCGTACCGTTTATTTTGCCCTGCATTGCGTTTGCAATGCTGTCTTTTTCGTTTAAATCGAATACTGCCATTGGCATCTTGTGCTCCAGGCACATGATGGATGCCGTCAGGTCTACTACCGCAAGCTTCCTGTCGATGACCTCCTGAATGCTGATGGTATCGTAACGCTTTGCGTCCGGATTCTTTGCCGGGTCACTGTCGTAGACACCGTCGATGGATTTTGCAAGCAGGATGCAGTCTGCGTCCATTTCGACCGCACGCAGGGTAATGCCGGTATCGGTAGAGAAATACGGATGTCCGGTACCGCCTGCAAAGAAGACTACCTTGCCCTCCTCAAAATAGCGGTTAGCCTTATCTTTAGAGAAAAGCTCCGTTACCGCGCCGCATACAAACGGGGTCAGGATCTCGGTCTTCATGCCTGCGTTGCGGAAAATCTCTGAAACATAAATGCAGTTCATGATGGTAGCCAGCATACCGATCTGGTCTGCCTTGGTGCGCTCGATCGCGTCACTGGTGCGTCCTCTCCAGAAGTTGCCTCCTCCGATGACGATGCCGACCTGCACGCCTGCATCGACGGAAATCTTCACCTGTCTGGCAACCTCTTTGACTGTATCTTCGTCAAAACCGGTTTTTTTCGGTCCGGCAAGTGCTTCACCGCTTAACTTCAAAAACACTCGTTTCATGTCCATATGGTCATACGTCTCCTTTTTAAACTCTATCGGTATCATACCATATCTTCCAGGTTTTGAAAAGAGAAAAAAAACGTCTCCCCATTTCCTTCTTTGCTTCGCTGCACGCACACGGAGGCGCAGTAGTCCGGAAGAGAAAACTCCTGAAAACGATACCTGTCTTCTTTTGGTCCGGCCAGGACCGGCTGCGCGCCAGGTACGATCGTGAAGCTGTCAAGCGCCATAGCCATACCCTGACCTCCCACCTTCAGATAGCTCTCCTTTAAGGTCCACAGACGGCTGAACAGCATATCCCGTTCTTCCTCTGTTTCCGCCGCCCAAAGGACCCTCTGCTCTGCCGGTGCAAAAAACCGTTTTGCCACGTCCATGCGTGCCTTCTGCTTCTTTTCCACGTCACAGCCGACCGGACAGGAAGCAAACGTAGCCATGACCATAGAACCGGAATGAGAAAGATTGAACTGGATCTCCGGGTGATGCAAAAGACACGGTTTCCCATTTTCCACCGTTCCGAAGGCTTCTGTCCGTTCCCGGAGTCCAAACCGTTTCAGTCCCTGGTCCAGAAGAAGCCCTGCCCCCAGGGACAGACGCCGGTCCGCAGCATAGCGGAGCCTCTCTATTTTTTCCTGTCTTGCCCCGGAAAGACGTCCTTTTAAATCCGCTTCTTCTTTTATTGTAAGTGCTGCGTCCACACACATCACAGATACATATACTTCCATGTTATTCCCTGCCGCTTTCTGTTCCATTCATCCGGTTATGTTCCCGCAAACTATTTCTATATATGCGAAATGACCGGTTGGGGAACCGGTCATTTCAGGAGAAGGTATTTCGTTTTGTTGCAAAAACTATATAATGTATTGGGGGGTTTACGTCCATTATAGTATCATACCGGAATCAAAAAGTGTGCACAAACTTGACAAAGTTTGTCATTTTTTTTTATGCAATCCATCCAACCAGTGTATTCCGGCTATTGATAGCAGTCCCATCCTGTGATAAAATGAGCAGGAAAATTTCGAAACGTTCCGGAGGTTCCTTATGAACAGACAACATTCCTGGTCTTCCCTGATCAAAGAGACCGTCATCCTCACCGCCGCAGTCGCCATCATTGCCGCTGCCGTCTATTTTTTCCTGCTGCCAAGCCATGCCTCTGTCAGCAGCATTTCCGGTCTCGGTATTGTGCTTTCCAACTTTATCCCTCTTCCGCTTTCCGCTATTACCATGATCCTGAATGTAGTGCTCCTCATCATCGGATTCTTTACCTGCGGCAGAGAATTCGGAGCAAAGACCGTATACACCAGCGTCATGCTGCCGCTGTTTCTCGGCCTGTTTGAAAAGGCATTTCCGGCCATCGGTTCCCTGACCGACAGCCAGGAGCTGGATGTACTCTGCTATATTCTGGTGGTCAGCATCGGCTTAAGCATTCTGTTTAACCGCAATGCCTCTTCTGGCGGCCTGGATATCGTAGCCAAGATCATGAACAAATACCTGCACATGGACCTGGGACGGGCCATGTCACTTTCCGGCATGTGCGTTGCTCTTTCCGCCGCCCTGGTCTACGACAAGAAAACGGTCGTTTTAAGCATTCTCGGCACGTACTTTAACGGTATCATCCTGGATCACTTCATCTTCAGCCATAATATAAAACGGCGCGTCTGCATCATCACAAAAAAGGAGGAGGCGCTTCGCCGCTTTATTGTGGAGGATCTGCACAGCGGTGCCACGATCTACGAGGCCATCGGTGCTTATAATATGGAACGACACAACGAGATCATCACCATTGTCGACAAAAGCGAATACCAGAAGCTGATGAACTACATCAGCCGGGAAGACCCGCTGGCCTTCATCACCATCTACAATGTATCTGACATGCGCTACCAGCCCAAACGATAAAGTTCTTTCCCAACCATTACAAAGGAGCTTTTCATGACGGGACCCGGAACGGGCTATGCATAGCTATAGCACTGATTGATGCTTAGTTCATTTGCCCCGTTTTCTTCTGCGCGGGTCTTCTTTCCGTTCATGACCTCTGCGAAGACGGACAGCATCTCTGATTTCAGTTCCGGCAGGCTTTTCTCGCCGCGTATGCTGGCACTGGTGTCGATATCAATGATTTCGCAGAGAGCCTCCGCCGTATCGTGATTGCCGGTAATCTTCACCACCGGCGTGACCGGATTGCCGATCGGATTGCCAAGACCCGTGGTAAACGCCACCAGCGTGGCTCCTGCTGCAGCTAACGCTGTGACACTGAGTACATCGGAAGCTGCCGCATTCACAAAATACAGCCCCTTTCTGTCAATCCACTGTCCATACTCAAAACAGCCGTCAAAGGGTCTGGAGCCGGCCTTATGAATGCAGCCGAGCGATTTTTCCGTCAGTGTGGTAATGCCGCCGGCCATATTTCCCGGCGACGGATTTCCGCACCGCACATCCTGCCCTGATTCCTCATATCGTTTCTGTTCCCAGTCAAGAATTGCCTGGTAAATCTGTTCTCCGATTTCCGGAGTTCTTCCGTTCTGACGCAGAATATGCTCCGCGCCGATACACTCCACGGTCTCGCTCAGGATCGCGGTACCGCCGGCATCGATCACCTCGTCGGTGACAAGCCCCAGCACCGTATTAGAAGAGAAGCCGGAGGTTGGATCGGAGCCGCCGCATTCCAGTCCCAGGATCAGATCTGACAGATCTGCTTCGGTCCGGGGTACTGCATCTGCCTCCTTCTGCATCTGGCATGACCGTCATATCTTTTGGATTTAAACCGCAGCCTATGGGATTTGCCAGAAACACCGCCCCGCATTCGGAGGCAATTTTTTTGGCTGCCATTTCTGCGCAGATCACTCCAGGCATTACAACCACATGATTCCGAATTCCTACCTGTCCGTTTTCTCTCACAAACCCCTGAAATTTCATATCATTCCTCCTCTGGATAGTCGCTCAGATTGTGTGTATGGACCCATGCCCCCGGTTCGATATCCGCCAGCGCGTGGCCGATATTTTCCCCGTATTTCAGCACCTGTTCTCCGCGTTTGACCGCTTTCACCACTGCCTTATGATACTTTGGAATATCCTCCAGGGCTGTCAGTGTGTGACAACCGCCTGTATCCCTGTAGCAAAGCGTCTGCCCTTTCTTTACGGTTTCTGTTGTCATGATCACATGATCCTTCTCATTTATGATCATTGCGTTGATCTGTTTCTCCCCCATCATGCAATACCCTCCAAAATATGTCTCTGATTTGTTATATCAAACTTAGCCCTGCAAAGCGTTGTCCAGCACTGCCCTGAGCTCCTCTGCGCTGCCCACCCGGGCGCCCTCAAAGCGGCCGTTGTTTCCGTTGACCTGATTCAGCCATTTGATCCCGGTACCGCCCGCTGCTTCCCAGCGGTGCAGATTCGGTGTATGATCATCGATCAGGATATCTGCCCGGCTGAGCCTGCGATGCAGCATTGCCTCGATAAACTCTGCCTTATTCTTTCCGTACGGCACAAAGAGACAGTGCGCGGAATCAATCTCCGGCAGATATTGATCCAGCCATTTTTTCTTCTCCAGCAATGCTCTGGTGTCCGTGTAGTATGAGGACAAAATATAAATATCTTCCCCTCGCTTCATGGCTGCGCGCATAAAATCCAGAAGCTCCGTTTCCGGCTCCAGATCTGCATAATATCCCGGCTTTCTGCTTTCCTCAACAGGGACATCGCACCATTTTGCGATCGTTCCGTCCATGTCAAAATAAACCCGCATGTCACTGTTTAATTCCATTTTTTTCTGCATGTTTTCTGATCCTTCTTCTCCTGAATTTTGAATTTTCCACCTAAATCATATCAAATTATCAAAAAAACATCAGCTGGCCCGCAGGCACATACTGTATTCTATCATAGCAGAGAATGGTCAGGAGGGCAACCACAGCCAAAAAAGGTATCATTTTTTGCACATCATTTCCGCTAACATCGACAGCAGCTGTTCTACCTGAATCGGCTTTGCCATATGACCGTTCATTCCGGCTGCCATGGCATCTTTCTTATCTTCCTCAAATGCATTTGCCGTCATTGCAATGATCGGGATACATGCCTTCTCCCGATCCGGCAGCTGCCGGATTGCCCGTGCTGCTTCATAGCCATCCATTTCAGGCATCTGGATATCCATGAGGATCATATCATAGGTATCCGCCGGCATTTTTGTTATCATGTTGACACACTGAATGCCATTCACCACGCGCTCTATTTTCAGACCGGCACGCTTAAGGATTGCCTCTGCAATCTCCGCATTCAGATCATTATCCTCTGCTATAAGGATATTCCTGCCTTCCAGGATTTCCGTGCCTGTTTCCGGATTTTCGATCTTCCTGTTTTCATAAAAGCTTTCATCTGCTATTTTGTGTTTCAGCGTAACAGTAAAGGTACTGCCCTTTCCGAGCTCGCTCTCTACCTGTATTGTTCCACCAAGCAGGTCCACATATCTCTTTACGATGGACATTCCAAGTCCGGTTCCAGCAATTTTACTCCTTGTGGTGTTTTTCTCACGGGTAAAGGCTTCGAAAATCCTTGTCAGATAATCCTGACTCATACCGATTCCCGTATCGCTTACCCTGGTTCTCATAATCATGTATCCAGGCTCATCGCATGGCAGTTCCTCCAGGCTTACCGTAACAGAGCCACCGGAAGGAGTATATTTCATGGCATTACTCAGGATATTGACAAATATCTCTTTTACCTTGGTAACATCCGTCAGTACATGCTCATGCTCTACATTCACCGAGTAACGAAAAGCAATCTTCTTTTTCCTTGCTTCGGCATCAAAAACTGTAAACACAGACTGACGGATATCTTCAATCCGGCTATAGCTCTCATCAATCTCCATTTTCCCGCTCTCGATCCTGGCCATATCAAGTACATTATTTATGATGGACAGAAGAAGCTTTCCGGACTGCTGCAGTTTTTCCAGATGTTCTTTTGTTTCCGGCAGGTCCTTTTCTTTCAGCTCCTCCTCCATAAGCTGTGCATAGCCCAGAATGACATTCATAGGAGTTCGGATGTCATGCGACATATTGTTAAGAAAACTGGTCTTTGCGAGACTGGCCGCCTCTGCTTTTTTCAGGGCGGTTTCCAGCCTGTCATTCAGCTTTTGTGTATCATCTGCCGCAAGCTTTGCAGAAGCTTCTGCCTTCCTGGCCTTTCTCAAAAATACAAGAATCACACCAATTATGCTGAGTGTAAATAATCCGGAAGTGACAAACACAACCGGAAGATTGTCTTTTATGAAATCCGAAAATGTCACTTTATCCGTCGTACTGTCATAGATGGCCAGTGCACTCGTAAGCATATCAGACGGCATGGTCTTCAGCGTTTTATTCAGTATCGTCAAAAGAGTTCCCTCTCCGTTTCTCACGGCAAAGCAGGCCTCCATTGTTTTTGTAAGCGGAATGCTCTTGAAATCTCGACGATTATCATATTTCAGTGCTTTACTGGTTCCCAGGAGAAAACAGTCTGCCTTTTCATTCATGAGCATATCTGTAGCATCCGGAAGCGAATCGCAACCGACCAGTCTCCATTGAGGATAGCTGAACACAATATGCTGTTTTAAGGCCTCATTTTCCCTTGGTACAGCGACTGTATACACTTCATTCTCATTAAAATGCGGTTCATCCGTTACCGCCATCAGGCTGTAGGTCCAGGCTGCATTTGTCAGCGTAAAGCCATGTTTCTCTGCAAAATCAGGATTTCTGCCGACATAATAAATCATGTCAATTTCGTGATCCTGTAAGGCCTGAAGCATTTCTTCATAATTCTCATATGCCTGTATATCAAATTTCAGTGTCTGATTCCCCAGACAGTCTACGGCATAAGAAATATATTCCGACAGCGTACCCGCAAGACTGCCGGTCTCTTCATCCATGGAAAAAACCGACGGAGCATTGTCCATAAATCCGATCCGGATGCTGCCATGCTCCTCCAGCCATGCCTTTTCTTTGCCAGTAAGACTCTGGCTGTAATCAAGCGCAAAATACTTCTTATACAGATCTGCCCGGAAAAACGGACTGTCCTGCTCCAGCTGACGCATAGCCCAGTCCAGCTCCGCCTTGATATCGCTGCGCTCTTTGTTTATCACAAAATATATGCCGGATTTGCCAACCGTGGCAACGGATGAGATTCCCTGCTCCGACCAGAAGGATTCCTCCAGAGACACAAAGCAATCAATCTCATGATCCGCCAATTTCTTTTCGACATCGGCATTATTATATACATTTACGTGTTCTGTATGTATGCCATTCTTATTTTCTCATTCTGTCAGCATGACTTCAGGCTCTGTACCTAAGAGCACGCCTACGCGTTTCCCGTCCATAGACCGAAAATCCGATGTCACGACATCGGTATCTGATAGATCAGCATAGAGGATATATTTTTCCTCCCCCATCGGTTCCGCCGAATACAGCATCTTTTGTTCCCGTTCATCGGTATAGGAAATATCTCCCATGATATCGATCTCACCGTTTTCAAGCTTATCAAAACAGTTGGACCAGTCACATTTCACATACTCAAACTTCCATCCGGTATAGCCTTCCAGAGCCTGCATGAGTTCGTAGCCGAAGCCGCGTCTAACCCCGTACTCATCAACATAATCGAAGGTATCCTCAAAGGAACCGACACGGATGATCTGCTGCCTGTCATCATACTGCGGCTCAGCAGCCCAGCAATGTACAGAAAATAGTATCCACATTCCCAAAACCACAAATACACCTGCACCTAGTACGGCTGTTCTTTTTCTACGTTTATACATTGTTGTTTTCTCCCTCAAACCGCCAGGTTCTTCATCGTTTTATATATTTTGTGATGACAGACAGTAACACACTCATATCGACCGGCTTTGCCACATGACCATCCATCCCGGCATCCAAAGCTGCCTGTATATCCTCTGCAAATGCATTCGCTGTCATTGCTATAATGGGAATCTTCTTTCCGTCCGGGCGATCCGGCATATTCCTTATGGCTTTTGTTGTTTCATATCCGTTCATTTCCGGCATCATGATATCCATTAAGATCAACTCAAAGGTCCCCGGTGCTGTATTGCAAAACTGCGTGAGCGCAGATTTTCCATCGACAGCCCTGGTTACGATCATCCCTTTTTCTTCCAATAGAGTTACGGCTATCTCTGCATTTAAATCATTGTCCTCTGCCAAAAGGACATGTAAACCACGTACATCAATATCGTTTTTGAGCTTTTCTTCCTTTTCAGCTGGCACATGTTCTGCTATAAGCAATGGGATTTCTACGGTAAATGTCGAGCCAACGCCCTGTCTGCTGCTGATTTCAATTTTTCCACCCATAAGATCTACATACCGTTTGGCAATCGCCATTCCCAGTCCGGTTCCCTTATAGCTGGTTCTTGCTCCGTTATTTTCCTGACTGAACTCATCAAATATTCTGGTCTGGAACTCCTCGCTCATACCAATTCCGGTATCTGATATGCGTAAGCGCACAATGATATGCTGCTCATCTTTACCCGGACGGCTTTCAGCAGCAAATGAAATTGTACCTCCATCTTTTGTAAATTTGACTGCATTGCTGATAATGTTGAGCAATACCTCCCTGATCCTGAGTTCATCTGCCATCACATAAGGATTTTTAAGTTTTTCTGTTGAAACCGTAAAAATAAGATCGCGGTTTTCCGTATAGCCTCTTGCAATCGACAAAACCGTATTAACCATATCCCCCAAATCCACCGGCACTGGTTTATATTCCAGTTTACCGCTTTCAATGCGGCTGATATCCAGCACATCATTCATCAGGGTCATCAGATATTCGGAACTCTGCCTGATCTTTTTCAGATAATTTTCCACTTCCCTGTCCGGTTTCAGCTTCAAGGCAATATCGGTAAATCCGATGATCGCATTCATCGGTGTCCGGATGTCGTGGGACATGTGATTCAGGAACGTTGTTTTCGCAATATTCGCCGCATTTGCATTCTGTGCTTCCTTCAACGCTTCCATCTGTTTTTTTCTGCTTGCCAAAAGCGAATAAACCAGAAGAAGAAGTACAAAAATAATCGCAAAGGAAATTCCGGTCACGAAACCGGCATACTCTGCAAGGACATCCTGCAGGGTCATTTTCTTTTCTGAAACAGAATTCAGTGCAAGGACAACGCCATTTAGAATATCGGAGGACTGATCAATTGCTTTATTGATAATGGTAGCTGCTCTTCTGTTTGCTCTCGTCGTAAACATTCCTAATTCCTGCCGTTTTGCCATCTCTGCAAATGACAGACTTTTGGTCAATGAACTTTCATTCAGAAGATTGATCTTGGAAGACGGAATAACAGTTGCTCCCACTTTTCCGTTTGCTACTGCCTCCAGGCATTCTTCCTGTGTATCATATTGTTTGATCTCGGCGTCCAGAAAAAGAAGGGACACCATCAATTCAGAATACAGTGAGGTCTCTGTTGCTGCGATTGCAGAGAGACTGCTGCTGTAGTCATTTCCTTTGTAAATAACTACCGGCGTGATATCAAAGATTTTATCGGTCAAAACTACCTGAAACTGTTCCTGCGTATAAAAATCCTGAATGATAGGACCGGCAATATCAATTTCACCAGCCTGCAATGCCTCATTCATCTGTATGCCCGTGGAACAGGGAACTGCCTTGATCGTGACTTCGTATTTTTTCTGAACAGTCTCCAGAACGGTTCCGAGAATTCCTGTCAGTTTCCCGTCTTCTTCACCGCAAAAAGGAAGATTATCCTTTAGATACCCCACACGTATGGTATTTTCATGGGCAGCCAGCCATTGTTTTTCTTCCATATTTAGTGCATAATTTATGGCTGCTTTCTCTTCATAACGGGCATACAGCTTGCTGCTGTAGTCCGTTTTTGTATTGTTGATTTCTTCCAGGGCAGAATTTAATTCCTTTAACAGATCCGGTCTGGATTTTGATACACCGAAATAGCAGTCACTTACACCGATATTAGCAATTGCAATAAAATCACTGTCGACAGACAGTGCCGGGATCACGAATGCATCCAGTTCATCTGCATCCTGTTTTTTTATTATTTCATCATAGCCTTTGCAGACAACAATCTCTGCATGAAGCTGATTGCTGTCCAGCCATTTTTCCAGATTTTTTTTCTGATAGCTTCCATCCTCAACGCCGATACGGCAGCCATTCAGCTGCTTTAAATCTCCATCCGTAAGGTTCAAATGATCCTCCCTGGTATAGATCCAATATCGTTCTGTTCCCTCCGCATAATCAGAAAAACTGATCACTTCTGCCCTTTCCGGTGTATAACTGACACTTCCAAGTATATCTATTTCTCCATCTGCCAGCATATCCAGACACTCTTTAAATGAGCCATAGACATATTCATACTTCCAGCCGGTTATATAAGAAATTCTCTGGAGATACTCATAGCCTGCTCCCTGCTTGTGTTCCCCATAACCGCCTTCCTGAAAATTGGCATATGGAAAATAGCCAACTCTCACGGTTTTATTTTCTTTCTCCATTGCCTGAGCTGTTTTTCCATTGCTTTTCATTTCAGACGCATGAACAGAAGCCGGTACCAAAAGCAGCATAATCAGTACCAAAATACTAAGCCATACGCTTTTTTTCTTATCTGTTTTTCTTATCCGTTTTTCTGTCCCTCTGTCCATTCTTCCTCCTTATGCTCCGTCCCCTTTTTATTGTATATCCCCTGCAGCTATATCCTTTATGGAATCCCGTCTGCTGCTGTTAAAATATCCGATCATTCCGATATAAACGTTCTTCTTGAAAGGAGTCCACAACTTTTTCCCATACAAAAGGACAATAAAAAACACCGCCATACAGACAGTGTACACTATCATTTCATGCAACTGGTTGCCATTTTAAAGGCCCTCTAGCTTTGCGTCGCAGACTTTCGCCTGCTTTGCTTCTAAATTTAATTTCATTATATCATTTCATATTTTTTCATGTCTATATTTTTCCGCACAAATGCAAAAAAATGTAAAAAGCGGTGGGAGTATGTCGCAAAAAGTCCTTTTCTTTTTGCCTAAAGTTTACTATACTGATACGGAAGCTGCACAAAAAAAGAGAGAGGATATCACAATTATGGCTATTACAGGACGCAATGTCGGCAAAACCTGCCGCACTCATTACAAAGGAACGTTTAACGACGGAACCCAGTTTGACTCTTCTTACGACCGCGGCGAGCCGCTGGAGTTTGTCTGCGGCGCAGGTCAGATGATCCAGGGTTTTGATGCTGCCGTGGCAGACATGGAAGTCGGTGAGGTAAAAGAAATTCACCTGATGCCGGAGGAAGCTTACGGTCAGACAAACCCGGATGCTATCTTCGATGTGGAAATTGCGGATCTTCCGGGTTCTGAGGAGCTGCAGGTGGGCCAGCACATTTACCTGCAGAATCAGAATGGCCAGCATTTCCCGGTAACGGTTACAGCTAAGACTGAAACCACCATCACCTTCGATGCCAACCATGAAATGGCAGGAAAGGAACTGAATTTCAAAATTGAGCTGGTAGAAGTAAACTAACGGAAAACACAAAAAACAGCGGGCTTAGATGCACCGCTGTTTTTGTAGTATGATCTGGGAAGAAACAGATTTGAAGTTGAGGACGGTATGTGTTGCACCTGCCTTGCCTTTTACGTATTGTCCCTTGCTCCAAACGTTCTTGAGTATCCACCTGGACAGAAATAATGAATCTGATATCCGTAGAATGGATTCTTCTCAGATGGGCGGATGACAGAAAACTGACCTGCTTTCAGTTTTACTGTTGTTCCATCTTTGTACTTAATCGTATTATGCAAAATCCAAATATCATCAGTAATGGATGGATCATAATCATATTTCCCAGTTGCCTGATAATCTGCCATCAACACCGAGTAGTAACTTCTGAGGTTTGCTTCATCCGTTGCAACCTTCGCTTTATGCAGTTGTGAAGTGAAAACCGGAATGGAAATTGCTACAAGAATACCAACAATTGCAACCACAATTAATAGTTCTGCCAGTGTAAAGCCACTATTTTTCTTCTGTCTGATCATTTCTGTCCCTCCTGTTTAGCTGGCATATATTTTCATTAAGCATACTTATTTCATGAGAAAACTTCAATTAGTAAATTGATGAAATTTTTGCCAAATTTCGTATAATATTTTGTAAAATTACACGTATTTTCTGCACTTTTTGCCATATTCTATATAGTTTTATCAGCTGGACAGCAACATAGAAAGTATCTGATCTTCTTCGTTCCACAAAAATAGGCTTCGCCTATTTTTTATTACTGTGACACAAAAAAATCCTCCTGAATTGATATTTATTTTAACATCAATCCAAGAGGATATATAGCTCCGTTTAGAGTTTACACAGAATTAATTACAGTCTCTACAAAAGAGTTACAAATATACACGTTCGAACGTTTCCTAAAACGTTCATAAATATAAAAGAAGCCTTTCCTGTGTTCCAGCCATAACGACAACTACGAGTTCCCCATCAATTCTTTCAATGGTATATGCCAATTCTCGTAATTCGTTTTGTTATAGTAGATGTCATACCCATAGAAACCAGCCAGATCTCCGGTTTTTGGGCTCCCGATCGTATAGTCTTCGCAGATTGCATCAACAGCTTTTTGATACAGTGCTTTGAGTTTCTTGTCCTTGAGCTTCTTAATATATTTTGCAGCTGGTGGATCGAATCGTACAGATAGCATTTTCAATCCTTCGATCCGAATACGTTCTCATAAGTCTCGTATTCTGCTTTACCCGTTGCAATATCTTCAGCCTTGGCCATCATCATTTCTGCTGCTGGTCGAATCTGTGCCTGACGTTTCTTAAATTCTGCCAGTAACGTTTCGCCTGAAAAACCCTCCTGAATCAGTTCCGATAAAATTTGTTCAGCAAATTCTCCACCTGCTATGGTTTTGACAGGACGAATGATAAGTTCGTCACCGCGCATGATGCATTCTGCTTCATCGCCAAAACCAAGCGTCTGATAAAATTTCTGTGGAATAGTGATCTGCCTTTTCGAAGAAATACTAAGCACTTTTCTTGCCATTTTTGTGTTCCTTCTTTCCATAACTGCCATCGACATTCGATTACCTCCTTATTATCATATGCATTTTACTTCTTTGTATTCAATTTTCTTTGTTTCTTTGTATTAATTATAATATTGCACGACAGCAAAGTCAAACTATTTCGGATGCGATATTTGTTGCTCCTACGTGAAGCCCAATCAAATCAAGCGTCAAATTAAAGAGACTGCAAAATTTCCACAGTCCGGTAGGATGCCATTTCCTATCACACAAAAACAGAGACTTCACGGAATCCTTCTGAAATCCCATGAAGCCTCTGCTTTTATATCTTTATATCTTTGTTTCTTTTATTTTTTTGTATCTCTCACCTTTGTTTCATCGCTTTGAGATACCTGTCCGAATCTCCGGGTCTGTTCCGTCAATCCTCGACAATCTCTTCTGCAAGATCTGCATCTGTATCAGAAGTCTGGATTTCTTCCGCTTCCTCTTCATCTGCATCGTCTTTGGCATCTTCAGCATCGTTCTCATCTGCTGATTCAGAACCGTTCTTCGTGTCTTCGTCTGTGCCGACAGTTTCATCCTCAGACTTTTCTTCTTCCTTTATCTGGTCATTATCATCGTCAGATTCAGAAGCATCTTCGCTGTCGTCAGTGTCATCAGAGCTGATGATCTCATTGCTATCAGCGGTCTCATCCTTGCTCTGCTGCAGCTCATCTTCAATCTCAACCGTTGAATTGTCAGCCGCATCGGTCACATCGCTTTCAAGTACACTTTCATCTTCCACGCTCACAAAGCTGAACACAACCGTGAGAGCTCCGCCCTCTGAGCCATACTCTGTATACTTCGGGAAGTGTATCTGCATGTAATTCGCACGGATCGTTCCGATCGTGCTCTCAAGGCTATCATCGTCCTCATTGTAAACCGTAACGGTGAGTTTATCGAGGTTGCCATTATAGGTCTCCGGCAGCTCTACACCGCTCTTTCTTACATATCCGTCATCATTTCTAAGATCTTCCTCGGAAATCGTAACTTCCGCAAGATCCTCTCCATCTACGGAGAATACCACTCTTGCAGGTGTCTGGCTGATCTCCTCCGGCTCAAGCGGATCACCGGTTGCCGAGAAGGTAATCATGATAGAACCGCCGTCATCCTTGTATTCCGGAAGCACAATGTGGAGAAAAGCTGGTTTTGAAATAACATTGCTGTTCAGCAGATCACCATACTTGTTATAAACCTTAGCGGTAAACGCATTCCAGGTATCCTTGTAATCCGAAGAAATCACTTCGTCTGTCAAAATCAGATAGCCATTACTCTCAACAAATGTAAATCTCCTTATCCTTTGTGTATATCTTAGTTTACATGTACTTAAAAACTTTATCTAAGAGTCCCTGATCCTTTAAAAAGACCAGCCCGTCTATTACGCCGGCTGTATAAATCACAGATAGCTGAGTGTCATGAAGATCTTCCATTGTTGCCAACAGCTTATTAATGGTATCCTTCTGCTCTTTCCCCAGCGCAAGTGCCTCCACCTGATCAGCTAAATCGCATGATTTTTCCATCAGCATTTTATTCTTTGGGATTTCTGGTAAATATCTCTGCATTGCTTCAATCCTATACGGATCAATCAGGTACACCAGTGCGTCACAAATCTTTTTCTTATCTGCATCCTGCATCATTCCTCACCCCTTCCTACTATCTACCCCCATCATACCCCAAACCATCACTCCCGTGAATGAACCCTCAGTTGAATTCATTTTGCCAGCCGTTTTCCATATTAGATATATGAAAAAAATAGCAACGGAAAGGAGACTTTATAAAGCTATGAAAAAGCATGGGATATGGCCCCTTTTCTCGCATATTAGAAGAAATGTTTGCAGATTACGATTCCAGGAACCCCTGCGAAGATAATCTCCCTGATTATTTTGATGATGATGAAGACGACGAAGAGCCCCAGGATCAATCCTGAGGCTCTTGTCAAAACCATTAATACTACAAAGAAGGAATTCCCCCTCTTCTGCTAATCAGGCAGCCTCCCCGGAGGATTATATATTTCATAAAACCTTTTTACTTTTCAGATTTTTTGCTTTCGTCTTCATACAAACTCATCCCGCAAAGGATCTGGTTTGCTTCAGCTACGGATATTTTTCTAATTTTCCTTTTTATAATATGGAAATGCAGTAATATCCGGTAAATTCTTCTGTGTAGCCAAAAGAATGGGGCAAAAATTTTAAAATACCGCCAACAGTCAATAAAGTCTGCTTTTAGGTATTCTATATATTCTTTTCTGAGTTCTTCCGGTGTTGGCTCCAGGTCGTAGTCCGGGTAATCGTCCGGGTTAAAGTAGATGTCATCGTCTTTATCTTTCAATAGCATATTTTATTAATGTATCAATAAAATAGTCCTCATCTCCATATTGACTGACTAAAACTTTTCCATCTGCCCAAAACAATCGCTCCGCCTCGTTCATTTTTAATTTAAGTTTGAGAACAATCTGGCCAATCAATACTTTTTCATGAGAAGCATTTTGAAATTGCATAATATTGTCAAAATTTGATTTTGTTATACTGTCTGTATAGAATTCTGAATACGTTTTTTTCCATCTTTTTTCTTTCCATTTTTTAGATATCCTGCCCTCTTTAAATAATGCATAAAAAGCTCATAAAAAGAATTCTGTTTGTTCCTGTCATTTACATACCAATATAATGCAGTGATTAAATATTTAGGTGCACGTTCTATTGGAACCTCTAAATATGTGCACGGAATCTGGTATAAAACATGTGCTCGTGAAACAAATTTTCCTTTTTCTCCGGCATATATCGGTGATGTACAAAGCGAAGGGAAAACTTTGTTAAACGGAACTTTGGGTATTTGAATCAAAGATTCCTCATGAGTCTCTTCTAAATAATTTTCTGAACGTACTATTTCATCACAAATTATTTTTTTGTACAAATTGGGGAACTTACACAAAAGATCTAATATTTCCTGGTTCGTATTTAATTTGTTAAAAATATCTTCGTCATCAGGATCATATGTCGGATCTCTCGCTATAATTTCATATATTTTCATAGCAAGACAATATATATTAACCGTTTTTATATCATTCTTGTTTATGAAAATATATGCCTTCTTATATATATTTTCATTGTTTAAAGAACCATCCCACATAGAGTAATAATATCGTGCCTTTGCCCAGTACCTTTCATCCCGATAATAACTAAAACCACCGTTTTCTAACGGCGTATCTTCAATTGGTCTAATAGCTGCCCATGAAATGATTGTCATAAATTCAATTATTCCATCAATTCGATTTATATTGCCCTTCTTATATTCTGTATAATATGCCCATACCAATTCAATAAAACCTTTTGCATAATCCTTGTATGGCAAAGGTGTTGATTATTTTTTCAGAAACGTACCAACAGTCACAAAGAAAATAGGACT